>CAYJFB010000009.1:0-85018 GCA_964369685.1 uncultured Desulfovibrionaceae bacterium | reverse complement strand
GACCGTCAAGAAGGACGTTTTAACCGCGAAGATCGCGGCGGACGGCCTCCCAGAGACGGACAAGGCGGACGCTTTGCCCGTGACGGTGCACCGCGTAAACCCGGAGTAATGGATCTTTTAAAAGAAGCCGATCAAGATTTGTTGAGGCTCATTATAAAACGTACGCGATTGCGTGAAAAACTTTCGGAAACACGCTATTCAGGCAAAGAACGCGACTTGCGTTTGGCTTGGGAAGAAAGCGCGGCGCGTTCTAGCCGTGATCCGCGTTTGACACGCGATATTTTTGCTTTGTTACAAGAAATCGACGTGTTGCCTGCACAAGCAGAGAGTCCTGCGTTTTTCAATCTTTGTCCGCCGATGCAACCAATTAAAGGCGATGTATCCATTCCTGCATCCAATCGTAAAACCTGTTTGCTTTTAGCTTTGGCTTCCGCAGCAGGTGTGGAAACACGAATTCAAAATGTGATGCTGAGTTCCCAAACGCTTGAATGTATGAAAATGCTCAAACAAGCCGGCGCGGTTGTGCGTTGGGAAGAGGAACAAGAAGCCCGTTTTGATGTCTATGCAGGCACGGGTATTGCCGGAAAACAAAATAACGCTGTGCTTGATCGCGTGATTCATGTCGGTGACGATCCGCTCAATTTATATTTGTTGCTTTTCCTCATGGCCACACGCATCACCCGACTGAAAGTTGTCGGTGAGAGTGCGTTACGCTTTTTGGATTTGGCATCTTTACGTCACTTTTTGCCAAGTTTGGGATGCCGTTTGACCAATGTTATTCCCGGTCAAGAAGGCTTACCCGCACGCCTTGAGTCGTCGGGATTGTTACCTGACACAATTGTTGTGCCATCCGATTTGCCTGCCGACGCGCTCACGGCGTTTCTTTTGGCGACGCCTTTTTGGGACAAACCCGTCCGTATTGATTTAAATAATCATCCTGCGGCCACGAGTGTTTGTGCAGAAGTGCTCGCACTTTTGAAAACATATAAATGCACCGTACAAGAAGAAGGCGATATACTGCATATGACTCCATCGCAACCTGTGTTTCCGACAGAGGTTACTGTGGAAATGGACAATCTCGCAGCCTTTGCTCTTTTGGCTTTTGTGGGCTTTGGCGGCGGAGAACTTTCGTTGCGGGGACGTTGGTATCATGCGCATCCGCTGTCTGAACCGCTTCTGGGTCTGCTCGATGTCTTGGTTGAATGCACGGCAACAGACACCACGCTCACGGCCAAAGCTCGTGATGTCGTTCTTGCACCAAACGGTTTGGCGGCAGTACCCGATGACTTGTTGGGTGTGGCTTTTGCCGTGGCATTGCGTGCCGCACAACGCACACAAACGCAACTCGTTGTGTCTGATTTGTCTGATAAACAACGTGAACTGCTTGAAGATTTTATCCGTCAAATTCACTACGCTTTTGAAGATGACCGTATCGTGCCTGTGGTACGCGGTGAAGATGAGCTGTCTCCGCCGTGGGCGGCACCATCTCTGTGGTGGGCTGTGGCCTATGCCTTGGCAGCCTTTATGCAACCAAATATTCGCTTAATCAATCCTTCCGTATTGACAGGGCATTTTCCCATGTTCTGGTCATTATTTAACTCTTTGCCAAATCCTGTTGCCGAACGCAAAAGTGAACCGATCGCAGAAGAAGAACAGGAAACTGTACCGCAACGGCGACGAGTGAAAGCCGGCTTTTTGCCTGACGATCAACTGCCTCCTGCTTTGGATATGGACGAAGACGATTAAAAAAATATGAAAAACCAAAAGCGTTGAGAGGGCATCTTCTCAACGCTTTTGTGATAAAATATAAGAATTTTTATAATGAAACACAAGAATCAGTGAGATTGCTTATGCCGACACCACCATGTATTTTAAGTATTGCAGGTTCAGACTCCGGCGGCGGCGCCGGTATTCAGGCCGATTTGAAGACCATCACCATGCTTGGCGGCTATGGCATGAGTGTCATCACCGCCTTGACGGCTCAAAACGGTTTGGGTGTTTCGGGCATTCATGCGCCCGATCCCGGATTCGTTGCGCTGCAGTTACAGACGGTTAAAGACGGCTTTCCTATCGCGTGTGCTAAAACAGGCATGCTTTTTTCTGCGCCGATTATTGAAGCGGTGTACCAAGGCCTACAACAACGCAGTTTTCCTTTAGTGGTTGATCCTGTCTGTGTCAGCCAATCAGGCGATCGATTGCTGCGCGAAGATGCGGTGAATGCACTCCGTTGGCAAATTGTACCGTTTGCCGATTTGTTGACACCCAATCGTCCCGAAGCTGAATTGCTCTCGGGTATTGCCATCAACAGCAAAGCCGATCTGGAAAAAGCAAGTAAAGTGCTGTTGGAAATGGGCGCTCGTGCGGTACTCATCAAAGGAGGACACTTTGATGACGATATGGCAACAACCACCTTTAATAACAAAGAATTCCTTGTCGATTGGTTGGCACAACCCGATCAACCGTTGGAGGCGTTGCCGCAAGCTCGTGTGCACACATCCAACAATCACGGTACGGGATGTACCCTTTCTGCAGCGATTGCAACCTTTATCGGTTTAGGAAAACCGTTGCGGGAAGCGATCGTTTCGGCGCAACACTACTTACATGTTTGCTTAAAACATTCCTACACCCCCGGGCTGGGCACGGGGCCTGTCAACCATGCGGCTGCGGGGCGTGTGCAGGTTGAAGAGGCGTAAACGTATTTATGCCGACATTTCTTGTGACACCCAGTGAAGCCGATCAAAAACTTTTACAGTTCTTGGCACGCCGTCTGCATCGTTCTCACAGCGAATTGCACCGTTGGATACGTACGGGGCAAGTGCGTGTGAACGGTGCACGGCGTAAAGCGTTTGATCGTGTTGCGGTTGATGACGTTGTGCGTGTACCGCCTTTTGTTGAGCTTGAAACAGCCGCAAAAACTATAACACGCCAACAAATAACACCGCTATCTGAGAAAGAAACGGATTCGCCGTTTTTATCACTTCCCAAAATAGTCTATGAAGATGAAAATTGCTTGGTTTTACTCAAACCGAGAGGCTTGCCAACCCATCCCGGAACAGGTCACACAGATAGCTTGACCACACGATTACACGCAGCCTTTGCCTCCGCACCGTTTGCTCCAACACCTGTACATCGTTTAGATCGCGACACATCGGGACTTTTGCTTGTTGCCAAGAGTTATCGGGCGTTACGTCGTTTTTCTGACCTGTTTGCACAACGAGAGGGCATATGTAAAGAATATTTGGCGTGGTGCACCGGCTATTGGCATCCCACAGAGCCACAACGTTTTGAAACCCGCTTACAAAAACAAACCAACACTCGCGGTTACGAAAAAATGTACGACTCGGCAACCACAGGCAAAGAAGCGTCTGTCACCGTGTCCTTATTACGTCGTTCGTCAAATTACAGCCTGCTTCATCTCACACTCCACACAGGACGCACACATCAAATCCGTGCCCAGCTGGCAGCATTGGGACACCCCCTTGCAGGTGATACCAAATACGGTGCAAAACCGTTACATAAAAAGAGTGCAACCAATGATGAAAGATTTTTTTTACACGCATGGCGACTCCGTATTGAACAACAATGCTTTGTTGCCTTGCCGACATGGGACGGAGAATGGCGTGTGTTGTCACAAGATGTAGACGTTCTCCAAGGCAGACACAACACCGCAGGTGATGCTTGATGCGACTCAGAGCGCATATCGTCACAAATACCGTTTTGTTTGTTCTGTGTTCGCTTGAAGAGTTTTTTATGTCGGTTATATCTATCTGCACGCCATCAAAACTTGCGCATCGTTCCTGATTGAATATATATATTGTATTTTCGATGACATTATTGAAACAAAAAACGACAACACATGAAGACAATGCCTTCTGTTGTCTCTCTTTTTACATTCTATAAAGGCCTTTTCGCAACATGCAAAACGATAACGAAATGATTTTGTATATAAATGCCTTTTTTAGAAAAGCTCTTTCGTACTCTATAAAACAGTTTTTTGGCATTGACAAAGCGTGCATATTTTGCAAAACCTTAAAGTGTAATGTGTTTTCCATGCATCTTCAACGTTGGAGCAAAAGCAATGACAAAAGCGGAACTTCTTGAAAAAATTCACGCCAAAGCCGGTTTGGCTACCAAATCCAAAACTGAGGCTGTTTTGGATTCTACCCTTGCCGTCCTGACAGAAGCCTTAACAGACGGGCAAACCATCACCATGACCGGTTTCGGCACATTTAAAGTCTCCGAACGCGCAGCACGAAAAGGGCGCAACCCCCGTACAGGTGAAGAAATTGATATACCGGCCTGTAATGTTGTCAAATTTACACCCGGAAAAACTTTGAAAGACGCCGTCAATTAATTTTTTACAAAAATCTTACGACATACAACACACAGTGTGTTCAATAGATGTATATGTCATGCCAAGGCCTGAGGACAAACGCAAAACGTGTTCTTTGCCATTGGAATAAAACCGCTTTTGGAGGTCTTGCAAAGTCTGTGTTGCCAAGACGCTATGAGCGGTTTTCTTTGATCAATAATAACAGAAAAACTGTATTACAGCTTTTCTGTTATGCTTTTGCATACGTTTACAACTCTTTTCATCTATGCAATGAATAAAAAAATAAACATAAAAGGAGTTTTATTTCATATGCGCTTAAACCTGATGAAAAAAATGATGTTATATATTTTAGCCCCAACAGTTTTGGGGCTTTGTGTTTTGGCTTTTGTCGCAAGTATGACTGCAACAAACAGTTTTAGAGAAATTAACGATAAACAGTTGATGGAACTGGTGCAAGTTCAGGCACGAGAAATTAATAATATTGTTATGTATATCGAAGGTGTGACCAAATCATACGGAAATATGTCGACTGTTCAAGAGTTTACAAAAAGCTATAACGAAGCGCCAACTGTAGCAAGAACGTTAGAACTTCAAAAACGCGCAAACTCATTTATCAAAAACATCAGTGACACATACCGTGATGTTGCTCTTGGTTTTATTGTGGATACAAAGGGCATCGCCATTGCCAATTCCGTATCAAATTTGATTGGCCTTGATGTGAGTGATTTTGAAGTGGTGAGACAAGGCTTGACAGGCAAACCGAGTATTGAAATTCGGAAAACGCTGCAATCAGGCGATTTATCCGCATTTATTGCGGCTCCAATATTTGTTGGCGGTAAAGTGGAGGGGGTTTTTGTTTTGCGCCTTGATTTGGCTGCATTTAATAATGCAACCTTGGGCAACCTTGAGCTAACGAAGAATATGACAGCCTATGTCTATGATCAGAGCTTTAATGTTGTGATGGACAATGAAGCTCAATATCTGGGTACAAATGATGCGCATTTGGCACACACAACCAAGATGCGCAACACGCAATCGGGTATTGTCGATATTGAGTTTGAAAATGTTCAATCAACGGGTTTTTATGCAACGGTTGATGCTGCCGATTGGTATGTGGTGATTGATATTCCCAATAATGAATTATTGGCTCCCATTCACGCACTCAGCTACACGATATATGGTATTGCGGCAATCATTATTGTTGTTCTTTGTTTGATCATTTTCTTTGTTACAAGAGGGATTTCATCGCATTTGCGTAACGCATCAGAGCTTGCGACCTATGTTGCGGCGGGCAATCTTGAGTTGACGCCAAGACAAGAAGAACACGTGAGGATCGGGGCACAAAAAAATGATGAGATTGGCGCACTTGTACGTGGTTTACACACGATGATTGCCAATCTTTCAAAGATGGTCAAAGAGGCGGAACAAGCCACAGCCGAAGCCACACGCGCAGTATTGCAAGCCGAAACCGCCCAACGCGAAGCCAATGAAGCGGCAGAACAAGCAAAAGAAGCCAGACGTGAAGGACTTCTTGATGCGGCAAAACAGCTTGAAGATGTGGTCAATATTGTGGCCTCGGCGTCTGAAGAGCTTTCTGTGCAAATTGAGCTTTCTTCAAACAGCGTGAACGATCAGGCTCAACGGATTTCGACAACCTCGCGTGCAATGGAAGAGATGAATATAACGGTTATGGAGGTTGTAGCCAATTCAGGCAACAGTGCACAAATAACCGAAGACACAAAAATCAAAGCCAAAACCGGTGCGGCTATTACAGAAAAATGCAAGCATTCGATCAGCTCTGTACAAGCAGAATCGCTCAAATTACGTGATAACATGAACGCACTTTCTGAACATGCTCAATCAATCAATACAGTCATGAGCGTGATTACAGATATAGCCGATCAAACAAATCTTTTGGCATTGAATGCGGCGATCGAAGCGGCCAGAGCGGGTGAAGCAGGGCGTGGTTTTGCTGTTGTGGCAGATGAAGTGCGCAAACTGGCTGAAAAAACAATCACGTCGACGACCGATGTTGCCAACGCGATTTCTGCAATTCAGGCCAGTACCGAAAGCAATGTTAAACAAGTTGATATTGCGGTGCAACGCATTGAAGAGGCTACGGGGCTTGCAAATCAAAGCGGTGAAGCGTTGCGAGACATCCTTGAGATGGCCGATCTCAGCGCCGCGGGTGTCAGTGCGATTGCGGCAGCAAGTGAACAACAATCTATTTCCGTGCGTGAAATGACCGGTTCCATGGACGATATCAATAATATTGCCATGAACACGAACAATGCCATGCTTGAAGCGGCCGATGCAGTGGTGTCGCTTTCTGCGCAAGCCCAAGAATTGAGGGTCATTATTGACAATTTGAAAAAATAATAGAGTTTGAACTTTTTGTCATGCGATACGTTTTTTTGTCTTGCGTGATGCAAAACAGTGTCATTAAATGACACGTTGTATACCCCAGACAGTGTCGTCAAATAACGTCTTGTCGTTTTGTATCAAGACAGAGGGATGCAATGGTTTGAAGAAACAGGCTCTTCTGAGAGTTCATCGGCAAAACCGCTGCAACCTAAACCGCAAAGAATTCAAAAGACGTGTTTGACGACACGCGATATCAAAGAGAAGGCACTCCGATCGGAGAAGAATATAAAACACAGCTGAACCGAAATGGTTGTTTTTTTGTCTGTGTATTCAGAAAAACTGAGCATCAGTGAGACCATAAGGAGTTTTTTATGAACAGTCCTGTCTTTGATACTGCTGAGCAAGAGCAGATAAAAACCGTGTTGATAACGCTCGAACGCGATATTTATTTGATCGCTGTTGACGACCCAAATGAACCGCGTTGCGCAGAAATGAAAGCCTTTTTGACTGCTATTGCGGCTTTATCGCCACGCGTGCATGTGCGTCATGTGCCTGTGGGGAGTGATTTTCGGATTGAAACTGAACTTGAAAGTACCCGATTGCCGGTTGTCGGTCTTTACAACGCCGAAAATGAGCATTTGGGGGTTCGTTTTCACGGTGTCCCCGGCGGACAAGAAATCAATGCTTTCATCTTGGCATTGTACAATGCCGCAGGGCCGGGGCAATCGTTGACGGATGATGAGCGTATAGCCATTGACTCATTGGAAAAGGATGTTACGATTCATGTGTTGGTGTCGTTGGCGTGTCATCACTGTTCGGCAACGGTCGTTGCGTGTCAGCGTGTGGCTTTGCTCAGTCCGCATGTGACTGCGGCCATGGTCGATGCCAACCTGTATCCCGATATTGTGACACAATTCAAATTAGAACGTGTACCGAGCTTGATTCTTGATGCCACAGAAATGCATGTGGGCAGTAAAACCATTCTATCATTATGTGCGTTGCTCCAATAACATCGTGTTGCAAGCTTTTTGTGTTATACATATGGTGTTCTTGCCTGTGTCATGTCGGAGATGTTTTATCCTTGTAACGCTTTTATAGATAATCATGAATGCATTTTAAAGGAAAAAAAATGAAAAAGAAATTTGAAATTATTGACATCAATGGCATTAACGGCCTTTCTGCCGAAGAGACAACCTGCGCTTTTACAGACCAAAATTGTAACGAAAAAGAAGGTACAAAACCCAGTTTAATCAATATGAATGAATCCACCAGTAAAGACACAACGTGCGCCTTTACTGACATGAATTGCCAAGACTGACGTGTGTTTACAGGAAAAGATCTTTGGTCGCATTGATATTGTTGCTGCTGGCGGTTGTTTAGTGTTTCGCCATGAGAGAAGGGAGACCTTGTGGGCAATGTGTATAAATCAAGGCGTCTTCACCTGTGTCCGGATAATAGGCGCGCCGTGTGCCTTGTTGCGTAAAACCCAATTTTTCATAGAGTTGAATGGCTGCGGTATTGCTTGGGCGAACTTCAAGAAAAATCGTTTCTACAGCCTTGTTTTTGGCGGTTTTCAACAAACTTTGCAACAAGCGTTGCGCAAAACCTTCACGCCGTCGGCAGGGATCTGTTGCCACATTCAAAATTTCCATTTCACCGCTCACATGATAGATCGTCACATACGCCAACAATGTCGCCCCCTCCCACAATCCAATTCCTGCAAAAGCCTTTTGCTCAAAAGCCGAAAGATATTGCGCTTCACTCCAGGGCAAAGAAAAACACGCCTGCTCCAAAAGCGCGAGGACAGAGCTGTCTGTTCTCTGCAACACACGACATTCCGGTTGACAAGGTGGTGAGTCATGTTTGTCAAGGATGCTTTTTTCCATTTCAGACATACGCTCTCTCCAAAAGTTGGCGGTATTGATATTTTTGATACAAACGGGCGTTCTCTTTTGTACGCACAACCCTCATTGCTTGCCGAACTGCCACCAAGCGTATACCAAAAAGAAATCGCTGTTGTTCTACGTACGGAAAACAACATTGTGCTCCGCAAGCAACAAGAGAACAACACTGCCGAAAATGAGGTTTTGTGGGATGTGACCGCCGTCGGATCCCTGCTTGGAGGAGAAACGCCGACAGACACAGTGTTGCGTTTATTGGATCTGCAAAGTACAACGCCGTTACGTCTGCGTTTGCTTGCGGAATATACCGCGACACAAGCTCTGGAACTTGGGCTGGCACAAAACAACGTCACAAACATACTGTTTTTTGTGGCAGGGCCGCAAACACACCCCTATCTGCCCGAGTACCCTGAAAATGAACTGCTCATAGACGAAGATGAAGCCATAGGCCTTATCCAAACCGTCCCCGAATTGCTCAGCCAAAGACTTTTATTGATCTTAAATCAAGATGGTTTGTGGAAAAAATAAGGCGTTGCGGAAGCAAAACAAGTTCTCCACATAGCTTTTGCACATCTTTATACATACGATAACTATTATGTACAGACTCGTTCAGAGATACTTGTAGGTTTTCTCTGTCTCAAATTCCACGGGCTTTTTTGGTCATGTATGCCTGTATGATACACGTCCTCAAAGCCCGTAGAAGAGAGGCATAACCTCATAGTATAAATATGCGCCTTTTGGCGACATACGCTAGATGAAACGAAGCAATTCACTCACATCTTTGCGTGGCGTGGCCGGTGGATGGCTTTCTTCATAACCATAGACGATCAGCGCCGCAACTGTTTCATTTTCAGGAAGATTGATCATCTTCGTGATTGCCTCTTCATCATACACTCCAAAAATGCATGTGCCGACGCCTTTGGCATGCGCCGCTAAGCAGAATGTTTGACAAGCAATACCCGCATCAAACATTTCCCATGTATTTTGTTTGGCTGTAATATACGATTCATCCAATTTTCCGCTTTTGCCTTTTACAAAGCTGAGCACAGCAACCCCATGAGCATTTCTCAATGTATTGATATTGTATGAAAAATTGTTCATGCCGCTGTCGGCAAATTGTTTAATAAGATTTTCGTCGTCAACCAAGGTATATCGAGCCACTTGTGTGTTGGCCCAAGACGGTGCCCAAGCACTCAATGCAATAATTTCTTGCATCACTTCGCGGCTGACTTTTTCATTTTTGTATTTACGGACACTACGGCGTTCTTTGATGGCTTCAATGATATCCATAAGATATCTCCCTGAAATAAAAAAGTTGATGATACTGGGGACTGCACAGAAAGATTTTTTCTGTTACTCACTTTTTCAGAATAAATCTTCTTTAGAGCGTTGACAAGCCTTGATAGATAAAATTACAAGAAACCAAAAAATAATAATAGTTTTTATTCTGTTTTCTTTTTTATCCACGTTTTTTCTTCTCCACGCAATAATCGACGGATATTTTCCCGATGACTCCAAAAAACAGCCGTAGCAATAATGAATGCGAGCGGTAACGCGGTCCATTGTTTTGTAAATATCAACAACAGCGGAAACAGCGTGACCAGCGTCAAAGAGCCCAAAGACACATATCCCGAGCGCCAAATAACCAATACACACACAACACAAGCAACCAACAATTGCCAAAAAGCCAAAGGGATTAAAACGCCGATAGATGTCGCAACTGCTTTGCCGCCCTTAAAACGTAAGAAACATGAAAAAAGATGGCCGCCGATGGCCGCCAAAGCGGTTGCAGTCCAAACCCACCAAGCGTCACTCATGTGTGTGGCATAATATACGGGCAATGCGCCTTTACAAATATCACACACCAACGTGGCAACCCCCCAAGACGTTCCGCAAAGCCTTGCAACATTGGTTGATCCCACATTACCACTGCCGGCTGTACGCGGATCAATCCCACAAAAGGTTTTTGCCACAAGTAAACCAAACGGAATTGAACCCAAAACATATGCCGATATAATGATTAACGACACCTGCATACACGCCCTCCAAAATGTTCTCATGACAGATTGACATGTTTCTTTCATATGACATTGCTTTCATATGATACTGAGAGCAAAACAAAGAGAAAAAGACGCCATTTATTTCCTGATTGTAAAAATAAATAACTCAATTATAGAAGTATACCATACTTTAGAAAATATGGTATACTTCTATAAAAAAGTTACTTTTTTACACAATAGGGGCGATAAGCAATGGCTTCATATAACAATGCGTTATTATATAAAAAGAAACAGTGCGATAAACACTGTTTCTCAACCACACTTAGCGTTGTTGTTTATCATGGTGCTTTAAGCTCACACCTTCGAGCATGAAGTATACCTGCTCGGCAATATTTTCGACACGTCGAGAAACGCGATCAAGCGCGCGCGTGATCACTGTCAGATGCATGGACTCCCACAAATCAAATTTACCTTGTTGTGTTGCTTGCATGATGGCTTGAAAGACATTGACCATCATTTGCGCCGTGTCCTCATCAAACTGACTTGCGGCATAGGCTTGCTCGGCATCGCGCATTTTCAGCACAGAAAACGCGGTGTCATATTGAGCGATGATACGCGCACTGAGATTTGTAAATTCATCACGCACCAAACCCGAAACAGATTTATCCAAAAGCAAAGCCTGTTCGGCGATGGTGACTGATTCGTCGCCAATACGCTCAAATTCTTGCACCATACGAATAACACTCATCAAAAAGCGCAAATCTCTGGCAACGGGTTGGTTGCGAGCGAGAATGTGCATGGAGCTTTCATCAATTTCATTTTCCAATTGATCGATGGTGTTATCGTTATCCAAAACAGAAACGGCAAGTTGCATGTCGCCGACGATCATCGCTTGTGTGGAATCAACCAAGGCTTGTCTGGCGCGTGCGCCCATATGTAAGAGCCGTTCAAAAAGGGCGTCAAGTTGTTCATGGGTATAGTTGGCTTGTGGCATTCTTTTTTTCCTTGTTCGCTGGAAATCTCGTGACGAGCTGATCGTTTCTATGTGTGTGCTCGAAACAATATTGAGGTCTGGGAAAGGTGTTTTGGCATACATCACATATGAGAATACGTTTAGCCGAAGCGGCCTGTGATGTAATCTTCTGTTTGTTTGAGTGTCGGTTTGGTAAACATTTGATCGGTATTGCCGTATTCAATGAGTTTACCCATATAGAAAAACGCTGTGGTATCGGAAATACGAGCGGCCTGCTGCATATTGTGCGTCACGATAACGATGGTCAGTTGGCTTTTGAGTTCATGGATGCCTTCTTCGATACGTTGTGTGGCAATGGGATCCAAGGCACTGGCGGGTTCGTCCATCAAAAGAACTTCCGGCTCAACAGCTAACGCACGAGCAATACACAAACGTTGTTGTTGTCCGCCTGAGAGCCCCAAGGCCGAACTGTGCAAACGATCTTTCACTTCTTCAAAAATCGCTGCACGACGCAGGCTGTTTTCTACACGGTCGGCAAGTTCCGTGGCGTTACTCAAGCCGTTCACACGCAAGCCGTAAGCCACGTTTTCAAAAATGCTTTTGGGAAAAGGCGTCGGTTTTTGAAAGACCATGCCGACTCGACGACGCAATGAAACAACGTCATGCGCTTTGGAACTCACCTCTTCTCCGTCAAGAAGCACGGTACCTTCCATACGCGCGCCGGGAACCAAATCATTCATGCGGTTGAGACAGCGCAAAAACGTACTCTTGCCACAACCGGACGGACCGATCAAGGCCGTAACATGCTTATCGAGAAAATCCAAAGAGATATCGTACAAGGCATGGGAGTTTCCGTAATAAACATTAACGTCTTTTGCCTGCATTTTGATTGTTTGGCCTTTGTCTGTTTGAGCGGACAAAGGATGTTGTGTGGTCATGATGGTCAACTCCATAAGCGCTGTGGCTTTGTTCTTAACTTTACAAAAGTAAAGTAAAAATAAAAAAAGTGCAATATACGCATCCTATTTGCATACTATATCATAGAGATTCAATACATATATGTCTATTTTTACACAATCCTTGTTTCTGTTGTTCTTTGGCAACATATGCAGGCACAGTAAAATGAAACACTCCACCCGGGCCTTTTTCGGCTTCCATATGTCCTGCGTGGCGTTCAATAATGTGCTTACATATGGCAAGGCCGAGCCCCATAGACGTTGTTGCCCCGTCTATTCGAGAGCGATCTTTTTCTGCACGATAAAATCGTTCAAAAACACGCGGCACGTCTTTGGCAGCAAGGCCTGGGCCGTCGTCAAGCACACTGAAGCGTACAAAGGGTGTGTCTTGTTCACAGTCTTTTTGTGCAATAAAGCGGACAACGCTGTTTTCGGGCGCAAATCGTGCGGCATTGTCTGCCAGGTTCCGGAAAACACGCAATAACAACGAGTAATCTCCCAAAATCCAATCGTCTTCGGAAGCCGTCAGACACAATTCCAAACCGTGCTTTTCTATTTGCGGCCGACACAATTCGCGCGCTTCTTGTAACAATGTTGTCACTTGAATGGCTTCAAATTCAAGTGAATCCGTGCGATTTTCAAGACGCGACAACTCAAGCAACTCTTCAACCATGGTATGCATTTGTATGGCGTTGCGACGAATAATGCCTGCAAAACGCGCGTATGCGAAGCAATCGGCATTGCCCTCGGCAAGGCCTTGTTCCAAGGTTTCGGCATAACCTGTGATGGAGGTCAAAGGTGTTCGCAAATCGTGTGACACATTGGCCACAAATTCTTTGCGAATGGTCAAAGCGCGACTGAAATCACTCACATCATGAAAAACAGCCACGGCAAAAAAACTGTTTTTCATGGTTGCATCGTTGGATTCTGTGCGCACAATATGCACGCGCACCACCGTATCTCGACGCAATTCACAGTCAAACGATGCGCTTTCTCCTTCTTTTGTTGCCTTGTCCAACGCATCGAGCACTTTTGGCACTTCAATGATTTCTGCAGGCAGTTTACCCACAGCGTTGTCTGCGTCGGGGAAAAATGTTGCCAAGCGTGGATTGGCCAAGGTGATGCGTCCTTGTGGACCGAGCACCAAAACACCATCGCTCATGGCATATAAAATGGTTCGCAGTTGTGTTTCTTGCTGACTGATGGTGTGCAAATAGGCATCAACGTTGTCTGCCATGGTGTTGACCGCTTGTGCCAAACCGCCAAAATCCCGTCCGGGTAACGAACGCAAACGTGAACGTCGAAAACCACCCTCTGAAGCTTGTGCGGAAAGTTGTTCAATAACTTTGACCATATCATTTAAGCTGCGATCCAAGCCTCGCGAAAGAAGCCAAGCAAAAAACAACGCCATACCGAAGGCCACAGACAAGAGCATACACCATGCATACCGTTTTTGCGCGATGCCGTCTAAAATGGTTTCCAACGGCACGGCGACTCGGATAATGCCTATGGTGTCTTTTGTAAAACTGTCAATCCGTTTTGCTACATAGATAAATTGTGTGCCGAGGGTCGGACTGAAGCGCGTACAAATACCGATACCTTCCGCAAGTGCCTGAATCACTTCCGGTCGATCATTATGTAAGTCAAAGTCATGTTCGGCTTGGGTGACGCGTGAATCCAAGAGCACAACACCTTTTGGCGTGATGTATGTCAAGCGACTGCCAAAGCTTTCTCCGAGGATAGCTATGGTTTTCCATAGTGTCATATCGGGTCTTTCGCGGTGTGCGGCAATGATTTGTGCTGCAAAATGTGCTTGATTTATGGCTGTATGTTGCGCTTCGTCAAAGGCCGTATCAGCAATCTTGTTCCACCCGACATACGCGGGAATCGACAAAGCAATCATGATGACGGTCACGAAGCAGAGCACAAGCTTTGTTTTGAAAGTCATTGTTGTCATGATTTTTCTGTCTCCAAACAGTCTTTAGGTCTGTATCTGTATCAAGTGTATTCAAAGATTAAAGATAGACTGTGTTGTGTAACAAAACAGACGAACAATCATGACAAACAGGTGACAAAAAACCAACAATTCGATGTCTTCATGCGTAAGGCAAAAAAGGTGTTCTGTCACAAAAAGTTCACAATTCTGCCATAAGTCCGACATTCGTCGGGGCTAGGTTGTGCACGTCGGCGATGATTCCGACAAACACGACTTTAAGCCTATATTTTTCTGAGGAGAAACTTTCATGAAACGCATTCTTTTTGGCTTGGCTGCTTTTGCATTGTTCTGTGCCGCAGCGCCTGTTGTCAACGCTGCCGAAACAATCACGATTAATGGTTCAACAACAGTGTTGCCGATTATGCAAAAAGCTTCCGAAGCTTACATGGCAGCCAATCCCACTGTGAGCATTGCGCTCTCCGGTGGCGGTTCCGGCAATGGTATCAAAGCTTTGATTGACAATCTGACCACCATTGCCATGGCTTCTCGCGATATTTCTGCCAAAGAAATAGACATGGCCAAAGCAAAAGGCATCAACCCCAATCGCATTGTGGTTGGTCTTGACGCGTTGGTGCCTGTTGTGCATCCTTCCAATCCTGTGAAAGATTTGACACTTGATCAGCTGAAAGACATCTATGCAGGCAAAATCACCAATTGGAAAGAAGTTGGTGGCGAAGATGAAAATATCGTTGTTATCTCTCGTGACACGTCATCAGGCACGTATGAAACTTGGGAAGATCTTGTGATGAAGAAAGAACGTGTGATGCCGCGTGCTTCTTTGCAAGCGTCCAGCGGTGCTGTTGTGCAGAGTGTGTCTAAAAATTCCAAAGCCATTGGTTACATTGGTCTTGGTTATATGAATAAAGAGCTGAAAGCACTCAGTGTCAGCAACGTTATGGCTTCTGCCGAAACCGCTTCCAACGGTCAATGGCCTTTGGCTCGCGAGCTGTATATCTTCACCAACGGCACACCGACAGGAGCCACAGGCGCCTTTGTGACGTATTTGTTGGATCCGCAAAAGGGGCAAAAGAATGTGCTTGAAGTCGGTTATGTACCGATTGCCCAATAAAATTTTTAGATAACGATGTGTTGAAAAAAGTCTGTTTTTTACAGGCTTTTTTCAACATTTTTCGGTACTGTCAGTAAAGCCGTATTCTGGCTTTTTTGCTGTATATTAAGACACTGTTGATTGAGAGACAAAACCTTTTTGATTCAAAGCTAAAGCCTTTTGGGTCAGAGGCCAAAGCCTCTTTGATGCAGAGACAGAACAGAGTCGTTCATCAGAAGTGATTGAAATGCTTCTCCGCGCGATGAAACAGATTTTTTTGAGGAGCCTCCATGCGAACCGAGCACCGTGAGCAGATTATTCGGCGCATTTTAGCTGTTATTGCAGGTCTTTGTTTACCTGCTTTGGCGGGTATAGTGCTTTTTCTTGTTTTTGAGGGGGTTCCCCTCTTCAGTCATTATTCGCTGACCGAATTTCTTTTTGGCACGTATTGGTATCCCACGGCCGAACCTGCTGAATTTGGTATTTTTCCTTTAATTATGGGATCGCTTTGTGTCACGGCGTTGGCTTCTTTTTTTGCTGTTCCGCTTGGAGTTATGACGGCTGCGTATCTTGCCGAATTGGCTACGGCGAATGTCAGACGGGTGGTCAAGCCTTTTATTGAGTTGTTGGCGGCCTTACCTTCGGTTGTTATTGGTTTTGTGGGTATGGTTATTGTTGCGCCGTTGTTGCAGGAGGCGTTGGATATTGACACGGGTTTAAATTTATTTAACGCGGGTCTTATGTTGGCGTTTATGAGTGTGCCGACGATCTGTTCGGTTGCCGAAGACGCCTTGTTTGCGGTGCCGCGGCATTTACGTGAAGCCTCATTGGCACTGGGAGCGACACGTTGGGAGACATTGATGCGTGTGGTTTTACCGGCTTCGCTTTCGGGTATAGGTACGGCTGTGATGCTTGGCATGTCTCGTGCCATTGGGGAGACGATGGTTGTGTTGATGGTTGCCGGTGGTGCGGCAATCATTCCGCTTTCAATTTTTGATCCCATTCGTCCCATGCCTGCTTCCATTGCTGCAGAAATGGCAGAAGCACCGTTTCGCGGAGAACATTATCAGGCATTGTTTGCAACAGGTATTGTTCTTTTTTTGTTTACGTTTATTTTTAACCTCATTGCTTTTCGGATTACAGAAAAACACAAACAAACCGGCTCATCCGGCATGTAAGGAACTTTTATGTCTACCTCTGCACTGTCAAGCTCCTCTGCCGAGCCTACAAAAAAAACGTCGCCGTCTTCATTTCAATCAGAATCCGACAATCGTAAGCGGCGCGCTTTGATTCAAAGTTTCTTTTTTGCCATGTTACGTGGTGCGGCGATGATCAATGTGGCTGCGTTGTTGTTGATTTGCGGTTTTTTGCTTTGGAACGGTGCGGCTGCCGTCAGTTTTGAATTTCTTTTTGACGTGCCGCGGAACATGATGACAGAAGGTGGTGTGTGGCCTTGTATTGTGGGCACCTTTTTGCTTTCTGTTGGGACGATTATTGTCGCTTTTCCGTTGGGCGCGGCTTGCGCGGTGTATTTACATGAATACAGTAAAGAGAATACATACACGCGCGCCATTCGTTTGGGCATCAACAATCTTGCCGGTGTGCCTTCTGTTGTTTTTGGTTTATTTGGTTTGGCTTTTTTTGTGACGTTTTTAAATATGGGTGTGAGTTTACTTGCGGGAATATTAACGCTGACAGTGCTCACGTTGCCTGTAATCATAAGCACAACAGAAGAGGCGTTGCGGCAAGTTCCCGACTCGTGGCGGGAGTCTTCTTTAGCTCTCGGTGCGACGCAAAGTCAGACGATTATGCGTGTGGTTTTGCCTGCCGCAGCACCGGGTATGCTTACGGGAGCGATTCTTGGCTTGGCACGAGCCGCGGGCGAAACCGCGGCGATTATGTTTACAGCTGCGGTGTTTTACACGCCGAAAAATCCCGATTCGGTCTTTAGTTCTGTGATGAGCTTGCCCTATCATATTTATGTGCTTGCCACAGCGGGAACAGAAATTGAAAAAACTCGTCCACTCCAATACGGAACAGCATTGGTGTTGCTCTTATTGGTTTTGGGTATGAATCTTATTGCTATTATTTGGCGTGATCGCCTTCGTGTCAAAACGGCCTCAGGCCATTAAGAGCATGTTCTTTTTTCTTTGGGGGAGCTCAGCTTCCCCAGCCCCCCTCTGATCCTGCGGTGTACTCAAAAATCTTTTTATATGATTTCGGCACCGTCTTCTGTCACAAGCACCATATATTCCCAACGAATCCCACCCCATTCGGGATAATAGAGTCCCGGTTCTACAGTAACGATCATACCCGGAGCCAGCTTTGTTATGCTGTGTCGGTTCAGTGAAGGGGCTTCGTGCGTTTCAAGACCGATCCCGTGTCCCAATCCGTGGGTGAAGGCGTCGGCAACACCGTAATGTTCAAATACCGCGAATGCGGCGCTATACACCTCGCGACATTCTACGCCGGGATGAATGGCAGCGATGCCGGCTTGTTGAGCTTCTTGAACTATTTCCAAAGTTTCACGAAAACGTGGTGTGGGGTTGTCGCCAAACCAAAATGTTCTTGTTTGGTCAGAACAATAGTCTTGCATGCGGCAACCGACATCCACCAACAAACAATCCTCGCGAGTTAAACGCACGTCTTCGGCAGGCAGATAATGTGGTAATGCCGCGTTGGCATTGCGAGCAACAATACTGCCAAAAGCCAATTCAGACGCGCCGTTTTCCCGAAAAAAACGTTCAAT
Source organism: uncultured Desulfovibrionaceae bacterium (assembly GCA_964369685.1). Taxonomy (GTDB): domain Bacteria; phylum Desulfobacterota; class Desulfovibrionia; order Desulfovibrionales; family Desulfovibrionaceae; genus Avidesulfovibrio. Next base: position 66,698 of record CAYJFB010000009.1, on the reverse strand, counting down.
AATCCATGCTATCTCGCATTCGGAAGCACCGACAACCAGTTGTTCGGGCAAAGCGTTCATGAGTTGATGATTGAGTGCGCACGCCGCACGCATGTGTATGATTTCATCCTTGTCTTTGATGACACGCAGTTGTTCGACAAGGCCGTCGGCTTTAACACACATGTTTTCGTCCATGTGTTGGCAAAAAATATCCCAATGTTCGACGGAAACGCATTTTGCTTCAAATCCCAGTGTACCGTGAACCGTTTTTTTTACAAACGCACCCAGCATGTCAAGTGGGTTTGTCGCATACATAAAAATGTGTTCGGCATCCCAAAGTCGTTTTGCGGCATCAATATACCGACTGTCAGTGCAGAGCCAATCATGACCGTTTTGTTGAACCAACAAGCAACCGGCACTTTCATTGTATTGCGGATCATGCAATTCAAAGCCCGAAAGATAAAAACGATTGGCAGGAGAAAAAATCAACAACGCATCAATGTTTTGTCGATGCATCAATGCACGCAAACGTTCTCGTCGCTGTTCATATCTATTCATAGTATGCAATGCTCCTACAAATGAAGGGTACACAAAAGCTGTTATTTTTACGAATCAGTCAGTTATCGGTTGGCATCTGGGACAAAACACGGTTGTTCGTCCGCCTATGCGCGTTGATTGCAGGGTGGTATGGCAGATCAGACACGGTTGTTGAGCGCGTCCATAGACATTGAATGCGTTTTGGAATGAGCCGGCGTCACCGCGCGCCGTACGATAATCTTTTATGGAGCTTCCGCACGCGGCAATGGCTTCGAGTAACACATCTTGCAAATGGGCAAACAGTGTGTGTAACTGCTTGAGTGATACATGGTGTGCTTGTGTGGCGGGGTGAATGCGTGCACGAAACAGACTTTCATCTGCATAAATATTGCCGATGCCGGCCACTATCTGTTGATCTAAAAGCAGACTTTTTACTGTACGACGGCGTTCGGTAAAACGTTTTGTAAACATTTCGGCCGTCATTTCAAGCGGTTCAGGCCCCAGTGTTTGCCAAAAGTTCCAGTGAGTGAGATTTTGCGGAGTCAAAAGACGCGCGCGTCCAAATTTACGCGCGTCATCAAAAAAAAGTTGCCTACAGCCCAAGGAGCCTTGAAGCGTCAAGATCAGTCGTGTATGTGGATTCGGTTCGGCATTTTGTGGATAGACAAAAACACGCCCTGTCATGCGCAGATGCAGAGCCAGCCCTGTACATTCAGTCTTTCTTTGATGTGTTGTCTGTAACAGCAAGAGTTTTCCGCGTCGTCCGACACCAACAATCTCCGCACCTTCAAGATTATGCAGAGGTGCAAAGCCTTCAACGGTTGCAGGATAGAATACGCGTGTTGCAACAACAGTTTGTTTGACAACCTGTGGAGAGAGCGTTCTGGCAATGGTTTCAACTTCGGGGAGTTCGGGCACTGAACATGGCCTTTTTGACGCGTTGCAGACGTTTTTTACGGTATTTCCGTAGTATTTTTTTCCGTAGAATAGATGTTATAGTGTGGGGGAAAGCCGCCTTCTGTTTGAGGCACTTGTAAACCAATCCGTTCTTGGTAATTGATCAAGATTGGGCCGGTCAGATTGATGGATGTTTCTTCCGGTTTACCGTGTGGAATGGTGGCTGTGACCAAGACGGCAAGGTTTGAAAGATCGTCAACTTGCAAGAGTTGTTTTTCTGTCGTTCCTGCGTGTATGGTATAATTGTCGATAAAGGTAAACGGATCGGCAACAAGCAGACCGATGTGGACTTCATCAAGGCTTTGTAAAATAAGAAAGGGCGCATCGGGACGCAATTCCAATAATGTGAATTGACAAAGTTGCTCATAGCCAATCAATCCACGCGGAAAATGCACAATTTTATCGGGATCAATACAGCGTTCACCCAAACGGGTTTGTACAGTTATTGTGTTGTCTTCCATAGTTGTGTTGCCGCCACCAGGTCATCGTTGTACACTTCAAGCGCCATACGGTTTTCTTCTTGAACACGCCGATACAGCTCTTCCCTATAAACCACCATTGAAGCAGGCACATCAATACCCAACTTGACTTGTTTGCCTTGCATGCCAAGCACGGTAACGCGAATTTCATCCCCTATATGGACGGTTTCTCCGGGGCGTCGGGTTAAAATCAGCATAGGTTTTCCGTTTTACTGTTGCACATGCTTCCGTATTTGAAAAAAGACACAATCCACGACATCAATTGTCTGCAAACGCAAACTCCAATGTAAACTCGCCATGTTCTGTTTTGAAGGGGATGGCGACCACGGCGGCGTCGGCATAGTGACAAATGGTATGTCCATTACCCATAATAATGGAAGGAGTTGAGCCTTGAAATGTTACTCCGAGAGACACAAGGCCTGCTCGAGCTTGGCCAGAAATCATGTTGGTGATTTCACCAACGGCGTCTTTGGTGTCGTTGATGATGTCTTCAATGTGTTCACCGAGCATATTCCTAACAATGGCAATGGCACATTGTTTACTGAATGTCAAAGCGATCGAACCTGTTTGGTCTCCTGTTATTCCTACAATGGCTGACACATCGCCCTGTGCCCGACTGCTACTTTTCACATACGGCGTGCCCGGTGTGGGGGTGATTGATGCCATTGTCGTGAGAACATGGATAGTCGCTTGAACAAAGGGTTTTGCAAATTGTATACCGCTAGGCATGTTTCTTTTCTCCTCAGACAGTAAAACAATATTTTGCGAAGTCATACCGTAAAAGAATGTCTTTTTTTGTAAAAAAATATTGTTCATCAGAAGTCATATCATCTGACATTCTTTTTTTACATAGCGGCATGATTACACAAAAAATCTGATTTGTTTTTAAATTTTGTGCGAATCGTGACAGTCAAAAAGGTCTGCTGAAAGAGTATACGCAAAGTGTAACTTCGTCCAGTCCTTTTCTAAATCCTTTTCAAGGATAAACGATAATGTTGTGATATTCTTATAAAAAAGTTTATTTGCTTACATTTTACGCAAGACTGGAAATTTCATTGAAAATAGCATAGGCTTTTTACACCGTGATTGATGAGAGCACGGCGCACAATAAATCGAAACAACATTGTTCTTGTTTTTTACAATTTTGTCAAAGAATGAATCCTGTATTACCATAAATCTTTCTCAACTGTGTATTTTGGAGGCTGCTTTCTTATGGATATTCGAGCAATTCGTGAACAGCTTGGTCGTGTGAAACCATACTTTTTGCGTAATGAAACGCTTCGTGCTCTTACCGCTGCAGTGATGGGTTTAAAGGGCGTTGTAGAAAGCAACACCCCTCCGCCTGCGGATGTTCGGGGTTTGATTCGTGATGCTGTTCAACTTTTGGGTCGCGATGAACTGATCAAAAAGCATTTACAAGGTCAGCTGATGTATCAGCCCGGCAGTGAACGCAAAATACTGGTACAGCTTGTTGACTTATACAAAAAAATTAAACACGAACTGGAATATGAAGGGTTTGACGACGCCATGGGGCGAAAACAAAAACTCGATCAGGCGCTGAATATGGGCTTGAAACTGTTGGAACAAGGCCAAGCATCAGAAGCCGATGCCAATTTTGCCGAAGCCTTGACGCACTATAAAGATGAACACCGTCTTTTTTTGTTTATCGGAAAAGCCTTGTTGGACGCGGGAGAAGTGCGCCGTGCCTTGCCGTATCTCAAACGCGGTTCGGAAGCCAACCCCGAAGACAAAGAAATAGCAAACTATTTGCAAAAAGCTCTGGAACAACGAGCACAAGCATAAACATTCACACGTTGACAAATCCATAGATCGTATAGGAAAACAGATCAATTGTGTATTCATTGAATAGCACACGATTGTTTAAACCGTATCTCAACGTGGTGCACGTCTCAGTATATATGCTTTTTAAGAAGCCAGATGTGTTTTGAACGACACTGTCTCAATGCGCCATATGCACGCCATACCTGCATGTTGGGGCAGTGTCCTTGTGATTGTTATACTTGCATTAAACAGCCTCTTTTCTTTTTTATTGAATATATTTTATGTACTCTAAAAATACAAAATTCCAATTTAAACAATAAAAAATTGCTCTGTACATAGTCTTGTAAAAGCTATAAGATCATACATATTACATTGATAGTCATATTTTCCTGAATCAGTATGTTGCACGTTGTGATAAAAATCCTCAACAACATCTTGCCTATTCAGAAGGACAGCTTAATTCTATGAAAGATGTGACTCCAGATCCTGTTCCCGAAACGGATTCTGAAAAACAGCTTACCGTGTCAAAAGAGCTTTTGGTATCAAACGACAACGATATACAATACGTGAAACAAGAGCTTCATGAGGCTGTGGCGCGTTTCCAAACAGGACATCGCAAACGCCTAAGAGAAGAAGTTTTTTCCAACTTACGCACAGCTCCGGAATATAAACTTCTTGAATTACTGCTGACTTTTGTTTTACCACGCAAAGATACCCGTCCTCTCGCTCACGCTTTATTGGAGCGTTTTGGATCCATCCGTATGGTGCTTGATGCGTCAGCTGAGGATTTATTGAGCATTCCGGGTTTGGGGAAAAAAACGACGGAACTTTGGGACTTGTTTCGTGAATTGCAGGCTCGATATGTCGAATGTCCGATTGTCCAAGGCGAAACGCTTGCGACAGTTCACAATGTGGTGAAAATGGCTCGCGCCCGTTTGGGCAACGCCAAAATTGAAATGTTGTGGGTGGCTTATGTTGATACTCGATTGCATTTGATTTCTTGGGTTCCCTTTGCACAGGGTACACTCAATGCGGCTCTATTTTTTCCTCAAGAAGTGATTCGTGAAGCGTTACGTTTGCATGCTTGGGGAATCATTTTGGTACACAATCACCCGGGCGGGAGCGGAGCTTCAGCTCAAGATATTGACATCACACGCCGCATGGATGAAGCCGCGCGTGCGACAGATCTTTGCTTGCTGGAACACATTATTTTGATAAACGATGATTATATCGGTTTAAGAGAAGAAGGAATCCTTCCTCCGCTCTGATTGTTCGATATGCTTTTTTCGTCGTTTTACAAAAAAGCATATATTGTGTTTTTTCAACGAACTGATAACCCTTTATGGAACAGTCCAGTTGTAAAGGAATTCGTAATGACATCTTCTAATGATGATAAAACCAATCCGCCGGATAATACGAAAACACCGCGTCGTCGCCGAGTGCGACGCAGTAAAACATTGCCTGGCGTCACGGATCGCCGCGAACGCTCAGATTCGTCCGAATCCGGGTATGATGACATGTTGAACAATATTCCCACAGAATTGCCGGTGTTACCGTTGCGTGATGTGGCTGTGTTTAATTATATGATTGTTCCGTTGCTTGTGGGACGTGAAACCTCGGCACACGCGGTTGAAGCGGCAGCACAAGGCAGTCGGCACCTTTTTCTATGTACGCAAAAAGATGAAGCCGTTGAAGATCCCACACAAGAAGATTTGTTTGAGGTGGGTTCCGTTGCTGTTATTATGCGTCTTTTAAAGATGCCCGACGGACACCTCAAAGCCTTGGTTCAAGGACTTGCCAGAGCGCGTATGGTGACTTTGCATACAGAAGGCGAGTTTCTTACCGCAGACATTGAATTGTTGCAAGAATTGCCGATTCGCACGCCCGAAGCCGAACAAGAAGCCTTGGTGCGTTTTGCCCGTGAACAGTGCGAACGCATTTTGGCGATGCGCGGTATTCCCACGGCAGAGATTATGAATGTGCTTTCAAGTGTCAATGAACCGGGACGCATTGCCGACTTGATCGCCGCCAATTTGCGTTTGAAACTTGAAGAAGCTCAAGAGATCTTGGCTTGCCTTGATCCCATGGAACGCTTGCATATGGTGGTTGCTAACCTTGTGCGTGAAGCCGAAGTTGCTGCCATGCAGGTAAAAATTCAAACCTCAGCTCGCGAGGGCATGGACAAAGCCCAAAGAGAATACTTCTTACGCGAACAACTCAAAGCCATTCGGCGAGAATTGGGCGAAGGAAGCGACTCTGAAGAAGAACTTGAAATATTGAGTAAAGCCCTGGATGACGCTCAATTGCCCGAAGAAGCACGCAAAGAAGCAGATAAACAATTGCGCCGCCTCGCGACAATGCACGGTGATTCGGCAGAAGCTTCGGTGGCTCGCACGTATTTGGATTGGTTGGCGGAGTTACCATGGTCTGTGCTTTCTGAAGATCAGCTTGATATTATCAAAGCGCACGACGTGCTTGACGAAGATCATTATGGCTTGAAAAAAATAAAAGAACGGATTCTTGAATATCTGAGCGTGCGCAAATTGAACCCTGATTCCAAAGGCTCCATTTTGTGTTTTGCGGGGCCTCCCGGCGTGGGTAAAACGTCTTTGGGGCGTTCCATAGCCCGTTCTTTGGATCGTAAATTTCAACGTATATCCTTGGGCGGTATGCGTGACGAAGCGGAAATCCGCGGGCACAGACGCACATATATCGGTGCCATGCCGGGACGAATCATTCAAGCACTCAAACAAGCCGGCACGCGCAACCCTGTCATCATGCTTGATGAACTCGACAAACTGGGTGCCGATTTTCGAGGTGATCCGTCTTCTGCATTGCTTGAAGCGCTGGATCCGGAACAAAATGTGAATTTTAGCGATCATTATCTCAATGTACCGTTTGATTTGTCCAAGGTACTGTTTGTTTGTACGGCGAACCACTTGGAAAACATTCCCGGACCTTTGCGAGATCGGCTTGAAATTATTAATCTTTCAGGATACACAGCTCAAGAAAAATTGGCCATTGCCAAAACGTATTTAATTCCGCGCCAACAGAAAGAAAACGGCCTTGAAGGCGACGAGGTTCAGCTTCCCGACAACGTACTGGAACGGATTATTCGTGAATACACACGCGAAGCGGGCTTGCGGAATTTGGAACGCGAAATCGGTGCTGTGTTCCGCAAGTTGGCGCGCCGTAAGGCAGAAGGCAAAAAGCCTCCATACCGCGTGGTGAACTCCGGACTTTCCAAGTTGTTGGGAATCCCGCGTTATCCTCAGGAGGATCGTGAGTCTGAGTTGCCTCCCGGTGTGGCTTTGGGGCTTGCTTGGACGGTCGCCGGCGGTGAAGTGTTACAGGTTGAGGCGGTTTCTGCCAAAGGAAAGGGCGGCCTCAATTTGACGGGTAAGCTTGGTGATGTCATGAAAGAAAGCGCTCAAGCAGCGATGAGTTACGCCAAAGCGCACGCCGGTGCATTGAATTTACCTGAAGATTTTCCGGACAATCTGGATATTCATATCCATGTTCCCGACGGCGCTACGCCGAAAGACGGCCCATCGGCAGGCGTAACCATGCTGACAGCTTTGCTTTCACTGTTAACAAACCGCTCTGTGCGGAGTGATTTATGTATGACCGGTGAAATATCACTCCAAGGGCGCGTCCTGCCCGTCGGGGGGATTAAGGAAAAGATTCTTGCCGGCGTGGCCTATGGTTTGAAACACGCTTTCATTCCTGCTAAAAATGCGAAGGATCTTGAAGATATTCCACAAGAATTGCGGAAAAAAATTCAAATTCATACCGCTGCACACGTGCAAGAAATCATTGATTTTGCTTTATTAACGGAAGACATAAAAAAATAAATGCTTTTTTCGGGGGGAAAAGAATCCCCCCGAAAAACAGCAAAATCTGCTATTCCGACAATGAAAGTGCAGCCCGTCGAGATTCCAGATCGGCAATGTCGCTTTCAAGTTCTGCCATCTGCTCCATCAGCTCTTCACTGCGTTCACGCAACAGACCGAAACGTTTCAAATGCGTTGCAGCTTGTTCACCGTCGGCATACGTTGTCGGATCGTTGAGTGTTGCTTCAAGCTCGCCTTGCTCTGAGAGCACCGCTTCAAATTCTGATTCCAGCTTTGCATAGCGTTCTTGTTTTGGTTTCAATTCTTTATATATTTGATTGCGCTGTTCGGCTTGTTCGCGTTTGAGTTTTTTTAATTCTTCACGACTCAGCGCGCTTGTTTCATTGTCTGTAGCGGGAGAAACGGTATTGGTATTGTCATTGCGTTGAGCAAGCAACGTTGCACGACGGTCGGCATCGTAGGCTTCAAAACCATCTGCATAGACACGGATCCCTTGATCGGAAATGGCCCACGCTTCTTCTGTCACTTCAGAAAGTAAATACCGATCGTGGGCAACCAATAAAATGGTTCCCGTGAAATGACTCAGAGCCTCAACCAACGCTTCGCGACTTTCCAAATCCAAATGGTTTGTCGGTTCGTCCAACACCAGAAAATTGGCGCGTGTCAAAAATAACGATGCCAACACCAAGCGACTGCGTTCGCCGCCCGATAACGAACCCACAACGCGATCAAAATAGCCCTGACCCAATAAAAACAGTCCCAAAACACTCATTAATTCTTCTTCTGTCGTGCGTGGGTCTGCAAGGCGTCGAATTTCACCGAGTACGGTTCCCGTGGTGTTTAAAATGTCTGTCTGGTGCTGGCTGTAATAACCCAAACGCACATTGTTGCCAAAGGTGACACTGCCGCCCGCTCGCACGGTGTGTCCCGTCAACACTTTGAGCAGTGTTGATTTACCTATGCCGTTTGGCCCCACAAGCGCCACGCGTTGCCCCTGAAAAAGAGTGAACGTCAATGCCGGCCACAATGTTGTGCCGTCTTTAAATTGAAACGCCAAATCTGCTGTTGATAAGACGGTTTTGTCTGATTGCGGCACTTCGGGCCATTTAAAATGTAGTTCTTTTCGTTTCGGAGCAGGACGAAAACCTTCCAGTTCTTTTTCAAGCTTTTTGACCATTTTTTGTCGAGAGCCTGCTTGTCTGGCTTTACTTGCCTTTGCGCCAAAGCGACGAACAAAATCCATTTTTCGTTCAAGCTCGGTATGCAAACGTTCTGCTTCACGTTCGCGCTGATCTTCGAGCTCCTCTTGCATGCTGACAAATTGGCTGAATGTCAATTTGCGAAATAATGGTTTCACGCTACCTAAATATAATACATGGGATCCGACCCGATCCATAAAAATGCGATCATGCGCCACAAACACCAAGGCTCCGCGATATTCCATCAGAAAATTTTCAAGCCATTCAACCGCTTCAATATCTAAGTGGTTTGTCGGTTCGTCCAATAAAAGCACGTCTGCACCGGCAACCAAGACGCGCGCCAATTTTGCACGCTCACGCCAACCTCCGGAAAGCTGCTTGAGCGGTAAATACCACATGCTCTCTGCAAAACCCAACCCTGAAAGCACCGTCCGAGCGCGTTGTTCGGGGTTATAGCCGTATTGTGCCTCAAGCTCATGCTGACGAATGCCCAAACGCGCCAAGGCTTCTTTATCCTCCGTCTTCACGGCATGATCCCAATCTGACCAAAAATCAACCCATGCAGGCAACACATCCATAACCCATGCCAATAAAGGACGCTCTAAGACGGCACCTTCCAAATTCTGTTCGACATACCCCACCCGGCAGTTGCGCGGTAAAACCACTTTGCCGCCGTCAGGTGTTTCAACGCCCGCCAACATGCGTAATAAGGTTGATTTGCCACACCCGTTGGGGCCACAGACACACAGTCTGACCCCTGCATCGATTTCTTGTGAAAAATCATGAAAAATATCGCGTCCGTTAAACGCTTTGCTCACATTCTGTAAACTGATCTTCACGTCATTTCCCTTTTCTTTCTTTTTTCCTCAACAACCGAGACACCCAACAGAATCTGCGCGCAAAAGACGTTCGGAGGCTATTGTCGCCACAGCATAGAAAAAACGCGTACCCAAAGCAGTGCGAAACACTGTAAGGCACGCGTTTATAATCTACGCCGCGGCGACAGAGGCATGGCCTCATGAGGACGCTGAGGGAAATTTCACTCCCTCAGAAAACAAGCATTAATTGTCTTCGTCTTCGGCTTCGGCAAATTTTTGTTGCAGGAGATCGCCCAAAGATTGACCGGATTCGGGGCCGGAACGGCTGTATTCACGGGGTTTACGGCGTTCTTCATCTTCTTTAATTTGTTTGATGGAGAGACCGAGACGGCGTTCTTCTGCACTCACATGAATGATCTTGGCTTGAATTTCTTCACCCTCTTTATACATTTCAGCGGGTGTTTTCACCTTTTTGGAGCTGAGTTCGGAGACGTGAACAAGGCCTTCGATGCCTTCTTCAACTTCAACAAACAGACCAAAATCAGTGATGTTCGTGATGGTGCCTTTGATCATGCCGCCAACAGGGTATGCTGTGGGCACGTTGAACCACGGATCGTCTTGCAATTGCTTGATACCCAGTGTGAATTTTTCGCTGTCTTGATCCACGGTCAGCACTTTGGCTTGCACGGTATCGCCGATTTTGAAAATTTCGTTGGGATGACGAATCTTTTTCGTCCAGCTGATGTCAGAAACGTGAATCAGGCCGTCAATACCGTCTTCAATACCAATAAACATACCGAATTCAGTGATGTTTTTGATAACACCTTCAAGAATGGTGCCTTCAGGATATTTTTCGCCCACAAGTTCCCAAGGATTGGTTTTCACTTGTTTCATACCAAGAGAAATACGCTTCTTATCGGAATCGACACCAAGAATCACAACCTCAACGGCATCGCCTTGACGAACCATTTGAGAAGGATGACGGAGTTTACGGGTCCAAGACATTTCAGAAATGTGTACAAGGCCTTCCACGCCGGGTTCAAGTTCAACAAAGGCGCCGTAATCAACAAGGTTGGTCACTTTGCCGTTGTGGCGGGAGGATTCGGGGAAACGGGCAGTAATGTCTTGCCACGGATCGGGTACGAGTTGTTTCAGCCCCAAAGAAACTTTTTGGTTGTCTTTGTCAAAAGACAGGACTTTGAGTTCAAGATCTTGTCCGAGCACAACCATTTCACGAGGATGACGGATGCGCTTCCAAGACATGTCGGTGATGTGCAAAAGGCCGTCCAAGCCGCCAAGATCCACAAACACACCGTATTCGGTGATGTTTTTGGCTTTACCGTTGACGATTTGGCCTTCAGCCAACGTCACCAACAAGCCTTGACGTTTGGAATCGCGTTCTTCTTCAAGCAATACGCGACGTGAAACAATGACGTTGCTCCGACGGCGATTGATTTTCAACACACGAAATTCGTATTCTTGATTGACCAAGGCGTCCATATCGGGGACTGGGCGCAGATCCACATGCGAACCGGGCAAAAAGGCTTCAATACCGCCCAGATCCACAGTGTAACCACCTTTGATGCGACGCAAGATACGGCCTTTGATCACGCCGCCTTCTTCTTGTACTGCTTCCAGTTGATCAAAAAGCTGCATACGCTTGGCTTTTTCAAAGGACAATGTGATGGTACCGTCTTGTTCGTTCTTGCGAGAGACAAACACATCAATCGTGTCGCCTTCATTGACGGTTAAATTGCCTTCTGCGTCACGAAATTCCGCAGCGGGAATTTGTCCTTCCGACTTGAAGTTGACGTCTACCAAGACGTTGTCGTCGTCCATACGCACTACAACACCGCTGACGATAGAACCCTCTTCCAAATCGCCGAAATCGTTGTTTAAATAGTCGTCAAGTGCGCTAGCGAAATCAAACTCCGCGTCATTGCCTTGCATTTCCATTGTTTCCATGTCTTCCATTACAGCCTCCAGACCCACAGTACTGTCGATATTTCTTGTCTTTGACAAGAGAGTATGAGAGCTATCATATTCAAACTTAAAGCACAAGCAAAAAGTGTTACTTCGGTACAAAAAACAATATTTGTCTGTAGGCCTGTAAAAAAAATGTACCGTTATGTGTTCTTGCTTGGTATCATGGCGCGATTGAACGGCGGGTTTGAATCAGCTCTTTAAACCATGTCGGCATTCTGAGAGGACGCCCCGAGTGATCGGCACAGGCGTGTTCGGTATGTCCTTCGGCAAGAAGCGCCTTGCGTTCTGTGTCCATAACGGTATACACAAACTGCAACGAAGCACGACCGATATGGGCCACCCCTGCGTGAATCCAAATGAGTTCATCATAGCGGATTGCTTTGCGATAGCGACACTGTGCTTCACGAACAGGAAGAATCACCCCTTTTTGTTCAACCGTTGCGTAACTCATGCCCAATGAACGAATCAACTCGCCGCGTGCGCGTTCAAACAAATGCAGATATTCTGCATAATATAAATACCCCATCGTATCTGTTTCACCATACGAAACACGGTGTGCCAACCACACATCAGGAGAAGGAAGAGTATGATCCATAAACACTCCTTTTTGAGAAACGACAGACAACGTTTCTGCTTTTCAACAGTGAAAAAAATTTTAACTGTGTTTGCAATCGTTTTGTTGTTTGGCGGCTGTGCCGTGCATACGGAAACCATCTCACAAGACACAGGCCTGTTCCGAAAAAGTTCAGAAGCGGCCGCATTGGAGGCAAGCCGTCAACTGGATGCAAAAACCCAAGGCCTCCAATCGTGGAACGAACTTGCCCCTGCCATAAAGGCCAGCTTGCGTTATGTCAATGCCAAACGCCCTGAAGAACCTGCCGTCAGTCATGGATATTTGTCTGTAACGTGGGGTGAAGTGGCTCAATCATTGTTGCGTTTGGAGGCCTTGTTGCCGCAGTTGGATAAGAATCCTCAACTGCTCGCTGAGCATTTCACATGGTATCTGTTGACTCCGGAAGCACACTATTCAGGTTATTATGAAGCAGAATTTGCGGCAAGCCTGATACCGACAGAAAAATATCTGTATCCCGTCTACAGGACGCCAAAAGAATTACGTTCCGTTCGTTTGAGTGATTTTCATCAAGAATTGATAGGTATGCGTCTGATTTATCGTCTTGACGAAAAAGGTGCGGTCAGACCTTATTATACACGCCGAGATATCGATGAAAAACATGTTTTGGAAGGACAAAACCTCGAACTCGCATGGTTGAGCGACCCTATGGATGCTTACCTCTTACACCTGCAAGGTTCCGGTAAGCTGCGTTTTGACGACAACACCACACAACACATCCTCTATGACGCCAACAACGGGCACGCATACAGCAACCTCGGACAAACACTGGCAGGGCGTGGTTTGGTTCCGCCGACAGAAGTGACCGTGCCATATATTCGCAATTGGATGAAACAACACCCCGAACAACAAAACGATTTGCTTTATGCCAACAAACGATATGTCTTTTTCCGCTTCGGTGATGACGGCCCTTATGGCGGAATCGGACAAAAACTGACGCCTCTTGTGAGTATCGCCGTTGATCGAACAACATTTCCTTTAGGCGGGCTGATTATTTATGGTGTAGATTTGCCACAAACTCAAGAATACAATATCCCCCAACACATTCAAGGTATCGGCTTTGCACAAGACACGGGTGCGGCAATCAAAACTCGGCGTATGGATCTTTTTTGCGGCAGCGGCGCACAAGCTGAATTTGTCGCAGGTCATCTCAACGAGAAAGGCCAAGCTTGGATGCTTTTGGCGAAATAAACGCTATAGAGGCTGTTTTTCAATAAAAATGTTAGAGCGTTTTACTCGGAGATGTTGATTGTGACAGATTTGCTCATTTTTGGTGCCGGCACGGCAGGGCTCATGGCCGCCATGGAGGCCTCAGCGCGTGGATTGCGTGTGACGGTGGTTGATCATGCTCCTGTTATTGGCAGAAAGTTTCGTCTTGCAGGCGGAGGGAAAGGCAATGTAACAAATCTTCACATGGGGGAAGAATGGTTTGTCAGCCGTGAGCCAAAGGCTGTTGCCAAATTGCTCAAAACCTTTCCGCCGCGAGCCGTGCTTGCTTTGCTTGACAGTTTTCGTATTCCGTATGAAGAGCGCGAACACGGTCAAATATTTTGTACTGTGTCTGTTGCCAAGCTTGTCGCCGCCATGGAGGCACGTTGTCGGGCGCAAGGTGTACATTTTTTATTGAATCATCACATCCTTGATGTCGAATACGACACGGATAGATTTATTGCAACGGTAGATAATGTACGTGAACAAGACGTATACATCATCCATGCCGAACACCTGTTATTGGCTTTGGGCAGTTCTGCATGGCCTGTATGCGGAGCGACTGACTTGGGCTTACAGATCGCGCGGCATTTTGGACACAGTTGCACACCGTTTCGTCCCGCCTTGGCCGGATTGATTCTTCCCGAACAATGGGCGTTGTGTGGTTTGCAAGGTGTTTCGGTGCCTGTCAATGTGACTGTCGGTGACAGCGTTTTGGTTCATGTCGATGTGTTGTTTACCCATAAAGGGCTGAGTGGACCTGCGGCTTTACACGCCTCGTGCTTGTGGCAAGCAGACACGCCGATTGTTTTTGATTTTATGCCCACACAGCCGATCCTTTCGCTCTTCCATACCCCTGAAAACGGACGTTATACAGCCTTGGCACTCTTAAAACGCAACATACCTCTTCGCCTTGCGCGTGCGTTACTCAACACCGCCTATGCGGTAATGGACAGAGCCTCAATACCTCGACCGCATGAAGAACGTGGTGTGGCACAATGGAATAAAAAGCAGCGCAATATTCTTGCACAAACGATTCATCAGCACACCCTACACCCATTGCGCAATGAAGGCATGCATAAAGCCGAAGCGGCCGGCGGGGGGGTACGATTGGAAAACCTGTGTTTACAAACACTTGAAAGTCAATTGGTACCCAAACTGTTTTTTGCGGGAGAACTTCTTGATGTTGTCGGGTTGCTCGGCGGCTATAATATCCATTGGGCGTTGACCACAGGGCGTGCTGTTGCACACGCAATAAAATAAGTCTCTATGACCGCAAAACATAATACATGCCCGTTCTATGCAAAAACTTCCGATATCACGAAACCATGTCGACACGCTTGAAAAAAAGCTTTGTCATAACTAATGACAAAGCGTCGGTTCGGGCGTATCTTTACAAAACGAGTGCATTTTTTTTGCAAACAACCTCATTACACAATACGCCTCAAGCCCCAAGAGTGAGGATTTTATGGATTCACGATTGCGTTCTCTTGTTTTTGCCGTTGCCACAGCACAATTTTTGTTACCTTTTTTTGTTGTGGGCATTATTCCTTTGCTACCGGAATTGGCAAAAGATTTGAACGCCAACGCCGTTGAACTGGGGCTGACGGGGGTTGTTTATTCGCTCTCTGTTTCCATTTTTCATTTGGTCATGGGGCGTGTCGGCGACATCATCGGTCGGCGACGGCTTTTTTTGTATGGTTTACTCTTGTTTTTATCTGTTTCGGCAATCACACCGTTTTCTCCGAACATGCCTGTTTTTTTGCTGTGTCGTTTTTTTCAGGCTGTCGGAACGGCCTGTATGAACACGTCGGCGTTGGCGATTTTGACGGCCTGTGCCCCTCCGAACATGCGCGGCAGGGTTTTGGGCTTAGCCACCATGGGCTTATTTGCCGGCGTTTCGTGCGGTCCTGCCGTGGGAGGATTCATTGCCAGTCTCTTGAGTTGGCACTGGCTTTTTTTCAGTATTTTGCCTGTCGGTGCGTTGGCGTGGTATCTCATGGCGATGCGTGTGGAGGGCGAATGGTTTAACGAACCCGATAAACCATTCGATTGGACAGGATCTGTCATTTATACGTTGAGCATTCTTTCTTTGGCGACAGGGGCTGTTTTAATTGTTGAGGGATTATTTGCCGTCGTATTGCTCTGTTGCGGCATACTGGGTTTAGTCTTTTTTGTCCATTTTGAACGTGGTATGACCGTAAAACAAACCATACCGCCGATTCTCGATATTGACTTTCTTACACACAATAAAAATCTGCTTTATAACATCCTTGTGTCTTTTTTTACCAACTCAACACTCCTCGGACAAACCTATTTCTATGGTCTTTACTTGCAAACAACACACGGGCTCACCGTCGGACAGACAGGCCTTGTTTTGTCCATTCAGCCCGTTTTACAACTGTTGCTTTCTCCCTACGCAGGAAAATTCGCCGATGTAAAAGGGCACACAAAAATTGCAACCTTTGGTATTGCTCTTTGTAGTTTGGGTTTGTTGACGGCGTTGGGGCTTTCTGCACAAAGCCCTCTATGGCTTATTGTACCCGTGCTCATCTTTTCCGGGATGGGTATGGCTTTTTTTGGCGCACCCAATGCCTCCGCCACACTTGGCAGCGCAGACAACGCGCACTTAAGCCAGATTTCAGGCGTGGCGGGAACAGTACGCACATTTGGTATGTTTACCAGCACAGGCGTTTTTGCCGTTGCCATGAGTATTTTCTTGGGAGACAACGCGCTTTCTGACGAAAACGTGCCCGCCTTCCTCGACAGTATGCATTTGGCTATTTTTGTATTTTTGTTCCTTAATGCCATCGCTATCATACTTTCATTGATCGTCCTGCGACGCACACAAAAAAATCAACATTCATTGCCCAAGAATCAATAAAATAATGGACATGTTCATGGACACTTTGCTTTTAGACTGTGGCAGCGGCGGACGCGCGTCACAACGCCTAATCAGTGAAATTTTTATTCGACATTTTGATAATCCGATTTTGCGAACCATGGACGACGCCGCCTTGTTGCACCTGCCGCAAAATCGCTTGGCAATGAGTACAGATGCCTACACCATTACACCGCTTTTCTTTCCCGGAGGTGATATCGGCTCGCTCGCCGTCCATGGTACCGTCAACGACGTGTCCATGCTCGGCGCCCGCCCGCGATACCTCACTTGCGCTTTTATTCTAGAAGAAGGCCTTGAGCTTAGTGTGCTTGATCGTGTTGCGGCGTCCATGGCACAGGCAGCCAAATACGCTGACGTGCATATCGTTTCAGGAGACACAAAAGTGGTTCCTCGCGGCGCGTGTGATCAAATGTTTATCACGACGACGGGAATCGGTGAGCTCATTCTGCAAAACACAACGCCCCCGTCAGGTTCTGCAGCCAAAGAAAATGACGTCATTCTCGTGAGCGGTACTGTCGGCGATCACGGCCTTGCCGTCCTTGGCCAGCGCAACCAACTCTCGTTTTTACAACACGTCCGCAGCGACAGCGCACCGCTCAATAGCTTGATTGAACGCCTTATGCTTGAAATAAAGAACGTTCACGTATTACGCGATCCCACACGCGGCGGCTTGGCAACGACACTTAATGAAATAGCCACACAATCTCAAAAAACATGTATTATAGAAGAAGACACGATCCCCATCAATCCCGATGTGGCCGCAGGGTGCGAAATTCTTGGCCTTGATCCGTTGTACCTTGCCAATGAAGGAAAACTTATTTGTATTGTACCCGAATCTCAAGCCGAACACGCATTGCAAATCATGCATAGTACACCTATAGGACAAAACGCCGCACGCATCGGAACTGTCAGCATACCTTCTGCCCAAGGGACAGGGCGTGTGATTTTGAAAACCGCTATCGGCGGCACACGGTTGCTCCCCATGCTTGAAGGCGATCCACTTCCAAGAATCTGCTAAGAGCTGATTAAAATCACTTTTGCTTTGATTTATCCTGAAGCTGTTTAATGGATACGGATTAGAGGCACTGCCTCGTGGGATTCTTTTCCCAAGAAAAAAGCAAAACCAATCTAAAAAAAATGAAAAAGAAGAGAGTGCGACGTGACTGCGTGGAACATCCTCCCAAATCATGATGCGACAGGGCAACTTATTGATGTGACGGCACAAAGCGGTGAGCGCCAAATACGTATGCTCGGTGCGGCCGGTGCAGAAAGAGAATTGGCGCTGTTTTCCGCGCCTGCGATACAAGAATCGTTGGCAGAAGGGCGTGGCTTGCCTGTGTTGCTCGGTGCGGGTATGGGGCACGCTTTACAAAGACTTTTGGAAAAAACCACAACGCCTCTTGCCGTGATCGACGCTGATCCCGAAGTCTTACAACTGACAGCTGTACAAGACCGTTTCAAAGATACACGGATTACATGGTTTTGCAGTGATCGACATCTGCCAAATACACAAGAAACCTTACTGAAACAACTCACTCAATGGCAAGAAGAGCATGGCAACAAACCCTTTATGCCTTTGATACACCCTTGGTATATGCGTATTGACCGAGAATGGTACGGTGCGGTGCGTAAGATGTTGGAGGCCAGCGCGCGTTATGATTTTTGGGGTAAGGCTGTGCATGCGCGTTTTCAAAGCAGTAAACCGCGTTTGTTGCTCATCACCAGCAAGTATTTTTTGATGGGTGAAATTGAGACGGCGTGTCAACGTTTGGGATTGCCTGTCTATCTTTTGCAAGTTGATAACAAAGAAGAAGCACAAGACGATTTTGTACGACGTTTATTGAGTATTGTTGTCGATTTTAAACCGGACTGCGCACTCACACTCAATCATTTGGGCATTGATCGTGAAGGGGTGTTAATCCATTTATTGGAACGGTTGCAGTTGCCTTTGGCGTCGTGGTTTGTGGACAATCCGAATTTGATATTGCATTTATATGCAAAATTGGCTTCACCGTGGACAAGCATTTTTACGTGGGATGCCGACAATGTTGACGGACTCAAAGAACAAGGCTTTCCGCATGTGCATTATTTGCCTTTAGGTACGGATCCCATACGCTTTTGCCCGCGAAAACCACAAGAGCGGCCTTCCGTTTTGCCTACAAACATGCAGGTGTGTTTTGTCGGCAATTCTATGGTGCATAAAGTGGCACAACGTATGCGAAAAACCAAGTTGCCTGCAGCATTGTTGCGTGGGTATCGTCGTGTTGCGGCGGCGTACAGCGCGTCCAATGAACGTTCGGTACGCGCGTTTGTGCTTGGGCAAAAAGATTTGGCAGAACACTACAACAGCTTACCCGATCTTGAAGCGTGTTTGGCATATGAAACGTTGCTCACTTGGGAAGCCACACGTCAGTATCGTTTGAGTTGTGTTGAACCGTTGCTTGATTTTAATCCGTTGATTGTCGGCGATACAGGCTGGAATACCCTCTTTCGGAATACAACAAAAACATGGCGACGACATCATGAAGTCAGTTATTATGATATGTTGCCGTATGTTTATGCTTTTTCTGCGATCAATTTTAATTGTACAAGTCAACAAATGAAAGGTGCGGTCAATCAACGGATTTTTGATGCGCCTGCCGCAAACGGTTTTGTCTTAACCGATTGGCGGGAACAAATGGATCAACTTTTTGAGCCTAATCAAGAAGTGATTTGCTATCATTCACCTGAAGAGGTGCCGGAATTGATTCGGTATTATCTGAAAAACACGCAAGAAAGAGAAAATATCACCAAGGCCGCGCGCCGTCGTGTACTCAGTTCACACACATGGGATTGTCGGATTCTTGAAATTCTTCAAGTTATGAAAAAGATTTATGGATAAAATGTTGCCTATGGAGAAGATCTTTCCTCGCGTTCTTTTTTTCTGAGGAAATTGTTATTGTAAACAATTGATTTCCTCAGAAAAAAAGAACGCGTGAAGAGTGAGTCTTTTATCCTTTGCGTTTTCTATTGCAAAGCATACATCGCTCGTATTCATACCGCAAAAAAGCAACTCGTGCTTTATGATGCACGGCAATCGCTACAGAGTCCAAACAAAACCATTCTGTGTGAAGTTAAGATAAATCCATTATGTTTCGCCAATTTTTCTTGCAACAACTCAATTTCTGAATCTTCAAATTCAATATTTTTTCCGCAACGTGTACAGATTAAGTGATCGTGATGGTGTTCCCCCGGCACTTCGTAACGAGTCAAGCCATCTTCAAAATGGACTTCATGCGCCAAACCGGCATCACGCATCAGTTTCAGTGTGCGGTATACGGTTGCCTGGCCGACGCTGGAATCTTCTTCTCGCACACGATCATAGAGTTCCTCTGTGGTCAAATGTCCTTTACCTTGCAAAAATATTTCCATAATCTTACGGCGTTGCGGCGTTGTGCGTAAACCGTTGGCATAGAGATACTTACAAAAGAAATCATAATTTTCGCTTTCAGAGTTCATGGTGTAACGATTCTCCTTGTTTCCATATGAGATAACAGGTATAAGGCTTGAATAAACTGTTCTTTCTTTAACTATATGCTTTTTACGGCAAACGTGTCAAATTTTTTGAGGTATAATTGTGTGGAAACAGTATTTTGTACTCTTTTTTTATAGGAATATTGTGTGAAAAATAAAAAACGTCGACAGATCCTTCTTTCTCCACCAACGCATTCTGAAGCACTTTTAGTGTGTTTGCCGCGTTCTCAGGTTGGCCTTTTTCGGTTTTTGCTTGAAGCGCATGATCATGTAGCGTTATTTACTGTGTGTGATCGTCATGTGGCGTCATTAAAAGTGATCTTTTCTCCGCATCAGGCCGATGCCGTGCAAACGGCCTTGGCAGCCATCGCTACGGAAATTGAATTGACCGTCAGCCCTTGGCTTGGAAGCACGCTTTGTATGAACCAAACAGAGAAAAGCCTTGAATGACGGTATGAACACAGCTGGCACTTCAACGTGGTTGACTTCGGAGAGTGTCCGTGCTCGTCTTGCTCCAAGCCCCACAGGTTTTTTGCATATGGGCAATGCGTGGGCCTTTTTATTGGCTTGGTTGGCGTGTCGTCATGCCGGCGGTTGTATGGTTTTGCGTATGGAAGACCTTGATCCGGCACGTTCTAAAATGGATTTTGTGACAAATATTCTTGATGATTTATTATGGCTGGGTTTGGATTGGGATGAAGGTCCAGATAAACCAACAGTGGCAAATATTTCATACCTGCAAAGTGAACGCACACAATACTATATAACAGCCTTACAACATTTGGGGCAACGCGTATACCCTTGTTATTGCACACGCAAAGAATTGCGTGAACAATTACAAAGCGTCGCAGGTGCTCCGCACATCGGGGATATGGGCGTACCCTACGCGGGAACATGCCGTACACTCAATACTGCGGAACGCATAGCAAAAGAACGCATGGGACGTCATGCGTGTTTGCGATTTGATACTACGGATTTTGAAGATGTGTGTTTTGACGATCGTGTCTTTGGAAGGCAGTGTTTTTCTCTTGCAGAATGTGGCGGTGATTTTGCGTTACGACGTTCGGACGGTGTTTTTGCGTACCAGCTGGCAGTGACGGTCGATGATGGTTTGATGGGTATCAATCAGGTGATACGGGGTGCCGATTTGTTGGTCTCTACACCGCGACAACTTGTGCTTTTTGACAACCTCGGGTTTACACGTCCATACTATGCACACATTCCTTTGCTGTGCGACAATGAGGGCGAACGGTTGGCAAAACGACATCAAAGCTTGACCTTGCGTCATTTACGAGTCAACGGTGTGCGTGCGGAATCGTTAGTAGGTTTTTTGGCACACCTTGCAGGTCTTGTTGTTGATAGCACCCCAAGAACAGCACGCGAACTCGTTCCGTTTTTTTCATTCTCGCGTTTGCCGAAAACCCCGCTTACACTCAATGATGAAATAGGCATTCTTCGACAGTTGTTACAACGCTGACGGTATTGAGGGCGTAAAGCCAATGTAGAAAAATGTTTATTTAGAAACAGTTCCTAGAGTAGAAAATTTTAAATATATTCGTGTTTTATTATAAATTTTATAAAAAGACTCTCAGAGTGTGCGTGCATGGCAGTATATAAACAGTGCAAAACACAACAATGCACGCACACCTCAATGGCTTACAGTTTGCCGATCAAATCCAAGGCAGGTTTCAGCGTGGCTGCACCCGGTTTCCATTTTGCAGGGCAAACTTGATCGCCGTGTTCAGCCACAAAACGAGCGGATTCAACTTTACGTAACAATTCTTCGGAGCTGCGACCGATGCTCAAATCGTGCAGTTCATAGGCTTTAATCAGGCCTTCGGGATTAATCACGAAGGTTCCGCGCAAAGCCAAACCCTCTTCTTCAATGTATACACCAAAAGATTTTGCAAGCGCGCCTGTGGGGTCAGCCAACATGGGGTATTGAATCTTACGAATCGTGTCTGAAGCGTCAGCCCAGGCTTTGTGTACAAAATGGGTGTCTGTTGAAACAGAATACACTTCGCAATCCAGCGCTTTAAAAGCATCATAGCTGTCGGCAAGATCGCCCAATTCGGTGGGGCACACAAAAGTAAAATCGGCGGGATAAAAAACAAAGACAGACCAATGGCCTTTCAAGTCGTCTTGAGTCACGGTTTTAAAACCACCGTCATGATAGGCTTGAACACTGAAATCAGCAACATTTTTATTGATCAAATTTTCCACGATGACACGCTCCTTATCGGATGAAGTTTATTTTTTATTAAAAGAATGACAACGCCTTGCACAAACCCATCAACGAAAAGTCTACATGATGTTCCCGTTGAGCCGAAACGTGTAGTTTTCGGCTTGTTCCGACGGCTTTGAGGTTTGGCCTCGTGCCGCAGAGTTATCGAGCGTCAGAAATCATTCTTTCAGTGAGTTCTGTGCATGAACACTTTGATGATAGTAATCGTTACTCATAAGAAGTCAAGCTTTTTTTTATCCTTTTCATAATGAAGTTTTTTTCAAAAGAATCAAGACTGTTATATCGTATTACTCAAATCTTGTGAAAAGGATACCTGAAGAAACAAAAAACTTTTGGTGTCTACACCGTGTCATTCCGACTGGCGATCATTCCAGATCATCTTCCATTGTACATGTTCTTCTGCTTCTTCCCAACCAAAACAACAATGTGTCCATTGTGTATTGACAAGAACATCACTGTCGGCAATGGGCATACCAAATTGCTCCAGAATGGCTTGGCGTAACGCCAAAGGCAAACGACAGGTGCCGTCGGCAGCGACAAACCGCACACACGTGTTGCAAGTGCGTTTTCTGTTGCAAGCAAGTGTATGATTTTGGTTTTCATATGCAGGGTATCGGTTATGTGTTTCATGCATAGGGTATTGTTTTTTTGCTTTGTGCGCCAACGCATGGCTTTCAGACACGTTTTGTTTGAACGAGGGTAAGGTGGTTGTCGCGCGGCTTTCCCGGTTTGCAAGAAGCCACGGCTGACAAACAGTTTGTGATGTTGGCAAACCTTTTGTTTGTGTCCTTTTAGTGACTTCGGTTTTATCGAGCGTGGCATTTGCAACGGCATTTACAGAACGGTTGTGTCGGCGCGAGGTCTCGTAGGTCGGTTGTACTCTATGCGTTTCGGCATGGTTGGCGGTATCGTCATGCGGCATGGGGTCTCGTTCCCAATGTCCTGCCCGAGTATCCAAGGTACGCCACACATTTATGTGATCACAGTCTTTGCAACGATAAAAATATCGTGAAACATGACCGTGATGTTTTGCGCCGTATTGACGCATGGCATCGCGCCCGCAGAAAGGACAAGCAGAGCAACGACGAGCAGGGCCGGGACGAGATGTAAAAACAAAATCAGGCATCATTGTTCGATCCTTATTACACATGTTGCAAGGGACATATATTTTTTCTGGGCTTAATCTAAATTAAAAATTGATTATAATCAAGATTCAATAAATAAAATATTTTTTTTATGAAGAAAAAATATTTTTAATACATTTTAATATATTAAGCGATATGTGTTTGTTTTTATCTTTTGTAAAAAGGTGTTTTTTATTCTATTTCTTTTCATGTTTGGAACTTGCCAGTCATGGCGGCTTGGCATAGTATACCTCTTTACATCATCCAAAAAGGGATACATTTGTGTTTGTTGGGAGCTTACATGCAACGCACTTTCCATATCATTACATTTGGCTGTCAGATGAATGTTACCGATTCGCAATGGTTGTCACGTTCGTTAATTCGTCGCGGTTTCGTGGAGTCGTCTTTGAAAGACGCCGCGGTGACGATCATCAATACGTGTTCTGTACGCGAAAAACCGGAACAAAAAGTCTACAGCGCCATCGGGCGTGCAAAAGCAACCATGAAAACAACACAGCCTTGTGTTGTGGTGGCGGGATGTGTGGCGCAGCAACTCGGTACGCAACTCTTTGATCGATTTGATTCGGTTCGTATGGTTGTAGGGGGCGATGCCATGTCCAACGCACCCATGGCCATTGAACGACTGGTTGCCGAACCGGCATTGCGCATTGATTTGACACGCTTTGCCGATGACTATCGAGAACGCGATCCGGAATTGTTACATACAGGGTTTGACGATCCCGTGGCTTATGTCAATATTATGCAAGGATGCAATAATTTTTGTGCCTATTGTATTGTCCCGTACACAAGAGGGCCGCAAAAATCCCGTAAGCCACAAGCGATTTTGGATGAATGCCGTTCTTTGCTTGATCTCGGTGTCAAAGAACTGGTTTTATTAGGACAAAATGTTAATTCATATGGTTTGGACGACGGTCAAGAAATGGTTTTTGGCAAAAATCCTTTTGCACGCTTGTTGCAAGACATCGCTCGCTTGGACGGGCTTGAACGCTTACGTTTTGTTACGCCGCATCCCAAAGATTTTTCGGAAGACGTGATCAGTCTGTTTGCCGAACTGCCTGTGCTTTGTCCGCGATTGCATTTACCTTTACAAGCAGGAGACGACAACGTCTTGGCGGCGATGGGACGTAAATATAGTGGGCGACAATTTGTCGACCTGGTTGAAAAGTTGCGGCGAGCGCGTCCGGACTTGGCTCTTTCCACCGATTTGATTGTCGGCTTTCCGGGTGAAACGGAAGAAGCTTTTCTCAACACCTTGGATCTGGTGCGAGAAGTTGACTTTATGGCGGCCTTTTCCTTTTGTTATTCAGACAGGCCGGGTACCCGTTCTGCAATGTTACCAAACAAACTGTCCGTAGAAGTCAAAGCAGAACGACTTGAACGCTTGCAAAAACAATTGGACAAACAGGCCGAAACGTGGTTGCGTACACGAGTCGGTCGCGTGTGTCATATCCTTTTGGACGGACATAGCCGAAAAAAGACCGAGCCGTCTTTGAAAACAGAAAGTTGGAAAGGCAAAGATCCTTGGGGAAATACAGTCAACGTGTCGTTACCTGTAGGGTATGGTCAACGCGGATTGTTGGTTCCCGTACAGATTGCTGCGGCAAAGCGCCACTCTTTAACAGGGATTTTGCACACTCAATAAATACACGGAGTCTGCTATGATGGTTGGAATGCATGTTCTCGGGTTGGGAATGGATGAAGCCACAACGGCACCTGTGTTGGTTTTGCAACGTCAGGACGGTGAGGAAACGGTTCCTTTTTGGATTGGGATCGCAGAAGCGCTGATGCTGTCGTATCTTTTGAACGGCGATAAGACAGAGCCTTCGTTTGCTCACGATTTGTTGCTTGATGCCATGACGGCCTTAGACGGTCACTTGGTCGGAGTTTCTATTACAGATTTACAAGAAGAAGAATTTATTACTCATTTGGAAATCATGACGGCAAAAGAAATTGTACGTTTGCCGTGCCGTTTGTCTGACGGGGTGGCTTTGGCGATCAGAGCAAAAATTCCATTGCTGATGCATGTCGACCTTTTTTCGTCGGCAAAAAAACAAGGCAAAACCCCTTCTTCTCGTGCGGCAGACGCCCTGCACATTACGTTACCTGATTTTTTCCCGCATCTTCCGACTGTTGCTCCACGATTGACCGAACACCAATTACCCAAAAACAGTAAACAAAAAAATAATCGTTCTTCATTAAAAAAACAACGTACGGTCAGTTTACGCAACATGAAACCGGCCTCAAAACGCATGATGTAAACGCCTATGCATGTTTTTGATGTTCATGTTCCTGTATACGCACAACAAACGGTTGCAGAGCGTTTGCGAGACATCCGTTTTGCGGGATATCGGGCGGCATGCGTGATGTTGCATGCCGACGGTGCAACCCTCGCTCAATCTCTGCCTTCATTATTGCAAACAGTACGTCAATACGCGCTCTATGGTGGTGTGGAAGCCTTTGTTGGAGTTGGGTTAAGTCATATTCCTCCTCCTTTGATTGGTGATGCCGTCTGTGAAGCGCGCGCGTTGGGAGCGGCTGTTGTCAGTGTTTGCGGTGAAAGTCCGTATTGTGATGTTGAGGTGGGCAGTATGCTTGCGGCGATCGAAGCGGGCGCCGATATCATTTATTATCCCGGACTGATCCGCTCAGAAGAGGTTGCGTTTGCTGCTGAAAAAGGTGTGGCTCTTGAGTTAAGCACGGCACGGCAACAGAGTTTTGCCAACGCACATGTGGCGCATTTGGCCGTTGAACACGGTTGTGGTTTGCTGTTTGGAAGCCATGCCCACAACGTTGCCGAGATGGCCTCTGAGCGTTTGTTACAGTGTACGCTACAAGGTGCACGGCTTTCTGAAGCAGGATACAAACTGTTTCATAAAACCTCAGCTCAATGCCTTGCGCGGCTTTTGCGAGGCTGAATACGCCGACATACTGTTTTGAAACGGTATGTGACAGGAATCAATCAAAACGAAAAAAGGCCTTTGTTGCTTTTTTATAAAAAACATCTTACATACGCAATGCAAACGGAATCATACAGTAAAGATTGCTTGCCGCTTCAAAATGAACTGTTCTTTTTGAAACAGTGACATTTTTTTGGGATACCATACATTAGAGACATCGAGGAGTGAACACATGCGCTACATTAAAGTTTTACTGTTGGTTTTATTGTTCTTTTTTGTAATGTTGTTTTTTGTGCAAAATCAAGCCACGTTTTCGCAAGCGTTACCGCTTAAACTGGATCTGCTTTTTATTGCGCCGCTTGAAACGAATCCCTTGCCGTTTTATGTCATGTTGTTAATTTGTTTTGTGATTGGTGCTCTGGTTACGTTGCTGATGTTGATTTGGGATAGACTGTCTATTTCTGCCAAGTTGACCATGGCGAATATGCGCGCCCGCAGCGTTGAAAGAGATCTTGCCAAAGCACAAAAACAACTTGAAAACAACGAAAATGCCTGTAAAGAATTAAAAGCAACTGTCGTCAACTTGGAAACAGCATTGAATAAAGCCACGCAACAACCCGTGGAACCGACAGAACAAGCGTAATTTCTTATGTAGAGGGTTCTCTTCTTTTTTGGGGGAGGCATGTTCTTTATTGAGTGTGCCTCCCCCAAAAAACATCAATCGTTTGTTGTTGCTTTCCAACAAAATAACGAACCGAGAACAACCAGAGCCACCCCGTACCAAAAGGTTGTCGGGGGCGACACGGCAAGCCAAAATGAGGCAAAAAGTGCCGAAAAAATCGGAATGGCATAAGAACCTATTGCCAAGACATGAATATTTCCATGCTTAATGCCTATATCCCAACAAAAAAATGCAACAGCGTTAACAAGCCCCAAAGCGCAAACATTACCCAACCCGATCAGTGAGAACTGTTTCAACGGGGAACCTGTAAATATCATCGCTATCCCTAAAAATGCAGCCAGTTCTAAAAAAAAGAAAGCCAGACAATCATATTGGGCATACATTTTTAAAGTGTTACAATATACCGCCCAGACAATGGCCGCTGTCAAAGCGACCACATACGGCCAAGGATTTGTTTGAATGGTGTTCCATGATTGCCTAAGATCCAGCGAATCCCCGGCAACACAAAAAACAATACCCAAAAAAGCCAAGCAAATACCGGGATAAACAATACAACGAACATGCTGTTTTAATAAGACAATAGAAAATACAATGATTAAACTTGGCCAAAGATAATTGATTAAACCGATTTCCAAGGCTTGTTGGCCACTTGTGGTTAACGCCAAGGCAAGAGGCAATAAGATGCCGTAAAGGGAAAAAAGCGTGCCGCAAATAAGGATATAGTGTAACGGTACGGCACGCAGTGAACCGATACCTGTTTTTAGCAAAACAAGAACACCGGAAATGGCATAGGCCAAAGCCATGCCGAAAGTGGGATCAAAATGTTCGGTAATACTTTTAACAAATGCCACAGTCGAACTCCATAATAAAATAGCAATCCAACCGATACATGTTGCGCGCTGATGTGCAGAGAGCATGTTTTTTCCTTATTTTGAGGACTATTTTGTCGATGGCAAGTCTTTAATTAAAACACATTGGCAAAATCTAAAACTCTTTTTTTTCGGCTGCAAGCCGTTCAAGATTGATGCTGTTTTTTTATTGGGGAAAAAGCCTGTAAGGCGAGGCTTCCCCGAGTTACGCAGTAAGATAAAAATGTCACATTGCTTTTTGATGAATTTTGTGTAAATAGAAAAAGAAAATTGAATGTTTTTGAATAATCATTTTTATCCACGTTTGTGGACGCGATGTCCTACTTTGTGTCTATAATCACATCAGATATACATATTTTGAGGAGTTTCAATATGAACCGTATTCCCCAAAACACAGAACCCTACGCCGCACCCCATGGTTTGCTCAACGAGATGCAAGCTGAAGTTTCTGCCGAAGCGTCACCGCTGTTTACCTTTGTTATTCGTCACATGCGGTTGATAGTCAGTGCTTTGTTATTGCTTGTTTTACTCACTATAGGCTATGGATTGTGGCATTGGCAACAAATGAGTGCGCTTGATGAAGCGCATATGGATTTCGGTAAAATTATTGTGGGATCGCAAGAAAACAAATATACAGCTTTGGAAACGTTGCTTGCTGACGCGCCCGCTGTCATGACACCGGCTATCTTACTTGAAATGGCTACCGTAGCCGTACAAAACAAAGATTTTGAAAAAGCACTGACAGCCTATGCCAAGGTTTATGCCAACGATCCCGAAGGCGCACTGGGGACAATTGCCGCTTTCAACCAAGCCGAACTCTTACGTCATGTCGGAAAAACAGAAGCGTCTTTGAACGTGCTTGAGCAGTTACAACATCAGGTGCCTGAGAACATGAAAGCCTTGGTGCTTGAAACCATGGCTGCAACCGCTCTTCAAGGCGGTGATAAACAAAAAGCCTTGGCGTTTTATGAAGCTATCATTGAACTTGCTAAAACAAACGGCACTGAACAAAATTTTACAATCACGTTTTATAAATACCAAATTGCCGAATTAAAAAAACAATTGCAATAATAAGACAAAAAAGCTCCCTTCCATTCAAACACGAAAAAAACACCTTTGACTGAAAAATATGGCTTCGCTTACAGTGACGATATCTATACTATAGTCCTGTGAGCGAAGCTCATGTTTGGAAAACGTTGTCAAAGTTTGTGTTATATAATATTCTAGAATACGTATGTTTTTAGTATGAATAAAAGAACAAAGGATATTTTCTATGTGGCTTGCTTCTGAAATCCTTTCGCAGAGTGAATGGCAAGAACGGTTGTGTCGTTGTCGTCGTTTTATGCAACGATATACGCCCGAGGCTGAAGGTTTGCTTGTTTGTTCTGCGGTGAATATTTATTACTTTACGGGTACATTGGCGTCAGGAATACTCTGGATTCCGCGAGAGGGCGAGCCTGTGTTGGCGGTGCGTAAGGGCATAGAGCGTGCACGTACCGAATCGCCGTTTACACAGATCGCAAAATACACAAGTTATAAAGATGTATTGAATCTTTTCGCTGAAATGGGCAGTCCTTTTGGGCGTGTTGTGGCTGTTGAGCAACAGGGGTTAACGTGGGCGCAATCAGAGTTGTTGCGTTCGCGCATTCCCGCTTGTCGATGGCTTGCCGGTGATGTGATTATTGGGCGTACTCGTGCAGTGAAAAGCCCATGGGAACTTCGTAAAATGGAACTTTGTGGTGCGCGACACCATAAGAGTTTTTTTAACGATTTGCCGTCTCGCGTTTGTCCCGGCATGAGTGAACGCGCTATTGGTATTGAATTGCAAAAAATTATGCTTGAAAATGGCTACATGGGACCTGTTCGAATTGCCAATGCCGGCGATTCCGGCGGTGTGGCTGTTGCGGCAGGGCAAACAGGATTATATCCCACAGGTTTTGACGGCCCTTTGGGTATTTGCGGTTTGCATCCCGCCGCACCGTTTTGGGGGTATGAGGGCAACGTGTGGCAGGTCGATCAACCGCTTGTGATTGATTCTGTTTTTTGCTTGGAAGGGTATCATACCGATAAAACGCAGACCTATTGGGCAGGGAACAATATTCCCGATATGGCGTTGTTTGCCTACGAAACGGCGGTGACAATCCAAGAACACGCTGCCGCCATGCTTCGCCCGGGAACGCTCCCCTCAGAGATTTGGAACAACGCACTGCAATTGGCAGAAAAAGCACACTTGCAAGAGCAATTTATGGGGCTTGGCAATGAACGTGTGCGCTTTTTGGGACATGGTATCGGTCTGCAGATGGATGAATTTCCTGCCATTGCCGCACGCTTTGACGAACCGCTTGAAGCAAACATGACCATTGCCCTTGAACCGAAAATAGCTCTGCCAAACGTAGGAATGATCGGCATTGAAAACACCTTTGTCGTGACGGAACACGGCGGTAAAAGCCTGACAGGCGATGACTTTGCTTTATTGCAGTTGATCGGATAAAGCCTTAGAAGTTGTTTCCAGATCTTTTTTAGATTGATTGTTTTCGTGAAATCTGACGCAGAGATAGCCGAAAAACGCTATGTGAACAGGCTCTCATCTATTCCCGAAAAAAAAGGAAAATACCATTGTTTACTTCATTTGATGATGTGCTGACGTTTCTGGATGAACGCGGTATGTTCCATATGGATTTGGGTCTTGATCGTATTCAGGATTCACTGAAGACCCTTGAATTGTCAACAAAGGTCCGCGAACACAGTGTTGTGCAAGTCGTAGGTACAAACGGAAAAGGCTCTACATCAACATTTTTGGCGGCGTTAGCGAAGGCCTCAGGTGTCGGTACGGGGCTTTACGGTTCGCCACATTTGGTGACGTATCGGGAACGGATTCGAATTGATGGTATGATGTTATCACATGAGGCATGGGCACCCCTGGCTCAACAGGTTTTTGATAGCCGTCAGGACATGACGTGTTTTGAGTTTTTAACGGTTTTGGCGGTATTGGCGTTTGCGCAGGCGGAGGTGCCTTTGCATATTTTAGAGGCGGGGCTTGGTGGAAAAAATGACGCCACAACAGCTATACCTGCTGATATTGTTTGCTTTACACCTATTGCTTTGGATCATGTCGGTGTTTTGGGTGACAGTATTCACGCCATTGCCTTGGACAAGGCAGGCGCGTTACATCCACACTGTATTGCCGTAACAAGCGAACAAGACCCGGAAGTCATGGATGTTCTTGAAACAGAAGCTCAAAAGCATGGAATACAGCTCTATAAGGCACACGATCTGGCTCCTTTACCGACCGTTGCCCTTGCTCTTCAAGGCGAACATCAACGGTTTAACGCACAATTGGCTTGGGCGGTGTGGGCGCTGTTGGCAGAAAAAAACGCTTGGGTTTTGAATCCAAAGGCTTGTGAGCAAGCTCTGGCCACCGCACGCATTGCAGGGCGTTTACAATACATTGCCGCAACCGCAGAAGATCCGCCATATTTGGTTGACGGTGCCCACAATCCTCATGGTCTTCGAGCCTGTATTGCGTCGATTAAAGCACAAAAGATTAAACCACGGTGTGTTATTTTTTCTTGTATGGCGGATAAAGACATAGACAGTTTATTACCCCTGGTGCTTGAATTGGCAGACGGTATGCCCATTTTAACGCCAACCATTCAAGACAATGAACGCGCTGTGGACGGTGATGAACTGGCGCACGCACTCAACAGTCTTACACAACACGCACCCACAGCACAAGGTATGCCAAGACTGTTTACGGCTTTGGAAACGGCTCGTGGCTTTTTCGGAAAAAGTGATGAACCTGTCTTGGTATGCGGTTCGTTGTATTTGCTTGGCGAGTTTTTTACATTGAAACCAAATGCTTTTATATAAACCCTTTTTTCCTTTATTTTTTGCAGGACAAGAGAGAATATGATGCAACACCTTTACAAAACTCTTCCTTCCGTGGATGCGTGTTTGACCGCTTTGGAAACGTTCAATGCAACCGCACCTCGAGGATTGATCAAAGAACTTGTCGTCGCTTTTTTGGATGAAAGGCGTAAAGAAATCCAAACAGGACGGATAACCGATCCCAAAGTGTTGCAACTTGAACGGATGCAGGACGCCTTATTGCGATTTGTTCGGCGAGGTTTGCGTCCGCATTTTCAGAGGGTGCTCAATGCCACGGGGGTTGTTTTACACACGAATATGGGACGTGCGGTGTTGTCTGAAGACGCGATTGCGGCTGTGAATGAAGCGTGTCGGGGGTATTCCAATTTAGAATTGGAATTGTCTACGGGCAAACGAGGCAGTCGTTATAGTCATGTCGAATCATTGCTATGTAAGCTGAGCGGTGCGGAAGCCGCGCTTGTGGTAAACAACAATGCTGCGGCTGTTTTTTTAACGTTGGATGCGTTGTGTCGCGGTCACGAAGTGGTTGTGGCGCGTGGTCAATTGGTCGAGATTGGCGGCAGTTTTCGGATTCCTGATGTGATGAGTCGCAGCGGCGCGGTGTTGCGTGAAGTGGGTTGTACCAATCGGGTACACAAAACCGATTATGAACAGGCAATCACTGATTCTACAGCGGCGTTGATGCGTGTGCACACGTCAAATTATCGTGTGATTGGTTTTCACAGTGATGTTTCTGTAAAAGCCTTGTCAGAGCTGGCACATGAACACAATATTTTATGTATTGAAGATTTAGGAAGCGGTTCGTTGCTCGATTTGGCGGCGGTGGGTTTACCCGGGGAGCCGACGGTGCAAGCGGTTGTTGCCGGTGGTGCGGATGTGGTGATGTTTTCGGGGGATAAGGTTTTGGGTGGCCCACAGGCAGGAATCATTGTCGGGAAGCGTGCTGTTTTAGAAAAAATAAAGCAGCATCCCTTGAACAGAGCCTTGCGCATAGATAAAATGACCTTGGCCGCCCTTGAGGCGACATTGCGCTTGTACTTAGACGAATCCAAAGCCCGTCAGCAGATTCCGACATTGAGAATGATTTTTGAGTCACCCGAAAGTATACATAAACGGGCGATGCGTTTGGCCGCTCGACTTCGTAAGCGTTTGGGTACATACGCGCGGATTCAGGTTGTGGAGGGTGCGGCACAAGTCGGCGGCGGTTCTTTTCCCGAACACGATTTACGCGGTTCTGTCATTCGTTTTAGTCCGCTTGTGTGCTCGGTGGAAACATTGCGTCAACGGCTTTTAAAAACCGATCCGCCACTCATCGGTCGTGTGGAAGACAATGCGTTGTGTCTTGATCCGCGTACGTTAAGTGCAACAGATGCTTCTGCCGTTGTTGATGCGTTAAGCCAGGCGTTAGGTTGTTTTTAGAGCGTGTTCACATAAACGCTTTTTTGGTTATCTCTGCGTCAGATTTCACGATCTTTTTCGGTCATGTATGTCTGTATACACTCTCTCAAAGAACGTTCATCTTCCTTGATATAACGCGAAAAATTATTTTATGTGAACACACTCTAATACGCCTCTTCTCATAAACGGATTCTCAGGCAGTGCCTGATATCTAATGCAGAAATAATTCAAAAAGCGTTTATGCGGACACGCTCTAAAAACGGGGTTGGCCGTTGTTATCATTCCAGAAGTGAATGTTTTCATTGGCGTGTTTCATCTTTGCAAAACAAGCAAACGTCATATAGCCTTTTTTATTCTTAAAATAAACGAGTGTGCCGCCACATTCCGGACATGGGGGTATCTTGGCAAGAGCCAAATCTCCTTGTGGTTTTCGCTGTCCCGGTTTACCGTCATCATCGGGGAATGTTGCGCGGCACTCGGGATACGCCGTACACCCCCAGAAAAGACCATTGGAACCCGTCAGTTGGCGCAAGGCTCTTCCACATGAAGGACACGCAAAACTCGTCTTACTCAATGCCGGTTTTGCCTGCAACACAGGGGCAAGCAAGTGTGGAAGACGCTGAATGTGCTCTTTCATGAAATTTGCAAGGCTGTCTTTTCCTGCCGCTATGGCACTCAAACGCCGCTCCCATTGTGCCGTTGTCACCGGATCCTTCAGTGTTTCGGGGGTTAAATCAATAATATCTCGTCCCAACTCTGTAGAAACTAACGCTTTTTTATCTTTTTGCAAATAACCGCGCGCTTTCAGCGTTTCGAGCATTCCTGCGCGCGTGGCTTCCGTACCGATGCCTTCGTTTTCCTTTAACGTTGTTTTTGCTTCGGCATTGTCCACAAAACGGTGTACATTGGCCATCGCTTCAATCAACGTTCCTTCAGTAAAACGCGGTGGCGGACTTGTCTTTTTGGCTTGCTGTTCCACATCCGTACAAAGAACGGCATCACCTTGTCGAACATTGGGTAACGCTTGGGCGGCAGTACCTTGAGGTTCTTTTTCGTCTTCTTCCTCTTCTTGGCCTGCCGTTGTCCAACCGGCCTGTACAATCAAACGGCCTTTGGCTTCCCACAGTGTTTCTTCAAGGGTAACCCGAATTTTTTGTGCTTCATACACCATCGGTAAATAAAATTGTAAACAAAAGGCCGATGTGATCATCACATACAATTTGTGCTCAACGGCAGACAATCCTCGCGGTACCTCTCCCGTCGGAATAATCGCATGGTGCGCCGTGATCTTTTTACTGTTCCAAACAGGCCCACGCAACGCAAAATCGGCCTGTTCAACCAAGCTTGTCAACTCGCCCACTCGCTGTATGCTCTGCAAAATACGTTTGCTGTCAACATATTGTTCCTCAGGTAGATAACGACAATCCGTACGTGGATAGGTCGTTAACTTTTTTTCATACAACGCTTGCGCAATGTTCAACACATCCTGTGCACTCAGATTCAGTTTTGCGGAAGCCGCTTTCTGTAAAGAAGACAAACAATGCGGCAACGGCACAGCCTTCTTTTTCTTTTCACGTATCACTTCAAGCACGTTTCCCGTTTTTCCACGTACGCTTTCCGCCACTTGCGCGGCAACCTTTGCATCAATAAGACGACCCTCACTATCCAGCCCCGTTTGGGTGTCTGTCGGCTGAAACTGGGCGGTGAAAGTGCCTGCTTGGTGTTCAAGAGGGGCTTGCAAAACAAAATAATCGATCGGCTTAAAGGCCGCAATCGCACGATCTCGTGCCACAACCAACGCCAAAGTCGGTGTTTGTACGCGTCCGAGCGACAACACGCGTTCTTGCCGTCCGGCCATGCGTCCCAACAATGTCATGGCGCGTGTGGCATTCAGTCCCACCAACCAATCCGCTTGTGCGCGTGCTCGCGCGGCGTCACGTAACGGAGCATGAATGACATTGTCTGTCAACGCGCTCAAGGCTTTGTCTATCGAACGTCGATCCAAAGACGATAACCAGATTCGTTGCACACCTTTTGTGTATGTAAAATGTTCCAATACCTCATCAACTAAGAGTTGCCCTTCTCTGTCGGGGTCGCCTGCGTGAATCACTTGTGCTGCCGTTTGCAACAAACGCCCGATTGTCTCAAGCTGTGCCAATACGTCCGGCCTCGGTTTCAATTTCCACACGTTGGGAACCATAGGCAAGGTGTCTCGACGCCAAGCGCGCCATTCGATGGTATAATCTTCAGGATTATATTGCTCCAAAAGGTGCCCAAAACACCAGGTGATGTTTGTATCGCCGCATTCGATATACCCGTTTCTTTTGATACCGTTTCCCAACGCTTCGGCAAGTGCCCGAGCCATGGAAGGCTTTTCGGCAATAAAAAGACGCATATTAAATTCCATATATTAAAACGTTTTTTCCATATTTTATTTGATGGAAATCAAAGGTGTTTTCGCTGTGAACAACAAGAGGGGCAGATGTCAACACACGTTTGTATCATGTTTGACAAAAATAAAACAACATGCCGAGAGTTTGTGTATTGTCGGCATGTTGCATCGTTTGATGTGATATTTTCATATCGTGAATGATCCGCATTGTTTGCTCGACTTATTGTATAACTATTTTGATCTTGAAAAAAATAGATACGATGTGTAATCTTTTTGCTCTCAATCTTTGCAAAGAGATGGAGCACACTATGCAGGATTATATACCCCTCTTCTGCAAAGGACAATACCCCCTGAATACCACAATGAAAAAGCTAAACGAGACAACTCAATGTGTGTTAAAAAGACAACAAAGACACTGCTTGTCCAGTCTCTACTTGCAATAAAAAATATTATAAGTATGATAATAAAATAAATTTTTATCATATGTTATCAACAAAAACCTATATTTAAAATAGTTGCAATCAAACACTGAAAAACATCATTCTTTTATCATAAAATAAGGAAAAAACATGGATGCTCAAACACTCAAACAACAACTTGATACAGCCTCAGCTGCTTTGCGTTCAGGAGAGTTAGAACACGCCGAAACGTTGTTTCGTCATTTAATTTTGGAAGCCCCTCCACTGGGGCGCGGTTTGGCTCTTGAAGGTTTGGGTCGCGCTTTGGCTTTGCAAGGACAACCGGAACAAGGTCTTACTGCCATGCAGGACGCTCTTTCTGTGTTGCGCGATGTTGCCGGAAAAACGCACCCTGCAACGCTTGGCGTCTTGCAAAACACCGCACGACTTTGTCTTTTAAACGGGCAGATTCAAGAAAGTGTTGGTCTGGGGCAGGAAGCGTTGGCGAGTCTTATTGAACGAGACGGTGAAAACGGTATCGAGGTTGTTGGGGCACGCATTCGTTTATCTTCGGCTTTGTATGCATTGCGTGATTTTGACAGTGCGGAAGATCATATTCGTCAAGCACTTATAATACTTGAAAATACAAAAACAAACAATCTTGATATGGCGACATGTTTCAATAATCTTGGACGTATTTATGAAGAACGAGGAAATCTTGATGAGGCGATCCTGTATCATAAAAAATCAGTGGAACTTCGCCAAGCGTTATTGGGTGACCACTCGGAAACAGCTTTTGCGTTGAGTAATTTGGGTATTGCTTTTGCTTCTGCAGGGCGTTGGGCCGAAGCGGCCGAAACACTTCGTGACGCTCTTGAAAGTTATATAACGCTTGGTTTGGAAGCCAGTCCCGATGCACAAACATGTCGTGCGAATTTGGCTCTCTGTGAAGAAGCCATTCTATGATTGAAAGACTGCCTCGGCACGGTAAGAAGGGGTATCGCAAGGCTTTTTTGATTTTTCCCAAGCGTATTCAATGATCGTTTTTTTATTTTTGGATGAAAAAACTTTCAGAGCAACTTGAAACGCGGTGTTATTCGGCTGGTTGCTCAGAGCGAAGCCATGAGTAACCAGCCGGATAACACCGCGGAATCAAGGGGGTTTGGGGGGGATTATCCCCCCCAAGAAAAAGTACAAGAAACTATGGCAATAAATTGCCGCGTTGAGCTAAGTCATACAAATCTTTTTCAAGTGAACCCAAATGCTCTGTAAAAACTGTTTGTGACATGTATGCAGGATACAACGATTGTTTGGCCAGTTCAGCCACCACACTCGGATCTTCCATCACTTTTTTCAATGCACTTTCCCAAAGACTGACCACTTCGGCAGGCAAGTCTTTCGGACCATATATGCCTAAGTGAAACGTCGTTGTCACATCGTATCCCAATTCTTTAAAAGTCGGTACCTTGGGTAGACTTGGATCTCGATTGATCCCTCCAACAGCGATGGGTATAAGGGTTCCTGCCTGAATGTGCGGCAAGGCAACAGGAATGGAAACCAATGCCAAATTAGCACGGCGACCAAGTTGTTCATTGAGATTTGTGGCGTCTCCGCCACCTGCCAGAATATGGAATTTACCGCCCGCGGCACGTTCTACGGCAAGCGCGCCAAAATGTGTGCCTGTGCCAAGGTTCACAGGGAATGTGATCGTTTCGGGTTCTGCTTTGCTCTTTGCCGCAATGGCTTCAAACGTTTGTAAGTCTGTGTCTTCCTTATGCACTGTAAGCACTTGCTCAAACAGTGCCGCGTTGGCAACAGGTGTAAAATCAGACCATTTTGCATTCATCAGACCCGTTACATTTGAAGTAATTAAACTTTTTATTTGCCACAATAAAGTATATCCGTCCGGTTTTGCATTAAGCACTTCCATACTGCCAATGGTACTTCCGCCGCCTGCAATATTCACAATGGCAATACGTTCACCAATATATTTTTCTGCGGCTTGTAAAACAAGTCGTGCAGACATGTCTGAAGAACCACCGGCACCATAAGGAACAATAACCTTGATTGGTTTTACAGGATACTTGTCTTCTGCAAAGGCAAACGCTTGCGGAATGCTCAACATACACGCACAAAACAATACACTTTTACAAATCAATGAACTCCAACCCATCATCCACTCCTTACAAACTTACATGATAATATGACCAATACCG
This sequence comes from uncultured Desulfovibrionaceae bacterium, assembly GCA_964369685.1. GTDB lineage: Bacteria > Desulfobacterota > Desulfovibrionia > Desulfovibrionales > Desulfovibrionaceae > Avidesulfovibrio. Next base: position 28,722 of record CAYJFB010000009.1, on the reverse strand, counting down.
CCTTGGTGACAGCACCAAAGCGACAACAATATCATTCTATGGCAATAAATCACCACGTTTTGCCAAATCGTACAAATCTTTTTCAAGCTTCGCTAAATGTTCAACAAAAACTGATTGTGGCATATAGGCAGGATATAACGATTGTTTTGCCAATTCTGCGACAATGGCAGGATCGGTCATGACATTTTTCAAAGCGTTTTCCCAAAGTGTGACAACCTCAGCAGGTACGCCTTTTGGAGCATACAATCCCAAATGGAATGTGGTCATTACGTCATATCCCAACTCTTTAAATGTCGGAACATTGGGCAAACTGGGATCGCGTTCTGCTCCGCCTACGGCAATGGGAACAAGAGTGCCTGCTTGAATATGTGGCAATGCGGCAGGAATCGATTGTAAAACTAAATCAACACGGCGGCCAAGTTGCTCATTTAAACGATCGGTATCGCCTCCACCTGCAATAATATGAAATTTACCGCCTGCGGCACGTTCAACGGCAAGTGCACCAAAATGTGTACCTGCACCCAATTGAACAGGAAACTTTAACGTTTCAGGTGCGTCTTTACTTTTTTTTGCAATGGCTTCAAAAGTTTGTAATTCTTTATTTTCTTTATGAACGTGAAGCACTTCTTCAAAGAGTGCTGCATTGGCTATAGGTGTAAAGTCAGACCATTTTGCATTCATGACGCCTGTAACATTTGTTGTTACCAAACTTTTTTGTTGCCAAAGTAACGTGTAACCGTCAGGCTTTGCATTAAATGCTTCCATGCTGCCGATACTGCTGCCACCTCCGGTAATGTTCACAATGGCAATACGTTCACCGACATATTTTTCTGCTGCCTGCATAATAAGTCGTGCAGCCATGTCTGAAGAACCGCCTGCACCATAAGGAACAATAACCTTAATGGGTTTGACAGGATATTTTTCTTCTGCAAAGGCAAACGCTTGGGGTATACTCATCATACAAGCACAAAACAATACCGTTTTACAAACAAATGAACTCCAACTCATCGTAAACTCCTTGGCTATGACAGTGTATAATAAAGAAAACATTTATTGTATCAATAACAACACGTTTTTATGCGTGATGAGCCTATGACATGAGTTTTCTTTTTTTGTACCATCGTCGTATAAATGGAGCAGAAACCATCAGTATGGCAATACAAATAAATAATAGCGCAACAGGACGTTCCAGTAAGGGCATAAAACTGCCTTTACTGGCTGTCAGTCCGCGTCGCAAATGCATTTCGGCAATGGGAGCCAAAATTAAACCAAGCACCATCGGCGCCAAAGCATAGCCGTTTTTTTCTGCGAAATAGCCAAACAAACCAAAACCAAGCAAAACCCACAAATCAAACTCTCTGCTGTTTGTAATATAGGCTCCCATGGTACAAATGATCAAAATGGGCGGCAATAACAGATATTTTGGAATGCGTAAGGCCATGGCAAACGGTTTGATAAGGATCAACATTAAACAAAAGACAAAAAGATTTGCCAACATGAAGGCAAAAATAAAACCATACGTGATATCGGGATTGTTTGTAAAAAGCTGCGGCCCAGGTTGCAGATCATTGATAATCAAGCCACTGAGCAAGAGTGCCGCCGCAGGGCAACCCGGTAGTCCGAGTGTCAATAACGGCACCATTGCGCCGCCTGTTACGGCATTGTTTGAGGCTTCGGAGGCGATGATACCTTCTTTTTCTCCTTGCCCAAAGCGTTCAGGGTGTTTTGAAGCCAATTTTGCTTGATTGTATGCCAACAACGACGCCGTATTGGCTCCGACACCGGGGACAATGCCAATCAATGTTCCAAGAAATGATGAACGCACGAGATTGACCAGTGAGGCTTTTAATTCAGAAATTTTTGGTAAAATGTGTTTATATGTAAGCTGAAAAGGGGGGATGGGGGTGTCTTTTTCTCTTGCCGAATTGAGCACTTGAGGAACGGCAAAAAGCGCAATCAGCACAGTGATTTCAACAAATCCACCACCTAAAGCGGGCATACCAAACGCAAAGCGCGGTGTACCCATAATTGGATCAGGGCCGACACAACCAATAAACATGCCGATTAAACCTGAAGCAATGGCTTTTGAAAGTGTTGTTTGGCTTGTATCGGCAATCATCACCAAAGCGCAGATGATAATGGTAAAAATTTCAAAAGACGACAGTCCCAACGCTAAAGCCGCGAGATTTGGTGCAATAAAAAGCAAACAAAGATAACTGAATCCACCGCCCAAAAAAGAAGCCACAATCGCATAACCCAATGCTTTTCCCGGTTCCCCTTTGGCAGCCATGGGATAGCCGTCAAACGTTGTGGCAATACTTGAAGGTGTTCCCGGGATGTTGAGCAAAATGGCCGAGACCAATCCACCGGTTAATCCACCCACATACACGGCGATTAAAAGCGCTAAACCCTGCATTGCACCTAAAGAATACGTAATCGGTACAGCCATGGCAATGGCCATGGTTGCCGAAAGCCCGGGGATCGCTCCCACACAAATGCCTACGGCCGTCCCAATAAGAATCAAAAGCAATACATCAAATTGCAACAACAAACCTAAACCGTCGCCCAAGGCGTGTAACAATTCCATGACAATCTTCTCCTCTTGTCAGTGCCCTGTTAAGTCAGCGTGTATATCGCGTGCCGTCTTTCATACGAACCATTTGAGCTTTTTAAGGAAAGAAGCTTTGCAAAAGAAGACCGAAAATCACGTAAATAAAAGCAATCAAACCAAGACTGCTTAATGTGATCACCACAAGTGCACGTTTGTTCCAGCCACTGAGCAGAAAACTCAAAAACACACTAAAAATCAAAGAAAGAATCAAATACGGTATGTCTGTAAATGCAATAATAGACACATACAATGTAAAAAGTCCTGCAACGGCAGGCACTCTCCAGAAAAATAAAGTTACATTGTTCGACTGTTGTTCTGTAAGAGGAGATGTTGTTGTTACAGTTTGTGTTGCTTGTGTGCTTTCTTTTTGAGAGCGGTATATTTGAGCGATGCGTAATGCGAGATTCCAAAAGCACAGAATCATGATACCAATAAGTAAAAATTGAGGGAAAAAAGCAGGTCCCATAGGTTCAAAGCGTGGGGGCGGCAAAAAGAACGTTTCACGATAAAGAAAAGCTCCACCCAACAATAAAAAAGCCGTAAAACCGCATTCTTGAATAAGATGTTTCATAATGCTCCTTATGAAAATCAATCATTAAAGTAATGTGTGTTTGCTTATTGTAAAAAATAGATTCTTGATTCTTCTGTGGATCACATTTTTTTGCAAATATTTTATTCTCAGTGACTTTTTTCTGAATTAAGATAAATAAAGTTACTAAAGAATAATATATTTTTAAAAAAAACAGATGTAGATATATTGTTTTAAATCTATCTAAATCTAATGATTTTGTCAATGGAGGGTAAAAAAAGAGTGGGAAAGGAAAAGCCAATATAAACTTGTTCTAATGTATACATATTTCTATAATTTGTCACGGATAGAATGCAAAAAATCATTTTATGTGAACACGCTCTCAGTGTACCGATGATGGTAATAACACGAACTTTTTTATTTGTTGCAAAATCAAGGGGGCTGGGGGAATCATTTCCCCAGCCCCCTTTCTTAAGAAAGAATTCAATAAAAATTACCAGTTATTATTCATACGGCAGTGTTTGATGCGTTGGCTTTCCTCTTGTCGTTTGGCGTTATTAAAGCGATCAAGCGTGCCTACAAGGTAGCCTGTGATACGTCGAATGCGTTCAAAACCAATTTCTTTTCCACGGCCGTCTTTGGGCGTCGGTTGGTATTCAAGGCGTCCGCACCGTGGACACACTTCGCTGATGATGCCTGTATAGCCACAAATCGGATCGCGATCTACGGGATGATTGATTGATCCATAGCCCACGCCTTGTTCTTTCATATGTCTGATGATTGATTCAAAGGCTTCCAGATTGTTTGTCGGATCACCGTCCACTTCCACATAGGTAATATGTCCGCCGTTGGTCAGCGCATGGTATGGCGCCTCCAAAAAGATTTTGGTGTGTGCATTGACGGGAAAATGCACGGGGATATGAAACGAATTGGTGTAGTAATCACGGTCTGTGATATCTGTTATTTCGCCAAAAAGTTTTTTATCCATTTGTACAAAACGTCCGGAAAGCCCTTCTGCAGGTGTCGCGATCACAGAATAATTCAGTTTTGTTTTTTGTGTTTCTTCATTGGCGCGTTGGCGTAAATGCTCAATAATGCTGAGACCCAAGGCTTGTGCTTCGGGAGATTCTCCGTGATGTTTACCCGTCAAGGCTTTGAGGCATTCTGCCAACCCAATAAAACCTATCGTTAATGTGCCGTGTTTAAGCACATCACGAACTTCGTCTTCAGGCCCCAGATGCTTGGAATCAAGCCAGATGCCTTGCCCCATAAGAAACGGATAATTTTTGCATTTTTTGGCACTTTGAATTTCAAGTCGTTCTCGAAGTTGGTTAAAAACCAATGAAATACGTTCATCAAAAGCCGCAAAAAAACCGTCTGGATCACCGCGGTGCAATAACCCTAAGCGCGGTAAATTGATCGAAGTAAAACTTAAATTCCCTCGCCCGTTGACAATTTCACGTTCGGGATCGTGCACGTTGCCGACAACACGCGTACGGCATCCCATATAGGCAATCTCTGTTTCAGGGCGACCGTCTTTATAATATGCCGCATTAAACGGTGCATCCAAAAATGAAAAATTGGGAAACAGGCGTTTCGCAGAAACTCGACAAGCCAACTGAAACAAATCGTGATTGGGATCGCCGGGATTATAGCTGATGCCTTCTTTCACTTTAAAAATATGAATCGGAAAAATCGGTGTTTCCCCGTTGCCGAGCCCTGCTTCAGTCGCCAACAACACGTTTCTGATCACCATACGACCTTCAGGGGTGGTGTCGGTACCATAATTGATCGAACTGAAAGGGATTTGTGCTCCCGCTCGGCTATGCATGGTGTTCAAATTGTGAACAAGGCCTTCCATCGCTTGATAGGTGTCTTTTTCGGTTCGTGCGAGGGCTTTTTCCATCACACGTTCGGCATCGACATCGGGTAATTCTGCTTGCAGAAGCGCACAACAAAACGCTTGACCTTGTTCGTCCAGCATAGAGTCATGTGTGGAACGATAGGCCTCAAGTGCGGTTTTCAGATTGTCGCGTTGCTCTTCGGTGCCTTCGTCACGCATGGAGAGCACATGCAACAAGTTTTTCAAATAGCTTTTGGCCACACCGGGAGCCATTCCGTAATCAAAATTTGGAATGCTTTGTCCGCCGTGTTGATCATTTTGATTGGATTGAATGGCAATACAAGCCAAAGCACTGGTGCTTTGAATGCTGTTTGGTTCACGCAAATAGCCGTGCCCCGTATTGAAACCACCTGCAAAAAGCTCTTTAATGTCGATTTGACAACACGTTGTGGTTAAAGAAAAAAAATCCATGTCGTGAATATGGATGTCGCCTTCTTTATGTGCTTGAATGTGTTTTGGATCGAGCAAAAATATTTCATAAAAATGTTTGGCGGCTTCACTGCCGTATTTCAACATCGTCCCCATTGCGGTATCGCCGTTGATGTTGGCATTTTCGCGTTTGAGATCATTTTCGCTGGCGTCTTTAAAAGACAACTCATGGAACGTCGACATCAATCGTGTTTTCATTTCACGCACTCGTGTGCGTTCATTACGATACAAAATATAGGCTTTGGCAGTACGGGCATGTCCCGCTTTTATCAAGACTTTTTCAACCAAATCCTGCACTTCTTCAACCGTCGGTTCGCCCGAAGGATAAAGTTTTTTTAAGCGATCGGTCACTTGTTCGGCCAACAACATGGCCGTATCACGGTTGGTACCGCTTTGCGCTTTTGCGGCACGGAAAATGGCCTCCGCGATTTTTTGCTTGTCAAAAGCAACAAGACGAGAATCGCGTTTACGAATAAATTTTGTCATACATATTCTCCAAGACGGTACAACACGATACAAAGACGCTGCGTACCCTAAGGTTCACGTTGAGGACTGACTTGCCTCTTCAGGAGTATATATTGTGCAGGATACAACAACCTGCTTGAGTGTGTGTCATGAAGGTAAAATAAAAAAGAACGGCAAATGCAAAAGAGAATAAATATACCTAAATGTATATAGTGTAGCATTACAAAAAGACAAGGTCTTTCATAAGAAAAGACGCCGACAACATGTAAGATACCCCCCAAAACGAGCGTGGTCAATCTTTAAAAAAGAGAAAGAAATGAATAGATTATAGTAAGATTTTATGCTAATCATACGGAAAAACAGAGCTTATTTTTTTTGTTTATCAATATTGGTTCGTAATAGTAATAAGGACAAAAAGTGTCAAAAACAAAGCGTGAGTGTGAATAAATGTTTCACAAAAGCACACTTATTTACTTGGAAAAAAAGCCGTTTCATAATTTATATTCATCTATTTTACGATATAACGTCGGACGACTGATGCCAAGAAGCTCTGCCGTTTTTTTGATATTGCCTGCACAGTAATGCAAGGTTTGAGCAATCAATTGTTGTTCCATCTCTCGAATGGTGCGGATGCACGTCACGTCATCAATATTCAATGGCGGCAAAACCATGCCAAGGCCAAAGTGTTCGGGAAGCAACACGTTGTTTTCCGTCAAATGCACGGCGCGCTCCACAGCACTTTCAAGTTGCCGAATATTCCCCGGCCACGAATAATGTTGCAACAAATCAATTGTTGATTGAGGCAAGGGAGCAATGCTTTTGTTTCTCCGCGATTCAAGCCGTTGAATAAAATATTGTGCCAACAACAACACGTCGCCATCTCGCTCGCGTAACGAGGGAATTGTTATATGAAATGTGCTGATCCGATAATACAAGTCTTCACGAAATTCTTGTCGGCCAATGGCTTCTTCAAGCTGTTTGTTCGTTGCGGCGATCACCCGTAAACTGACCTGTATTGTCTGTAAACTCCCCACACGTTGCACTTCACCGGACTGCAATACTCGCAACAGCTTGACTTGCATCTCAAAAGGCATGTCACCGATTTCGTCAAGAAACAATGTTCCGCCATCCGCAAGCTCAAGCTTCCCCGGGCGTCCGCCTCGTTGTGCGCCTGTGAACGCCCCTTCCTCATAGCCAAATAATTCACTTTCCAATAACTCTTTGGGAATGGCACCGCAATTGATCGCCACAAAAGGCCTTGAGTGGCGTTCGCCATGATTATGAATAGATTGAGCAAAAAGTTCTTTTCCTGTACCTGTTTCACCAACAAGTAACACCGAAGCTTCACTTTCGGCAGCTTTTTGTGCCATGCGCAAGGCCTCTTGTATGCGTTCACTCTTGCCCAAAATGGCGTCAAACGTGAAATGCGGTTGCGTGCCCGTCATTTCCACAGCCATACGCATCATTTCTTTTTTTTCAAATATGGTAAATAAACCGCCGACAATTTCTTTGTTTTCGATCTGAATGGGATCAAGAGATGCATAGTGCGTAACACTGCTGCGACGCATATGTACCTCCCGCGACGTAAATCCTTTGCCTGACTTCAAGTATCTGTTGATCGGAATCTTTTCACCAATCACTTCTTCAAAAGCCAAGCCTTCATATTTTGGCGGTAAAGCCAAAAGCATAAGGGCTTTACTGTTTGCATGGACGATGTGTCCGTCGTGATTCACGGTAATGATGCCGCGAGAATCCGATTCCAACAACGCCTGCATATATTGGTGCTTGATCGCCATTTCCCGATTGCGCAATCGCTCAAGCAATTGTGAGGTTACGGTCTCTGCCGTAAGCTGGACAAGACCTAATGTGTGAAAATTCATGTTTTCAGTTTTTCCGCTGATGACAATCGTACCCAGAATCTCTTCACTCTCAGGAACGAAAATAGGGGAACCTGCATTACTTATTTGATGCACATAATTAGAATACATGCACTCCCCCGGAATAAAAACAGGAATCCGCTCCGCCAAGGCAAGACCTATGGCACATGTGCCGACATCGCGCTCCGTCCAACGATACCCGGGAACACAACGCCTGCGCTTGAAATGCTCAATCAACTCAGCATCACCCACAACATACAAAATGTATCCTGTATTATCCGTCAAAGCCATACAAAAACCTGTTCCCGCCAAAAGCTCATACAACGTGTCGATCCGTTCTCGAGCAATACTGTAGAACGGCTCAAGAGACGCTCTGTGCGCGTTCAATGCCTGCTCGCTTAGACGTAAGCTTTCAGATGCACCGTCAAGATTTGGATCAACACCGTACTCGCGCGAACGATCATGAGAACGCTTGATTGCCTCTTGTAACTCGGGAAGATTGTGTAACGCTCTTAACATGTCGACTCCTGTAAAAAAACGGACATTGTAACTTTTTTTTACATTGTGATTTTTTATAAATTATATGTATATGTTACCATCATGATTTTAAAAAACAATATCTTTTATCATAATACTGTGTAACAATATAAAACATAATGAGAAAAAGAAAACCTTTTTTTCAAAACAGTATTTTATTTTTTTAATATAAAACAAGATGTTACAAAACAGGAACATTATTTGCTTAGTGAAAACGGCGAAAAATGACTTGAAGATTGTATTCTCTACCCGAGTATACGGCGCCTATTGAATCAATCACGCTTTGGTAGAAGACTGTGTAACAGAATAAAACAAAAGTCATTTTTGAGTTATCATTTTATTCAGCCTCCAACCGACAAGGAGTGTGTGCGAATGATCAGATTTTTACGCAGAAATGTGTATTGTGAAGTGGCGTTGAGCTTTACGCTTGTGTTGTTGTTTACAAGCGTGTTTTTCAATGCCGATTCATGGATTATTGAAACCTTGCCTTCTACGTTAAAACCGTCTTTTTTTCCCACGTCGATTGCCGGCATCATGCTTGTCGCAAGTCTTATTTTTTTAGGACAAACTTTTGTCGCTCTCAGACATTTGTTACGCGGAGAGGTTGACGAAGAACGAATCATGCTCCAAATGGCCAGAGAAGAATCAGGCAGTTCGTATGCTTTGCTTGCCTATCTGTTTTTATTATTCATGTATCTTCTCGGTTTTTATTATATCGGTTTTCTTTATTCTACGCCCATTATCATGTTTTTTGTTTCTTTAATGTTAGGTTTGGAACGCAAGGTACTTGGTGCGGTGAGTTATGTTCTTTTTGCGTATATTGTGGATTACGCGACTTTTGAATTTATGCAAATCATTCTTCCGACAGGTGTGTTGTTTGAATAAATACAATTATATGGACACAATGAGCTTACGAGGGGTGAATCCATGATTGCCGATATTCTGACAGGTTTAATTTCGATTTTGACCATTGAATCTATTGCCGCCATTGCCTTGGGCATTTTTACGGGATTGCTTTTTGGGGCAATACCGGGAATTTCAGGGATTATGGCGATTTCTATTTTATTGCCATTAACGTTTTATGTTTCACCGCTTGTCGGTATTCCCATGTTGCTTGGCATTTATAAAGCCAGCATGTTTGGCGGGTCGATCACTGCCGTGTTGTTAAACACACCGGGGGCTCCGCCGGCTGTCTGTACCGCCATGGACGGATACCCGCTTACTCAACAAGGAAAAGCAGGAAAAGGACTCAATGCGGCCTTGGTCGGTTCGATCTTTGGTGACACATTCAGTAATGTTTTGTTGATTTTGGTGGCGGCACCGTTATCGTATTTGGCTTTGAAGGTGGGGCCTGCCGAACAGTTGTGTTTGATTATCTTGGCGCTGACGGTTGTCGGCAGTATTTCAGGCCCTTCAATCATCAAAGGTTTGATTAGTGCGGGCTTGGGCATCTTGCTTGCCACTGTCGGCGTTTCCGGCACAACGGGTGCCATGCGTTTTACCTTTGGCAATGATTATCTGACCGCAGGATTTGCCTTGATTCCTATGGTTATCGGTCTCTTGTGTTTGCCTGAAGTCATTCACCAAGCCTGTATCGGTGCGACCAAACATGTGCAAGACAAGTTTGATCTTTCAGGAGAAAACGGTCGTTTGACATGGAAAGAATTTGTGCATGCCATTCCTATCTTGTTGCGTTCGTCTGTCATCGGATCGTTGTTGGGTGCCATGCCGGGACTCGGTGCCTCGCCTGCCGCGTATATGGCCTACTCTGAAGCACGCAGGACTTCGAAAACGCCGGAAAAATTTGGTACCGGTATGGTCGAGGGCGTTATGGCTCCCGAAGCCGCAAACAACGCAACCACAGGCTCTGCCATGATCCCTCTGCTCACCTTGGGGATCCCCGGCGACGACGTGACCGCCATCTTGATGGGTGCGTTTCTCATTCAAGGCATCACACCGGGCCCAAACATCTTCTTTGAAAACACAACAGTTGTTTACGGTATTTTTGGTTCACTCATTATTTGTGATATTCTTATGTATTTTATTGCAAAATTTGGCTTTAGAGCATGGATTCGCATCAGCCAAATGCCCAAACACATCATCTTTTCTGTTGTGACCATTTTTGCCTTTGTCGGCACTTATTCTATTAACCAAAGCCTGTTTGATATTTTCTGTCTGATCATGTTTGGCATTATTGGTTACGGTATGCGACGTTTTCAATTCAGCCCGGGCCCCATGATTATCGGATTTATTCTCAGTCCCCTTTTAGAAACCGCTTTTGAACAAGTCATGAACCTCTCCAACGGTGATTTAACCGTATTATTCAAAAGACCCGGTTCAGCAACGCTTTTATTATTGATCGTTGCTTCAATCATCAGTATTATGAAGGCTCGTCGACGTGAAACAAAAAAAGCTGTGACCGACGCTGCAGTCGACTCACACTAAATTGCCTTTTTGCCTTTCGTGACGCGTCAACTCCTATTCATACAGTACGCAATACGAGTTGTCATAAAGATGCAATACAGCGTTTCACGGTGTCGGCGTCAACCTCAAGACGATGGAGTAACATCATGACACACGTTTCTTTTAAAACAGTTCTTTTTGGTCTTTGTTCACTGGTATTGATTGGCGGATTGAGCATGCCTGTTACGGCACAAAGCAGTATGCTGTTTGATACTGTCGAACAATCACACCACAACCCCGATACAAAAGATGAAGGCACTTCTCAATCACACCACAACCCCGATACAAAAGATAAAGGTTCAAACAACAACTAACGTTGTCAACACTGTGTGAGCAGGACAACAGGTTTAGTCACGGTTATCCTGCTCATCGTCACCTACAACATTGGAGTGTAAAGAGTATGTTTAGAACGCTTAAAACAATTCTTTTTGGCGTGGGCGCTTTAGCGCTGCTGTGTGCACCGAGCATGACGTCTTCCGCACAAGCAGCCTATCCGACAAAACCCATTCAAATCATTGTGGGTTTTGCACCCGGCGGTGATGCCGACTTGACGGCACGCGTGTGGGCTGAATTTGCCAAAAAACATCTGGATCAACCCATTGTTGTGGTCAATAAAACCGGCGGTGGAGGCCTTACGGGTACTCTCTTTGCCGCGAAAGCCAAACCCGACGGCTATACGCTCTATATCGCCCAAGCAGGCCCCAATATTGTTCTGCCGCAACTTAAACAAGCCGGCTATTCCTTTGACAGCTTTGATTATATCGCACGCATCATGGTTGCCAACTGTGCTGTTGTGGCTGCACCCGATGCACCGTGGAAAAATCTGAAAGACTTTGCCGCTGATGCAAAACAACATCCCGGTGAAAGAACGTTTGCAAGCCCCAGTGCCGGAACATGGCTTTCTTTCGCTATGCGTGATTGGCAGTTAAAAAATGATGTCGATGTGAAGCACGTTGAGTTTGCAGGCAGTCCTGCTGCGGCTTCGGCGGTGATGGGCGGTCATGCCAATATTTCTTTCCTCTTCCCACAAGTTTATGCATCTATGGTTTCTGCCGATAAGTTGAAAATTTTAGCTATCGGTACCAAAAGTGAAACCTTTCCCGATGCACCGACTTTTGCCGAACAAGGCTATGCCGGCAGTTACTATGGCTGGGGCGGTATCGCTTTGCCGAAAGGCGCACCGCAAGAAGTTATTGACAAGCTGACCGAAGTCACCAAAAAAGTGACCGAAGATCCCGGCTTCATTAAGGCGATGGAAAACATGCACGCCACAGCTGAATTCACTCCGGGACCTGAATGGATCAAAGAAATGAAAGTACAATACGATGAATTGACTGTTGTTCTTAAAGACCTTGGCTTGATTAAATAATCTTTTTTGAAACGCTTTCTCTTTTTCTGGGGGAAATGATTTCCCCCAGAATTTTTTCCATAATCTCTCATCATATGATTATATAAAATATTCCAAAACACACTCAATATATTATAATAAATATCAAAACATACTTTAGATTCATATCATCATATCGCGCATGTTCAATCACAATACCAGACAAGCTTTTTGAAGGCATCGTATCCAGAGACACATGACAGAACGAAAATTGTGAAATTTGACGACAAGCTCTAAAAATAAGGCAAAAGGTACTCGGAGGTGGAATGTTGTATGCAAAATAAGACAAGAGAATATGACATCTTGATTATTGGCGGTGGGGTGACGGGTGCAGCGTTGGCCTACGGCTTGAGTAGCTCGGGGCAACGGGTTGCGCTTATTGATGCGCTTGCTCCCGCCCATATGGCTTCACGCACCAATGTGGGTATGGTTTGGTGTCAGTCCAAATTTGCTCATTTACCTGAGTATGCCAAGTGGGGCTTTATGTCTGCACGGCTTTTCCCACAATTGTTGGAAGAGGTGGAGGCGTGCTCGGGCATAAAGATTGCGTCCAGTTTTTTAGGTGGTGTAATTCCTTGTGTCGGTGAAGAAGAATATACAAAGCGTGGAGCATACCTTGACACCTTGCGTGACGCACTCGGCGAATACCGCGGTGAAATGATCGAGCGCACGGCGTTGGAGCGTCTTGTCCCCCATGTGCCTTTTGGCCCCAAGGTTGTTGGCGCGGCGTGGTGTGAAGAAGATGGATTGATTGATCCTTTGGCCTTTTTGCGAGCGTTGCATCTTTGTTTGAAACACAGCGGAGTGAGCACGCATTTTCATACGACAGCCAACTCGATTGAACCTCTTGCAGGCGGTGGCTATCATGTCGTCACAACCAACGGTGCCATGCGCTGTAAACGGTTGGTTTTGGCAGGTGGATTGGCAAATCGTCATTTGGTTCATTTTGCCATGCCTTCGCTCCCTCTTTTTCCCGATAAAGGGCAGGTTTTATTGGTTGAACGGATGCCTTTTATCATGCCGATTCCTGTTTTGGGTGTTTGTCAGACATTTGGTGGGACAACGATTATTGGTTTTCGTCATGAAACGGTGGGACACGATGGTGATGTGATTCCGTCTTCGGTTGCGATTGAAGGGCGTTGGGCGCTTGATGTATGGCCCGCATTGGGGCAACGAAGGATAATAAGAACATGGAGTGGTTTGCGAGTGATGCCCGATGACGGCATGGCGATTTACAGTCAATTACCAAATCATCCCGATGCCTATGTGATCGCAACACACAGTGCCGTCACCTTGGCTGCGGTACACGCACGTTTGTTGCCTGAGTTCATCTTGGGCGGTGCGCTGCCTGAAACAGCCAAAGGCATGACTTTGGCGCGGTTTGGATATTCGGTATAAGAAGAGGGCTTCTTTGCTGTTTTGATTTTTCGCATCACTCCGTAACGTTCGAAGAGGCTTGCCACTATGCAAAAGAATTCTGTCTCAACAGTACGTATTTATTTTGATGATGTGCCTATGGATGTTCCTGTGGGAATCAGTGTTGCTGCGGCAGTGCTCGGGCACGCGCACCCCGTACAAACGATGGTTCATCCTGTCGACGGTTCGGCTCGCGCACCGTACTGTTTAATGGGTGTTTGTTTTGAATGTCTTATGGAAATAAACGGTCAAGCGAATGTTCAGTCATGTCTTGTGTCTGTCGAAGAAGGCATGGTTATTCGTCGACAACTGCAGCCCTCGGAGCCGAAATAATGGAAAGACAAATGGATCTTTTGGTCGTCGGAGCGGGGCCTGCCGGCCTTTCGGCCGCAGTGAGCGCGCGTTCCTTTGGCTTGGATGTCGTTGTATTGGATGAACAAGCTTCCTTGGGAGGACAATATTTTCGTACTATTGAAAGCCCGTTAACACAAGCGCTGATGGATAGCAAAGAACGTGAGCAAGGCCTTCAACTGGTACACGATTTCCGTGCATCGGGGGTTGTTTATCACCCGAATTGTACTGTATGGGGGCTCGAACCGCACAAAGCGTATTGTACCATCAACGGTGAAGCCAAAACCTTTGCGGCACAACATGTGTTGGTTGCGACAGGGGGGATGGAACGTCCTGTTCCGTTTTTCGGTTGGACCTTGCCGGGTGTTATGGGTGCCGGCGGTGCCGATATTTTGTTGCGTTCAGGTGGACGCATGAGTAAACTTTTTGCAACATCTGTTGTGTTGGCAGGCAACGGTCCGTTGATTTTATTGTTGGCCGAGCATTTATTGAATGCAGGCATTGAGATTGCGGCATGGCTTGATACGGGTTCTTTGAACGCTCGCAGTCAAGCCTTGAGTATGCCTGCGGCGTTGTTCGATCCGCCGTATTTATTGAAGGGGTTACGGATGGCTTGGCACACGTTGCAAACCAAACGTGTGCGTCGTATTGCAGGCGTGACAAATATCCGTGCCGAAGGCGACGGACACGTCGAGCGCGTTATTTATACTGTCGATAAAAAAGAATACACCATTGCAACAAATCTGCTGTTACGTCATGAAAACATTATTCCTCGTACACACATTCTACAATCTATGGGTGCAGAGCACGTTTGGGATGGTGTCCAACGTGTTTGGTATCCGAAAAGTGATATCTATGGTGCAACAAGCCTTCCCAATGTGTATGTCAGCGGCGACGGCAGCGGTGTTTTGGGTGGTGATGCAAGCCTGTTGAAAGGACATCTGACAGGCATCAGGATCGCTGAGCAAGTGGGTATGATTACGCCGTCAGACGCGGCTCACCACAGTAAAAAAACGCAAAAAGCCTTGCTACGCATAAAACTGACTCGAGACTGGTTGCGACACGCTTTTGCACCACACCCGAATCTGTTTGATGTTGTCGATGAAACGATTGTGTGTCGTTGTGAATGCGTGACGGCAGGAGACATCCGCCGCGCAGTCGCGGACGGCTATCGAGAAATTAATGAAATAAAACGCTTTACCCGTTGCGGAATGGGACAATGCCAGGGACGGATGTGTGGCTCTGCATTGGCAGAAATTGCCGCCAACGCACAAAAAGTCAGTCCAAAAGACGTGGGCATGTTGCACATTCGTCAACCCTTTAGGCCTGTCTCCTTGGAACAATATTGTCAAGCCGCTTTGGAATAATAGTTGATGTTTTTTGGGGAGGCGACAAAGCCTCCTCAGAAAAAACAAGTATTATATTTTTCAAATCGTTCAATTGAATTGATTTGTTGAATGGTTGTGCCGTGTTGCTTAGCTGTCGTGTCCGTAGCGACGCAGTTTATTGTGGAGTGTGGCACGCGTAATACCAAGTCGTCGTGCCGCTTCACTTTTATTGTCATCAAGGGCTTTGAGCGCATTCATGATGGCTTGGCGTTCAATTTCTTCAAGAGAACGCACTTCATTTGTAGACAATTCCGATGAATTCTGCGGTATCAAATCCGACGAGATCGCATTTTGACGCACAACCAAAGGCAAATCGTTTTCCGATACATAATCTCCGGCACAAAGAATCACAGCTCGCTCAATTGTATTTTCCAATTCCCGAACATTACCCGGCCACCCATAATGCAACAATAAATCCATGGCACGCGGTGAAAAACCCTTGATTGTTTTTCGATTACTTGTTGCAAAACGCGTCAAAAACGCCGTCGCCAAAAGAGGAATATCTTCGCGACGTTTGCGCAATGCAGGCACTTCCAAACCAATCACATTCAAGCGATAATACAAATCTTCGCGAAAACGTCCTTCCTGTGCTTCATGACGCAAATCTCGATTGGTCGCCGCAATTAAACGCACATCCACTGTTAATGGCGTATCACTTCCAACCCGTTGAATTTCGCCTTGTTGTAATGCGCGTAATAACTTCGCCTGAAGTTGCAAAGGCAATTCGCCTATTTCATCAAGAAATAACGTGCCTTCATGTGCTTGAACAAAACGACCTTCACGCCGTCGCTCGGCTCCCGTAAACGCGCCCTTCTCATGACCAAACAACTCTGACTCCAAAAGCGATTCATTCAGTGCCGCACAATTGATGGTCACAAAAGGTTTGTTACTGCGGTTCCCTGCTTGCTGAATAGCACGGGCAACCAATTCTTTTCCCGTGCCCGATTCGCCCGTAATCAACACCGTGGCCTCGGAAGGCGCCACCGTGGCTATCAAATCCACAAGCTCACACATGGCAAGGCTGCGTCCCAGAATGGTGTTGTCTTGCGGAGCTTCGCGTGAGATTGGTTTTTCGCCAAGCAAACAATGCGCCAAGGCATGTTCCAAAACTCGCTTCAATTCATCAAAATCCAATGGTTTCATTAAATAATCATATGCCCCGAAACGCAAAGCTTCCACAGCTGTTTCAACTGAAGAATACCCCGTCATCATCACTACGGGGATGGATGGATTGTGTGCCAAAATTTCTCGCATGGCTGTAATGCCGTCGGCTTTTTCTGCCATGCGAATGTCGGACAAAATGGCATCGTAAGGCTGTGTGGTTGCCTTCTCAACAGCCTCACGTCCGGATATCGCCTCATCAGTGGCATAACCCCAACCGCGCAACAACATGCGCAACATGCCACGGTGGCCTTCGTCATCATCTACAACAAGGATTGTTGCCTTTGTTATCATGGTCTCAGGGTTCCTTTCTTTTTTTTCCTGTAGAAGAAAGCGTGAAATGGCAGAGTGGCTCATGACAATATTTGTTCCTTCAAGAAAATCAAGACAGAGCGTTGAAAGAAAACGTAGCGCGTCCAACCACTGCCACATCAACATGTGTTGCCCCCTGTTTTTTCAAACAGCAGACGGCATGTCGAAGTGTGGCTCCTGTCGTCAGGACATCATCCACCAGCAATAAACGTCTTCCAAACACATTCGGTGAAGCCACAAATGCGTTTTGCACAGTGCTATGTCGTGCGCTTGGTGAAAGGCCTTGTTGTGTGAGTCCTGATTCTCGTTTACGAAACAACCATTGGTGTTGTATGGGCAAACCCAAGTAGGCCCCCATGGGGCGCGCCAATTCCAAGCATTGATTGAAACCCCGTTCAAGTAAACGTTTGGGGTGTGCAGGCAACGGAACGATGTATTCAGTTTTGTCGGCGGCGTCGTGCTGTAGCCATGTTTCGGCAAGCAATTGACCCAAGGCATCCAGCGCCGCTCTGTCTCCGAGTCGTTTGCCTCGTAAAATTAATTCACGCAATACGCCTTCATAGCTGCCCACCGCAACAAAACCATCCCAAGGCGACGAAGAAAAAAGACACTCCCCACAAAGGCGAGATGCATTTCCTACCAAAGGCATGGCACAACGGATACATCGCCCCTTGCCTGTTGCAGTAAGTCGACACAAACAAGAAGAACAAAACAACGCGTCGCTGCTATGAATGTTTGCAGTGCGCGTTGTTGCGCTGTGAGGTACAAAAGGACTGTGACACGCCGTGCAACGTCGCTCATGGAACAAACAACTGTTCCATATCTTTTGAGCAAGCAAAGAATAATTCACAAGCTCTCCGCCGCGTTCAACGCATCTCTTAGAGGCTTTGAAGCCCATGTCCGGAAAAACGAAACGTCTATTCTAAAAAAGTATTATGCAGGCATGTCAACAATTCGTCCTTGCAACCACACCAACGCGTCGATTTCATCGCCGATTTTTGGATCTTCGAGCTTACATACTTTTTTAGGAACATACATGGAAAAACGCAGAGGGTTTTCGCTTTCTAAATCAAACTCCATGCCAAAAATATAGACGGTTTCATCGGCAAATGTTGTTTCTTCCACAGAAGATATGGGCGCGCGTAATTGATATTCACAAGGTCCTCGTTCTGTGCTTTGCATAATCCGTGCGCCCTGTAATGAAATCCGCAATTGCGGAACATCAATACGACTTTTTCCCGGATTTTCACTCAACCATTCTTCGGCATACGCTTCAAACTGCGGCCCTTCCGTCACACTCAACTCGTCAAGCAACGCACGACGCACCCCTGAAGCCAAACCCGACAACAAGAACGTGTGTTGTACACCAAGCGTCAGCATGTCCTTATCGCGAAAAAACAACGGCGTATAGACTGTCAACGGGCTTTTTTCTGGCTCACGGCTGAGCCATACGGTCGCTTCCACACCTTGTGTCCACGGTTGCACCTGTTCTACCGTCAGATCATTGGGCAACCCTTCAAGAAAAGGAAATAAAGACACAGGCATGAGTTCACCCGGTTTGCCATGCAACAAAAGCCCCGTACGCAACGGCGCGTCTAAAGGATAAACCATAAGCATGGTGGCTGTTGAACCGCCGTCAACACGCCACGCCTCACGTGTTGCCCCTTTTTCAAGCACAAGAGGAAGCAAACGCGGCACTTCTTCGGCAGGATTATTACACAGGATTAACCATTTTTCACCAAAGTTTTCAATTGTAGGCACAGCCTGTTTGCTCATGGGTTCTTTCCTTCAAAAAGTCTTCTTTCTCTGATAATCATGTCTCATTGCAACCATTGCTCATCTGTTTACATGATCGGAAACACACACTGTTTGGTGTTGTAGTTCTCACATATAAGGATGAATATACGGTTTGCGACGTACACAAAAAGCCATATATTCAATCAATGCATTGATGTCATAAACAGGAATGCCAATCCGCTTCTGCACACGTTGACCAAACGCACAAAGATCCGTGCATTCAAAAAGCAACGCGTCAAGACCGTGTTCTTTAACCATTTTTTCGGCTGTCACGGCAATTTCCTCCGCCAACAGCTCAGTATCCATACAATCATTGGCACTCTCAATAATTGTTTGCCGAAAATACGGGCTTGTTTCCATGCCTTTGATATAAAGACGCTCAAAAAAAGCTTCATCCACAGCAGAACAAAGAAAATGCGCCTTGGTCAAAGCTGGAGCGTTGGCGGTCAACACACCGATTCGAGCTGTTTTTCCGTGTAACGTTTCAATCAGCGGCAACTGTATCAACGCAGACATACACACAGGAACCTTTACCGCACAACTGACCGCTTCTTGAAAAACAGCCATAAATCCACAACTGCCCACAATCGCTCTGACGCCTTCTGCCTCAAGTTCTTTGGCTGCTTGGACAAAGGCCTCAAGGTGTTTGTGCGGATCGTCAAAAAGATGCGTGACATTGACGCCCTTTAACACCTTACAGGCAATGGGAAAATCAAAAGTCAAAGGATTACGCAATTGACCTATGGGTTTGGCAAACGTGCTGTCTGTACATAAAATCCCCACAGGAGTGTCATAGTGTAAAAGACCGTTTTGGACAAGCATCACAAAAGCTCCTTCTCAAAGAGAGATTCCTGTTGAAAACAAAACTCTTTTTAAATAGCAATGCCTTCTGAAAATAAAACTATGCATCAAATTCAAAACAAAGACTTCTGAAAAAACCTATGAACAGCGTTGTTCTGTTTCACGATGAAAAGCGTGTCCCATGCCTTGTCGCACACTCAAACGCAATGTTTCGCCGGGATGCGGACGGTGTTGTCCATGTAAACGCACAACAATCAAGGCATCGCTGTATTGATCACCTTGTTGTGTCTGATGTTTACATAACCGACAATGCGCCAAGGTGTCGGCACCGAGTGCCTCGGTGATGTCGACCGTCACACAGAGCGAACCTTGTTCATCAAGCAACAAGTCTTCGCTGCGAACACCCAAAAGTAACGAACCTTCACACGAGGCAAGAGGAATGTCCGGGGCTAAGATATTTGTTGCCAAAAAGTTTCCGTCAGGCAGTTGCAAAGCATTTGTGTCTGTACGCATGACGGGGAGCATGTTCATTGAAGGCGAGCCCATAAAACGTGCCACAAAAATTGATGCAGGGCGTTGATAAATGTCGTCCGGTGTACCGTATTGTTCGATGTGTCCGCCGCGCAAAACAAGGATTTTTTCTGCCAAAGTCATGGCTTCCACTTGATCGTGCGTGACATAAATACTTGTCGTCGCAAGGCGTTGGTGCAAGCGGCGCAACTCAATACGCATGTGGTTGCGTAAATTGGCATCGAGATTTGAAAGCGGTTCATCAAATAAAAACACGCTGGGTTCACGCACAATGGCACGCCCCATGGCAACACGTTGCCGTTGGCCGCCTGAAAGCTGTTTTGGCATCCGCTCCAACAGTCCGTCAAGACTCAAGAGTTTGGCCGCTTCCAAAGCGCGTTTTTTACGTTCTTCAAGTGAAACCCCACGCACTTTCAGACCATAGGTGATGTTTTCAAACACGTTCATATGCGGATACAAGGCATAGTTTTGAAAAACCATGGCGATGTTGCGTTCTTTGGGTTCTTTGTGGGTGACGTCTTCATCACCGATGTAAATGTGCCCGTCGCTCACTTCTTCAAGACCGGCAATACAACGCAAGGCCGTTGATTTGCCGCAACCCGAAGGCCCGACCATAACCATAAACGAACCGTCAGGCACTTCCACATTTAACTTGGAAAGCACATGATTTGTGGCGAAGCGTTTGTCGACATTTTCAAGACGAACTTGAGCCATGGTGAATCCTTTTCTTTGGTAAAGACGTTTATTTTTCGGTTTCAACCAATCCACGCACAAACAATTTTTGCATTCCCAGTACCACCAAAAGAGGCGGCAACATGCCAAGCAATGCCACAGCCATGATCATATTCCATTCGGGAACGGCATCGGGAATGCTGACCATACGCTGAATTCCCATCACAACCGTATACATATTTTCGTCATTGGTGATGAGTAACGGCCAGAGATATTGATTCCAACCATAAATGAATAAAACAACAAACAACGCCGCCGTGTTGGTGCGTGAAAGCGGCAAAACCACGTCCACAAAAAAACGCCACGGCCCCGCACCGTCAATCCGCGCCGCTTCGAGCAATTCCGGCGGAATCGTCATAAACAATTGTCGATACAAAAACGTTGCTGTGGCCGAGGCAATGAGCGGTAAAATCAACCCGACATAACTGTCTACAAAATGTAAATTTGCGGCAACGTTGAATGTGGGAACAATACGCACTTCCACGGGCATCATGAGCGTGATAAAAATTAAGCCAAAAGCCAGTTCACGTCCGGGAAAACGAAAATACACGATCGCATAGGCCGCCGTAAGCGAAATAAGAATTTTCCCGAAAGCAATCCCCAAAGCCATCACCAAGCTGTTGGCCATCATAAGCCAAACGGGAATGCCTCCGGCGGCTTTTAATCCTTGCGTCAGTACAAGGGAAAAATTGTTAAAAAATTCTTGCCCAAACCACAACGGTGTGGTGCCGATCAACACATCGGCCGTGTGCGAGGTTGCCACCAACGCCACATACAAAGGAAACAACACAACCGCAATCCCAAAACAAAGCACAAAATGTCCAAGTGCTCGGGACAAACCTTTTTTTTCAACCATAGCAGCCGTTCCTTCTTCTATAGATGCGTGTCGTCAAAGCATGAAGATAGACGCTCACTCAAGGACAAGACGGTGTTGTTTAAAGAACCCTCTTTGTGGTTCATGAGCAAAAAAATGTATATGCCGACACCACCATTATCTTTAACATATCATGAGCTTTTTATTGTGTTTTAATAGGTCACTTTGCGTTCAATATAGCGGAATTGCAAAAAGGTCAAAACCATTACAATCACCATCAACACAACTGATTGTGCCGACGAACCTCCAAAATCAAGTCCGATAAAGCCATCTGTAAACACTTTATAAATCAGTGTTTCCGTTGCATTTGCGGGGCCGCCTTGCGTTACGGCGTGAACAATGCCGAAAGTTTCAAAAAGCGTGTAGATCGTGTTGACCACCAACAAAAAAAACGTCGTTGGCGATAATAAAGGAAAGATGATGTTCCAAAAACGACGCCACGGCGACGCGCCGTCAATAGCTGCTGCCTCTGTCAAGGATTTCGGAATGGCATGCAACCCGGCAAGAAAGAAAAGAAAATTGTACGAAATTTGTTTCCAAGCCGCGGCAATAACAATCAAAAATAAGGCTTGATTGCCATTAATTTTATGATTCCAAACAATGCCGAACGATTCAAGCATTCCCGTCAATACACCGCTTGAAGGGTTAAATAAAAACAGCCATAAAACACCGGCCAACGGCGGAGCCACAGCATAAGGAATGACCAACAACGCCTTATAGATCGTACCGCCGGAAGCAATGCGATCCGCCATGACCGCCAAAAGCAACGCCGTACCCATGGTCAACGCAATCGTTGCCGCACTAAAAAGAACGGTCAGCTTGAGGGTATCCAAATAGCTGCTGTCATCAAAAAGGACGGCAAAATTCTCCAGTCCGACAAATTCTTTTGAAAGGCCAAACGTATCTTCTATATAAAACGATCCGAGTATGGCTTCTCCCGCAGGATAGAAGAAAAAAATCACAGTAATACAAAGTTGCGGTAAAAGAAAAAGAATCGGCAATATGAGATGTTTTTTGCCACGAAATGTATAGCGCCCTTCCATGCAATGGCTCCTTTTTCAGGGTTCT
Source organism: uncultured Desulfovibrionaceae bacterium (assembly GCA_964369685.1). Lineage (GTDB taxonomy): Bacteria > Desulfobacterota > Desulfovibrionia > Desulfovibrionales > Desulfovibrionaceae > Avidesulfovibrio. The sequence continues at coordinate 6,090 of CAYJFB010000009.1, read as the reverse complement.
TTTTCTTTTTTTAGAGCCTGTTTACATAAACTCTTTTTGGGTTATCTCTGCGTCAGATTTTACGATCTTTTTCGGCCGTGTATTTCTGTATACACGACCTCAACGTTCGCTTATCTTCCTTGATATAAAATAAAAAATCATTTTATGTGAACACACTCTAATGTTTTTCTTGATATTTTTCTTGAATGGCTAATATCGTGTCCAAAATTTCCATAAACGCTTCAACCATCTCCGGATCAAAGGCGGTTCCCGAATCGTTTTGAATGATATCCAACGCCTTTGCTATGGGAATCGGTTCTTTATAGCATCGAGGAGAAATCAAAGCATCAAAAACGTCCACAATCGAGGTGATCCGTGCTTCAAAAGGAATGTTTTCACCGGCCAGAGGCGGCGCATCAGTTCCGGTATAGCCTTTGCCGTCCCAGCGCTGATGGTGGTGCAAGGCGATGCTTGCCGCCAAGGTATCCAAGGTGCGGCTGACATTTTTAAATATTTCAGCACCGATGGAGCAATGTTTTTCCATTATACTGCGTTCTTCAGGTGTGAAGCGCCCGGGTTTTTTTAACACATCATCGGGAATACCCACTTTACCGACATCGTGTAACATAGAAGCCAAACGCAAATTGGCTTTGATATCTGTAATTTCTACAGGATCAATGTGACGTTTTTCTGCCCAATGATGATACAATTCGGCAGCCATAGCACCGACACGAAAAACGTGCGGTCCCGTTTCCGTGGGATCACGTAGCCGCGCCGTTTCTAAAACACGCAACAGCATGTCTTTCGTCGTCAACGCTTGCTCAATAGACTGCGCCCCAACAAAACATAACTCAGCCAAAGAACACTCAACCTGAGATGAAAACGGTACAACCTCGCCCTCATGCAGACAATTGATGATCTGCATGACAGCAAGCAATTTATTGCGCGGAGAAACAATGGGTAGTGCACAAATCGATACGGTTTTGTATCCTGTGGCGTTGTCAAAAGAAGCATTAAACGAATATGGCGCATCGATCGGTAAATCACGCACATTGGGAATATTCAACACACTTCGTTGACAAGCCACATACCCTGCCACCGATTGTGGGGTGATGGGCAAACGCGCGTTGAGGTATTGTTGTCGTGCCGATTGTACGCTGGTAAACAAGGTGTCGTTGTGTGAATAAGAAAAAACCAATTCGTCATTTTCAACAAGATAAATCGTGCCTGCATCAGCGTGTGCAAGTTGTCTGGCACGAAACAATAAATTGTCCAAAACAGAGCTCATATCGGGAATTTCAAGCACTTCTGAAGAAAACCGACAGTTTTCACATTCCGATGTTCCCGGAGCACACAAATACGGACTGCTGACATGATGACCGCTATGCAAAACAAGCCCTTCATAGCCCATGCGCAAAGAGCCTGCCAAAAAAGGAAATTGTTGTAACAGTTTACTGCACACATTATCCAAAAAGATGTCTTCATGAGCCGGATCATAATGTGTCGGCACAAAGGTTTTTACGCCAAACTCTTGAATAAACGGAACCCATTGCTCAATGGCAGAATGTCCCCAACCGATATGGTTTTGATAACTTTCAAGCGTGTATTGCGAATCCAAAATTGCGATATCTGCATGAGCCAGCCCTTGGAAAAAAGAACTGTTTGTATTGATTGCCGTCGGATCTGCACCCAATTCGTGATCGCCGCTGTAAAAAACACTGTGTTGTTTGTGTTCGATGCGGTATGCTGTGGCATAGAGACGATCCGAATTGTAGGCGCCGTGACTGGCGGCGTGTGTCGTCACGGTGACACCGCCTTCCAATTCGATTTTTTGTCCGTCAGTCAAGGAGACGATCCGTCTTGTGCTCGGTAATTTATCCCATGTGATAGGGAAAAAGGTTGAGGAGAAGAGGGTTGTTATAAACGTTTCCGGCCCCACTTCGCCGATGGCTTCAGGCGCATAAATGGTGATATCCCACGACGCGTTATAAAGCGGATCAAAAAACGGCAAACCCGCGACATGATCCCAATGGTTGTGACTGAGAAAGATTGCACACGTTTTGGGCTTATTACTGTTTTTCGTGTGTACGCCAAAATTGCGCAACCCCGATCCTGCATCAAGGGCGATATGTGGTGCGTTGGGTATATCAATCGAATAGCAGGACGTGTTGCAACCATAACGAGCCGATGTAGAACAACCGCTGGCTAATGAACCGCGTACTCCCCAACATTTTACTTGCATTCTAGACCTCATGAACGGTCTGTACAAAAACAAACCTATGTATAGAGAATCAAAGTTTTGTTTAACAGATATATTTCATGAAAAAATAGACATACTGTGCTCTCTTGTCAATAAAACGCACAATGTCAAGCGCTGTGTTTGTTATCTTTTGGGAATAGGAGCCTTATTAAGCCCACCGCATTTCCAAAAGTACAAAGCGCGTTATTGTATGGGTAAAAGGCCTTGTTCGGCCGTGTCGAGTGCCATTTCAATGGCTTGCGCAAAAAGCTCTGTCGGCACGGCACCGCGCACAACCAAATCGTTAACAAAAAAGGTCGGTGTGCCGTCGACGCCCAACCGCGCCGCTTCGGCAAGGTCTTCGTCCATCAAATCGCGTACGGTTTTTCCTTTCAAATCGCTGTTCAGGCGTTTTATGTTCAATCCGACATCTTTTGCGGCTTGTTTTAAAAAAGTTTCGCCTTCTTGCAACAACACATTGCGGTTGGCAAACAACATGTCATAGAACTCCCATGCCTGATCCTGATTTTGCAAACCGGCCGCAATGTAATATTCGGCAGCCAGTTTGGATATACCTTGTGATTCAAGAGGAAAATTCTTAAAAACATAACGGATTTTGCCGTCATAAGTCATAAGAAAACGTGCCATCTGGGCTGCACTTTGTTCGCAATACGGACAGGTAAAATCAGAATAAGCCACCACGGTGACGGGTGCATTACTGTCGCCACGCATGGCGCGTCCGCTGACATTGATGTTTTTGGGTATTGTGCGATCGTTTTCCCACGCATTCACAATCGCTTTATTGCGCCGTAACACGGCGCCCTCTTGAAGAATTTCTAACAAAGCTTCGCTGTGTTGTCGTAAAAAATCCAGCATAACATCAGGGTGTTCATTGAGGGTTCTTTGTAAATTTTCCCGTTGTTTATTGTGTTCTGCGGCAAGTATTTGCGCGTCTTGTGTTGCTTCTGCGGCTTCAACGACAGAAAAAGACCACATAAGCAACATGCCTGTCAAAAAAAACCATACCACACAAAAGATTAAAATTATTCGCTGTTTAGTGATGATCATCTGTTGTTCCGAGGGTGCAAGAAGGTTCATAAGAAAAATACGCCAAATATTCTTGATTGCCTTTCGGCCCTTTTATAGACGACGGCACAACACCTTGATTTTTTAAGCCCAACGCATCACAGTGTAGTAACACTTTATCAATCGCGACTTGATGTAAGCTTTCGTCACGCACAACACCGCGAACGGTCTGATGCGGTCCCAATTCAAATTGCGGTTTAATGAGTGTCACAACGAGACCGTTTGCTTTCAACCAACGCAAACACGGTTCAAGAACAAGTGTCAAAGAAATAAAAGAAACGTCCGCCACAAGGATATCAATCGGTTCCGGAAGTAATGTCATGGGAGCTGTACGTAAATTCACGCCCTCCATACTCACAACTCGAGGATCACGCCGTAAACGCTCGTGCAATTGTTCACGACCGACATCAACCGCATACACTTTTGCCGCGCCGTGCTGTAGTAAACAGTCGGTAAAGCCGCCTGTGGAAGCGCCCGCATCAAGGGCAACCATACCATTGACATTGAGCTGGAAGTATTCAAGCGCTGTCAATAGTTTATACGCACCGCGTCCCACAAAACGTTCTACACCCACAAGAATAAAAAGCGTGTTGTCCGCTATTTTATGCCCCGGTTTATCGACTTTGCGTAACGGGATATTGGGATTGGCAATCTCTTGAGCATACGCCACATGCCCTGCCATAATCAACCGTTTTGCCATCTCGCGGCTTTCAGCCAAGCCTTGTCTGAAAACCAATTCATCAATGCGTTCTTTTACCATGAACACAGCATACCTCTTACAGAAAAAAACAGCAAATGTTTTCACTACGCACTGTTATAGCGTTTTCTAAACGTTTTTTGGGTATGCGTTGGATTTTCCGCATTATTTTATATATTGACTTTATGTTAAGGAGATTGGTGCTAGGCTATCTCTCTGTTTTTATTTTATATTTTTAGATCGCGTCGACAATGTCTCAAGTCGATGTATTTTTTTAAACACGCCTACCATCAAACGCTGTTATTAAAAAAATAAAGATATTTTTTCCCCCACGGAGTTTTCTGTAAAACAAATACCGTGATTGCCACACTAATACAAAAAAGACCGACAGAAATATATATCAACGTCGTGTCCGCAAGCTGCATGCCCGCACCCAGTAAAACAAAAATTGTATTTTGTGGCACATACCCCATCGCCGAACCGGCAATAAAAGGCCACGCCTGCACTTCCGAAAGCCCTGCCACGATCCCCGTAAGCCAATTACTGCCCGAAGGAAAAAGCCGTAGTCCCACAGCAACAACACACGGGGACGCACTCAAAAAAAGGTTACATGCGTTGATTTGTTTGGCATATCGCGGCAGTAAATGAGCCTCTGCAAGCGGACGTAAAAACGAACGCGCCGCAAAAAATGTGATAGCACACCCAAGCGTTACCCCTAGTGTTGCCACAAACACCCCCCAAACCGGCTCAAAAATAAACCCGCCGACAAAACTGATCACCTGCCGCGGAACAGCAAACACACTGAACATGACTGCCAACAATAAAAAACACCAAAAGCGCCACACTCCGAAATCCATAAACATCGTTTGCAGATATTGTGCAAGGTCTGTGGCACTCGGCAGCAGAGCAAAGACTCCCAAGGCCGCAATGATCATAAGCAAACAACACAGTCCTTTTTTCGACACAGAATGCTCCTTTTTTGACAAATATCATGTTTTTTTTACCAAAAGACACAGATATATAAACCGCATCGTGACACATCTCAACTGAGGGACAAAATGTGCCATTTTTTTGTTTTGCTTTACTTTTTTTTTTAATATTTGTAGGGTTGAATTCATTTCATTTATGCCAAAATCGCTCAGAGACATAAGAAATATGTTTTTTATGTGTAGTGAAGGCAAATGTATTGACTAGAAGTTGTATATGAAAACTCTTGTTTTTTAGAGATGCGACAAGTTGCTGTTTGACGTGAGCAGGGGACACACATGAGATCATATTCTATTTTTTTTCCTATTTTTTTTGTGTTTTATTCTTTGTTTTGTATCCCATTTGATGCTTGTGCCGCTGCGATTGCCAGAGTGATTGCCGTCACTTCGGGAGCGATTGTGGAGCGAGAAGGCACAGCACAAGTGCTCCGTCTGAGAGACTCTATTTTTGTCAACGATACCATTCGTACAGATGAACAAGGCAAGGTTCAGCTGATTTTTACCGATGACAGCGTTGTCAGCGTTGGTGTCAACAGTATATTTAAGATGGAAGATTATAACGACACACAACGTAAAGCTTTTGAAGGAAATGTGGTTGTTGGATTTGCGCGTTTTGTCACGGGGAGTATTGTTGACGGCAATCCTGAAGCGTTTTCTGTTCGCACACCGGAGGCGACAGTAGGGATCCGAGGAACCACATTTGCCGTGCTTTCACGCAATAAACAAACACTGGTATATACAGAAAACAGTACAAAAAAACACAGTGTTTTTGTTGCACAAACGATTATTGAACCGGGACACTTTGCGGTTTTTGGACAAAACAGCACGGTAAAAGTGCCGCCAACTCCCATGAGTGCAGATCAACGACAAACTTTGATTGATTCCGTCAGTATAAAAACAAAAGCCCCCCACTTTGCAGGTCTCACACTCAAAGAAGAGACGCCACGTATTTCTGGTGAAAATATTCTGGCTCACAAGGCAACAGAAAGCCTCTCTGCAAAGCCTCACAATCCTGATGGCGGCACAACAGCGCCAACGCCTGATGACGACGACGATAATAACAACGGCGGCACAACGGCGCCAACGCCTGATGATGACGACGA
>CAYJFB010000008.1:31467-85280 GCA_964369685.1 uncultured Desulfovibrionaceae bacterium | reverse complement strand
ATATTCGAATCGTTCATTATGTTTGAAGAGTGCAGTATACTTATCGATAAAAAATGCGTCCCCATCGTCTAGCCGGCCCAGGACAGCGGCCTTTCACGCCGTCAACAGGGGTTCAAATCCCCTTGGGGACGCCAAATGTGAGTAAATGAAGGACATTGAGGTGTATAAAACCTTGATGTCCTTTTTGTATTTCTATTATGCTTCTCGAATCCTTTATTCGTCTGCTTATATGTTGAAAAAAGCTCTTGCTTAATCGCGAGGGCTTTTTTATTGTCTTTTTTCAGAGAGTAGATCGTTAAAGAAAAAATAAAAGTGCTACATATTTAAAGAGGTTTTTATGCGAATTTTGACATTTCTTTGTTGCTTCATGATTGTATTTTTTACATGTAAAAATACATCCTTTGCTGAATTTGAGAATATCCATGCCCCATACGATGCTCTTCTCAAGCGGCATGTACATGAGGGGCGGGTTGATTATGTAACGCTTAAAAAACAGCGCGCTCCTCTTGATGGCTATATTCAGAGTCTTGCACAAATACGTCAAGTTGATTTTGATAAATGGACAAAAGATGCCCAACTCGCATATCTTATTAATTTCTATAATGCTGTTACACTTCAGCTCGTGATTAATAATTATCCTATCAAATCTCTTAAAGAAGTCGGTTCAATGTTTAAAGGCGCTTGGGATCAGCCTGTTGTTCCGCTTTTTGGTGAAAACAGAACTTTGGAAGCTCTTGAGCACAGTATGATTCGTAAACATTTTACAGATCCTCGAATTAATATGGCACTGACCGATGCGTCAAAAGGGGCTCCGCCTTTACGGAGTGAAGCATATGTGTCGAAAAAATTACAAAAACAATTTGATAATCAAAGTAAGATGTATTTGCAAAGTCCTGCCGGTATGCGTGTAGATATGAGAAATTCAACAGTACATCTTTCGTCTGTTTTTGATTGGTATGCCAAAGATTTTTCTTCGGTATTGGATTTTGTGCGAAAATATACCGGAGAAAATCTGAAATATTTTAAGATAGTATACATTGATTATGATTGGCACCTGAATGAATAGAACAACAGCTTTGTTTTATTTAAAATGAATCTTGCAACAGAGAAGAGAGTATCACGATTGTACATTTTTTAGAGGGTGTTTGTATTAAAATTGAATCAACAATCATGGCTATGGCCATAACTGTAAGCTAGATAGAATCACGCTTGCCAATTGTGCATCAGAAAAAAACTTGCTTGTCTTTTTAAATTTTGGTAAATTGTAAGTCGTGTGTTAACGGAGATGTTTCGTACCCGGTGGTGCGCCCGGTCTTCAAAACCGGTGGCGGGCAGTGATGTCCGTGGTAGGTTCGACTCCTATACGTCTCCGCCAACCATTTATTTCTTTGAAGAAAAAACATCATTTATTTTAATATCAAACACAATGTTTCTTAAAAATGATTTAAAATTTGTGAGTATTTTGGGTTGCTTTTTTTTAATGATTAAAGTATACAGCAGAACTGTGCAGGAAGGGTGGCAGAGCGGCTTAATGCGGCGGTCTTGAAAACCGTTGATGTCGTGAGGCATCCGGGGGTTCAAATCCCTCCCCTTCCGCCATACTATAGTCCAAAATAGTCCCATAAGGTTTTTAAAACCTTATGGGACTTTACTTTTTTTGTAAGCGTATCTCTTTTCGTCTCAATCCCCCTAGACATAGTCCTTAATTATTTAGGTCTTTGTGTTGAGCAAGGCACGTTTACTTGGCATTTTCCACACCCATAGCGAGGATTATAAAGTTTTTTCATACTATCAAGCTTTGCTACGCAAGGTTTGTGGTAACATTCCCCAACTGTGTATCATTGATAAGTATATTTTCTCTGCAAGGTATTTTTTCTTATTGGGCGTGCATCCGCCAAGAGTCATATGAGGATTTCGATGATTATAATGCCAGAGCTATTTTGTGGCAAGGTATTGTACTAAACGCACTTTTGAACTCAACATCAAAAACTCCTCTGAGCTTGAAGAAATTCATATTGAGATTACTATGTTAGTTAGCATATGCAAGTGAGTTTCTGTAAACCATCAGATCTGGAGGCTCACAGCGATCGATGTTTTGAATACATAAATCCAAAAAAGGCATTATATCTTTTGATATAATGCCTTAAAATAAAAGATTATTTTATGCTATACATGGCTTTTTAGAATTTTTTCCTCAGAAAAAAGTTTCTTATAATGTAGCGGCTTCGGTGACGGTATCAAAGGCTTCAATGACGTCACTTATTTTTATATCGTTGTAATTTTCAATACCGATACCGCATTCATAGCCTTTCATCACTTCTTTCACGTCGTCTTTAAAACGCCGCAGAGAAGCAATTTTACCCGTATGCACGACAACGCCGTCACGCAACAAACGGATACCTGCAGCGCGCAAGATTTTTCCGTCGGAAACATGGCAACCCGCAACAGCACCGGCCTTGGGTACCGTAAACACTTGGCGGACATCAGCTTGACCCAAATACACTTCACGGCTGACAGGAGCCAGAAGACCCGCCATCGCGCTTTTGATTTCATCAATCAGTTTATAAATAATATCGTAATAACGAATATCAACATTCTCACGATCAGCCACATCTTTCACTTTCGCTGTCGGGCGCACGTTGAAACCAATAACAATCGCGTCTGAAGCAGAAGCCAATAAAATGTCTGATTCAGTAATAGCCCCAGCACCGCCGTGAATCACATTGATGCGTACTTTTTCCGTACTTTGTTTATTGAGTGCCTCAATAATAGCTTCCAATGAACCTTGCACGTCCGCTTTGACAACCAAGTTGAGTACCAAAGCTTCTTGATCATTTTTCTTGCGTGAAAGGAACGTTTCAAGCGTTACACGCGATTCTTTTGCCAGTTCGCGTTCACGTTGCTTGATTGCACGTGTTTCAGCAATGCGGCGTGTCAATTTTTCATCAGTCAGGCATACAAATTCTTCACCGGCTTCGGGAACACCGTCAAAGCCTTGTACTTCAACAGGAATTGAAGGCCCTGCTTCCTTCACTTTACGCCCCTGATCATTAAACATGGCGCGTACACGTCCGCTGAACACACCGCAAACAAAGTTGTCCCCTTGATGCAGGGTACCTTGCTGGATTAGGACTGTCGCCACAGGTCCGCGCCCTTTATCCAACTTGGCTTCTACAATATGTCCACGGGCAGATTTGTCGGGATTGGCTTTTAAATCAAGAATTTCAGCTTGTAAAGCCAACATTTCAAGCAAATCGTCAAGACCTTCACGAGATTTTGCCGACACCATCGAAACAACCGTATCGCCACCCCAAGACTCGGGAACCAAACCAATTTCGGCAAGTTCACGCAACACCCGATCGGGATTGGCGCCTTCCTTATCAATTTTGTTCACCGCGACCATAATCGGAACACCTGCAGCGCGTGAGTGGTTCACGGCTTCACGAGTTTGCTCCATAACTCCGTCGTCGGCAGCCACAACCAATACAACCAAATCCGTCACCTGTGCACCGCGAGCACGCATCGCCGTAAACGCTTCGTGGCCGGGTGTATCCAAAAAGACAATTTCACCGTTTTTGGTTTTTACATGGTATGCACCGATGTGCTGGGTTATACCACCTGCTTCGCCGCTGGTTACGTTGGTTTTACGAATGGCGTCAAGCAATGACGTTTTACCGTGGTCAACGTGACCCATGATGGTGATCACGGGTGGACGACGCTTGAGGCTTTCGGGGGCATCTGTTTCGGCGGGAGTCAAATAATCTTCTTCTGTGAAACCCACTTTTTCCACTTCATAACCAAATTCTGCAGCCACAATCGCTGCGGTATCAAGATCAAGCGCTTCGTTGATCGTTGCCATCACACCGAGTTTAAAAAGCACTTTAATAATTTCACCGGATTTCAAGCCCATCTGGTGTGCCATGTCCGCAACACGAATGGCTTCTTCTACACGAATTTTGCGTTTGGTGGCCTTAAGCGGCTGAGTCGATTGGGGTTGCTTGCGATCGTCACGGTTTTTATTCCGTCGCCGTCCGCGCATCCGTGGCATATCGGAATCGTCTTCGATCCGTCGACGTCCCCCGTTGTCGTTTTGTAAAAACTCACCGCCACGACGGTTTTGATTTTTATTCCGTTTTTTCTTGCTCTGTCCTTCACGCCCGCTGTCGCCGTCACTTGTGGTGTGTCCAAAATCAGGCATATTTGGCATATTGCTGCCGCTACGCGGAGTAGCCGGACGGAAGCCATCAGGTCTTACACCATCACGTTGTCCGCCGCCGGCGGGACGAGGGCCGCCCGGACGACTCGGACGATTTCCGTCACGAGAGTCACGATTTTCACGGGTATCACGTCCTGCATTGGCTTCAGCATTGCGGCGCACCTGTGCAGGATCGGGGCGAGAAATAACACGTACATGCTGTGTAGATGTTTCTTGTGGGCGAGGCGTGGTTTTCCGTTCATTGTTATCAGAAGCGTTCGCACGCGTTTCAGAAACAGGCGGCAACAATGAGGGAGCCGAAGACCCTTCGGGAGTCGCAGAAGCCGCAGGACGAGCCTTGTTTGTACGTACTTGACGTTCGGCTTGAGGTTGGGCTTGAGGTTGGGCATCCTGAGTTGTTGTTCCTTGGCCTTTTGCCTCTTTAGATGCAGAATCCTTGGCTACAGATTCTTTTGGCGTAGCTTCTGTAACTTCTTTAGACGCGGGCTCTTGAATAAGATCTTGCGATCCGGATTCTTGAGCAGGTTTTTTCGTAGCCGCTTCAGATTCGTTTGTCATTGCTGTGTCAGGTGATGCTGTCGATTGCACTATTTTTACCGTTGTCGCGTCTTGAGTTTTTTCCTCTTGCGCGCCAATCTCTTGTGTCGTCGATGCCGTGGCAGACACGTCTTGAGTCACATTTTTTTCGGCAACGTTTGGCTGATCATTTGCTTCAGATTTTGTGATTTCAATCGTTGCAGCTGTTACATCTGCAGGCGTTGCAACAACTGTAGTCGTATTTTGGGGGGCCGGTTGTACATTGTCTTGTGTTTTTGTGGCAACGGCTACATCTTCGACAACGACAGGCTCAACCGCAAGAGGAGCGACTTCAGGCATTGGCGGCTGAGAACCTGGACGGCTGATCACTTTAGCTTGTTGCGCTTCCGGACGGGCATTCGTTTTTTTACGACTGTTTCTGGATTCATTTTTCGTCGTTTTCGGTTGTGCGTTTTTATTTGGCACAGTGTCTTCGTCAGCAACAGCCGACACTGCCGTATCCTGTGCAGCGGCCACATTATCCTCAGAGACGGGTTTGGCATCGGTGCCGATGGTTTCAGCAGGATCTTCACTCTTTTTGCGTGTACGGCGGCGCAAAATAACACCGGGTTGGACTTCACGTTGTTCGGCAGGCTGTTCGGCTTTGCCGGCAGCAAAATGGTCGCGCAAACGGGGGAGTTCCTCATCTTGAATAGGGCTTGCCGCACTTTTTGCAGGAATCCCCATATCACGCATCGCTCGAATGACCTCGGTATGCGGCACTCCAAGCTCTGCAGCAAATTCTTTTACTTTCATTGTATTTTTAGTCATCTAATACTCCCTTTGAGGTCATACCTCTTCGCTTCCGTCCGCGTGGACAAAACTTTTGAATTTTTGTTTGGCAGGTTTTGTCTGAACACACATACCAACCGCGTCCGGGCTGCACTTGGCGTTCATCGGTCAGAAGGTCATCCCCACTTGAGGTTGCACCTCTTTGGGGCAATACATGGCGTGTCAATTCAAATTTTGGTGCCCTACGTCTACAAATAACGCACATTCGTGTGGGAACATGCTTTTGAGTCATAATTATCGCGTAGCCTCTTCAGGGATGGAGGTCGTTGTCGATTGTTCTTCGGCCTGTTCTGAATCGAGTGTGTCTGCGTGGTTTGTTGTTTCGTCAACATCCATCGCATTGGCATCATCATGAGTTTCTTCTGAGGCAAAGGCATTTGACGTTTCGAGCGTCTCTTCTTCATCCGTCGTTTTGAATATTTCTTCTTCAACAGCAGGTTCGAGAGTCTCTTCTTCAACCGTAGATTCGAGAGCTTGCTTTTCAGCCTCACTGTCTTGTGTATTCTCTTCTGCTGTTGTGTTGGTGTTGTTGTCTCCCGTGTCCATGGAAGCAGGACTCAAAAAATGAATGGCTGCACGCAAATCACCGATGCGTGAAGCGGTGAGGAACAATTTTTCAGACAATTCTTCATCAGAAGCGTCACGCAAACGATCCAAACGGTTAAAGCCGGCACTCAACAACGCATCTAAAGAAATTTCTGCCACATTGGCGACTTGTTCCAAACCTTGACCGATGGCATTGGCTTCATTATAACGGGTTTCAGTGAATATATCGATTTTCCAACCCAACAATTTGGCGGCAAGCTTCACATTTTGACCTTTGCGGCCAATGGCACTGGTTAACTGTTCATCGGGAACGGTCACTTCCAATAAGTTTTCGGCTTCGTCAACCACAATACGAGAAATCACCGCAGGAGCCAACGCGTTGCGTGCATAGGTAGAAACTTCGGCACTCCATACCACAATATCAATCCGTTCGCCATGCAATTCTTGCACAATATTCTGAATCCGTGAACCACGAACGCCGACACACGCGCCGACAGGATCTACATCACGATCCCGTGATAATACAGCTACCTTGGCACGGCTGCCTGGATCACGCGCCACACCCATGATTTGTACAGTGCCGTCGTCAACCTCGGGCACTTCGCGTCGAAATAATGCCGCCATATAATCGCGGTGTGAACGCGACATGATCACTTGCGGACCACGCCCTTCTTTGCGTACATCAATGATTAAACCATGAACACGATCGCCGCGCTTGTAATGTTCACGAGGAATTTGCTCATCACGCGGCAACAATGCCTCGGTGCGTCCGATATTTAAAATCCAACCGCCTTTATCGCGACGCTGAATCATGCCGCCGACAATTTCACCGATTCGTTCACGAAATTCTTCATAAATCAATTCTTGTTCGGCATCGCGCATCCGTTGAATGATGACTTGTTTGGCCGATTGAGCGGCAATACGTCCAAGATCTTCAACTTTCAAACGAAAACCCATTTCGTCGTCAAGCTGAACAGACGGATCGTGATTTTTGGCATCTTCAAGATCGATTTCACGAATCGGATCGTCAACCTCTTCAACAACAATTTTAAATTGATACACTTCAATATCACCGGTATCGTCGTTGTAACGCACTTCAACATCAAGAGAACTGCCATATTTACGTTCGACAGAGGTTCTTACGGCGTCTTCCAGCGTATCAATGAGCAGGTCGCGATCAATGCCTTTGTCTTTGCAGATCTGCTCAATGGCTTTTTTTAGTTCCAGGTTCATCCAGAAATCCTTGCTTTAGAAATCTTTGATAATATAGATAACGGCGCAAAACAGCAAAGAAAATGTCAGCCGGCTCGTTCCGTCAAATTAAGAATGTTGATGTTCGCTCAAGAAAGAACAGTCATGTTTCTTGAACGGTTTTTGGGGGAGAGTAGATATACATGGCCGAAAAAACGTGAATTTTGACGCAGAGAGAGTCAAAAATACGTATTTGACACGCTCTCAGGGTTGGTTCGTGTTTGCAGATTGCGAAGTTGTTTTATTTTTTACTGTATTTTTCGGTTGTTTTTTGGGCAACCCCGGTTCAGGAAATGTGTGAACTCGTTGCACACGACGCACGCTGTCCCATTCAAAGCGTAATGTTTCCGGTTCATCGGCTGTACGAAGTTTTTCGGCAATCGTCAACACAAAGGCTTCTGCCTCTGTTTGCCGTAACACGCCGCGAAACTTTTTGCGACCGGATAATCCTTCTACAGTAGGCCAATCGGGATGTGCTTGATATAAAGCCACTTCAAGTTCATCTCCCACATACGCTGACAACTGCTCAGGACGAAAAAAAACACGCTCAAGACCGGGAGAAGATATTTCCAATGTCCATGCAGAAGCAAAAGGCGCCTCCACATCCATTGATAAACCTAAAAGGCGAGAAAGACGTGCACATTGGTCAACTGAAACACCATCTGCTTGAAATTCGATCGAGATGTCATCTTGCTCCGGCGAAACGCTTTTGGCTTCCACAGGGGTATCCTGTTGAGCATCAACAAAAATACGCACCACAGGTCGTCCAGAACCTGTCAGTTCGATACCCCATAAGATAAGCCCCAAAGAAGCGGCCAATGGTTCGGCAAGAGCATACAAAGAAGCAAGTCTGTCAGTTGTCATTAAAAATGATCTCCCCCAAAAAAAACAGTCGGTTAACAGAGTGTTTTTCCGTGTCACAGTGTAATATATACAAAAAAAAAGGAGGCCGTTTAAGGCCACCCCGAAAAGACCATACACGGTCAAACAGGATGTGACGTTTGGACACGGTTTCAAAGAAAACCTTTTGCTCACTCGCCAACAGCGGCATATATATGCCTATTATTGCAAGATGTCAACACTAAAAGTGAGACACGATAGAAGAAAACAGGGCTGTTTCCGATCGTGATGCTGTGAAAAAGCTCATGTATTTACGTTTCGCCGTTGCCTTATTTTGATACTGCTGTTAAACTTCTTTAAGTCAAGGATAAAGACCTTGAACCTTGACAGACAAAAAAACGGTTCAATAAGTTTGTAGTGGAAGGGGGGAATCATGAAAGCTGTCAGTATTATTGGATTCGGCAACTCGGGAAAAACCCACCTTATGGGATTGTTGGCAGAATGTTTTATTAAACAAAATGTGCGTGTTGCCATAATCAAACACACCCACAATAAACTGGATAAGCCCAATACAGATACCTCACGACTTATGAAACCGGGACACATTGTTCTTGGTTTGGGCGTGGATGAAACCGTCTTATTTTTGGGAGAACGCCGTCCGTTGATTGACATGTTGCCGCTTTTGGATGCGGATCTTGTCTTGATTGAAGGTGGCAAACAATTAGACTGGTTGCCACGCATTTTGTGTTTGCGAGATGAGGATGAGATTACCGCAAACAATCGTCTTGCCGATTTGGTTCCTGAATTGGCGTTGGCGTGTTTTGGCTCTATCGGTTTACCCGACATGCCGCGTTTTGAAGAACAGCACCTTGCCGAGTTGGCAGAATATATTTTGGAATACAGTTTTGCACTTCCCGCGCTTGATTGCGGTGCGTGCGGGCAACGCCAATGCGGTATGCTTGCTCGCCAAATCGTAGCCAAACAAGCACACATTACCGACTGTAAAGCTCTCAATACCAATATTCAAGTAAATATCAACGGACAACCCCTCGGCCTCAACCCTTTCACCGCAAACATGCTGTCAGGTACACTTAAAGGCCTATTGAGCAGCCTTAAAGGCTATGTTCCGGGAGCAAACATCACCGTCACACTAAAATAAATTTTTGTGAATTGATGTGTTGAAAGCACTGCCACAGTTGACAATGATATACTCAATCTGATGACAGTGCTCTCAATAAAAAATTTGTAACCCACATGACGCCTGTTCTTCAAAAAAAAACAATACCATATAAAATAAAGACATCAATCTCGTTCCTTTACTTGATTAAAACACACGACTATGGCAACATCATAAAGAAAAGATTGAACGCTTATGATCAGAAAAGCGCGTCGCTTGTTTGTTTAAAATGAACTCAAATCGTCACCGAAAACATTGCGAGTAGCAAAAAATCATGCATCCTTGTACATCGTTTCTGCTTGTAACCAAAGACAGCCCCAACGCCAAAATTGCTGCAAACACAATCCGACAATACCTCACGGAACAAGGCTGTACTGCACACATCGCTCTCGCAGGACACACTTTTTTTCCGGAACACACCTCAACCGCTCTTCACGCTGTGCTTGTACTTGGCGGCGACGGCACGTTTATCGGTACAGTGCGTGCGTTGTTATCACAAAAAATCCACGCGCCGTTGCTTGGAATCAATTTTGGTTCTGTCGGTTTTTTGGCTGAAGCCTCAAAGACGGGATGGCTCGAAATACTCACGCAACTTGTTCAAGGAGCCTTAACAATATCTCCCCGAACGGCGGTTCGCTTTGCCCTTGAACGTGACGGTTCAATTATTGAGCAAGGTCTTGCTGTGAATGACATCACTGTCAGTCGCGGGGCTTTGGCTCGAGTTCTGACGCTTTCGGTCAGTGTTGATGAACATGACATGGGGCAAGTGCGTTCTGACGGCTTGATTGTCTCAACACCTGTCGGTTCTTCAGGCTATGCCGTGTCCGCGGGGGGCGCGTTGGTGCACCCTGCCTTGGCGGCGTTGTCGCTCACCGCCATATCACCGTTTCTTTGTCATTTTCCACCGCTGACACTTCCCGAAACGACACAAATAACCCTCAGTGTTGGCAGTCCTGAAGCCGGATTGACCATCGACGGACAAGACGGCATACAACTTGAAAAAAATGACACCCTTTATCTTTCCGGACAAAAAAACGCTTATCAATTGTTTGAACCGCACCAATCAACGTATTATGAACGCTTATTGCGCTGTGGTTTCTTCTATAATCGTGCTTCACACACGATAAAAGAGTAATGTTGTTGAAAACATTTAAGATGTTTTATAAGCCGTTTGCATTGTTTAAAACTGTATCGTTGTAAACACGACGTAAAAAAACAGGTGACTCTATGCCGCGATTTCGTAACCTTAAAGCACAAATTCGTATGCTCTTGGAAAAAGATGATTGGCATACTCGCTCTCAAGAATTGAATGTGTTTGCGCCGTTAGAATTGCTCAATCCTTTGTTGGCGTGCTTGCCGCAAGGTGGAGAAATAACCAACCGTGCGGCAATTCTGTTTGGAGAACAAATTGATCGCTTAACAACTGAAGCAAGCGGCATGGAACAGGCACGAAACATGATGCGTCGTCTTATGTGGCATATGAATGAAGAATCGGGTAATATCGGTTGGGGAATCCCCGAAGGCTTCAGTGCAGCGTTGGCAGCCAACCGTAAACTTGCCGAAGAATTTCATCGTGTGTTGTTATCCTATATTATTGATACGGGAAAAGACGATAACTACTGCGATCATGCTCCTTTGCGTCGTAGTTGTTATGTTGCTGTCGAAACACTGCTTGAAGCATGGCCTGATTTGAGTACAGTACATGTGCGTCGCGCCCTCTTGGTCGGGCAACACGATGACCCCGATGCCTTGTGTCGCCAAGCCGCACAAAAGGCTCTGCAAACCTTGCAACACAAGCTCATACAACAGAATATTGAACTCCCTCTTTAATTAACCTCTTTAAATGCTGTTTGTATAACGATTTGGCGTTGTTCATAAAGCTCTAAGCTTCGGCACAGACTAAAACACGGCTTGCCATTTATCTTGAAAAGCATATACTTTTGCAACATCATCTCTTTTAAGGACAACGTACCGTGTCAACACAGTAAACATGTTGACACGGTACGAATTGTGTTGTTCAGAGTTTTTTTCATATTGAAAACAGCGGCTCTTGCAACACAAAAACAATCAACACACCCACGTTTTCCTCCGACAAAACAAAGAAAACAACAAAAAGGGTACACGATGGGCGAAGAAGAAAAAACCACTTCTTCGTAGCATAAGGATATTTTTCATGATCGGAATTTCAAAACTTTATTGTGGTCAAGTCGAACCTTCCGATGCGTTGCGCTACGGACGTAAATCCGGTGAATTGCCTTCACATTTATTACAGTTTTCCGAAGATAAAAAACCTGTTGTCGTGTGGAACTCTACCAGACGATGTAATTTGCGTTGTGTACATTGCTACGCACACGCTACCGATACCGACGGCCAAGATGATATTTCCACAACGCAAGCCAAAACCATGATTGATGATCTTGCCGCCTATGGAGCTCCTGTGATGCTTTTTTCAGGCGGCGAACCGTTGGTGCGTAAAGACCTTGTCGAACTTGCCAGTCATGCGACATCAAAAGGCATGCGTGCCGTCATTTCAACAAATGGGACGCTCATTACCAAAGAAAAAGCTCGTGAACTCAAAAATGTCGGGCTTTCTTACGTTGGGATATCGCTTGACGGCGGAGAAGCCGTACATGACGCTTTTCGAAAAGTTCCCGGTTCGTACCGTAAAGCACTTGAAGGTTTGCAGAATTGTCAAGCAGAAGGATTAAAGGTGGGGTTGCGGTTTACAATCAATAAACGCAACGTGCCTGAAGTGCCGTTGCTTTTTGATTTGCTGCATGACTATGAAGTGCCCCGAATTTGTTTTTATCATCTTGTGTACTCGGGACGCGGTTCAGAACTGATGAAAGAAGATCTTTCACATCAAGAAACGCGAAACGTCCTTGATTTGATTATGGATCGTACCCGTGCTTTGCACGATGCAGGCACACCAAAAGAAGTGCTTACGGTTGATAACCATGCCGACGGTCCTTATGTGTGGATGCGGTTGTTGCGTGAAGATCCCGAGCGTGCCGCCGAAGTCTTTAAATTGTTGCAGTTCAATGAAGGCAACAGTTCAGGTCGTGGTATTGCTTGTATCTCTTGGGACGGACAAGTCCATGCAGATCAGTTTTGGCGTAATCATACTTTTGGCAATGTGCTTGAACGTCCTTTCTCTGAAATTTGGGATGATTCCAATATCGACATGTTGCATAAGCTTAAAAACAAAAAAGAATATGTCAAAGGGCGTTGTGCCGACTGCCGTTTTCTTGCTATCTGTGGCGGTAATTTCAGAGCCAGAGCAGAAGCGGCTTATGGTGACGTTTGGGCCGAAGACCCTGCTTGTTACCTTTCCGACGATGAGATCCGCATTTCTTAAGAGTATGTTTAGATGAGTTTTTTTCTGGGGGAGCTAAGCTTTACAAGATATTGTCTCCCCAAGAAAAAAACTATTTTCTTCTACGAGGGGGTTTATTGAAAGAGTGCTCCGCAAGATAGCCAAGTTCTTGGAGGCGTTTATCAGCACGATCACAGAGAGAATTTTTAGTAAAACCACCATTCTTCAAGGGACGTCCTACCGGTATATCTGTCAGCAGTGCAAGGATGTCTGAAATATGTTGCACAGGATAGATGGCAAATTGTCCCGCATCAACAGCTTCACGAATACGTATAGGCAACATCAAATGCTCAATATTGTCGGCAGGCAAAAGAACCCCCTGTTGGCCTGTAAGACCACGACGAGCACACACATTGAAAAAACCTTCAACTTTTTGAGTTACGCCGCCCACAGCCATAATTTGTCCCGATTGGCTGACAGCCCCCGTGACAGCATAACAAAGTTTTAAGGGCACACCGGATAATGCAGAAAGTAATGCCGCCAATTCGGCACCGGACGCAGAATCGCCTTCGATTCCCCCATAATTTTGTTCAAAGCATAAACTTCCTGTCAACACCAATGGCTTGTCTTGTGCAAAACAGGTTGTCAGATAACTTTTCAAAATCAGCATGGCTTTGGTATGAATAGGGCCACCCAACTCGGCTTCTCTTTCAAGATCAATAATTCCGCCGTGTCCGACACCCACAGTACAAGAAATTCGATGTGGCAAACCAAAAGCAAATTGTCCGTACGAGGCCACAGTCAACGCATTGATCCGCCCCACAGCTTGACCGTCTACAGAAATTTTCAATAAATCCCTGTCATATTCTTCCATGTACAGTTCTTCCACAAGGTTGCTACGGTATTTGCGTGCATCCAGTGTGTTGTCCAAGTGACGGAGTGTGACCAATGTGTGTTGTTCGTTGACTGCCAATGTGTGTGTTTCAATCATCACATCGCGGATGACCGGAAATTCCAAAGATATTTTCCGTTGGTCTTCAATCAAACTCGAACTGAAGTCAACAAGGCCGGCCAACGCTTGAGCGTCAAAAGGTAGCAAACCGTTTTCATCAATGATGTGTGCGATACGCCGTAACCATTGACGAATATTGCCTGTATTACGCTCTATACTGTCAGTTAATTGTGCTTTCATTTTAAAAAGTTTGGAAAAGCGAGGTTCATGACTGAACAAGACTTCGTATAGTTCGTCATTGCCAATCAGAAAAACTTTGAGCGACAACGGTACAGGATCCGGTTCGATGCCTTTTGTCCGTGGAGTTCCGTCGAGTGCATCGAGGTTGTCATCAAAACGTGCCATCCCTGCACGCAAACTGCGCAACAAACCGTCCCACGCCACAGGATGCTGTAAAATATCGTCAATACGCAACACCAGAAAACCACCGTTGGCTTTGTGTAACGTGCCTGCTTTGATTAGCGTGAAATCAGTAACTAAAGCACCCATTTCCGATTCTCGTTCTATACAACCGAGTAAATTTGTAGCAATGGGGTGATCGTCTACAATTAATGGTGCGCCCCGTGTGGCACTATTATCGACAAAAACATTGACAGCATAGCGATAGGCTTCGTCAGTTTGCGAATTGGCAGATGGGGGCGTTTGGCCAAACATCATATCGGCAAACGATAACGGTGAGCCGCCGTCTGCACCGCGTGGCAAAAACATATCTGTATTATTTAAAATGTCTTTCCGTAAGTCTGTGAAATACAGTTCAAGCCGTTCATTGTCAGGCGCATTTTTGCAAAGTCGTTTGATCAGCGGATTCAACACAGCATTCAAGACTTCACCGACAACACCACGATCAAGTTCATGTTCTTTATCTCGAAAACGTTTTTCGGCATCGGTGATGTTACGCACATTGCAAGCCATACGCTGCATGAGTGCATCGCCTTTACGTTTAAGATTTTGCCGCTTTTTACTGTTTAATAAAGAAAATTCTTCTTCACTGAGACGAGTGCCCTCAGTGAGCGGATATAATGTCAATGCCCCTTGATCGTCAACATCAAGACTAAAGCCTTGCTTTTCAGCAAGCGACTCCATGACTTTGATTTCGTTACTTCGCGCTGTTTGGAAGTCACTTTGTAAGGCGTTGCGGCGTTTCAGATAGGTGTGTTGTTCAAAACGTATGGCAATTTCACGGCGAATATTTGCTATGCCGCTATGCATGGCGTCACGCAAAACACGTCCTTGTCCTGTCGGTAATGTCAATAAAACCGGGTGATCGGGATTGTCAAAATTGTTGACATACACCAAATCTGGTGGAGATGATTGTGTTTTTGCATGTGGCTCGAGATATTCACACAATGTGTGTTTACGTCCCGTATTTTCAGTTCCCGAAAGATATACATTATATCCTTCATTTTTAATACTCAAAGCCAAATCAAGTGCCTTGAGTGCTCGCGGTTGCAGAAGGCTGGTGCGACCGTTCCTGGGAATGGCGTCACTGTTTGCCCAAGAAAGTTTTTCAGCCGAGAGCAAAGCACACAATTTATGACTCGGCAGGGGTTTTATTGTCATGAATATATCACTTGGAAAAAAGATTACAGAGCTGCAAGCAGTGTATCGGCACCGTTGGCAAGCAAAACGTCGGCAACACATTGTCCAAGCTGTTGTGCGTTTTCTGCGGTATCTGTGGCACTGTGTCGGATAAGTCGTCGGCCGTCAAGCGAGCCGACCAAACCTTCCAAACAGATTCGCCCGTCGTCCTGCAGGACTGCAAAACCGCCAATGGGAACTTGACAACCGCCATTCAATCGTGCCGAAAACGCGCGCTCGGCTTCTACACAAACCCGTGTGGGGCGATGTTCCATAAAAGCCAGTTTTTCAGCCAGATCGGTGCGGTCAAGAGCGTATTCAATACCCAAAGCGCCTTGCCCCACGGCAGGCAAAAAAATGAGCGGAGCCAGAGGCATGGCATGTGCTGTTTGTAATCCCAAGCGTTTGATGCCTGCCGAGGCCATAATGATGGCATCAAATGCGCCTTCTTCAAGTTTACGCAGGCGTGTATCCACGTTACCACGTAAAGAAACAACTTGTACATCGGGACGTAGCGCCAAAAGCTGTGCTTGACGACGTAAACTGCTGGTTCCGACTCGTGCCCCTTGAGGTAAGTCTTGTAAAGAAGCATAGTTTTGCGACAAAAGAAGATCTGTCGGATCTTCACGTTCGGGGATTGCACCGAGGGTTAATCCTTCAGGCAACAACATAGGAACGTCTTTCATACTGTGTACAGCAATGTCTGCCGTGCCCGCAAGCAACGCTTCTTCAATTTCTTTCACAAACAGTCCTTTGCCGCCCACCTTGGCCAAAGGCACATCAAGAATGATGTCTCCTTTGGTTTTGATAACAGACAAACTGACAGTCAGTTTCGGATATTGAGCTTCGAGACGTGCCTTGACATGTTCGGCTTGCCAAAGAGCCAACCGACTGCCGCGAGTGGCAATGATCAACGTGTCCATACGTATCCCTATGTAGAATTGTTTTGTGAGATGGGGGAGGGTGTATTGAACACCCTTAAAATGTTTTAGATTGTGTTGCTAGTGCCTAATGGCATGTTGCACAGTTGCCGCCGGAACAACCGCCACACGCTCCACCTCCACCGCTGACTGAAGAGGGGCTATAGCCACCTGTTGCCGCACGAAGGCCTTGAAATGCGCAAGCCGAAATGAGTCGCGTTGTGTTTGCAGATTGGCACTTGGGGCAAGGAGGAATTTGGTCGGCAGAGGTGAGTTCTTCAAAATCAGCACCACATTCGGTACACGAAAATTCAAATATAGGCATAATGGATTCTCCTTAAAGGCAACTAAAAAAATCAGACTTGTTCAACAACATATTCACAACCATGTCTTCATTTTGTCGAGGTGTGTATGCTTTCATATGTCAAGCTGTTCTTTGATCACCATCACGTTTTCAAGTAAATAATAATCCACCAACAGACATATGAGATGCAAGATCGTGGTGTGACATTCATAAACAAACTGTGTCGAAACATGCGGTACAGGCAATAAAAATGTACACAATGTTTCATAGTCGAGTTGTGATTCTGTTAAACCGACAAGACCGACTGTAAGCATTTTTTGGAGATGCGCAAGACGCAAAATCTCCATGAAAAAATTATTGGGTGGTGTTGTGGCGATGGTCAAGAATATATCATTCGGTTGTGCCAGAGCTTGAAGTTGGCGCAAGGCTGTTTGTTCATTATCTTTTTCGCTCAATGTGATAACAGGCAACGGAGGACAACGAACAGCCGAATGATTGAGCAAGAGCTTTGTTGTGTGTTCTGCCAAGGTGTGTGCGTCGGTGCTGCCAAAACAGAATAGTTTTTGTCCACGAGCAAGTGCCACAGCCATGTGCCGTGCTGTGGCCGTCAGTGTCACACTGTGTTTTTGTAAAAAATCTGTTTTGATTTTGCTACTGTTTGCAACATGCGTTTCTAAACGCTGAAAGGCCTCGTCAAGCATACATTCACCGTCATGTTTAAAACGTGTATATTTTTTAATGAGACGCCGAAATGTGTCTTCAAAGTGTTTTTTTACATTTTTTTCTGCGAAGAACACACCGCATGTTCAATACCTTTTGAAAGAAGTGTGTCAAAATATGCAATCGTTGCTTGTAAACCGTCGTGGAGTAACGTAGTTGGTTGCCAGCCAAGTTTTTTGGCGTTGGTGATATCGGGCTGTCTTTGCCGAGGATCGTCTGTAGGCAGAGGCAATGAAACAATCTTTGAATGACTTCCTGTTAGTTGAATGACAGTTTCGGCTATTTCACGAATCGAATATTCAGCAGGGTTGCCCATATTCAAAGGCCCCGTCACTTCTTTTTCAGTGCTGACAAAAAGCAATATTAATTCAATAATATCATCTACATAACAAAAAGAGCGCGTTTGTTGACCATCACCGTAGACAGTTAATGGTTCATTGCGAAGTGCTTGGACAATAAAATTGGAGACGACGCGTCCGTCGTTTGGGTGCATTCGCGGTCCATAGGTATTGAAAAGACGGCCCACTTTAATATCTACGGCATTTTGCAAATGATACGCAAAGAAAAGCGCTTCAGCACAGCGTTTGCCTTCATCATAACAAGATCGTGAGCCGATGGGATTCACATGTCCCCAATAGGATTCGGGTTGCGGATGGATGGTAGGATCGCCATACACTTCAGATGTTGACGCTTGAAAAATACGAGCATTGAGACGTTTTGCCAATCCCAAAAGATTGATGGCTCCGTGAACGCTGGTTTTTATGGTTTGTACGGGGTCACGTTGATAATGAATGGGCGATGCGGGGCACGCAAGATTGTAAATCGTATCGACTTCCACATAGAGTGGAAATGTGATGTCGTGGCGCAACAATTCAAAACGCGGATGTTCAAGCAAATGTTCTACATTCACACGGGTTCCTGTAAAAAAGTTGTCCACACACAACACTTCGTGCCCCTGTTGCAGAAGCGTTTCACATAAATGAGATCCCAAAAAACCGGAACCGCCGGTCACCAACGCTCGCTGACGAAGATGCATACACAAAACCTCAAAAGACAATATAATTCACAGGAAAAGAAAAAGCCTCTCTTTTACATTAAAAAAAGAATGAGGCTTTTTTAAACGTTTTTTATTTTAGTTATAAAGAATCAAAGCAATCATGTTGACATCTTCCGTGCCGGTATTTTCAATGGTGTGTTCTTCGCCGCTGTTACAGATTAACACATCACCTGTATTGAATTCAATAATGGTACCGTTGTCATCATAGGTACCATTTCCGGAAAGAATATAGAACACTTCAAATTCATCATTGTGGGGGTGTTTACCGATTGAACAGCCCGGTTTGATGGTGAAGTGATTAAAGAGTCGTCCTTTACCGTGAAGCATATCAGGCTGTACGATGGCAACACCTTGGATGTTGCCTTTGCCTTCTCTGATGGAACCGTCTGTTTTTTGCAATTCTTCAAAACAATAACGCATTGAATTCTCCTTCTATCGAACTAAGTTATAAAAGTGTACGAGGAAAAATGTTTTTTTTCAAGTCTCCGTAAATATGAGAAAGAAAACAACGTATCATAAAAAATGATATTGACTTCTTGACGTGCATCAGGATAGGAACAGCTTTTTTGGTTCATTGACGGCGATGTTTTTGATGTTTTTTTTTAAGGAAGGTTTACAATGCTCTCTCCGGAGCGCTTGTTGCGCGATCCCGAACGTCTGCGTTTACGTATGGTTGACGAACAACTTAAAAGGCGCGGCATTACCGATCACGCTGTGCTTAACGCCATGTCGAGTGTACCGAGACATCTTTTCGTTCCCGAACCCATGTGGGCTTCTGCTTATAAAGATTTTCCGTTACCGATAGGTTATGGCCAAACCATTTCTCAGCCGTTTATTGTAGCGTATATGAGTCAGCGTCTTGAGGTTCAACAAGGCATGAAAGTGCTTGAAATCGGTACAGGCTCTGGGTATCAGGCCGCCGTATTGGCAGCCATGGGAGCAAACGTTTTTACAGTAGAACGGGTACAGGCGTTGCATTTGCAGACCCGTGAACTTTTCTCTGCACTGAATTTACATAATATTAAGATGAAATTGGCAGATGGAACGTTGGGGTGGACACTGCATGCGCCTTATGATCGCATTATTGTCACGGCGGGCGGTCCCGATGTGCCATTGCCGTTGGTGGAACAACTGGCGGATCCCGGCATGTTGCTCATTCCTGTCGGCAGTACCAAACGCGAACAGAAATTAGTTCGTGTGGTTAAAGAAAACCGTCAAGTGTCAGCCAAATCACTCGGACAGGT
This sequence comes from uncultured Desulfovibrionaceae bacterium, assembly GCA_964369685.1. Classification (GTDB taxonomy): domain Bacteria; phylum Desulfobacterota; class Desulfovibrionia; order Desulfovibrionales; family Desulfovibrionaceae; genus Avidesulfovibrio. Next base: position 65,731 of record CAYJFB010000008.1, on the reverse strand, counting down.
TACATTTGTCGATTTGATCGGCAATCACGGTTGGTAAAAGAGAGAAAAGAGGGCATTATGAATCAACATACAGGGTTGCCGCTTGAACAAGCGATGAAAGAGAAAGCACTAAACGACACGTTGGCACATATTAAACACAAAGTGTTTGTCATGAGCGGCAAAGGCGGTGTCGGTAAAAGCTCTGTAACGGTGAATCTTGGCGTGGCTTTGGCTTTACAAGGCTTGCGTGTCGGTATTCTGGATGTGGATATTCACGGTCCCAGTGTTCCGCGTCTGCTGGGGCTTGAAAGTTCAGTGATGGCTGATGAACAAGGACGTATGCAGCCTGTTATGTGGCAAGATAAAATTGCCGTCATTTCTATGGACGCATTGCTCAGTGATCGCGACAGCGCCATTGTTTGGCGCGGACCTGTAAAAAGCGGTGTGATTAAACAATTTTTGACAGACGTTGTTTGGGGTGAACTGGATGTTTTGTTGATCGATTCTCCTCCCGGGACAGGCGACGAACACTTGACCATTCTTCATACAATCACCGACGCTACAGCGCTTGTTGTCACCACACCCCAAGAAATATCCTTGGCAGATGTGCGTAAAGCACTCGATTTACTTCGTCAAGTCAAAACACCCATTCTTGGACTTGTTGAAAACATGAGTGGTCTTGCCTGTCCTCATTGTGGTGAACTCATTGATCTCTTCTGTAAACATGGCGGAAAAATGTTGGCAGAAAAACAACAAATCTCGTTTTTGGGTGCCATTCCCCTTGATCCGACGGCTGTTGTTGCTGCCGATCGCGGTGTGCCTGCCGTCACGCTTGAAGGTGACTCCGCAGCAAAGCAAGCGTTTATGGCTTTAGCTGCAGATATTGCCGATAGGTTACATAAAAAATCATAGATTCTCTTGAGTTGTGTGTTTTTTTCAAGGAGTCAACGTGAATCTCAGCCGTCTTCTATTCACGTTGACTCCCTTTATTTTATATAATTTGTATTTTTTTTTAAAAAAAATCTTTTTTGCTCTATAGTTTTTTTTTGCTGTACCGATAAGCATTTCAACGGCGGATGATTGCAAGGAAGCAATCGCAATTGTGCAACGCCGGGTAAAGACATACCTTCTGGAGGACCGTATGGCTCTTGTTATCAATAACAACATGATGGCTGCGAACACCGCTCGTGTACTTAACAACAGTTATGGCGAGCTTGCAAAATCAACTGAACGTCTTTCTTCAGGACTTCGCATTAACTCCGCAGCTGATGACGCTGCAGGCTTGGCTGTCCGTGAATTGATGCGTTCAGACATCACCACTTTGAATCAAGGTGTGCGTAATGCCAATGACGCCATTTCCATGATTCAAACAGCAGACGGCGCCATGGCTATCATCGACGAAAAGCTCATTCGTATGAAAGAGCTCGCCGAACAGGCTGCAACCGGTACGTATACTTCGACCCAACGCTTGATCATTGACTCGGAATATCAAGCCATGGCTTCGGAAATCACCCGTATCGCCAATGCCACAGACTTTAACGGTATTAAATTGCTCGACGGAACACTGTCTGGTGCAGGTGGAGTAGCCAGTGTCACTACGAATCACAATGGTGAAGGCATGGTTTCTGTCGGTCCAATGAAAGTTCACTTTGGTGTGGGCAATGATTCGGCTGAAGACTATTACTATGTAGCCATCGGTAACGTTACTGCTTCGGCACTTGGTGTTGGGAACAATTCGTCCAATGCGGCAGCAGATGTCGATGGATACAGTATTTCCACACAAGGAACTGCTCAAAGAGCTCTGGACGCCATTGATCAAGCTATTATCTCCAAAGATAATATCCGTGCTCACTTGGGTGGATTGCAAAACCGCTTGGAAAACACCATCAGTAACTTGGAAACCCAAGCTCAAAATCTGCAAGCTGCCGAATCACGCATTTCTGACGTGGACGTTGCTACAGAAATGACGCAATTTGTTCGTAACCAAATCCTGACTCAATCTGCTGTGGCTATGTTGTCACAAGCCAACTCCATGCCTCAAATGGCATTGAGCCTGATTGGCTAATAAAACACAACAGCTACTTTAATGCTGCACATTGATTGAGTGTTTTTTCTTCCGGGTAACAAGAGCCATCCTTTTTCAAGGGGTGGCTTTTGTTGTCTCTTAAGTGGTTTTTATGCATCAATATATTGAATCAGAATGGATGGAATTCTTGTATATATTGTATGGGGCATAACTCGCTTTTAGCATGATTTATATCCCCTTAACTAGTCATGACCCTATTTTATTTTTTGAACAGTTTTTTGAAATAGATTTTTATATAATTTATACCCCTTCTTTAAAGACTCTTGTGCTTCAATGAAACCTGCGTTATTTATAGAGTGTGTTTACAATATCACTGAGCTTGCGTTTGATGAGAGTCTTCTTTGTCGATGTATCTTGTTCAGTATCGCAAAGAAGAAAAACGTCCGTTGTTATATAAAAAATCCCATCATCTTTTTTTGGAGTATATTGAATGGAACAACAGTTTTTTGGTGATTCTTGTTTGTTGCCTGCGCAATGCCTTGAAGATTTGCGTGCCGGAAATATTCGTTTTCATAAAGAAAGGATGATTCATCCCAATCGAGATGCTCAACGTCGTTTTGAGACTGTGCGTGACGGTCAATCGCCCAAAGCTGTCGTTTTGACATGTTCTGATTCGCGTATTCCCGTTGAAATTGTTTTTGATCAAGGTATCGGTGATTTGTTTGTGGTGCGCGTGGCAGGAAACGGCTTGGGTGAAGGCACCCTTGGCAGTATCGAGTATGGTGTTCGTTGCCTCAATGCGCCCTTGGTTGTTATTATGGGACACACTTGTTGCGGTGCTGTGGATGCAGTTTGTTCAGACACCACTATTGACGGACACCTGCAAGCGACATTGGGATCATTGATCAAACTTGTTAATAAAAAAAGAGAACTCGCACCGATCACAAGTCCTTTGACTTTTACTGAACAAGTAAAAGATCAAATTACAATTGACCATATCAAACAAAGTGTAAAAACATTGTCACAAAAAGTTCCGGTCATTCGTCAAGGCATTGAACAACAGAGTTTGATGGTTGTCGGTTGCCTGTATCACACGGCAGAAGGCTTTGTTGATTGGTTAGATTGAGCGTCAAGAGGCGAACGGACAATGAGATCGCGAGCCATACGCATTTCTTCTTCGTGTGAAATAACCAAACCATCGCGTTTTGCTTCCAATATTTCTTGTAAAATACAGCCGATTTTTGGACCTTGAGGAAGACCTTCGCTCAGTAGGTCTTGGCCTGATATTTCCAACTGGATAAAACGCCATGAACGCGTATATTCCGATAAAAGACGTCGACAATCTTCAGAGTGTGTTTTGGCCATAAGGTATAATAAGCCTTCAATAGGTATGGATGTGAGAACTGAACACACATAGCTGACCTTTTCCACGCGCTTACTCATCAATTTGTGTAATATGGGATGTAACTGTGTACGAAGACGTAAAAATTGTTTGTGTATTGCCGGCGGCAGAGCCAAGTTTTGAAGCGGTATTGTGATTTGATTCGGTTTCAATCCACTGAAGAGTACCAACAAATATAACAGAGTCAGATTGGGTTGCTCCTCTAAATAAAGAAATTTATACCAGTCTCGGATTTCACGTAGCCGTTCAAGCCGTTCAATGCGTGAAGCAGTGAGCGTAAAAAGCGGATCAAAGGCCTCTAATACCCCCAGCTTATGTAAGCGAATTAAACTGGCATGAGGCATTTGTTCATGAAAAATGAGCTGTAGTTCATGAAAAAAACGTCCTCCTGAAATTTTTGTCATCAAATCTAAATGAATAACATTTTTAATCAATTTTTCGCATTGTCCGCTTAAACGAAAGCCATAACGCTGTTCAAAACGAACGGCACGCAAAATGCGTGTGGGATCTTCAACAAAACTCAACGCATGCAATACGCGCACCACACGGCGACGGATGTCATCTTGACCGCCAAAGTAATCAACAAGCCTACCAAATGCACCGTTATTGAGTCGTATGGCCATGGCATTCATGGTAAAATCACGGCGAAACAAATCCATTTTGAGAGACGAAAGCTCTACACTCGGTAAGGCCGCAGGGTATGGGTAATATTCAAGGCGTGCTGTGGCGATATCAAGGCGTTGTTCAAGACCGTTTCTGTCATGATAAATGATTAAAGCGGTTAAAAAAGCCGGATGTTGGTACACTCGGCCACCAAGTTTGACAGCCAATTTTTGTGCAAACATGATGGCGTTGCCCTCCACAACCAAATCCACATCATCACATTCACTGCTCGGACGGTTGAGTAAAATATCACGCACAAAGCCACCGACAGCAAAAACACCATAGTGTAATTCTTCCCCCAGTTTGCCGGCCAGTAACAACACATTCAACAAATTTTGAGGCAGACGCGCACGCAAGAGTTTACCTAACTCACGTTCTTTACTGTGGGCGGATTTTAAGGGTAAACGTTCGGGATCTTCGGCAAATAAAGTGATTAAATCTGTTCGTGTCACAACACCCAATGTTTTTTCATCTTCAACAACAGGCACAATACGCTGTCGATAGCCGACAATAATATCAACGAGTTGTTGTAAATCACTCTTGAGTGAGACCGTTCGCATCTTACGTTGCATATATACGGTCACAGGCAGATTGCCAAGATTATGAGCCATTGCCAGTGCGGCAGTTTGTGCTTCCAGATACCCTACGGCACAGTGTGTGTCTGTTTTGAAGACAGGAACGGCTTTTAAGCCATAACGGGTCATGAGTTGTTCGGCGTCAGCGGTGCTTTTATGTTCTTCAATGCCGATAGGTGGGGACGACATGATGCTTTCTGCACGTTTTCCGGGTGCCACTTGGATGTATACCAAGCGCAGAATGGTTTCGGTTAATTCTGCCAGCGGCATGTTTTTTACTGATGCGGATGCGGCATGGGCGTGTCCGCCACCACCCAACTGTTTACACACGAAGCCGACATTGATTGTGTCAATCCGACTGCGACCGACAACAATAATTTTATCATCTACATTCCCCAAAGCAAAAAGGACGTCTCCGTTCTCCATCTCCATAAATTTTTGCGATAATACTGCAAAATCATTAACAAAAACATCCATATCAACTTGTGTGATCAAAAGTTTTCCGGAGCCGATGTCACGAGCACGCAAGTTATCGAGCATGGCGTTGAGTAAACGGATATGACGTGCGGTCATAGTGTGTTGCACAAGTTCGGTAACCGTGGAAAGATCCATACCTTGAGTAAAAAGCTTGGCAGCAGCCATAAAATCGGCATAAGAAGTGGATACATAACTTAAATTGCCTGTATCGGCATACAAGCCGACACCAAGAATGGTTGCCACAAAACAATTTATTTTTTGTTGCCGCGCCTCAAATGCTTGACAAACCAACGTACAAGTCGAACCGATACGTTCATCAATACAACTGAATGTAGGTACCAGATTGGGATCGGCTTCGGGGTGATGATCCCAAATGTGCAGTTCATATGGTTTTGCTGAGATGCTGCTTTGTCCGGTATCGTTTGTTGTCGTTTCATAGCGTTCAAGCAACGGCCATATATGACGCAATCGATTTTTTTGACGGGTATCGGCAATGACAACACATTCTACCGCATCAAAATCCAACTCTTTTAAAGAAACAAAATGAAACAGATGTATCGCTGTTTCCTGATAAAATTGTGATAATGAGTGTTCAATGCTGCCCGGATAAATCATCACTGCATCAGGATAGAGCTCTGATAAGCCAATCATGGATGCAAAAGCGTCCCAATCAGCCTGGGCATGACAGGTGATGACCGTTGCATGGCGTTGCAAAACAGGCTGCATAAGACCTTTCCTTATCATACGAAATGGTTTATTATTGTTTATTTTTTGAAAAAGAGACAAGGTTTATAGGGCTTGTCTCTTTTCTTGATCTATAGTGTCTTTTCAAAAAGAGCAAAAAGCATCATTTATAATGTAATGAGTTCGTAGTCGCCGTTGCCGAGGCCTATTTGTTCAGCATGGGCGATTTGACTGCGCCAGTTGGTTGTGGGGTGAATCGCTTTAAAGTGGTCACCTTGTTGACCGTGTGCGCAACCGCAATCATGCATGATGCTTGATCCGATGGCAGGCGCGGCATTGACGGCATCAATACACGCTTTATCCAAAGCCACGGGATCAAAAGAAGCAAACATCCCTATGTCGGGCACAACGGCGGCGTCGTTTTCGCTATGACAATCACAATAGGGTGAAACTTGGTTCACGATGCTGATATGAAAATGTGGGCGTCCCGCAATAACAGCCAAAGCGTATTCTGCCATACGACAGTTGAGGCTGTCGCTGTTGGCATCAAAGGGGCTTGCTATGGCGTCGAAATTACAACTGCCGATGCAACGTCCGCAACCGACACAGCGTTCATGATTGATGTTTGCTTTTTTTTGTTCGGTAAAAGCAATGGCTTCATGTGCACAGAATTTCATACACACACTGCAACTACGACATTTATCTTCATTGACAGTGGGTTTGCCGTCGCAATGCATAGCCATTTTTCCCGCACGGCTGCCGCATCCCATACCAAGGTTTTTAATGGCTCCGCCAAAACCTGTCATTTCATGCCCCTTAAAATGGTTCAATGAAATCACAATATCGGCATCCATCACAGCACGGCCGATTTTTGCACTTTTACAATAGGTTGTGTTTTGTAACGGCACATCAACATCATCTGTACCTTTAAGACCGTCGCCAATCAAAATATGGCAGCCTGTAGAAAAGGGCGAATAACCGTTTTCATAGGCAGACGTGATGTGTTCGAGTGCGTCTTTACGGCGTCCAACATAGAGGGTGTTACAGTCTGTCAAAAAGGGCATGCCGTGTTGACTTTTTACAATGTCAACGACTGTTTTTGCAAAGTTTGGACGCAAAAAAGAAAGATTGCCAGGTTCACCGAAGTGAATTTTGATTGCCACATATTTGCCATCCATGGAAATGGTCTCAATACCGGCTTTGCGGATCAATTTTTCGAGTTTTGTTTGTAGGCTTGTGCCCACTTTACATCGCATATCTGTAAAATATACTGAAGATTTGCCCATATCAGGACTCCTTGAGGTTGATCTTTATTGATTGATATACAATTTGTACTTTGCAAAGAATACGCAATCTCTCTATCACTGTAAAGAATTTCAAAATGATCTTTGAAAAGAGTGTGACTGTGACACGTTCAATTTATATCTTCAGTTAAAAAATAATACGTTGGTTTAATGATTTTTTTCAATAATAACGTTGCCACTGAAGGATAAAAATATGTAACATCAAGGATCTTCCCTCAAGCGATTTACACCGCATAAGGCATTCCTTTGTTGTTTAAAACGCCATGAGTGTTTTTTGTTACAATCTTTTTATCTGACGAGGCTTTTATGACTCTACAAGACAGTGTAAAAAAAAATGGTTATCTTATCGCTCTTGTTGCGGTGTTTTTTTGGAGTTTTAATGTCATTATTGCAAGCGTTTTGGCAGGAGAGATACCACCGACAGTGATTTCTTTCAGCCGTTGGTTTGTGGCGTTTATTGTTTTATTGCCTTTCACTTTGAAGGAACTGTTTCAACAAGTAAAACTCTCAAAACGTGAATGGGGATTCGTTTTTTTACAAGGACTTTTTGGTATAGCTATTTTTAATAGCATGGTTTATAAAGCAGCTGAAACCGCTTCGGCCATTGATATGGCGCTTATCGGGACTACGGGACCGATTTTTATGGCGCTCTTTTCTGTCATTCTTCTTAACGCACACACAACATTCAGACAAATATTTGGTTTAAGCGGGGCTTTCTTTGGCATTCTTATTTTACTGTCGAACGGTACAATAAGTACTTTTACACAGTTTCAATTTGTTGTCGGTGATTTTTGGATGCTTTTGTCAGCGATTACTTTTGCTTTATATTCAACGCTCATGGCTTTTAAGCCTGTCAATATTTCTAATCTTGTCTTTTTACAACTCAGTATTATGATAGGGCTATTTTTTCTGACGCCTTTTGCGTTGTGGGAAATGAGCTTTTTGAATGTGTCTGTATTTACGACACAGAATATATTGGCTATTGTTTATATGGGTATTTTTCAATCAATTTTTGCTTTTGTTGGTTGGGGGATTGCGCTGACACGCATCGGTACTATGCGTGCAGGATTGATTTTTTATACCATGCCGCTTTTCAGCACATTGGAAGCCGCAGTCTTTTTGGGTGAAAAGCTCACGCTTAATCAACTTCTTGGCGGAGCTTTTGTGTTATTGGGTGTTGTTTATGCCGCATTTGAAAATACGGCATCAGTAAAGGCCGTCCCAAAACCATAGAACGTTTTTATAGACCTCAGTACAAGATAAAAAGGAGATACATATTATGCGGTTATGGAGCACATGTTGTGTTTTATTTTTCATATGTTTGTATGCATCTACGGCACAGGCCACGAGCAATATGACGTTCGTTGCGGATAATGAAGGACAAAACAACGAAATCATGATGAAAGACACTGAAACGATTCAACTTACCAACGGATTGCGAGTCATTGTCAAAACCGATCGACGTTTTCCGATGGTTTCGACTCGGCTGATGGTACATGCCGGTTCAGCTTACGAAACGCCAAAACAAGCGGGCATCAGTCATGTGCTTGAACACATGGTTTTTAAAGGCACAACGACACGTCCAAAAGGTGAAATCAGTCGTGTTGTTGAAGCGGCAGGTGGTTATCTCAACGCGGGAACCGGCTTTGATTATACACAATATATTGTGGATTTGCCGGCAAGAGAATGGCGTCTTGGCATCGATGTTGTGCGAGATATGGCTTTTCATGCCACAATTGATGCCGTTGAGTTGGAATCGGAAAAACAGGTCGTGCTTGCCGAATTACAACGCGGTGAAGACAGCCCGCACGGACGCCTTTTTAAATTGGCACAAACAGCATTGTTACAAGGCACACCGTATGGGCATCCTATTATCGGCTATGAAGAAACAGTAAAATCTTTTACCGTTCAGGATATTAAAGACTATATCCAAACCTATTACCAACCAAACAATATGCAACTGGTTGTCGTCGGCGACATTGATGCCGCTGAAGTATTCGATGAAGCCGAACGTCTTTTTGGTGCATACACAAACAAGCAACCGTTAAAGATGGTTCAGCCTGTTGATATCGCTTCATTAAAGCAGCATGTAGGCCAAGCAAACGTGACGGTTCAAACAGGCCCTTGGAATAAAGTGTACTTGGCGTTGACGCTTCCTGTTCCCGGTTTTACTGATTTTGATTCTACACCGCTGGATGTTTTGGCGTATATGCTTGGTGGCGATGAAACCGGTTATCTTTATCGAACGTATAAAAATGAACGCCAATTGGTGGATTCAATCAGCGCTGCAAACATTGCTTTTGAGCGTGTGGGTATTTTTTTGATTACGGCCGAGCTTGACGCCAAGAACTTGGATGTTTTTTGGAAAGCATTGAGCAAAGATTTGCAACAACTCAACGGCGCGCGGTTTACTGAACAAGAACGCGAGCGTGCCAAAGTAAATTTGGTTGATTCACTTTATCGAGCGAAAGAAACGTTACCTTCTTTAGCTTCCAATTTGAGTTATTTTAGCTTTTTCCTTGGTGGAGAACAGGGTGAACTGAATGCTGTTCAGGCGGCACAAGCAGTTGACGGTCAGGCGATAGAAGAAGTCATTACAGAGTGGTTGAATCCCGCACGGCTTGCGGTTGTGGCTTTGGAACCTGAAAGCGCAACGTCTGTAACGCGTGCTGCGACCTTGGCTTCTGTTTTACAGGAACAATGGCCGGCCGAAGCCACACAGCAGTCAGATATGCAAGTAATGAAAGGCACCACAGAACGTATAGATCTTGGAAAGGGACGGAGTGTTGTTTTTATTTCAGACACGACACGACCGTATTTTTCAATGGAGCTTGTTTTTTCAGGTGGTGAAGCGTTGTTAAATCCCCAAGAGCAGGGGCTTGCTGTACTGACCGCCAGCACATTGGCAACAGGAACGGCAACATTGGATAATGCAGCCATTCAACGCTTTTTTAGTGATCGTGCCGCAGGTTTTGGTGCTGCGAGCACTCGGCGTACATTCCGCGTGGGACTTGATGGGGCGACGCGTTTTATGGGTGAATTGTTACCGCTTTTTAGTGAGATCATTCAGGCGCCTGCTTTTAATACGGAAGATTTTTTGCGTGAACAACAAAGCCAAATATCAACCATCAAATCTGTGGAAGATCAACCGTTGGGTTTGGCGTTTCGCAAATTGTCTCCTTTTTTGTTTCCTGACTCGGTATATGGTTATGAAAGTCTCGGCAGCATTGACGGTCTTGAAAAAATGAAGCGTGAGCAAGTTCGCGGGTTTTGGGATCGTCAAAAAGTCAGACCGTGGGTTCTTGCTGTTTCTGGTGATTTTGATAAGGAAACTGTATTGGCTTTCGCCAAAACGTTGCCTGTGCCGACAGAGCATAAAGTAAACATTCCAGTGCCGACATGGACAACAAAGAAAACACTGGAGCTCATATTGCAAGACAGGCAACAGGCACACTTGTTGTTATTGTTTAAGACTGCGCCGCAAACCAGTCCGGACACGCCGGCCTTGCAGATGACACAAAGTGCTTTGGACGGTATGGGCGGTCCATTATTCAGTAAACTGCGTGATGAACAAGGCCTTGGTTATACTGTTACAGTATTTAACGCACAAAGTGACGATTTAGGGTATATGGCCTTTTATATAGGTACAAGTCCTGAACAGTTGGAACAAGCAAAAACAGGCTTTGTTGAAATTATTACTGATTTGCATAACAATCTGTTACCAAAGGCCGATTTGCAACGTGGTTATAATCAGCTTGAAAATCAATATTATCGTGCCATGCAAAGTCTTGGAGCACGTTCTGCAGAAGCCGCAACGCTGTTGATTGAAGATCGTCCGCTTGATTTTGCAAAAAAAGAACTGGAGCACGCAGCAAAAGTGACTCCCGAAGGAATACGTGATGTTGTAAAAAAATATTTGTCCCCTGACAACGCGTACATCATCACTGTACATCCTTAAACGACCATGTAGATTGTGATTTTTTCTGGGGAGATAATGCCTACGAGGCGAAACTTCCCCAGAATATTTGGATCCTGCAGAGCACGCAAAACGTGAAAAAACATTGTTTCTACTTGATCATGCATGATCGTGTTTTTGCGTGTTCTACAGTTCAAGGTGCGCTGAGAATTTTTGTATTCATAAGGAAAATGAACTATCATGGGGGATGTATGTCACTGAGGTCTGAAGAGCATGTTTTGGCGATTATTGATCGCCATTTTCCGTCTTCTGCCGCTCGGTTGCGAGTCGGGCGCGGTGATGATTGTTGTGTTGTAGCAACACCGAGTGCTGTCTGTGTCAGCACGGATCTTTTTATGGAAGACGTTCATTTTCGACGTTCGACTTTTACCATTGAAGAAGTCGGTTGGAAGGCTTTGGCAGTCAATCTCAGTGATCTTGCGGCGTGCGGTGCTTCTCCTATTGGTTTTTCATTGGGGTTGGGATTGCCCAATGATGCTGACGAAACCTTAGTCAACGGACTTTTTACAGGCATGGCAAGTCTTGCTCAAGCTGTAGATATTCCGCTGACAGGCGGTGATCTTTCCAAATCCGAAAAATTGCATTTGTGTATTACTGTTTTTGGTGATGCAGAAAAAGGACTTTTACAGCGTAGGTCTTGCAGCGTCGATGATCGACTTTTTTTGTTGGGAGAGGTGGGGCTTTCACGAACAGGATTTGCGGCATTGGAAACGTTGGGACGTAAAGACGCACTCACTTTGTTTCCTGAAGCGTGCGCAGCCCATTTGTGTCCGTTACCGCTTATAGAAGCAGGGCTTGAGCTGAAAACTTTGCAAGAGACATATAATGCTCGAGTTGGCTTGATGGATGTTTCTGACGGGTTGTTGCGTGATATTCCGCGTCTTATCGGCACGTATGGTGCGGATTTATCGGTGCCTGAAATCCCACAAGAATGTCGGCGTTGGGCTGTGAATGAGGCTCTTGATCCTGTTTATGAGGTGTTTGTGGGCGGAGAAGACTATGCCCTTTTAGGTACGTGTGAACCGTCTTTTTGGCCCATTTTACAGAGACATTTGTCAAATATTCAAGAGTTGGGGATTGTCACTCAGACACCGGGATTGCGTTTGCATGGTATGCCTTTGAGTGGTGGTTTTGATCACTTTGCAATGGCAGGCAACGTGTGCGAATAACTCACTTGCGTTTTAAAAATTTGAATGCTCTTGTCGGTGAATGGAGTATAGATCTCACTGATCCTGCGTATATTTCTGAGGGACTTTTTGTCATTACAGGGCCGACAGGCGCGGGGAAGAGTACCGTTCTTGATGCGGTCTGTTTGGCTTTGTATGGCCGAACACCACGCCTTAGGCATATTTCTCAGACTGTAAATGAAATCATGTCTCGCCACACAAGTGAATGTTGGGCAGAAGTGGATTTTGAAACAACAAAAGGCGCGTTTCGTTGTCGTTGGAGCCAACGGCGGGCAGGGAATCGCGCTCATGGAAACTTGCAAGCGCCTCAACATGAACTCTCCGATATGGAAGAAGGTACTCTTCTCGGGAAAGGGTTGCGCGCGACAAGCACACAGGTTGAAACGCTTACAGGCATGACCTTTGACCGTTTTACGCGTGCGATATTACTTGCGCAAGGCGGATTTGCCGCATTTTTGCATGCGAATACGGCCGAGCGTTCGGCGCTGTTAGAACAAATCACGGGAACAGAACTGTATAGCGAGATTTCAAAACACGCATATATTCGAGCTGTTGCTGCACAAAAAAGCTTGGATGATTGTCGTAAAGAACTCAACATTGTACAACTTTTGTCCGAAGAAGAACGTGTTGCAACACATGAAAAACTTGAGCAAATATTGATACGCGATACCGCGTTTGCAGAAGCACTGCAAAAACTGCGTACACAAGCGGCTTGGCTCCATGAAGAAATGCGTTTGCAAACATTGGAGCAAGAAAACAGAACGCGTTTACATGAATGGGAAGAAAGAAATCAACGTTTCGCAACAGATCGTCATGCCTTGGAACAAGCAAGTCGTGCACTTTTGGTAGAAGGCGTGTATTCAACGGTTTTAGCATTAAGAGAGGCACAAGCCAACACAACGAAACAGCTTATTGAAGAAAAGAACGCGTTACCCATTGCAGAACATGCGTGTTGCGTTGCCGAAGCAGCAGAAAAAGACGCGTTGTCAGCACTCGAAAAAGAAAAGTCTTGTCAAGAAAATGCCGAACCATATATCCAACAAATTCAAGAACTGGATGTGCGTCTGACAGAAAAAGAAACACAAGCCCAAACACTCAATAATCTTCTCATCGTGACGCAACGTCGACAAAAAGAACTCATTGAACAACAGCAACGCCATGAAAAGACGGTAAAAGAAACAGAATTCAAACTGAATGGCTTATCTCAAGCTCTACATGATCGTGCCGTTGACGCGCTTTTAGATGACGCTTTGCCGTTGATTCAGAGTCGGGTAGATGCCTTGTGTGTGTTGCATGATGATCGTCAACGACTGACAAAAGAAGACACCCTTTTGCAAAATCAACGTGATGCCACAGCAAAAGATTTGCGAACTGTATTGCTTGAAGCGAAAGTCGTAAAAAAACACATTATCGATGTTACACAGCGTGTTGTCGAAACAGAAAAACAGTTGAATAGCGTGTTGCAGGAAAGGGAGCTTCGGTCATGGCGGGAACAAGTCGAGCAACAACGCAATACAGTCAATGCCGCATTGCGTCTTTTGGATATGTTGCGATCGCATGAACGTGTTGTTGTTCAACACACAACCTGTTTACAGAAAATACACAAGAATCAAGAGCAAATAACTCTAGTTAATGAAACGCTTTCCCGTGCGCAAGAACGACATGAATACGTTGCCAAGGAAGAAATGTTGTGTGCGGAACATGTGGCTCTGCATGAACGTATAGCCGGGTTGGAAGCACAACGTCACCTTTTGCAAGACGGTCTTCCTTGTCCTTTATGCGGTTCTGTAGAACACCCTTTTATAATTCATAAGCCTTTGCCACAACTTGAACACGCTCGTCGGCAATGGCTCGATGCACAAGAAAAAACGCGTCGTATACTGGCAGAATGCCATGAATTAAAAAAAACTGAAGCCGCTTTGCAACATGAACAGCGTCTGCATGAAGAAACACGACAACAGCTTGTCAACGATATTGTTCGTCAAAAAGAAGAAATTCGACAACTGGCACAACCTCTTGCGTTGAAAGAACACGAAACAGCACTTCAATCTGTAGAATCTTTTTGCGTGGCAGAACAAGAACGCTTTAATCTTGTACAAAAGCACCTTATCCGGTTGGAAGAGCTTGTTCAACGTGTGAACGCACAACGTACAACACTCAATACCGAACGCGCAACCGAAGCAAATATTTTGCTTTTGATAGAACGCAATAAACAAGAACTGCGCCACGAAAATAAAGAATCGTTGCGTTTACGAGATGAATTGAACGCACTGGAAAAACGGGAACTGGTCGTGTGTGAACATTTGGTTGCTTTAAGTGCGCCTTTTGTTTCTCTTTCATTGCAGACGTTGACACCATCTGTGGCTAAAGGGTGTTTGCATGGCTTGGAAGAACGCAAGCGTCTTTGGCAAGAAACAAAACAAGAATATATTTTACAAGAAAAAAAAATATTGGAATGCAAAGCGCAAACAGATGAACATGCGGCGCGTTGTATGGCTGTTCAAAGCGAAATAATACGTTGTTCTGCAGAATTAAAACAAATACATTCAGAATTGACAGCACTGCATGACACAAGAAAAATCTTGTGTCATACACTTACTGCTCTTATCGGTACACTTTTTCAAAGTATAGATAGTTGTAAACTTTTTTTTAAAACGCGTTTGTCAGAACAAGAAAATAAATATAGCGCAGCTCATACTCATTATGTGCAAACCATACAACAGAACAATAATCTACAAAAGCGTTTACATGAACTGGAACAAGAATACGCACAACGTGCCGTATTACTTCAATCTCGTGAAAAATCTTGTTTACAGGCTTTTTATGATGTGCATTTTGTTGATGAGCAAGCATTTTTGAACGCTCGCATGACGCAAGAACGGTTTACAGCGTTACAACTTCACACTCAGCAATTGGATCAAGAACGGGTCGTCATTCTTGCCAATAAGCAAGAATATTCAGAACAAAGAGAAAAGCTACAACAAAGAAAACCCCAGACAGATGATTTGGGTACAGATATTGCGAATAAACAAGCTATTTTGGAGTCTGAACGTACTGAATTGTTACAAGAGCTTGGTGTGCTGCGACAAAAGTTGTTTTTAGATGAACAACACCGACAACAACACCAACAGCATCTGGCAGCACTTGATGCCTTACAGCAAGAAGCACAACGTTGGGCTAATCTTTGTGAATTGATTGGGTCTGCGAATGGACAAAAATTTTGTGCGTTTGCGCAAGGGTTGACGTTTGAGTGTGTTGTTGCGCATGCCAATAGAGCTTTGCATGGTATGACAGATCGTTATGTCTTACAGCGTGAATTGAATGAACCGCTCAGTTTGAATGTTGTTGATGCGTATCAGGGAGGGGTTGCCAGAAGCACTAAAAATCTTTCAGGCGGTGAAAGTTTTTTAGTCAGTTTGGCTTTAGCTTTGGGATTGTCGAGGATGTCGAGTCGTACGGTGCGTGTGGATTCGTTGTTTCTTGATGAAGGGTTTGGAACGCTTGATGAGGACAGTTTAGAAACGGCTTTGCATACGCTGTCAGATTTACGGCATGAAGGCAAAATGATTGGTGTGATTTCTCATGTTCAAGGTTTAAAAAGTCGTATTTCGACACAAATCAGTGTAGAACCTCTTGAAGGTGGCCGTAGCCGTTTACGTGGCCCCGGTTGCATACAACATTAGCGTGTTTTTAGATTGGCTTTTCTGTTTTTGAGGGGGAGAATCTTACGGGGCGAAGCTTTCCTCAATCCTTTATGAAGTCGTACATCTGATCCTGCGGCGTATTCAAAGGCTGTGCTTTGTTCATACGCCGCAGTTCAAACGGCTTTGCATGTCTTGTCATTCTAAGTAAAGTGACAAGCATTAAAATCAAGCTTGTTTAAAAAAAGTTACAACAAAAAATTGTTAGTCAGCTGTTGGGAATTGTTCTTTGTATTGCTTACGCAGGACAATACATGTTGAGTAGGTTGTAAAGAACATAATGAACAGTACGGGGAAGCCCACAACGGTAAAGAGTCCGCGTACGCTTGTCAGGCCACCGCTGGCAACCAAGATATATCCCATGGTTCCAAGACCGAGTCCCCAGAGTATTTTTAAGGGAACCGGGGGCTCTTGTTCAATGTTCATATAACGGCTACTCATGCTGGCAAGTACCGAAGAAATGGGGTCAGCATACGTGATGTATGAAGCAATAAGTGCTGCCAAGAAGAAGAAGGCAACGATGGTTCCGAGGGGCAATGTTTTCAACAAGTTGAAGACGGTATGTTGCATACCAAGCGAATCAATATTTGCCCAAATGTCAACGATATTATTTGATTGCAGATACATGGAAAGGCTACCGAATGTGGTTGTCCACAAAAAGGCAAAGATAGACGGAGCAACCATGGAAACCAAAATAAACTGCCGCAAGGTGCGTCCTTTTGCCAAACGAGCAAAGAACATACCAATAAACGGTGCGGCAACAAAGTATGATGCCCAGTACATAACAGTCCAGTTCATGGGCCATTGGTCGGTGGTCATGGCGTTGGTGATGGTGGCGCGTGTCCAGAAGGTTGTCAAATAATCACCAAAGACTGTTGTAACCATATCGGCAATGAAGGCCGTCGGGCCGACAATAAAAATATAGCCAAGCAAAATGAGATACAACTTGGCGTTATAGTCACTCAGAATTTTCATGCCACGTTTCAAGCCGAGCACACAAGAAGTGATAAAACCACCCATCAAACAGGCAATAATGATAAACCATGTAACAGAGTTTTCAGGCACGCCAAAAATAACATTGAAGCCCGCGCCGACTTGTAAAATAACCAACGCAGATACACAACCCAACGAGCCGCACAAACAAAACATGGAAATACCGTTGGCAAGCTGACCGATAGGACCATGTGCACGAGCAGCGCCCAAAAGTCCTTCAAGGGTGTTGGCAATGCTGAAACGATCGGAATTATAGGCAGAAACAGCAATGGACAAACCGCCCAAAGTGTACGGTGCATATTGCATGATCGTCCAGTGATAGGCCGTTTGTGAAATACCCCAAATGGCTGATTCACGAGTGAACGGTTCTAAGCCCGAGGCTTGCGGAGGCGTTGCATAGTGATACAAAGGTTCGCCAAGCCCCCAAAACAAAATTCCCGCACCGATACTGGAACATAGACAAATACTGAACCATGTCCAATAGCTAAAATCAGGTTTTGCGTCTTTGCCGCCGATACGAATGTCACCAAATTTGGAACACATGATTACAAGTAAGAAAAAGAAGGTAGCCAAGGTTGCCAACATAAACAAGGAACCAAAATTTTCAGAAATACCCACCAACAAAAACTCAAGAGTGTTGCCTAAACCGCTCGGTGAAATAAGGCCATACCCAATAAAAAGTGCAAGTAAGGTTACTGCAGGATAGAAGGCCAATGGTTCAAGAAGTATTTTACTTTTTTTTTCCACAAGTTACTCCCTTAAAAAGTATTTTGATGTTCATAACCAACCGAGCGATGTGTATCTTTGTGATAAACTCTCTCGTATATCCCATAGTCTGTATAGCCTCACAAGGAGGCTATACGTGTTAACAGCAATCTTTATACAAGACGAACTTCATGGCCAATTTTTTCAAGATAGGCGGCCAATTGTTTAACAATCTGTTGATCTAAATCTGGTTTGACATAACTGTCGAGCATATTTTGCATTTTTGTAGTTATATTGGCATTGTAAACAGCATCGGATTCTTCGGCGGTTGCGGTTCCGCGCACTGCCAAATCAGTGATAAACACACTGTCACGGAAATTCATGAGGGTGTGCTCATGGGTTAAAAATTCGCCTGCGGGGCCGACTTCATTAATCACGTCAACAGCCAAGGTTTCCTCATTAACCAAAATATCGTCGGCATAGGTTTTAACCATACCTGTAATTTCAAGGTCCACAATATATTTTTCAAAAGACATGGAACGATAACTGCCAAGTGCGCCTGCACTGTGCAACATAAAGTTCATACGGTTGCTGGCAGCAGCCATCAGGCACATCATGCCTTCATAGCCGGCTTGGATATTATTGATTCTGGAGTCGGTCAGGGTACCGCCGCCACGGCAAGGCAGTTTGTAGAATTTGGCAAGTTTTGTACAATATTTGATTGCCAGAGCAGATTCTGCCGACCCGATGCAGAAGCTGCCATTGCGTAAATCAGAAAGTGCTGTTGCGGAACCGTAGATTGCCGGTGTACCGGGTTTCAAAATTTGTGAAATGGCGATACCTGCGAGGCTTTCGGCATTGGAGACAACAATGGTACCTGCCATGGTCACAGGGCCGCTCGTGCCTGCCATAACAGCGGGAGCAACAATAATGGCTTGTCCGTTTTCCACATAATGGATCATGGTTTCAAGCATTTTCCCGTCAAATTGTAAGGGAGAGGCACTGCTGATGATGGTTATGGCGCGTGAAGCTTCTTGGAGTTCTTTTTCACCAAAAAGAATTTTTAACATATTCATGGTATGTAGAGCTTCGTATTCGCCGCCGATACCGCCAAAAATGACTTTATCGGAATATAATACGGTTGAAAGCAACATGGTGGGATAGATTTCAACGTCTTTTGAGTCGTTTGGCGTAACCATAACGCCACCGTTGACATTATAATATGGAGACTGTTGATTCAATTTTAAGAAGGTAATAAAGTCATCATATACTGCCGGACGTTCGCCTTCAGGTGTGCAGACATAAGGAAAACCACACGTTGCAGACACAAAATTGATATGGTCGCCGCCGACAGTCATATCATACTTGGGGTTACGGGCACTGAGTTTAAAAACATCGGGAGCTTTACCAATCAACGTCATGAGTTCTTCTTCAGTGAAGAACACCCGATAGCCATCCGTCCGCAAACCATAGGCTTTGGCTTTTTCGATGATCGTGTCATTCAAAAAAGCAATACCTGTCTTATTGAGGACTTGCATGGTTGCGTCATGAATTTGTTGGATGGTAGCTTGATTTGTCATTTGTAATCTCCTTCAAACAGGGTGCTTGATAATGTATTTTATTTCAGACCTTTTAAAAACTCACAGCAAGACAAAAGGCGCATTTTAAAAAGGTACCCATAACCATATAAATAAGAAAAGGAGGTACACAAAAAAACATGCACCCCCTTATGAGGGATTAGATATCGCCTTTGGCCATCACTTCTTCAAAGGCAAGTCGTACACTGGCACCAAGAGTACTGAAGATTTTTGGCGGAACCCAATTGGGGTTTGTGGTTTTTTGCAAATAGGCGAGTTCGGGGCTGTCGACACCGCAGGCCCATTCGGTAAGGTACACACCGAGCATGGAACTGCGCGTGAGTCCTGCTCCGTCACCGACCGAAGCGGCATAGACGTTGTTATTTAATTTGGTAAAGAAGGATTCCCCGTTGAGTGTCATGGGGATCATGCCACCGTAGAGATATTCAAAATTGACGTGCTTGAGTGCAGGAAAACGCGCTTCAAAAGCTTTACGTAATTTTTTGCGTGCGTAGTGCAAGCGTTGCGGCGAAGTACAAAGCGATGCAGAGAAGGTGAAGCCGTTACGCACAAAGATACGATTGGTGGTTGTCAGGCGCACGGTTGTGCCAGCAGGGTGTCCCGAGGTACAACCCCACGGCTTGATGCCTGCAAATTCTTTCATTTCATTGTCTGTCAGGACACGTGAAAAAGCACCAAAAGAATTAACAGAAATAAGACGGCTTTTGCATGCACCGAATTCTTCGGCAAAGACACTGGCAAGGATGAAGACTTTGTCTGTTTTTATTGTTTTTCCGTTGCGCAAACGAACCTGAGCGGGGGAGCCTTCAAGTACTTGCAACACGGGGGTTTCTTCAAATACAGATACGTTTTTGGGCAATGCCGTCGCCAAAGAACGCACGACATCGGCCGGATTTATCAACACAGTACCGTTGGTGTAGAGTGCTTGAATATAATAGTCGGTACCAAAGTGTTCGGGGAGGCTTTGTTTTTGTAACATTTGATATGGTGCGCCCAACATATCAAGTACACGGGCAGCACCTTCAAGGTTTTTCACATAGCTTGATTCACGGGTCGCAAGATATTTTCCCGATTCTTGCCAATCGCATTGGAGTTTATTCTCTTTTATGACGTTGCGCATTCTGTTAATGACGATGTTATTCAAATGCAGACGCATTCTGTGTTCGTCATCGGTGATGCCCGGTTCACCGAAGCTGTGGGGCACATCAATTAAAAAACCTGCATTACGTCCACTGTCACTCATACCTATTTTCAGGGCATCAAAAACAGCGATACTTGCTTTGGGGCAAAGCTCTGCTAAGCGAAACGCAGCGTTGACACCGGCAAACCCTGCACCGACAATAACATAATCATAGCTGTCTTTGAGAGTGGCGATGTCTGAGAACGCGTGGTTTTTGCATGTGGAATCTTCAAACCAACCGAGGTCGCCGGATTTCACCGGAAAGCGTTGTACTTCTTTCATCTTTTGTAAAGTCCTTATAAAAAATGTCTGTCGGGTCATGAAAGTTTGTTTGCGGTAGCTATGAACAGGTAGCAATCTTTACAGGTTTTTTATTATGCGGGAAATTCTGCAATGGCTTCGATTTCAACTTTCATGTCTTTGGCGATACGCGAAATTTCAACACAGGCACGAGCCGGCTTATGATCACCCATATATTCGGCATAGACGGCATTCATGTCGGCAAAGGCATTCATGTCGTTAATAAATACGGTGGTTTTCACGATGTGTTCAAATCCCAGCCCACAGTGTTTCAACACCGCGGCAAGATTTTGCATGGTTTGGTGTGTTTGTTCGGTCATGTTTTCGCCGACAACATCACCTGTTTGGGGATGCACGGGAACTTGGCCGGAAACAAAAAGTAAATTGCCTGTTCTGCAGGCATGACAATACGGGCCGAGAGCCGGCGGAAGGGTGTCAACAATAATGCTTTGCATGAGTCAGCTCCGTGAAAAAAGCGGTTTATAAAGCTATCCGATGGCTTAGAATTTGTGAAGTCCATCTTTCAAGACGTTATTTCGTTTGTCAAAGACCGTGTTTGTCTCTGACAAACGTATATAACAAAAAGTCTTGTGTACTTTTCAGTTTTTAGTAAGGCTTAACTTCAGCTAAAATGGCATCGATAGCCGCTTTTTCTTGCTCTGTGAGAGGAGAACGCGGTTCACGCACAAAGCCGCCGACAAGTCCATTTTTATCCATGATATATTTAACTGTTTGGGTAATTTTCCCTGCATTTTCCATATATCTGGCGAGTGGGTTATAGGTATAGGTCAGGTTACGCGCATCTTCCAGGTTGCCGTTTTCGACAAGCTCAAAGAGTGAGCGTGTCATAATGGGAGCGAAGTTGGCACCCATACAAACCCATCCTTTGGCGCCTGCAAGGAAGGATTCATGATGCATGTCTTCCCAGCCACAGAACACGGTCAGGTTGGGAAATTCTGCGGTCATACGAGTGATGCGTTTGACATCGCCCGAGGCTTCTTTAATCGCTTCGACATGGGGCAGTTCAACAAGACGCGCAATCATATCGTGTTGCATATCCATGCCTGAACTACCGGGGTTGTTATAGAGCATGACAGGCACGTTGATGTTGGCGGTCACTTCTTTATAGAAGTTAAAAATTTCGTCGTCCAAAAGACCGGTTCCCGGAGGAGGTAAGATCATCACACCAATAGCACCGTGTTCACCGGCATGGTTGGTCAATTCGATGACTTGGCTTGTGCGGTGTGCTGTGGTTCCGACGAGGAAAGGAATGCGTCCGTTGATCGCTTTTGCGACAAAGGCGGTCAATTCTTTCCGTTCATCCAAGGTCATGGTGAGGTATTCGCCAAGGGCTCCGGCAACCATGACGGCGTGTACACCGGCTTCTATATAGCGCTCGATATTGTGTTTGACACCGTCAAAATCAATAGATTGATCGGCTTTAAAAGGTGTTGCCATCACCATTGTTACACCATGCATTTTTATCATGATCAAACTCCTTAAAAAATTCGTGGTCTGCATCTTTCTGTGTTTCAAATTGGGTCAGATTGTATTGTAGAATGCTCGCTCATCGTACGTTTGAAACACAGGCTGCCTGTTTAGAATAAAACAAACAGTCATTACCAAGTTATCAAAATATATGCCAGTGCCACATTTCGGGTGCAACAAATCAATAAAATATTGTAACTATCTTAAAATAAAAAGAATATTGCTAGCGTTTTTTCACAGTGTAAAAGAAGGTTTTCTATGAAAAGAAAATCATTTTTTCTTTTGTGAGTCATTTTGACACGATTTTCATGTGTATTTTTTCATATGTTCTATTTTGACACGATAATATGGCAAAAAATGCTCATTTTTATCGTGTAAAGATATTTTAATATGATAACACATAATGTATATATAGGCAGTGGATCTCTGTTTAGCAAGTGTGTTTTCATTTTTCTCTTTTGCTGAGGCGATTTTTTTTATATATACCGTATAAGCAAGGTTTATGAATCTATATTGATTCAAAATGAGACGTTTTTGAAAAAGAGTTCATGAGTAATGTATCCGAATGCGACATTTTTTATATATTCAGGGCCGTGTTGTTTTTTTGTGTTTTTTATTAAATATTTAATTATTAAATATGATTATATTGATTTGCTTGCTTGCATTTTTGACTTGGCATTGTTGTTGCTTATCTCTGCTTAAAGGATTTTAATCCATTTTTTTTCATCTTTTACCATTGTTTTTGGAGCATCCCGATGATGAAACATATCGACTATTACATCCCAACGCGTGTTGTTTTTGGCCCCGGTCGTCTTGAAGAGCTTGCCACTGTGGCGTTACCGGGTAAAAAAGCCCTTTTGTGTGTAACAGGCGACAAGTTGATGGAACAGCTCGGCATTCAACAACGTGTTATTGAACTTCTGAAAAAAAATGGTGTAGATGCGGTTGTTTTTGATGAAGTGACCCCAAACCCCACACGTCTCGGTGTAATGACTGCAACGAAATTGGCAAAAGAACAGGGCTGTGATTTTATGATCGGTCTTGGCGGTGGAAGCAGCATTGATACCGCAAAAGCAACAGCCATTATGATGGTTAATCCCGGTGACTTGTGGGATTATGCATATACAGGCACAGGCGGTCGCAAAGAAGTGTGTGGTGCATTCCCCATTGTGACCATTACAACAACCGCAGGAACAGGTACAGAAGCCGATCCATATGCGGTGGTGACCAACGAAGAAACCAGTGAAAAATTGGACTTTGCTCTTGACGCCATCTATCCCACGCTGTCTATTATTGATCCTGAATTGATGGTGACTTTGCCGCGTACATTAACGCTGTTCCAAGGTCTTGATGCGTTGTTCCACGCTGCCGAATGCTATGTAAATAACGACACCGGCAACCGTTTGAATGACATTTTCGCTCTTGATGCCATTGCCAAAATAGCTGAACATCTTCCTATTGTGGCTGAAGATGGCAAAAATATAGAATCGCGCAGCCATATGGCTTATGCCGCAAATCTTTTGTGCGGTTTTACGCAATCACTTTCTTGCACGACGTCACACCACATTGTGGGTCAAGCACTCGGTGGCTTTTTCCCCAATATTCCTCATGGTGCCACATTGATTCTTGTAGCTTTGGAGTATTATAAAAAGGTTTACGCTTTCTTGCCTAAAGAGTTTGATGATGTGGGTCGTGTGATGGGTGAAACACCTGATCCTGCAAAGCCTGGTTATAGTTTTGTTGTGGCTTTGGAAAAACTGATGGCTAAAACAGGTATGGATCAAGTGACCTTATCAAGCTTTGGTGTAAAAAAAGAAGATCTTGCTCAAGTTGCAGATTTCGCTGTCAATAAAGTCGGTCTTGATTTTGACCGTCGTTATACCTTGCAAGGTCAAGATATTATTGATGTTCTCGAAAAATCTTATCGTTAGACCATTGAATATTTAGTCTCTTTTTAAGAAACGGGTCTAAGATAAACTTTATATAAGAATATCTTTATACATAGAGGTGTTATGTCGTATTGGCATAACACCTCTATTTTTTATAAAGTTTGTTCTCAAAAAATATATTGCATTTGGATGGTGTCGATGTACGTGCTTTTTTGATTATATCTGCGTCAGATTGCACAGGCTTTTCGATCCTGTATTTCTGTATACACTTTCTCAAAGTCCGTTCATCTTCACTGATACAATGCAAAAATTCGCCTTGTGTCGACGTTATCTGGTGTTTCTTTGTATAAAATAATACTTTTTACAAAACTATAAACATATTTTTTCAGTAACTGTCCGAGATGAATTGAAAACAAAAAAAAATTAATGGAGTCCGTTTTTAACGGCTTCTTCCCATTCTTCTTGACAAGAGAGACAACGAATGGCTTCAGGTTGAGCGGCAAGGCGACTGTGAGGGATGATTTCATCACAATCTTCACATCTGCGGTGTGTAGAATACGCATCCAATTTTGCGGCACGTTCCAATTGAATGTGACGAAGATAGGCTCGACGTACGAGTTGATCTGTTATATACACTTGTGAGATTTGTGTGGCTTCATCAAAACTGTCTGCATGTTGTTCAACCAAATAGGCTGAGCGAGCATTGCAGAGTTGTTGCCTGTTTTCTTCAAGAGCTTGGCGTAAACGAACAGAAGGTGATTCAAGCATGGCTTTCTCCTGACAATTCTCCTTTAATTGATTTTGTAAAGGAGGTAAAAACGAATGCGAGTTTTTGTACACAGGATTATATTGTACAAAAGTTATACGGCAGACGTTTGGTTTTGTAGTCATTCTGGTTGAATTTATAAACAACCGTAAAAGGCGAAATGCACTCATTTAAATGAAACATTCTGAACAACTTCACATGTGCTTTTATACAAAGTAAAGCATGGCAGTTTTGTGCCTTTATGGAATCATTTTGTGTGGATTGTGTGACAAACAAGTGAATACGACAACAAAGAATGAAAAAAGCTCTAAAGAGATTTTTTTGTAAAAATATCTTTCTTTTTTTTGTGTGACAAGTGTATTATATATGTTTTTATATTAGTTGAATATTGTTTTGCTGATCATAGACGATGATTTTCTTTGTATATATTGTTTATGTAAGACTTGACCTGAGTTATTTTTCGAGGCTATGATGTATACGATGTGTTGATTACTTGTATATAACTCTTTTACGCAAAGACAGAGTTTTCCAGGGCTTTGTCAGAGGATTTGTGCGTATGTTTGGCATTGGAATGCAGGAACTGTTGCTCATTCTTTTGGTTGTGGTACTGATTTTTGGAGCCAACAAACTGCCTGAAATCGGAGCCGGCCTCGGGAAGGCCATTCGTAATTTCAAGCGAGCCGGTACCGAACCTGATGAAATTGACATAACTCCCGGAAAAGAACAGAAAAAAAATGATGACCACACGGTTTGACAACGTTTGCATCAAATAGTTGTCTGCTTAAACTCCATAGAATCAAGGACAGTATTATGAAAGTCGAACAGCTTTCCATTTTTCTTGAGAATAAGGCAGGGCGTCTTGCCGAAGTGACCGCCGTTTTGGCTGAAAATGCCATCAATTTACGCGCACTTTCATTGGCGGACACATCTGATTTTGGTATTTTGCGTATGATTGTCGATCAAACTGAAAAAGCCAAAGAACTTTTAAAAGCAGCAGGTTTTACAGTCGGTGTGACACACGTTGTTGCTGTAGAAGTCGACGATCGTCCGGGCGGCTTGAATACTATTTTGCAAGTATTCCGCGAGGCAAAAGTCAATGTGGAGTACATGTACGCGTTTGTACAAAGCGAAGGCAAAAATGCAACGATGATCTTCCGCTTTAACCGTATAGACCAGGCTATCGCAGCACTTGAAGAACAAAAAATCCCTATGCTCTCTGCCGCGCAAATCAACGGCAATTGATAGCGTTTTTTCTGGGGTAAAAGTAACACTCGTGAGCTAAAAATATAAAAGAAATTGAATAGTAAGGCGTTATGTTCATACGACATAACGCCTTTTTTTGGGGTGCTCGATTTGTTGATAGTCGCCGAGCGATAAAGTGAATGAATCTCTTCAATGAAACAATTCTGTAGTAGGAGCTTTGGTATTGCTCCAAAAGCTCCATTGAGCCGAAGCCCAATGATGGGGGGCATTTTTGTATATTTGAAAAATACGCTTGCTGTATTACAACATCGATATATGTTTGAAAAATATTTGGATAGCATTTTTTAAACATATAGTTTGTTACAAGAATTGTTGTTTGTACCCCTCTTATGGTCAAGCTTCATATGAAGAAAACAAAGATGTTATCCATTTGTTGTTTCAATAGTCATTTTGGTGATTGCAACAATATCATCAATGTTATCAGTGGAGTTATCATAAGTATATGTATGGTAATCGTGCGTAAAGCTGTTACTCGTCCATGTTCCATGAGTTCCATCACTCACAAGCTTACCATTGCTTTCTCCCAAGCCAAGCTGTGTTAAGACTTCATTAACACTATTTCCCATAACATCGCCAAGAACAATCATTTCGACTTGTTGGATGTTGCTGTTTGCGCCTTTGGCAAGTTCTGCTTGAATTTCATCTTGACCAAGTGAGTTGGTTAAAAGGATATCCAGTTCGTCTCCGCCCCCGTCGACGAGGATGTCTTGGATATTCATATTGTCGCCTTTCAACTTAAATAGGTCACGACCTGTGCCACCATAAAACTTGTCGTTTCCCACGCCGTCAACGAATGTATCTTCACCGCCATTGCCGATAAGTGTGTCATCTCCTGCACCACCGATGAGTATATCGTTGCCTGCACCGCCGACAAGTGTGTCATCGCCTGCACCGCCTTGGAGGGTGTCGTCACCGTCAAGGCCAAAAAGAATGTCATCGCCGTTTTCACCAAAAAGGATGTCATCGCCATCGTTATCGTTTTCAAGTATTGTTGTGACTTCTTGGAGCGTATCATGTTCTAGGTTAGTGAAAAAAGGTTTTGTGGTACCGTCACCAATGAGCAGGCTATTACTTGATTGAGCATAGAGCGTATCGTTCGTATCCGCTGCATTTTTATCAGGAAAAACAATGCTATAGTTATCAGCCATATTATAAGAATAAATAGAACCGGTTTGCAAAGAAACCATGGATGAAGCACTAAGGCTCATAGTATTATCGGTCAGTGTCGTATCGCTGTTTCGATTCAAATTCAAATGCTCAAGTGCGTCGATCCCTTCTTCAAGGGTGCTATTGACATATTCGCGAAAACGGCCGCCTGTTGCCAATGGTTCCGCGGCAGGCATTAACTCGTTCTCCTGTATGGCCGCAAGAAACGCATCACTTGCGACGATTGTATCTTTAAACACAAACTCAGGCGGTTTTTTTGAAATAATCGAAGTATAAAAATCCTGTATAATAACCGAATCGCTGTTTTCAAAAGTAAACACCAAATCATTACCGTTACGGCTTACAGCCACCTCGTCTGATGTAAAATCAAAATGAAAAGAAATCGTTTCTTGAGGATTCATTGTCTGCACGGCGGAAAAACTTGTCTTAGAGGCTGTTTTGTTACCTTGAAGAGGTTTGTTGATTTCGATAACTGTCATGGTGTACCGCCTTAAAAAGAAAAGAAGTAAAAAGAATGTATTCTATAATATAGCAAAAGACGTTTACAAAAAGTACACTAACGTAACCCATGAAGCGTTTTTTTATATATAAATAATATATGCAATATACATTTTATATATTTTAACTAATCAAACGAAGAATATATATTAAAATTAATATTCCATTTTTAATTATATCTGCTCAAAATAATAGTGTCAAGAGACGTACATCATTACAATAAAAAATACAAAAAAAGACAGCAAGTAAAAAACATGACGCATTAATTCATCAATTTAGAAATTTAAATAAATATATTTATATATCTCTGTTTCCTTAACATACACAATAGTTTTTTCAAGATGTTCTTTCCTATTGCTTCCGGCTCTTTTTTTGAAATGTTCTCGTTTTTTCTTTCTTTGTTTCATAATAACGAATTTGTATTTTTTAACGTTCTTTTCTGCTTTTTTAAAGCATAGAGAACGAGTATGTTTTTTAATCTTGACGCCAGTTTTGTTTTGAGATAAGTTATCATTACTGATTGAGGGAGGGGAATCCATTTCTTGCAACCAATCGTGCAATGATGACAATGAAAAACAACCATGGTGGAATATGATGACAGAAAAATACGACAATCTTTATGATATGATTATTGTTGGTGGCGGGCCTGCCGGTTTGTCTGCCGCTCTTTATATGACACGGGCAAAATATAAAACCCTTGTGATTGAAAAAGAAAAGTTTGGCGGACAAATCACAATTACCTCAGAAATTGTTAATTACCCCGGTGTATTTCATACAAGCGGAACAAGCCTGACTTCAGACATGCAAAAACAAGCTGCGGCTTTTGGTGCGGAGTTTAAACTGTGTGAAGTTTTAGACATGGATCTCGAAAGCGATATAAAAACTATAAAAACCACTGTGGGTGAATATAAAACATTAGGTATTATTTTGGCTCTTGGTGCTTCCCCACGCCAACTTGGTTTTGAAGGTGAAAACGAGTATCGCGGACGCGGTATTGCTTATTGCGCTACATGTGACGGCGAGTTTTTTACCGATAAACCTGTGTATGTTGTTGGCGGAGGTTTTGCTGCTGTGGAGGAGGGGGTGTTTCTTTCACGGTATGCGTGCAATATTGAAATGATTGTACGCGATAAAGAATTCTCATGTGCAAAAACGACTTCTGATCAGATTTATGACAACAAAAAAATTTCTGTACTTTTTAACACCGAAGTGGTGTCTGTTTCAGGTGAAAATACTTTAAATAAAATTGTGCTGCGAAACAATATCACGGGTGAAGAATACGAAAAGATTCACGAAGACGGTTTTGGCGTGTTTGTTTTTGCAGGATATATACCAAATACAGCATGGCTGAATAACAAGCTCGCCATGGAAGGCGGATATATCATTACAGACGAAAAACAAAAAACAAATATTGATGGTGTCTATGCTGCCGGTGATGTTTGTATTAAAGATTTGCGCCAAGTTGTTACCGCTGTTTCTGACGGAGCCATAGCTGCAACTTCGGCTGAAAAATATATTGCTTCTTTGCATACAAAATTGCACATTCCGCAATTGGAAGTGATCTGCAATCAACCAAAGCCTGTAGAAAAAAAGATAGCAAAAACTGTTGAAAACGGTAATGAATTTATCAGTAATGATGTGAAAGAACAGCTTTTGCCTATTTTTGAAAAGTTTACAAATAATGTCATCGTTCAAGGTGTATTGGATACATCGGCGTTGGCTGAAGAAATGTCCGGTTTTATCGGTGAAATGCAGGATATTTCCGAAAAAATTGTTTGCAAAAAAGTAAAAGCGCAAGCCGATGCTTTTGGTCCGTATCTTGAGCTTCTCTTTCATGACGCAACAACAAGCGGTATCAAATTTTTTGCAATGCCGGGCGGGCATGAGTTTAATTCTTTTATTCTTGCGCTGTATAATATTGCAGGTCCGGGGCAAGAAATTGCTCCAGAGGATGAAGAACGTATTCAAAAAATACAAAAACCTGTTGACATTAAAATTCTTATTTCGCTTTCATGTACCATGTGTCCCGATGTTGTCACGGCTGCAGGGAAAATAGCAAGTTTGAACAGGCATATTACGGTTAATATTATTGATATTGCACATTTTCCTGATTTTAAAAACACATATAATGCATTGAGTGTGCCTTGTATGGTTATTAATGATACGGCTGTGCATTTTGGTAAAAAGAACCTGCGTCAGATCTTGAATATCATTGAAGATCTTTAGAATTTTTTGTTTTTTTGGGGGAAGATTCCCCCAAATGCCTTCGTATTTTTTTATTCTTCAAAAAGTTTTTTTGCGAGTTGTTGAAAGGTTTTTGTTGTCAATGTTTCTGGGCGAGCTTCGGGTGCTATGCCCAGAGCATTTAAGACGTCCAAAGTTTGAGAGAAGCCTGCTTTACGCAGAATGCTTTGCAATTGTTTGCGGCGCTGTTGGAAGCATATTTTTAAAATTTTTTGTAGAGCTTTGGGTGAGCAGAGCGGTTTTTCTGTCAGTGGCGTGAACGACACCACGGCTGAATCCACTTTGGGCGGCGGAGAAAAAGAACCCGGACCGACAACAAAGCCCCAATGTACGGCGACATAGCTTTGTACCCACACAGATAATGCACCGTAGTCCCGACCGCCCGGTTTGGCAGCCAAGCGTTGCCCGACTTCTTTTTGAATCATAAACACAGCTCTTGAGAGTTCCGGTGTTTGCGATACAATATCCCAAATCAGCGGCGAGGCCACGTTATACGGAAGGTTACCGACGATTGTCCATGCGCCTTGAAGGGATGTCCAAGGAAAAGTCAATGCGTCGGCATGCAACACTTCACCATAGGCAGTACATTGTGCGGCATGATGTGTTGCCCAGTGATCGTCTTTTTCAATCAAGAGATATTGTCGAGGGGGGATTGCCAAGAGATGTTTGGTTAAGGCTCCCGGTCCCGGGCCTATTTCGAGTACGGCGTCTGTCGGCTTGAGTTGTGCCAAAGCCACAATGCGTTGACAGGCGCCCTCATTGTGTAAAAAATGTTGTCCCAGACTTTTTTTGGCATGGGGGTGTGTTGTCATTAGGTTTGCCTTTTTATGTCTGAGTGTTGGAGGGCATTATGGAGTATGATAAGTGCTTTTTCTGTTGCGGCAAGGCGTACGGTTTCTCGGTTACCGAGGAAGTGGTTTTTAAAGGCTGTTGTTTGTCCTTGAACACAAAGGCCAATCCATACGGTTCCGACAGGTTTTTCTATGGTTCCGCCGTCAGGCCCTGCGATTCCTGTTACCGATAGGCCGACATCAACGCTACACTGGCGGCAAACCCCAAAGGCCATGTGTTGAGCGACTGCCTCGCTTACAGCACCGTGTTCAGCCAATACTGTGTGGGGAACATGGAGCAGGGTTTGTTTGATATGGTTGTCGTAGGCAATGATGCCGCCCCAAAACCATGCAGACGCCCCTTCTTTTGCACTCAGATGAGCACCGAGCAAACCGCCTGTACACGATTCTGCCACAGCGCAGCAGAGTTTACGGAGAATGAGTTGATTGGCAATGTTGTCAAGCAGAGTGTGTTTCATAGGCGGTATTTTTTTCAGCTTGTTTTTTTATGTTGTTTTGTTTTATTTTTAGCTTTGAGAACGCGTTTTTGATTTTTTTTTAATATGGGTTGTTTTTTACGTAGCGGTGCTGTTTGGCGATATTGTATCAACAGTGTGGCGAGGATAAAGCCTTCAAACAACGCCGTTTGAATGAATAGAGGGGTTTCAGAGAAAAAGAACGTAGTGAGAAGAGATGCTTGTTGTGGGTCTCCATAAAACAGCGCATTGCCAAGCATGGTTGTTCCCAGAAGCACCAAAATCATGGCTCCAAACCATTGTCTGTTAAGAGGGGTTGCCCATATTGACGAGCGTCGATAACAGCGATGTTGAATGGATAGGACACAAAAAAGTATTAATAGGCAAAAAAGTGCTAAAGGCCAGTTCATGGAGGAAAGTAACAATCCAAGAACAGCTAAGCCAAGAAGCCATACTCCACAACGACAAGCCATATATTTTCGCTCACGCAAACTTGGAGCTAAAAACATCATTAAAAGACCGCAAGCAGTGAGCAACAAATGAGCCAGTTCTTGTACCACGGCAGGTTCAAGGTTTTGTAATGCTGTAAGTCTGGATGCCGAGGTTGGTAGCATGACCGCAACAGAAATCAAAGCACCGCAGACAAATAAGGCATAGGCCATCAGAGTTGAAGAGAATGTGTGGATCCAGCGTCCAACATCATGTAAAGCACCCGAAGCCTGACGTGTTTGGTAATGGATTTCGTAGACGGCAAAAAGAATGGCTGCCAAAAGAAGTGGGATTAAGTAGTAAATGACTCTGAAGCACAATAAGGCCGCAAACACAGCTTTGGGATCAATCGTTGTAAGATGCATGATCACAACTTCAAGCACCCCAACACCGCCTGGCACATGCGAAAGCACCACCATGACCATACCCATGAGGTAGTTTGGTAAAAAAGTCAGAAAAGAAATACCGCTGTCGCTTGGCAAAAGAACATATAAACACGCGCCCGCAACGACAAGATCGGCACCTGCCACAATGGCTTGTGCAACGGCAATATGAAAAGGCGGAAAGGCAAATTCTTTTCCAAAAATGGTCAATGGCTTTTTGATATAATAACACAAGACAAGATAGCTTGCGGCGATCAAGACCAAAGCACCGCCAAGGCCTCGTAGACTTTCAAATGGGATGTATTGCATCAATTCAGGGGGTATAGTGGGCGGTACAATCATAAAGAGCGTTCCGACAAGTCCCAGTGCACCGACCCAAAATGTGACTGCCAACATCAATACAAGGCGTACAATATCAAGAGGAGAAAAATCCCACGCACTGTAAAAACGATAACGTACAGTTGTGCCGCCAAGCAAGGCGCCAAAGTTATAACTGACCGCTTGTCCGACAAAAGACACCAAGGTGACTCTGGGTGCTGAAAGTTTTTTGTTAATACCGCGGATAGCCAACCAATCGTAGCCTACAAGGATTGCGTAGTTGAGAATCATCAAACCTGTTGAAAGGAGCAGATGTGAAAGAGGGATCAATTCAACGCTCAGCCTGATTTCTTCGAGGCTGTATTTACGAATTTGTCCGTAAAGGAGCCATATTGCACCCAGAAAAATGGCAGTAATCAATAAAGGTCCAAGGGCACGAAGACTGCGTTTCAACATTGCAAACAGTGTAGACATAGAGGTGTGTTGTCTCCCGAGGTTGAAGAGTCTTACAATATGAATTATTGTTTTTTGTATTTGAATACTGTTTTTTGAGGAAGCTTTTCTGTAATCTTTGTAACAATATCTGTTTGTGGGCTAAAGTGCAAGGCTCTGTTTTATTGAAACAAGGCGCGTGAAGCACTTTTGTCTTTTTGTCTGGATATCATGTGACTATGCATAGTTTGAAACCGTCTGTCGTGCGCGCGTTCATGATATGTCGCTGTCTGAATTGTGTATTTTTATGATTTGATCTCATCTGAGTGGTTTAAGAAAAAAGGCGTTTAACTGCTTGACCGTGCAGGCAGAAATGATTATGTTCTTTGCCGACGCAATTGTCCTGCTCCGCTATTGTTTTTGTCTGTAGCGGAGGCTTTTTTTTACCCGTTTAGGTTGTTGTAGAAGCATCTGAAAGGGATTTTTTTTACTCAACATTCATTGTTTCTCTGTATTTTTTGATGGCGCAGTGTACTGTGACAACGCGCTGTGCGTGTATTTGTGCTGTCGAGAAGCAGAAGGCATACCTCTTTTTTTGAGGAATTTGACGTTGTTCAGGAGAATACCATGTCTAGTATCCCCATTTCCAGACAAGGTTTTGAAGCTTTGGAAGAGGAATTGGAGCGTTTAAAAAAGGAACGCCCTGTTGTTATTCAGGCTATTAAGGAAGCTCGAGAAGAAGGCGATTTACGTGAAAATGCGGGGTATGACGCCGCTCGTGAACGCCAAGGTATGCTTGAAGCGCGAATTAACTATATTGAATCCAGAATGCATCAATTCAACATTATTGATCTTTCGATGCTCAGTGGCGAAAAGGCGATTTTCGGTGCAACCGTAACGGTTGAAGACATTGACACGGAAGAAACTCGAAACTTTACATTGCTCGGTCCTGATGAAGCGGACTATGCCAAGGGCAGTATTTCTATTCTTTCTCCTGTCGGGCAGGCTCTGCTCGGTAAGGAAGTCGGTGACGAAATTAGCGTTGATGTGCCACGCGGCCGCGTGAGCTACGAAATCATCGAAATATGTTTCAATAATTAGCTTTTTCGGGGGGGCAATGCCCCCTCCGAACCCCCCTTTCGCCCTGGGCGATTTGGAAAAAACGGGCCCCCCGGGATTTTTGGGCCCGCGGGTGGGGGGCCCGGGGTGAGGAAAAAACCCGGGGTTTTTTTTTTTGTTTTTTTTTTTTTTTATATAAAATTTTTAATAAA
>CAYJFB010000008.1:0-31457 GCA_964369685.1 uncultured Desulfovibrionaceae bacterium | reverse complement strand
AGTATGGAAGACAGGCGGACGACGCGTATTGCTGCGCACTGCTTGTCGTCCGCCTGTCTTCCATACTCGACGGGGTTAGATTGTTTCGGTTGTGTAGGAAGATAGGCATCATTTAAATATAGAGTTTTTGTATGTTACGGAAGAAGCTGAATCTAAACACATTTTATATGTTAACTTTCGGTTGTAAAGTAAATCAGTATGAAACGCAGGCTATACGCGAACGGTGGCTTGCTTGTGGTTTGCGCGAAGCAGACAATCCTGCCGATGCTGATGTGGCTTTGATCAATTCTTGTGCGATAACAGCAAAGGCTGTAAGTGAATTACGTCAAACCGTTCGTCGTTTACATCGTGAAGCACCTCAGCTTGCGATCATTCTTGCGGGTTGCGGTGTCATTCAGGAAGCTGAAGAAGCGTCTGTTCTTGTGGCGTTACCGGGGGTTGTGGCTCTTGTTACGCCTGATCGGAAAACTGATTTATTGAATGTTTTTGAATTGTTAGATGTTGAGCGTTCGGATGATCAAACAGTGATTGTTGGCAAAGGCAAGAGTCAGGCAAACAACGAGTCAGCTTCCTATCCGCTTTTTACGGTTTCTGATTTTCGGCGTTCGCGCCCAGTTCTCAAGGTTCAGGACGGCTGTTCGCAACATTGTACATATTGTATTGTGCCTTTGGCGCGTGGAGACTCACGCAGCCGTAAACCACAAGATGTGGTGGATGAAGCTCGACGTTTCTTGGCTGTAGGGTTCCGTGAAATTGTACTTTCAGGAATCAATTTGCGTCAATATACATATCGTTCAGAGGGTTGTAAGGATTTTTGGGATTTGATCAGTCTGTTGGAACGCGAATTGGCGGATGAGTGGAACGGGATTGCGCGTTTTCGTTTGAGTTCTGTCGATCCTGCTCAATTGAACGAACATGGCCTTGAGGTGTTGGCGCGTTCACGATTGTTGTGTCCACATATACATCTTTCTATTCAGAGCGGTTCAAATACGGTTTTGGAACGCATGCGGCGGAAGCATTATACCGCAGAAAAAATTGTGCGTGCTGTAGAAGCTTTGGGTACGTTTTGGCCTCGTTTTGGTCTTGGGGCAGATTTATTGACGGGGTTTCCGGGAGAAACAGAACAAGAAGCTCATGAAACGCTTGAACTTGTACGCCTTTTACCGCTTACCTATGGGCATGTTTTTCCGTATTCCGAACGAGCGGGTACGGTAGCGGCCTCGTTGCCTCATGCCGTGCCTGTGTCGTTACGTAAAAAACGTGCAGCACTATTACGGCGTAGCATTGATGAAAAAAGCCGGCTTTTTCAGAAAGATATTCAAGGAAAACAATGTGTTGTTGCTCTTGAAACCAAAGAGCACGGAGTGAATGAATGGTATGTTCCTTGTCGTTTTACAGATTCTTTGACAACGGATATAATCGATAAGCACCGAGAATTGTTTTTGGGTACTGTTGTTGATCTTGATGAACAAGGCGTTTTGGTGCGTGCCGATCGACCCCTTGTGTCGTAAACATATATACAGTATATTTCATGGCTGATAAGTTTTATGTATTAAAAATAGCGTGTTTTTTTGTATGTAAGACACAATTTGTCGAACAAAAAGCTTTTATTTTTTCAATATGCTGTATATGTTCTTCAATGACAACAGGTATGCTATAAAACGACATCACTGAAAAAAAGAAAATGAAATGAGGGGAGGTTTGTCATGTTGCGCAGTATGACTGGCTTTGGACGGAGTGTCACCGAAGACAACGAAGGTGTGCAAACGTGGGAAATCCGTAGTGTCAACAATCGTTTTCTTGATTTAAAGTGGCGTTTACCTTTTGCGTTGCGTGGTCTTGAGCAACGTTTTGAGCGTGTTGTACGGACGTTTGCTCGCCGAGGACGCCTTGAAATTGAGTTAAAATTGCAACAAACCGAAGAAAAACAGTTGTTGCATTTTAACGAAGCACGAGCTTGTGCCATGTTGGACGCTTTGCAGCATCTTGCCGAAGAACGCGGTGAATATTTTACAACAACATACACAGAGCTGTTGCATGTTCCTCAATTATGGACGGCTGTTGATGAGGATGATGCCGTTGATGAATTGTATGAACGCCTTGAAGAAGGTTTGATTGCGGCTCTGGAAGATTGGAACGAATCACGAAATATTGAAGGAGAAAGTCTTACCAGAGACATCAAAGCGCGAGTTTTGCAACTTGAAGAGTGGGTTTCAATCATCGAAGAGCGGGCACCATCTATTAAACGTGACCGTATCGCCTTGGTTCGAGAACGTTTGGCTTTTTCCCTTAGCCAATTGCAAAAAAATCTCGGCACGGAAATCAATGAGTTAGACGAAACACGTTTTTTGCAAGAAATAGTTATATTGTCTGACAAAATTGACGTTACCGAAGAATTGACACGGCTTAAAGCGCATTTTGAACGCCTAAACAGCTTGCTGGACAGCGGCAATGATATGGGACGTAAATTGGATTTTACATTGCAAGAATGCTTTCGGGAAATTACGACCTGCGGCAACAAAGTGCAAGATGCCCACATCTCATGTACTGTTGTCGATTGCAAAAATGAATTGGAAAAATGTCGCGAACAAGTTCAGAATGTTGAATAAATACAGGGTATATAGGTTATGTTGCGCAATGGATTGATCAATTTGGGATTTGGCAATTTTGTGGTGGCTTCACGGGTTATTTCTGTGGTCAACCCTGCCTCATCTCCCATGCGGCGTTTGCGCGACGAAGCAAAGACAGAAGGGCGCTTGATAGATGCCACACAAGGACGAAAAACGCGCTCTATTTTAGTGACGGACTCCAATCATGTGATTTTATCGGCAATTTTGCCTGAGACACTGATTCAACGTTTTCAGCATCTTTCAGAGGAGGAAACTCATGACCATTGAATCGGGCACACCTGATACACGCACCGGTGTGCTGTTGATTGTTTGTGCACCGTCCGGAACAGGAAAAACGACACTCACCAAACTATTGCGAGAAGAGTTTCCGGCGATCAAATATTCTGTTTCATGTACTACTCGGACGCCCAGACAAGGTGAAATAAACGGTAAAGATTATATTTTTTTAGAGAAGAACAGTTTTTTGCAACAACGTACAACAGGTTATTTTGCCGAATCGGCCTGCGTTCACGGCAATTGGTACGGAACGCCTTTGGAACCGCTTGAAAACATGTTGCGTTCAGGTCACGATGTCTTATTTGATATTGACGTGCAGGGTGCCGCACAGTTACGTTTGGCTTTACCTCGCGGACGATTTGTTTTTCTTTTTCCGCCTTCGTTGAAAGAATTGGGTTTACGCCTGAATAATCGCGGAACAGATACAGCAGAAGCCATTGAAAAACGCTTGGCCATCGCTACAACAGAAATGCAAGCCGCTCATTGGTTTGATGCGTGGATTGTCAATGACGATTTGCAAACAGCTTATGCACAACTGCGGGCGTTTTATATAGCTGCGACCTTGTCACCCGCATTGCGTCCTCAATTTGTGGCACAACTTACCGAAGGAGATCATCATGGCTGAATTAATAGTCGCTCTTGATTATACCGATCCCATGGATGCCTTGAGCATGGCTGACAGCTTGCGTGGCAGTAGCTGTTGGGTCAAAGTCGGTTTGGAATTGTTTACATCTGAAGGCCCGCGGATTATTCAAACATTAAAGGGCATGGGCTTTAAAGTCATGCTTGATCTCAAATTGTTTGATATTCCAAATACGGTGAGCGGCGGTGTTCGTGCGGCAGCATTGCTTGAAGTTGATTTGATTACTGTACACCTTTTGGGCGGAGAACGGATGATTCGTGCGGCGCGAACAGTTCTTGATGCAGAGAATCATGGTTCAAAACCGTTACTCTTTGGGGTAACCGTGTTGACCAGCATGGATCAAGGTGAACTTCCCGGATATACCGAAAACCTCGGCGACTTTGCACTTTCTTTGGCGCAACATGGTGCCACATGGGGGCTTGACGGCGTTGTTTGCTCAGGAAATGAACTGAAAGCCATTAAAACCTGTTGTCCTACATTACAATGCCTGACGCCGGGGATTCGTCCTGCAGACGCTGCAAGTGATGATCAACGCCGTACAGTGACACCGGCTCAGGCCGTGGCCTTGGGTAGTGATTTTCTTGTTGTCGGGCGTCCCATCACTAAGGCCAAAGATCCCGCCGGTGCGGCACGTGCTATTATAGAAAGTATGGGATCAAAATAAAAAGAAAAGTCTGTTTTGAATATGTTGTTTTTCATAAATAAAGGATAACTACACTATAATATAATGCTGTGGATCATCCGAAGAATGTTTTTTTGAATCAATAATGCTTCAACAAAAGAAGCAAAAAGCCCTTTCGTTGCAGCAGAGGTAGAAACCATGAGCAAAAATACCAATTTACAAGCCAACAATAATGAAGAAATTCGTGTGCGCGGTGTTTTTTCGGCACAAGAAATTCGTAAGGTCGGAACAGGCACAACGACACGGAAGTCTGTACAAAAAATCTTTTGGTTTGTCGAACAATTGGATAGTAAAATTGTTGAAATTCAACCCCTCAATAAAAATTATATTCCTACAGGCAGTAAGAAAACCATCTCTGTTGATGAATTGCTTAAAAGCTATTCTCCTGAGCCTGAATTTTATTTTCAGTCCGTTTTTCCAAAAATTCAAGAAATGGAAAAACAAATAGATCGTGGTGACGAAGCAAAAGATAAAGGGGAGCTGTTCAGTGCCGAACATGCCTATGATGCGTCTTTGCAATTGGATGAAAACAACATTCGAGCCAATTTTGGTATCGGTTTGACTTATCTTGCACGCGGTGAAACCGATAAAGCAGATAATATTTTTGAACGCTTGGTTCAACTCGATGCCGCCTTTACAGAAGAAAATAAACATTTGTTCAATGATTTTGGGATCAATTTGCGTAAATGCAAAATGTATGAACAAGCTGTGGCCTACTATAATCGTGCTTTGGAATTGACCCAAAATGACGAGAATTTATATATTAATCTGGCTCGTGCATACATGGAACTCAAAAATTATGGGGACTGTATTGAAGCTTTAATTGCAGCCAATGAGTTGGATAAAGGCAATGAAACCGTCATCAAATTTTGTGAGTGGTTGACAAAGAAAAAAATGGTTCCTACAAAATATCGTTCAGCCGTGGCCGCCATTCTTAAAGGTGAAAAACCACAAACCGATGAAACATTTATTGCTGTGGAACTGGATGAAGGCACGTCAGAAGAGGAATGACGCTTCCGTGCGTGTCAAACCGCCTGTGGAATATCTCCCTGAATGGTGACCTTGATGATGGCGGATATGAATGTTGAAAATCGTGCATTTTTTATAAACATTTTGTAAAAACGATGTGTTTCATGTTGTTTCTTTTTTGTAAACAAACATGGAAATGAGGTGTATCAATATGAGTAATAGCTTGCAAGATGAAATTGAATTGTCGGCTCTGCAAACGCCTCTGTGGATGGAAAAAATTGTCATTACAGGCACCAATGCACGAAAAACAACTCAAAAAATTTATTGGCATGCAGAGCAACTGGATAGTAATACGGTTGAAATTCAACCGATCAACAAAAATTTTATTCCTACGGGTAATAAAAAAACCATTTCTCTTGATGAGCTTTTTCAAAATTATTCACCCGAAGCCGATTTCTATGCTCAATCTGTGTATCCTAAAATGCAAGAGCTTGAAAATCATCTGGATCGAGGTGACAAAGCCAAAGACAAAGGCGAATTGTTCACTGCCGAACACGCTTACGACAGTTCTTTATACATGGACGAAGATAATGTTCGAGCCAATTTTGGTATCGGTTTGACTTATCTTGCACGCGGTGAAACCGATAAAGCAGAAAAAGTCTTTGAACGTTTGGTGCAACTTGATGGCGCATTCAAACCTGAACATAAACATCTTTTTAATGATTTTGGGATCAATTTGCGTAAGTGTAAAATGTATGATCAAGCCGTCGCCTATTATCTTCGCGCTTTGGAAGTCACGCAAAATGATGAAAATTTGTATATCAATATTGCTCGTGCGTATCTTGAACTGAACAATTATGGGGAATGTATCGAAGCCTTAATGATAGCCGGTGATTTGGATCGCGGTAATGAAACCGTTACTAAATTTTGTGAATGGTTGACAAAAAAACAATTGGTTCCGGCAAAATATCGCTCACGGGTTGAAGCGTTTTTGAAAGGTGAAGCGCCTAAAAGCAATGAAGGCTTTATTGCCATAGACTTGGATCAAGGCATCTCTTGACGATATTTTTTGAATAAATGAGATTTTTTTATGAAACGTTGGTTGCAGCGAGAAGCTGTTTCTTCTGAGTTGCAAACAGGTCTGTTGGCAGAACAACTTGGGATTCCTGAGAGAATTGTTGAACTTTTGGCGTGTCGTGGTCTTTCTACGCTTCAAGAGATGAATACGTTTTTGTCACCGTTATTGCGTCATTTGGTTCCGCCGACGGCGTTACCCGGTCTTGAAGAAGCTGTAGATGTTTTGGTAATAAGCATTGCCGAAGGCCGAAAAGTGCTTGTTTGGGGTGATTATGATGTTGACGGTGTAACGGCCTCGGCTGTGTGTATGCAAGTGTTGGAGCATCACGGTGTGTCGGCCTGTGTGCATTTGCCCAATCGTCAGGAAGAGGGGTATGGTCTCAACATTCCTCAGTTGGAGCGTCATGCGGCTGAAGGGTGTGGTGTTTTATTGACGGTGGATTGTGGTATCAGCGACACGAAGGCTGTGGCACGAGCGCGTGAACTTGGGATGAAGGTTGTTGTTTCTGATCACCATTTACCTCCTGCTGTGTTGCCTGATGCAGAAGCGCTTTGTAATCCGCGCTTGGTTCCTGAAGGAGTGTGTCCTTGTCCGCATCTTGCCGGTGTGGGGGTCGCTTTTTATTTGATGGCGGCGTTGAATCAACGTCTTAGTGCTGAACGCGGAGAACCGCCTTTGGATATGCGTGCGGTACTTGATCTTGTGGCCTTGGGCACCTTGGCGGACATGGTTGATCTTGGTGGTCAAAATCGAATTTTGGCAAAAAACGGTCTTTTAAAAATTGCTGAAGCACGGCGTCCGGGTTTGGCGGAATTAAAAGCCGTCAGCGGTTATGGTCGCACCATTGAGTTGGGAGCCGGGCAAGTGGTGTTTAATTTGGCACCACGGATCAACGCCGCAGGTCGTGTCGGTTCGGCACGAGATGCCTTTCAACTGTTACACGGGCAAGATGTTGAAGAATTACAAGTTCTTGCTTCAAAACTGGATGCACTCAATACTCAACGCCGCCTTGAAGAAGAACACATTTTTACAGAGGCATTCGCACAAGCTCAAGCATTGTTAGAAGAAAAACCATGGTTGACTGCATTGGTTTTATGTGGACACCATTGGCATCAAGGTGTGATTGGTATTGTTGCTTCACGAATTGTTGAGGCTTTGTATCGCCCTACATTGGTGTTATGTGGTGACGGGGGGTGTTTGAAAGGATCGGGGCGTTCTGTCCATGAATTGGATCTTCATGAGGCGTTATCGCGGTGTGCGGATGTGTTGCTTGGTTTTGGCGGACACCGTCAGGCGGCGGGATTGCGTTTGGAGCCGTCACAATTGGAAGTATTGCGTGAACGTTTTCATTTAGTAACTGAAGAACTTGTGGGATCTGTACCGTTGACACCGCGGCTTTTGCTTGACGGTGAACTTTCATTGGAGCTGGCTTCTGATTTTACTTTTTTGAAATCTTTAGAATTATTGCAACCGTTTGGTATGGGCAACCCTGAACCTGTGTTTTCATCGCAACCGTTAGTTGTGCGTAGCCAACGCGTTTTTGGACAAAAACGAGAACACGTTACGTTGCGGGTTCAAGAGCCGACAAGCGGTATTTCTTTGCAAGCCAAAGTGTGGCGTCAAGCAAAAAACATGTCCCCATTGGAAAATAAATGTTTGCGATTGGCCTTTACACCGTGTATTAATGTTTTCAACGGTGTGGCTTCTGTTGAATTGAATGTCAAGGATTGGCAAGAGATCTCAGGTTGACTTCATTATCTAAACATGATTAAAAAAGAAGCAATGCACTGTGTTAAAAATGTAGAATGCCATTTTTACATAATATCGAAAGATTATAGTTTGTTTTGATTGGCTGATTTGATTGATGTACCTATTTACTCATCGTGCAAGGAGAGCCGAAACATGACAAAAGCTGAACTTGCTGTTCTTTTGGCAGCAAAAAACGACATTTCAAAAACAGCTGCCGAACAATTTGTAACCGCTTTGTTGGACGTTATCCAAGAAGTCTTGATTGATGAAGGAAAAGTTTCTCTTGCCAATTTTGGTATGTTTGCGGCTGAGGAACGTGCGGCACGTAAAGGTCGCAATCCGCGAACCGGTGAAGAAATTGAAATTGCGGCTTCAAAGGTTGTGAAATTCCGTCCGGGTAAAACTTTGAAGGACACTGTCCGTTAAAAACGTTGTTGCTTCTTTTTTATCGGTACTGTGCCGATTGAATACAACAAAGGAGTTGCCATGCTTTACGGTGAAACCGTACACAGCCCTTTACCGCAGGATATTCCGTGGTGGGCGCCTGATTTTGCGATTTTTTTTGGTATTTTATATCTTGTACTTTTCTGTATTGCCGTCGGCGTGGGTATCGTGTTGTTGCGTTCGTGGATGGATGTGTGTTGTACCAAAAAAAACACACACGATCACGGCTGTTGTTGTCAAACAGAAGAAGCGCAAGCTATTGAATGATCTTCATTACGATCTCTTGTAAGTTTTTTTGCAAGCTATCGTTAGATAGGTATCGATATAAGCATGGGAAGACTGTTTGTGTCGATGAAGGGCGATGAAGAACTTTTATATAACACAAAAAATCATTTTATGTGAACACGTTCTAGAATCATTGTACAATTGATAAACAGCCATTGTTGCAACTCTAAAAAAATACAGAGTTTGCGCAATGGCTGTTGTGGCACTGAATGACGGATACGTCGTCCATGAAGGCTTTTTTTGAAGTATAAAACAAAACGTTTTCTATTGTGAAGGATTGCTATGCTTATCGCCGCACTCACTGTGGAATATCATCTTGACGGTAATGATTCGCTCAAGGGCAAGCGTCGAATTGCCAACAGTCTTAAACAAAAAACGCGCAACAAATTTAACGTGGCTGTTGCCGAAGCAGGAACTGAACATTCTTTGACTCGTTTGCGTTTATTGGTTGTTTCTGCCAGTAATGAAGAACGCCATTTGCGTTCGCGGATGGACAAATGTTTGAGTATGATGGAAGCGGTGTGTCCCGAACGAATGACCTACAGTGAACTGGAGATTATGGATGCAGATTTTTGATACTTCTATCCACGCACAGGAAATTGTAAAATTGTTTGCAGCGCACGATTCGATTCTTGTTGCGGCTCATGCCTC
Source organism: uncultured Desulfovibrionaceae bacterium (assembly GCA_964369685.1). Taxonomy (GTDB): domain Bacteria; phylum Desulfobacterota; class Desulfovibrionia; order Desulfovibrionales; family Desulfovibrionaceae; genus Avidesulfovibrio. The sequence goes on along the minus strand of CAYJFB010000008.1, from coordinate 22,050 downwards.
GCCTGATGGTGACGCCATCGGTGCAACCGGTGCGTTGGGTTTTTTGCTACAAGCTTTGGGGAAAAAATTCGCGCTCTATAACGCAACGGGCATGCCTTCGTATCTTGATTGGGTTTCATTGCCGTCTGTTTTGCATACGCGCTTGGCGGACGTACCGTTTAAACCACAATTGCTTGTTGCGCTCGATAGTGGAGACGCTTGGCGTCTTGGTAAAGAGTTGAGCGAGGCGTTACCCAGTATACCTTCTGTCAATATTGATCATCACGTCAGCAACCCTGCTTATGGAAGTTTGTATAATTGGATTGAACCGCAGATGGCGGCGACAGGACAAATGATTGCGGCTTTGGCAGACAGCGCAGATGTGTCTCTAACCGATTCGTTGGCAGCGTGTGTATATCTTGCTTTGGTGTCTGATACCGGATCTTTTACACACGGGAATACCGACGCGGCGGTTTTACGTTTGGCGGCACGACTTATAGAGAACGGTCTGGACGCCGCAGCTTTGCGTGACACATTGGATAATCAGTGGACATTGCAAAAAATGCATTTATGGGGCACGCTTTCAACACGCATTCAACTTGAAAAAGACGGTATGGTTGCTGTCTGTCAGGTTTCGCTTAAAGAACTTGCAGAATTTGGTTGTACAAAAGAGGCGTTGGAAGGATTTGTAGAGCACTTACGTCGTCTTAAGGGCGTACGGATTGCTCTTTTAGTTCGTGAAGATTCGCCGAAACGTTCAAAAGCCAGTCTTCGTTCTTCAGGAAGCACAGATGTGCGTGTTGTAGCGGAGCTTTTTGGCGGTGGAGGACACCGTAATGCCGCAGGCGTAACTCTACACAACTCTTTGGAGCAAGCCACACAACAAATCCTTGATGCTCTTTATATTGATTGATGCCATAGACAAGCTGTGTTGTGTATTTTTAAACAATTAAATTTGAAGATTAATTATATATTTTAAGCTGTTAAATTGAATTTATGTGTCGAGTGTTTTGATGCAGTTTAGCTTAATAATGAGATTGATTGGATGTTTGCTGGCGTGTAGGCTTTTTTCGAGGCTTCCTCAGTGAACCGTAAAGGGAACAACCATGTCTTTTTTCGCGACAAAAAACGTTAAAACACCTATACCACAACTTTTGGCACCTGTAGGGAATGAAGAACAATTGGATGCCGCATTGATTTATGGTGCGGATGCTGTTTATTTGGGAGGCAGCATGTCCCTTCGGGCGTCTCGTTTTTTTTCTGAAAAAAGTCTTGCTTTGGCTCGTTTGCGCACGCGTGAGGCAGGAGTGGAGATGTTTTTTTGTTGTAATGCTTTTCCGAGACCACACACATGGCGTGAAGCCACTGTGTCTTTGGAGGCAGGGGCAAAGGCAGAGGTCGATGCTTTTATCATAGCCGATGCCGGTTTGATTGCTTTTGCACAACGACACTTTCCGCATATTCCCATCCATCTTTCCACACAAGCAAACACCTGTAATGCACAGAGTGTGTTGTTTTGGCAGGAGCAGGGGATCTCTCGTGTTAATCTTGCCAGAGAATTGCGTCTGACAGAAATCCTTGCCATTCGTCGTGCGTGCCCCGATATGGAAATAGAGTGTTTTGTGCATGGTGCGCAATGTTTGGCTATTTCCGGTCAATGTTTATTGTCTGCATGGCTGAATGATCGGCCTGCCAATGAAGGACAATGTACACAACCGTGTCGATTTAGCTATAAGGCCATGCCGGAAAGTGTGCTTGTTGTGGGAGAGGATATACGCCATAAGACAGACATGGATGCAGAATTGTGGCATGTGACACAAGGTACTGAAGGGTATTCTGCTTTTTGGGCACCTGAAGATTTGTGTTTACTGCCTTTTTTGCCATGGTTTGTGCAACATGGTATACATACCTTAAAAATTGAAGGGCGTATGCGTAACGGTATTTATGTGGCACACGCGCTTGATGCCTATCGAACAGCCCTCACTTCTTTGTTCACGCCGCAAAGACAATCTTGGCAAGACACATGGCAAAAGATTGTGGCAGAGTTACGTTTATGGTCTGCTCGTCCGTTAGGTTCCGGCTTTTTTGCTCGGCGTCATCAGCAATGGAGTGAGAACGTTGAACGTGGTGTGGGAGGACATTCTCCCGTGCTTGCACGTATTGAAGAACCATTGGGAGAAAATTCATGGCGTGTCAGTGTACGAGGTCGTTGGAACAGCCAGACAGATGTGCAATTGCTTTTGCCTGGTGGCGATAGACCTGTGCTGCAAACGGGAAGATATGTACTTGAAAATATGAAAAAATTAAAAGTTGAAACGCTTCACTCAGGCACAGAAGGCATCATATACTGTGATTTGAAAGAAATACGTTATGGTGTATATGTGGAGAACATTTCTGCTGAGAGTATGTTAGATTGATTTTTCTTTTTTTTGGGGGGGATAATTCCTCCGAGGTGATGCCTCCCCCAAACCCCCTTGTTTCCGCGGTACAATTTGGAGCGTTTTCTCATCGCTTTGCGCTGAATCAACGCTCCGAATCGTACCGCGTTTCAAGTTGTTCTGAGAGTTTTTTATCTTTAAGAAGTAGGATTTTGTTTTATAGGATATGAAATGTTTTTGTAATGAGATACTAAGTATCTGTGACGAGCACGTTTATCGTGCGACTCGTGGTTCGTCCGAGGTTGTCAACGACGCGCAAAACATATTTTCCGGATTCAGCTTGCCAAAGTAATGTTTTGCCTGGCATGGATTGTCCGATAAATCGATTGTTGGCAAACCAATAAAGACTGTTGGCATCGGCGTCACTTTCGGCAAACAGAGGAATATTTATATGAGAAGGTGTCATCTGGTGTTCTTTGTTTGATTTCGGGATAAAATAGGTCAACCCTGCTTTTGGTTGTATTATGGACGGTGCTTTACCCGGCAGTGCTCTGCCGTCCAAACATTCGGGTTCATAGCTTGGGGGTAAGGGTTTTGGTATGCCTGCATGAGCAAAAAGTCGTGCCAGTTCTCCCGGCCAAAATTCGGCAACCTGTTGTTTTGTGCGTCCTTCTTTTGGAAAACACAGGCGCAATCCTGTTTGTGTATCAACCATGATTGTACGAAATACTTCCGAAGAACGAATGGGTGATGTGCCTGGAATAAACCAATCTTCTGTGGTTGCTTTGCATAAGCGTGTATCGATATCACCTGTGGCGGTACATGTCGACACGTTCACCACATTAAGGTGGTCTTTGGGTGTACTGAGTGACGTTTCGGCTTGTAAGAGTTCTGTTGTCGGTGTTTGTTGTACGATGTGTTGTATGATGTCCATAAATAAAGGTAACGCCAATTCACTGCCCACAAAAAATGGATTAGAACGATTGTCAAAATGTCCAACCCACACAACCAAGACATATGGACCAATGATACCGACTGTCCACGCATCGCGAAATCCATTGCTTGTTCCTGTTTTGAATCGTACAGGCAGGCGAGTTCCTTGTATGGTTTCTACAGTTTTATCCACAGTATGATCGGTCAACATGGCAAGTGTGATAAAGGCGGCTTCGGGAGACAAACTTTGACGAAAGAACGCTTGTAAAGTTGTTGAGGTTGCAGTCGTTGGCATGTTGTCTGTGTTTTTTTTAGGTAAAGCGTGTGTTTGCAGGATTGGTGCTGTGCTGCTTGTATTGAGTGTGGGGCGCAGAGGTTTCAGCACACCACCGTTTGCCAACATGGCATAGAGTTGTGCCAATTGACGCATGGTTGTTTCAGCACCGCCAAGCACTAAAGCCAACCCATAGTGTTCGCGAGTTTGTGGCAAGGTGAGTCCGTTTTGTTGTAAAAAATCGTAGAGATCGGGGGCGTGTAATTGTGCTGCAAGGTGTACGGCGGGTACATTGCGGCTGGTACGTAGGGCTTCTGCAGCATGAATGGGGCCACGGAATGTTTTGTCAAAATTTTCCGGATCATATCCTGAAAAGCTTTGTGGGGTGTCAATCAATAATGTTCTTGGATGAATGAGTCCTTGCTCCAAAGCCAAGGCATAAATGAACGGCTTGAGGGTTGATCCGGGGGAACGTAGGGCTTTTGTACCATCAACTTGGCCTGAAATTGTTTGGCTGTGAAAATCTGCCGAACCGTGTAACGCACGGACTTCCATACTTGGCCAATGTACCAACAACGCTGCGGCATTGTTGATGCCATAGGCACCATGGCGAAAAACAAAATTTTGTAATTGAAAGCTGAGTGCGGTTTGTTGTTGTGTGTCGAGGCTTGTGTGTATTTCGTGTATGTTTGTTTGTGTGTTGAGCAATTCATCGGTAAGGTGCGGAGCGATAAAAGGCAGCTCACGTATGCTAAAAATACGTAAAGGCGCAGCTTCGGGAGCGAGAAGACGTCGAGCCGTGTGAAATGTTGTATTTGTTATGCTTGGACGACGTTTGTTTGGATTTTGCGGTACAACAGCCAGAGCTGTACTTTCAGCGCTTGTTAGTTTTTGTACCTGTTTATGAAAGTAAATGCGTGTGGCCGCACCGAGTCCTTCAATATTGCCGCCGTAGGGTGCCAAGTTAAAGTAGGCTTCTAAAATAGTGTCTTTACCATAATGCCGTTCAAGTTGAAGTGCACGGAATATTTGATGCCATTTGCCTGTAAAAGACGTGGTATTGAGTCTGTCGCGTAATCTGACAACCTGCATGGTGATCGTGGATCCCCCCAGACGTCTTCCGCCAAAAGCCATAGATACAGCAGCACGCAACATGGAAAAAGGATTCACTCCCGGATGTTGCCAATAAAATTTGTCTTCATAGCGCAACGTGGCTTCTATGACGTGGGGGGGGATGTCTTGTAACGCAACACGAACTCGAAAAATTTGATCATCGGCAAGGCTTAATCGCAACAGATTGCCATGGCGATCAAACACTAATTGAGAAAAAGGAACACCTTCAAGCGGATGTGGGCATGCAGGAATGTTCCACCAAGCAAGCCCTAATAAAAAGATTGTTATGAGACATAACCCCAAAAAAGAACATAACCCACGACGCATCATAAGACCTTTAGAGCACTTCTGTTTTAACGTTTCCTGAAGGTTTTTATTATAGTTGTCGTTTTATTTTTGAGTGACAAGACGTTCAGAGCCGTTTGAACTGCGGCAGATAAATAATGCGTAGCAGTGTTTATCTGCCGCAGGAACAAGGGGGTCTGGGGGGCATTGCCCCCCAGAAAAAAAGAAAAAGCAAAGAAAAAGCAAATTTAAAAAGGCTTTAAGGTTGTGTTTTCCAACGATTATGCATCCAGAACCATTGTTCAGGCGCTCGGCGTATCATGCGTTCAACAGCTTGGGTATAAAACGTGGTGATGGTTTGAATGGCTTGTTCACGGTCAACATTATTGAGTGTTGCCGTTTCAAATACCGGTTCGGTATGTAACACGTAGTGTTCTTGTTCTCGGAATAAACAGACAGGCACAACACGAGCTTGAGTACGCAAAGCAAGCAAAGCAGGTCCCGCATTTACCGCGGCCAAACGACCAAAAAACGGTAAAAACATGGCTTCAGAACGTCGTGTATTGTGATCAACCAAAAATGCCGCCGTACCTCGTTTGCGTAATACCTTGAGTACAGAAAAAACGGCTTCGCGATGCCCTACAACCTGTACACCATGGCTGCCGCGTAAACCACATATAAACGCATTAACAGCAAGATTATTATACCGACGCGTTACAACCAAATGTGGACGTCCTTCAGGAAGACATGCAGTAAACATTCCCGCAAGCAATTCCCAAGAACCAAGATGACTGGCTGCAAGAACCATAGGTGTGGGGCAGGCACGTAACTCGTCTATCTTCTGAGGCTCGGCTACATGGATAAGAGGATGCTCCAAAGTACAACGTGGAATCAAAACGCTTTCAAAAAAAGACATGGCGGTATGATTAAAACTTTCACGCGCGATATCTCGAGCCTCGGCTTCAGGCACACCAAGGCAAGCTTGAATATTGTGTATTGCCATGTCTTTGCGTTTTTTTTGTGTATGCCAGAGAAAAGCACCCAATTTGTGAGCCAAAGGACGAAGACCTTTAAAGTCAAGTGCGGCAAGGCTTGCACCAGCTATACGCAATGCTGTAAACAACGTTTTTTGTGGTATGTTCAAGCCCTGTGGCATAACAGGCATGGATGGTTTGTGTGAATTTTCACTATTCATGATACCACTCTTGTTGGCTGCAACTCATTGAGGATTTGTTCAAGTTCTAAGCATGCGGCTTGCATACTGTCGCTATCTTTGGGATTGGCGTTTGGCATGTATGGGTCACCAAACACAGCCGTCACATGCGTGAAAGGTAAAGGCATTTGAAAACGATCCCAACTCTTAAAACGATATACACGTTTTGAATACATACGTAAGGGAACAATCGGTGCACCACTTTGCAAAGCTAAATAGATAGCTCCTCCTTTCGCTTTGTGGCGTGGGCCGCGCGGACCGTCAACAGCGAAACCGGCACAGTATGTTTTTTCACGCAAGATCTTGCGCATGGCGTATAACGCTCTGAAGCCGCCTCGAGAACTGGAGCCTCTCACATTGTCAACACCAAGGTTTTTATACACACCTGCTAAATAATCACCGTCTCGGCTACTGCTGACCAGTGCCAATACAGGCATGTCTTTTTTGACAAGAAATAGTGGAAAAATTTCATCATGCCATAAACACACCACTGCCGAACGCTTTTCGCCAATCAATGCTAAAAGTGGTTCTTGATTATACACAGTGAGCCGCCAACTGGCTGCCAACAGACGATACAGAAGCGTTACAGGCCAGACTACAAAAGAAGGAGATACACGCATAGAAAAAACTCACTGTTCAAGTGTTGAAACGGGTTCTTCACTATCTGTCGTGCCAAACTGCATGTCATAAAGTCGTTTATACAAATCACAACGTTGAAGCAATTCTCCATGAGAACCTTGATCGACAATGCATCCTTCATCCATGACCACAATCACATCGGAACCGAGAATGGTTGAAAGACGGTGTGCTATAATGACGCTTGTTCGTCCTTGCATCAAGTTTTCCAAGGCTTCTTGCACCATGCGTTCAGATTTTGAATCAAGCGCACTGGTTGCTTCATCTAAAATTAAAATAGGGGCGTCTTTAATGAGCGCGCGAGCAATGGTTATTCGTTGTTTTTGCCCGCCTGAAAGTTTTACACCGCGTTCACCCATTCGTGTTTCATAACCATCCGGCATTTGTTCAATAAAATGTTCTGCATGTGCGGCTTCTGCGGCCTGTCGGATTGCGTCGTCTGTCAGGCTGTGTTCTTCTCCGTAGGCAATGTTTTCACCGACAGACATGTCAAACAAAAAAGCCTCTTGTGTAACCATCGCCACAGCACGGCGCAAATCTGCCAAATCATATTCTGCAACATCAAGACCGTTGATCTGTACGCTTCCCGAACTGGGTACATAAAAACGTGGAATTAAATTCACCAATGACGTCTTTCCCGAACCCGAAGGACCGACTAAAGCCACACGTTGCCCTGCCTGAATAGTTAATGAAATATTTTTTAGTGCGGCGCCCTCTGCTTCATTGCGATAATGCAGGGTCACATTTTCAAAACGCAATTCTTTAAATGTTTCTGTAAACGTTTCTGTCGGCATGGGATGGATTTTTTTTGGATGAAACGGTGTGTTGCCGCCTGTTTCTATGATTAAATGTTGATCATCAAGTAAACCAAATACACGATCCGCACCGGCCAACGCATTTTGTACAGTCATGTTTGACGAATTGAAGGCTTTTACGGGATCATACAACATCACCAGCGCGGCAATAAATGTAAAAAATGTTCCCGGTGTCATATCCCCTTCAATGACCGATGAACCGCCATACCAAATGATGAGCCCAATCCCCAAAGAAGCAATCAATTCCATCACAGGAGAAGCTAACTCTGCAATATTGGCACGCTTGATTGCGATGTTGACCAATTTTTTATTGACGTCATCAAAGCGTTTGCCTTCTTGTTCTTCGGTAGCAAACGCTTTAATTACACGGATTCCGCTTAAAATTTCTTGCAAACGTCCTGATACTTCGGCATTGATTTCAGCACCGCGTCGGCCAAAACGTCGTAAAGCACGGCTAAACGTTACAATCGGTGCGCCTGCAATGGGTAACACAACCATCGCCCAACACGCCAATTCAAAATCTTGGGCAAACACGACAACAATTAAGCCCAACATGGTCATGATTTGTCGCACCATCTGTACAAATGCCGGTAAACTTTCACGAATCACAGCAACATCATTAATAATTCGTGACATCAAAACCCCAACTTGGGCGTCTTCATAAAAACGCAAGGGTAAACGAATCACCTTGCCAAATAATTCATTGCGTAGTGTTTCAAGAACATGCATCGCACTGTAGTTCATACATAAATTTTGTACATACCGCCCGATTCCTTTTAAAAGCGTCAAAACAATAAATGCGAGCGGAACATACACCAACGCGTCTAAATCGCGTTTGATAAAAATATCGTCCAACGCCGGTTTAATCAACCAAGCCGAACCTGCAGTACATAAGGAAACAAGACCTGAAGCCAGTATAGCAATACAAATATATCCTTTATAAGGTAAAAAATAACGCAAAACACGAGTAAGCAAAAAACCACGTGTGGGCTTGGTCGTTGAAGAAGATGACGACATATATATATCCTTTATTCTTTTTTATAGCGTATCTTACATAGTAACATGTTGAAAAATAATGATTTATTTTTTTATGAAAAATCAAAACTGTTACAACGTATGCACATTCATACAAGAATACATCTGTTGATATATAATAAACAGTCCCAAAGGAAAAGAGTCTTTTTCATTAAAAATAAAAAATGCTTGTTTGTAAATAGCCATTGTTGATAGTTTATCATAACAAGATGTTTTTTAATCGACTTGTCGAATGGGTCAAGTTATCTTATAGTAAAAAAAGAATAGCAATGCTTGTTTATTTTAGAACATGGAGGCAGTGTGCGGATCAATAAATTTTTGGCAGATGCCGGTATTTGTTCACGACGTAAGGCTGATGAGCTTGTGTTGGCGGGTATGGTACGTGTCAACGGTTGTGTGGTGAAAGAACCGGGAGTGCAAGTTTGTGTAGAAGATCTTGTTGAGGTTGATAATAAGGTCGTAGAACATACGCAACGTCAAGCTTGCTACATCATGCTTAACAAACCGGTCGGTGTTGTTTCTACAGCGTATGACCCCGAAGGACGACAAACTGTCATTGATTTATTACCTCACCATTTGACAGACAACGGTACGCGTCGCCTCTATCCTGCAGGACGCTTGGATTATTTTTCGGAAGGCCTTTTGCTGATTACCGATGACGGTGAATTAACAAACGCACTTGTACATCCCAGACGACACATTCCACGCGTATATCAGGTTGTCGTGCGCGGAGAAGTAACAAAAGAAAAAATTACCCTTATGCGTCAAGGCATGACACTGCACGAGGGCGAACATTTGGCTCCCGTTGAAGTGCGCGTATTACAAGACAAACACGCCAAACGACATTCCGCAACACTTTTGGAACTGACCTTACATCAAGGACTCAACCGCCAAATTCGCAGAATGTGCAGAGATTTGAATTTTACCATTTTGCGTTTGATTCGTGTCGCTCAAGGTCCGCTGATGCTTGGTGATTTAACTCAAGGTTCAGCACGGACTCTGACAAACAAAGAAATAACAGACTTGCGTAAAGCAACAGGATTGCAACCTTGAATGTTTTTTGGTACCGTCCAGAAGAGTGTGAAAGTATGAAAAATGTTTCATTTCTGTACATTCAATAATCAATGACATGTGTACACAAAAAATATATGAATTTTCATAGCATGGAAGGTAGATATGAATATTTTTCTTTCCGATGATCCGCGCGCGTTCTCGTGGGATAAATTGGGCAATATTGAAGAAGGACGTATGTACCTTGGTTCAACCATGCCTGTTTTATTATACCGTATGCAGACGTACTCGCTTCGCTCTGTGCTTTCAAACGAATTTGGTGCAGAAAAAGCTGATGAATTGTTTCGTAAATCAGGGCATGTTTCCGGTCAAGAATTGGCTAAAAATGTTTTAAATCTCGATCTTGATTTTAATGCCTTTATCGCACAGCTGAGTGAACAATTCATTGCTTTGGGCATCGGTATTTTGCATATCGAAGCTTTTGATGAAGAAACAGGCCACTTTACGCTTACTGTTGCCGAAGATCTTGATTGTAGCGGTTTGACTCCGACCAATGAAACGGTGTGTTGTTTTGATGAAGGATTGATTGCGGGTATTCTTGAGGTGTATACAGGCAAACGTCATCAAGTTATTGAAGTGGATTGTTGGGCTACAGGTGCGCGTGTATGTCGATTTAAGGGCACAAGACTTTAAAAAAACATGTCTTTAAACGATATATATTTATTATATAATTAAGTTTGAAAAAATAATGGTTAATATTTTTTATGAATGCAGAGCACAAAAGTACAGAAGACGTTTTATTTGATTTTTTAAAAAACACTCTTTATAATCCTAAAAAAGCAATACTCTCTGCCGACGATTTACCGCAACAATATCAAAAACTCGGTATTGCTTTGATTACATTACAGTCATTTATTGAAGAAAATAAAGCGTTTGTTTCGTCATTGGCACAAGGTAAGCTTTCTGTTACACCACCATCCGGTGAGAATGTGATTGCAGGCCCTGCTAAAGCGTTACACAGTGCTTTATTGCATTTAAGTTGGCAAGCGTCTCGAATTGCGCGTGGTGATTATTCCCAGCGTGTACAGTTCTTGGGTGATTTTTCTGCTGTTTTCAATGCGATGGTCGAAAGCATTGATACTGAACGTGAATCGGAACGTGAAAAAATAGAATACGCCATGCAACGAAATCGTGAATTGGCACAATTTCAAACATTGTTTTTGGAGGTTGCCGCAACCAACAAGCAATTGATTCTTGTTTGTTCTTGTGAAAGTAAAAAAATATTATATTCAAATGCCGAGCATCATGTTTTTTTAAAGCCTTCTGTGCAAAAATTGTTACTCAGTGCAGCAAAAAAAGAATTTGAATCACTCAGTTTTTGGGAATATTATTATCCTGAATTGTGTCCGACAGAATATTTTAAAATTTCTTCACACAACATCGTCTGGAACGGTGAACAAGCCATTGCTCATATTATTTCAGACATAACTTTGCAAAAAGAAACATTCAAAGAAATGGAAGCGTTGATTTATCAAGATACATTGACAAAATGTTTTAATCGTCGCTACAGTATGCTTATTATAAGAAATTTAATAGAACAGGATAAATCGTTTTGCATCGCTTATGTTGATATTGATCGACTAAAATACTGTAATGATACTTTTGGTCATGTTGAAGGCAATAATTATATTCTTAGCGTAAGCAACATGTTATTAAATCTTCCTTTTGAAAAAACTGTATGTAGAAATGGTGGCGATGAATTTGTTATCATTGCAGAGCATATCAACAAAACAACATTAGAATCCGTTTTATATAAACAACAAGAATTACTGCATCAAGAAAACAGTAAACCTGAATTTAATTATATAAAAAGTTTTAGTTTCGGTACTGAAGAATATAGACCTTTTTCAAGCATGACATTGACTGAATTATTACAAAAAGCCGATCAAAATATGTACGAGCAAAAAAAAGAAAACACCAAAAAATTGAAAAGTTTGTTGGCTATGAAACGAGGACTTCAATAACCTCTTTTTACGCATGACTATAGAAGTATTCGTAAAATAAGAGAGTAATCATATATTGAAATAGAGAAAAAATTATTGAATTTTATTATTTATAAAATATGTACTTTAACGTAAACGAATTTTTCCTGAGAAGACACAGCATATAAATATTGTTGAAGCTATAACAATTTTGTTTTTATTTTTCGTAAAGATATTTAATGGTTGTCATGTTCTTTATTTGGCAAAAACACACTTGAAATATCATATATTCCTTTCTCCCCAAGAAAATACCATAATCGCTTGACTACAATTTCATACTCTGTAGCAAAATCATAGGATATTTAATATTCAGTGAACAAATATTTGTAATTGAATATTAAATATACTGATCTTTTTTAATATTTTTGTAAAAACATTAATCATTTTTTAATAAAAAAATGTTCTCTTATTCAAACAGCGCAGGCATGCGTAATGAAAAAAATGGAGATATTTATGAACACAACGTTAATAAAAAGAAGAACAAAGAGTTTGATTTTCGGCAATGTCTTAGCATTGGCAATTCTTGCTATTCCTGTACACGTCTTTGCTGATGGCGGCTATACAGGTCCATCAGCTAAAGGTGGTTTTACAGGCCCAGGTCCTGCCTTGATGACCGCTCAAGAGGCGACAAAACAAGAAGATAACACATGGGTCACCTTGAAAGGCAAAATTTTAAATCATCAGGGTGGGGATATCTATACCTTTGAAGATGCCAGCGGACAAGGTTTTGTAGAAATTGATGACAAGGCCTGGGGTGGACAAAAAATAAATGCGCAAGATATTGTTGAGCTTTTAGTCAAAGTAGATAAAGATTGGGGAGATACTGAACTTGATGTAAAAACAGTTCGTCTTGCCAAGTAATTGAAGAACGTAAATATATATGTCAGCATTACCATATTGACAGGATGAGGGGGGATTTTTATCACCCCCTTTATTAATGATTAGCAAAAAGGATATAGTGTGCGTATTTTACTTGTAGAAGATGATGTTATTATCGGTGATGCTCTTGTTGCAGGATTGGAAAATGAAGGATTTACAGTAGATTGGTTACAAGATGGCAAACTTGCAAAAGATTCTATAGATGAAAATATGCACGATGCTGTTGTTTTAGATTTAACTTTACCGGGCATGGATGGTCTTGATGTTCTTAAAAGTTGGCGCAAGGCCGGAATTATACTTCCTGTTATTGTACTTACAGCACGAGGAACAGTAACACAACGCGTGGAAGGATTATCTCTTGGAGCTGATGACTATCTTCCAAAACCATTTGCTTTAGATGAGCTTGTGGCAAGAATTCGGGTTTGGCAACGCCGTGCTGCAGGGCAAGCACAAGTGCTTTTACAACATGAAGATGTCACCTTTGACCCACAAAAGCGTAAAATTTTAAAAGGAGGTGTCTCTATTAATTTAAGCCCTAAAGGGCTCACACTTTTAGAAATTTTTTTAACCCATCGAGACAGAGTGCTTTCGCGAGAAACGTTGCGAGAAAAACTCTATGGTTGGAATGATGATGTAAGTAGCAACACTATTGAAGTACATATTCATCATTTACGCGCAAAATTAGGAAGCTCTTTTATAAAAAATGTGCATGGTGTTGGGTATACGTTAGGAAAAAAATCATGAGCTGGGTACAAATTTTGCGGCAAAAAATGTCACAATGGTCTTTGTTAGCCAGACTTTTATGTTTTGTATCAATTCTTTTTATTTTTATTTGGTCAATAATGGCAGGACATGCTTATCACAATGCCTCAAAAGAAACGAGAACTTTTTTTGATATGCAAGTCATCTTATTGGCTAAAAATATTGCAGATATTGACTTTAATGAAGCCTCTTACGAGATGAATGACTTTTATGAAAAGTGGTCTGATAGAGGAAAAAAAATAGTTGAATATATAGAAACAGACACGTACTCATTTGCTGTTTTTTCAAAAAATGGTATCAGGATTTTTGATGAAAACGATGGACATGATTTCATCTTTGAACAAGCCGAAGGGTTTGTACATACTGAACTGGATGATGAAGACTGGCGAATCTTTTGGTATAATAACTCTAAAAACCATACACGCATTGCCGTGGGATATGAGCGAGACTTGCGGAGTGAAGTTCGATTTGAAATTTTCATGAGTGACATGTTGCCTTGGTTTATCTTTTTGGTGCTTTTCCTTGTAGGATTTGGATTTCTTGTAAGAGGTGAATTAAAACCATTATATTGTGTCGCACAAAAGCTTCAGTGTAGAAAACCACAAGACTCAAGACCACTAGAAGTTGACGGATTGACGGCAGAGGTTCGTCCTTTAGTGGAATCTTTAAATAGTCTTTTTGATAAAACAGCAAATCTTTTAGAGCGTGAACGTTCTTTTGTGGCCAATGCCGCCCATGAGCTGCGTACTCCATTATCAGGTTTGCGCTTACAGGTAGAGGTATTAGAAAGAAAAATAGATGATACCGCAGCAAGGCAAAATGCACTACGAAAAATTTTAGATGGCAGTAGTCGTTGCACACGTCTTGTGGATCAACTTTTACTTTTGTCAAGTTTAGAATCTAAAACTGACATCACGCAGAAGATTAAAAAAGAAATGGTATCTTGGAATGCTCTTTTACAGAGTGCGGAAGAAGATGTTTTAGATGCAGCCATTGCAAAAGAGATTCTCTTAGAATGTAAAGCTACAAACTCATCAATATCAAGTTATGGGTCTTCTGAGTTTTGGAGTATAGTGTTGCGTAATATGCTTGATAATGCTGTTCGCTATAGCCCAAAGCGTGGTATTGTGCGAGTCTTACTCCAAGAAGACAGACTGTCTGTGGAAAATAGTGCCAATCATCTCAGTGCTGAAGTTCTAAGACATTTAGGAGAACGATTTTATCGTCCTGCAGGGCAACAAGAGCGAGGTAGTGGACTTGGTCTTGCCATTATGCGTCATATTGCGGAACTACACAATGCAGCTATTCATATGGAAAATATAGAAATATTAAGTCATGAAAATGTCAAAATTCCAGGCATTCGAGTCAGTGTGAAATTTAAGTAGTAAGGAATATATCATGAAAAACAATATATCGCGTAACGACAATCTAAAGACGTTGTGGTCTTTTTCGAGGTCACTTATGAAAGCTCCCTTATCTATGGGGATGCTTTGTCCCAGTAGCTCGTATTTAACAAAAAAACTTGCAAATCAAGTCGATAACGATATTGTTTTTACCCTGCAAGAACAAGTGTTTACAGAGCTGAACTCTTATGATTTCAGCAATCGCGAACCACAAGGTTTTATTCTTGAACTTGGAGCAGGGACAGGTGTAGTGACTCAAGCACTTCTTCAGCGTGGAATTCCATCATCTCGATTGCTTGTGTTTGAAACATGTCCCATACAGTGTGCTGTATTACGCAAAAAATTTCCAGATTTGTGTATAATACAGGACGATGCCGCACATATGAAAAATTATCTCCCGCAAAATGCTTATGTAGCATCTATAGTCTCTTCATTGCCCTTTGTGTCTTTACCACAAAAAGTGAGCGAGCAAGTTATTTATGCCATGAAATCTTTACTTGGAAACAGTCCTCTTATTCAATACACTTATTCATTGACCAAGCAAACAATATTAGAAAAAAATGGTTTTACTATAAATAAAACACAAACTGTATGGCTGAATTTTCCCCCTGCAAGGGTGTTGAGCTACAGCATTATATAACTCATGAGACTTAGGATAAGACTATGGAATTTAGTGTGATTTTTTTTGCTGCATTAGCCATTTCTGCCCTTACTCTTTATTCTGGTTTTGGTTTAGGCACATTGTTATTGCCGGCGTATGCTTTTTTCTTTTCACCAGAACTTGCTGTTATGGTCACAGCCATAGTACATTTTGCCAACAATATTTTCAAAGTTCTTGTTGTAGGTAAAAATGCTGATAAGAAGCTTGTTATAATTTTTGGTATTCCTGCAATTATAGCATCTTTTATGGGAGCGACAATACTTGGATATGTAGCACATTTTGAGGAGCTGTATCGCTACACTCTTATGGGACATGAATCCGTCATTACGCCGCTAAAGCTTATTATTGCTTTGTTTATGTTTTTATTTGCTTTAGTAGAACTATTGCCTTCCATTCGATCATGGAAATTTGATAGAAAATATCTTGTTCTTGGAGGCGTGCTTTCAGGATTTTTTGGTGGTTTTTCAGGGCATCAAGGCGCATTACGTTCAGCTTTTTTAACCAAAGTAGATATTGAACCCACGGCTTTTGTGGGTACAAATGCCGTGGTAGGTTTTTTAGTTGATATAGCACGTTTGTTTGTCTATGGGGTTGGCATCTGGGTTGTAGGTTTTGAAACTGTAGTGACTCAACAGGTGGAAAGGCTCGTTTTTGTAGGTATTGCAGGGGCTTTAACAGGTGTATTTTTAGGAAAACGTTATTTACATAAAATAACGATGAGTCTAGTGCAAACCATTACAGGTGTGATGCTGCTCGGGATTGCTATAGCTTTAGGGATGGGTATTATTTAAAACATGTTCACATAAAATCTTTTTTTGATTATTTCTGCTTCAGATTTACGGTCTTTTTCGATTATGTCTTTCTGTATACACTCCCTCAAAGTCCGTTTATCTTCCTTGATATAATACAAAAAATTATTTTACGTGAACACACTCTGGTAACGATATAATTTCTTTATATAACGAGTTGTTTTTTTTTACTATTATGGATCCTCGTTTGTAAAAATCAGCAATGCTCCCTATAAAGTATTTTTTATAAGGAGCAGAAGAACATATCATGATTTAAACCATATCAAGCATCATTATTATGATTTATTCTATTTTGATTTCAAAGAGCACCCCATGAGCAAAAAGGTTTGGAAAAAACTTTGCAAACAATCTATGTATTGGTGAAAGCACTTTTCGAATATCATTTCTACGTGGAACAAGGCATTCATGCTGCACATTGTGTTGTACATTTTGATATATAAATTGAATGGCTTCGCTATAAGAGAGAATCCAACGATGCCTGTCGCCAACAGGATAACTGTGAAAAGTGTATTTTGTACTGATTCCACGACCCGTTAAAAAATTTCACCGAAATTTTATGTAAAAAATATTTGGCAAAGAAACATATACAGCTTTTTTTGCTATTCTCAGTAGTTCTTGCAAGGCGGCATGGGGATTATCAAGGTGGTTGTCATTTTTCTTACATATATAGATAAAACTAATCTAGACTTACGCGCATGATTACGAAGGTTACACAGTGATGCAAAATGTTTTAGATACATGAATTGTAAGAAATGAAAACGCAATTGACATTGTTATTTTTTTCTGTATTTTATTATAAAAATATATAAGGATAAAATATAATATGAATTTTTCTGAGAAAAAACTTCTTATTACAGGCGGAACTGGATCTTTTGGTCAGAAAATGCTCAATTATTTTATTAACAATACAGATATAAAAGAAGTGCGTGTTTTTTCACGAGATGAAGAAAAACAAGACAGAATGAGAATGTCTTTTAGTGATTCGCGTATACAATATTATGTAGGTGATATCAGGGATTATAAAAGTATTAATTATGCCCTTGATTCTGTTGATTATGTTTTTCATGCGGCAGCACTTAAACAAGTTCCGTCATGTGAGTTTTATCCCTTAGAAGCCGTTGCAACAAATATTATGGGAGCAAGTAATGTTGTAGATGCCTGCATTGATAACCGAGTAAAAAAACTTGTCCTACTTTCTACAGATAAAGCCGTTGCCCCCATTAATGCTATGGGAATGACTAAAGCATTAATGGAAAAGATTATGCTTGCACGCTCAAGAGCCTCACAGTCAACAATATTGTCTGCAACAAGATATGGCAATGTTATGGCTTCACGAGGATCTGTTATTCCTTTATTTATAAAACAATGTAAAGAATCACAGCCTATTACAATTACTGATCCAAATATGACTCGCTTTCTTATGTCATTGGAAGAATCTATTGATTTAGTTCTTTTTGCGTTTGAAAAAGCACAAGGCGGAGAAATTTTTGTGCAAAAATCACCATCATGTACTATAAAAACATTGGCTCTTGCTATTCAAACTATTTTTAATGCAAAAAATGAAATAAAAATTATAGGCACAAGACATGGAGAAAAATCTCATGAAACACTCATTGGACGTGAAGATTATGCAAAAAAAATTGATATGGGAAAATTCTTTTTAATTCCGCCAGATAATAGAGACCTTAATTATAATAAATATTTTATTGATGGAAATACAACTTTTACAAAAGATGAAGAATACACTTCATATAATACAGAACAACTCAATGTTGAAAATGTTATTAAAAAGCTTTTAGCTCTTGAATATATTCAAGCTGAGATGCAATCTAAAAAATTTCTTGGGGTTGCAAAATAATGAAAATAGCAATTCTTGGAACTTCAGGTATGTTGGGTAGTTTATTGTTTGATTATTTTTCTAAAACCCCATATACTATCTATGGTTATGTACGGCAAGAACTTGATGCTGAAAATATATCTATTGAAGAAATAGAAAAAAAAATGCAAGATGTTGATTACATTATTAATGCTATTGGTATTATAAAACCATATATTCATGATAATATTGCTAGTGAAATTTACAGAGCGATACAAATTAATGCTCTTTTTCCTTACACTTTGGCACATGCTGTTAAGGGTACACATACAAAAATTATACACATTACAACAGATTGTGTGTATGATGGTATATGTGGTCATTATAATGAAAAAAGCTTGCATACTTGTTCTGATGTATACGGAAAAACAAAAAGCTTGGGCGAAGTCTTTTCTTCTCATGTTATTAATTTGCGTTGTTCGATTATCGGACCGGAAAAAAAAGGAAAAAAATCCTTGCTGGAATGGTTTTTACAACAATCAGAACACACTGAAATACAAGGATATGCAAATCACTATTGGAATGGAATAACAACACTTGCTTTTGCAAAAATTTGTCATGGTATTATACAAAATGAAACAATATTTCATGATACCCAACACATAATTCCTGCGGATACTGTTTCAAAGTCTGAATTACTGCAATTATTTGTAAAAGTATGGAAAAAGAAATATAAAAAAATTCGGAATATTGAAGTAATACCACCAGTCAATAGAATCCTTACAACTATCAATCCTTCTTTAAATACACAATTATGGAAAGATGCCGGTTATATGTCTATACCAACTATTGAATATATGTTACAAGAACTCTTTGCATACTCATTTTTTGAATAATTAAGGAAATGAAGAATATGAAAGTTATGACAATAATAGGTACAAGGCCTGAAATTATTAAACTTTCAGAAACAATGAAAGAGCTAGATAAGTACTTAGAACATATTATTGTTCATACAGGTCAAAATTATGATTATGAATTGAATGAAATTTTTTTTGAAGATTTAGAGTTACGTAAGCCAAACTATTTTTTACATGCTGTTGGCGACACATTAGCCCAAACAATAGGAAATATCATATCGAAGTCTGATGAGGTTATGGAAAAAGAAAAACCTGATGCATTACTACTCTATGGAGATACAAATTCTTGTTTGTCTGTAATTAGTGCAAAAAGACGAAAAATTCCTATTTTTCATATGGAGGCCGGTAATAGATGCTTTGATGAGCGAGTTCCTGAAGAAATTAATAGAAAAATTATTGATCATCTTGCTGATATGAATTTTGTTATTACTGAGCATGCAAAAAAATATCTTGAAAGAGAAGGTATTGCCCCTGAACGTATCATTAAAGTTGGCTCTTCGATGCTTGAAATTTTTACAAAATATGAACATAAAATTTCAGATTCTATTCTTAGTCAGCTAAAAATAGAAGCAAAACAATATTTTCTTGTTTCTGCACATCGAGAAGAACTTGTCGATGATAGTCAAAATCTGAAACAACTCCTTGAGAGTTTGCATGCGTTGATTGAATACTATGATATACCGATCATTTTTTCAACGCATCCACGCACACGAAGGAAAATAGAAAAAATATCAAGTCATTGTATAAACCCACGGCTTGTTTTTCTGAAACCTTTTGGTTTTTTTGACTATATCTCTTTGCAACGGAATGCAAAATGTGTATTGTCAGATAGTGGAACGATTACAGAAGAAAGCTCTTTGCTTTCTTTTCCTGCTGTAACAATTCGTGAATCTCATGAGCGTCCTGAAGGTAATGATGAAGCCTCAGTGATCATGTGTGGCTATACAAAAGATAGAATTTTTAAAGCTGTGGAAATAGTAACAAAACAATTTGAAGAAAATGAACAATGTATACAAAGAGTCAAAGATTATGTTGTAGATAATGTTTCAAAAAAAATAGTTCGCCTTATTGTAAGCTATACTGAATATATTAATAAAAAAGTTTGGTCTAAAAAAGAATTTTAAACTGTTTTATATTAGGAGAAATTCTTATGAAAACTATACCTATTTTTTTTGCTTTTGATAATAATTATGTTATTCCAGCTTCTGTTGCTTTTTTTTCCTTATTAAAAAAAGCAAAAAAAAATATATTTTATGATATGTATGTTATTCATTCAGATATCCCAATTCAGGGACAAAAACTTCTTTCCAATATTGTAAAGCTATATGGCAAGGCTCATCTCACATTTATTGATGGTCAAGATTTTTTAAAAAAAGAATGGAAAAATGGAAATTTTGCAGGGCATAATGAAAAAACACAATTTACAGCAGACAGTCTTATATGTTGTTTTGCATCAAAATTTTTTCCAAACTTTGATACAATAATTTATTCGGATGTTGATGTTGTTTTTATGGATGACATTTCTGAATTGGCCGAAATAGAGCTAAAGAATTGTTATTGCGCAGGTGTTAAAAATGCTTTCATGAAATATTTACCCACTGAATTAGCGCATCTTTCTCAAGCTCACTATGAGATGTTAAAAAATTCTTATATCGCTACCGGAATCTTAGTGCTTAATTTGAAAAAAATACGCGAAGATAATCTTGAACAAAAAATGTTACAAATTATAAAAAATGATGCTATTATAAAAAAATGGCCGGATCAAGATGTCTTAAATATTGCCTGTGAGAAGAAAGTTCGCTTTTTACCTCTCAACTATATTGCGTATCCTTATATGCAAGATTTATTGGCTAAAGAAGACTTTATAAGTCATTATACTGAGGAAGAACTTTTTGATTCTATATTGAATCCAAAAATTATTCATTATGCATCTGTAAAACCGTGGAATAAAAAAACACGTTACTCTGATATATGGTATGCTATTTTTAACTACTTGAGTCATGCAAAATATAGCAATAAGCCAATATAAAAACATAGAATAAAACATATAGAATCTGGAGAAAGGAATGAATTCCATACAAACAGCAGATGAATTTTTTCAAGAGCAAATGATTCCTCTTTTAAAAAAGATGGCAGAAACAGGTTCTTATAGTGATTTGTGCCTAGACAATGGTTTTTTAATCGTTCCTGTGCATTTTTATCAACCAATTCCGGATTTAAAAGAACTTGAAAAACGGAATATTTGGGATAAAATTTCAAAAATGCAAGGTATTAAATTTGATGATAAAATATTTATTGAAAATTTAGAAAAATTATCAAAATATGCTGTCGAATGTGTGTGGAGTGAAGAAAAAACGCACAATGAACATGCATTTTATGTAAATAATTATTGCTTTTCTTATTCCTGTGCAGCCATGTTACATTCTGTAATCAGACAAAATAAACCGAAAAGAATCATTGAAATAGGTTCTGGACATTCTTCAAAAATAATTCGTGATGCTATACAAAAAAATAAAACAGAAGGGTTTTTCTGTGAACAATATATAATTATAGATCCATATAGTCCTGTAGTTTTAGAGAGTTTTGATAGCAACACCATCTTGATTAAAGAGCCTGTAGAAACAATAGATATAAATCTTTTTAAGAGTTTAGAAAAAGATGATATTTTATTTATTGACTCGTCGCATGTTTGTAAAATAGGCAGTGATGTTAATTATGAAATATTGGAAATATTACCGATTTTACAGCAGGGTGTTTTTATACATTTTCATGATATTGACCTGCCTTATGAATATCCAAAAACATATGCAACAAAACCAAATTTTAGAATGTTTTGGACTGAATCATATTTATTACAAGCTTTTCTTTCATTTAATTCTGCATTTGAAGTCTATTTACCAATGAAATATATTCATGGAAAATATCAAAAACTTTATCAAGCTTTTTATCCAAATGTACAAAATCATGCATTATGGTCATCGAGTAGTTTTTGGATTACACGAATATAGTAAAAAGATTAAATATAGTAAGGCATGAAATGAGTACATATTACTATGACAAAAACGATATTCTTCATGAAATCAAAAAAA
>CAYJFB010000007.1:33152-88040 GCA_964369685.1 uncultured Desulfovibrionaceae bacterium | reverse complement strand
CCGAACAGGCACAGCCTGAGCAGGCACAGCCTGAGCAGGCACAACCTGAGCAGGCTGTGCTTCCGCTAATGACAGAGGACACACCTGTTTTGAATGATGAGCAGACAGCCATGTTGTTGCGGTTACGCGAAGCAGAACCGCGGATGTCTGTTTGGCTTGGGATTGTCTTGGATGGTGTGGAGACTGTCGGTGACGCGTTATGGAATCGAGTTCGTTTTCTTTTATCGGCTTTGGAGGCACCGCCCGATGAAATTGAACGTTTTATAAAGGATATTTCATCATGGGTTGATTTGATGGAATATACCAGTCTTTCAGATTTTCGTTCAGAATTACAGTATCGTCTTGTCTTGGCTCTTGATTTGGAAGATGAAGAAGACGAGCGTAACCGTTTATTTCTCAAGCTAAACACGGGCTTGACTAAAACCCGCGAACAACTCGGACGGGGATTGGCTGTCCTTTTTGCCGAACACACCGAATTGAACAGCGCGTTTTGGGATGAACTTCTTGAGTTATTCATCATGGCTGACATGGGTGTTGATGTTGCGACAGAACTATGCACACGATTGAAAGAACGCGCGCGTAAGGACAATGTGACTGAACCGTCAAAAATGCGCGACGTGCTGGCAGAAGAATTGAGTGATGTTTTTCGGGTACAGCGTCGGGTCACCGCGGTCAACAAGCCTGAGATTGTGTTGATGGTTGGGGTCAATGGAGCAGGAAAAACAACAACAATTGCCAAGTTGGCGTATCGTGAGCGCTCACGAGGTAAGGTGGTCATGTTGGCAGCAGGGGATACGTTCCGTGCGGCGGCAGTAGAGCAATTAGAAATATGGGCAACACGAACAGGATCACTTTTTCATGCCAAAAACGCCAATGCCGATCCGTCTGCAGTCGCTTGGGAAGCGATTGATCGCGCACTGAATGAACAGGTGGACACACTGTTTATTGATACAGCAGGTCGCTTGCAAACAAAAACAAATCTTATGGAAGAACTCAAAAAAATTCGTGCAACGCTTGCCCGCAAGCACCCCGGTGCACCGCATCGGACAGTGCTTGTGCTTGACGCAACAACAGGACAAAACGCACTCTCACAGGCAAAATTGTTTAATGAAGCGACGCCTATTGACGAAATCATTTTGACAAAACTTGATGGCACAGCCAAAGGCGGTGTGGCTGTGGCTGTGGCTGTGCGTCATGGTATTCCAATTTCTTTTGTCGGTCTCGGTGAAAAGATGGAAGATCTTCGCCCCTTCAACGGCGATGACTACGCCGCCGCCTTACTGCATAATAAATAATATGTTTTCTTTTCTGGGGGAGCTAAGCCCCCCCCTTGAGCCTGCCTGCGGTGTAGTGAAAACGCAAAAAGAGAGTATTGCTTCTACTTTGGCTGCGTTTTCACTACACCGCAACACACATTGTTTTACAAATCTATTTCTTGTTCAAAGATATTTATATGGTGCTGTTGTCATCAAGTATTCACGTTCATGCAGTTCTATTCATGAACGGAATGGTATTGTTTTCAAACTTTAATATATCTTTATTTATATATTTCTTTTTTGTAAAGTAAATGTCTTGTAGCTGTTATATATATATGTTATTCTTCATAGCGTTTTCATAAATACTATATTTTTTTTTAAGGGGTATTTTATGGATATTTGTAAGGTTGTTATTCCTGTCGCGGGTTGGGGTACACGTTCTTTGCCTGCGAGTAAAAACATTCCTAAAGAAATGTTACCCGTTTATGACAAGCCTGTAGTGCAGTATGTCGTGGAAGAAGCCATTATGGCGGGTATACAAGATGTTATTTTTGTCACAAACCGTGATAAATCTGTTATTGAAGACCACTTCGATCGCAACTTGCAACTTGAAGATTTGCTTGAACGCAAAGATAAACTCGATTTGTTGAAAAAAGTGCGTGATGTTTCTGAAATGATTAATGTCATGGCTGTACGGCAAAAGAAACAATTGGGTCTGGGACATGCTGTACTGTGTGCTCGGAATATGATCAACGATGATGAAACCTTTGCGGTGATGGTCGGCGATGACATCATATTTGGTCAGGACGCCGGTTTGCAACGCTTGGTTAAAATCTCCTTAGAACGCAATATGCCTGTAATTGGAGTTATGGAAGTGCCTGCGGATCATATCAACCGCTATGGTATCGCTACAGGCACAGAAATTGCCCCCGATATTTACCAAATTGAAAGTTTGGTTGAAAAACCGGCTGTCGGCACAGTGGACTCACGCCTTGCCATTGTCGGACGTTATGTGCTCACACCGGATATTTTTAAACATATAGAAAAACTTGAACCCGGACACGGCGGAGAAATCCAACTGACCGACGCACTCGCAACCCTCGCGGCAGAACGTGGTATGCTTGCAGTGAAAATGAATGGCTTGCGCTATGACGCAGGCGATTGGGTAGACTACCTGACTGCCAACATCTATTTTGGACTCCAAGATAAAAACTTGGCCCCCTCACTGAAAGAAAAAATACGCGCTCTCGTGGATAACTGATTTTTTTATGCGTTTTGCTTTTTGAAGGCTTCACTTTATGATGTGAAGCTTCTTCATCACTGCTTATCAAATACTTTTTTAGATCGTATCGACACAAGACACATGTTTGTATTAACCAAAAGAGAGAAGCGGGCTTTGAAGGAGTGTATACAAAAGACATAACCCAAAAAGCGTGTGAAACCTGAGGTAACGAGAATAAAAAAACACTTGTGTCGACACGATCAAAAAGCAGCTCCTAAAAAGCGATAAAAAATAGACACTTTTTGTCTCTGTTGTAAAAAAAATACACACAGCAGATGAAGAATAGTGGCTATTTTTTTTACATAAGACTGTATCATTTTTGTTTTTGAGTGTGAGTTTTTTCTTAACACACTTAAAAAATATGAAATTATATAAACGGCACAAGCATTGCATTCTAATAAATAACACGGCGTTGTGCCGCGTCTGTCAAGTCGGCAGCACTTGGCAGTTTCTTTTCAGAAATCTTCTCCTCCTTTTGAAATGGCATAACCTTTATGCCGTGAAGATATAACATCTAAACGCTCTCTTCTCCTCCAAAGAACAATGCCCCGACATGTGTCGGGGCATTGTTCTTTGGAGGAGTTTGATATGGTCTTTGTTACCTGTGGAATTGAGTTTTTCACGTAAAAGCCCCCTGTGCCACCCTTCTTTACCAAAAAACAACGCCCCGATGTGCATCAGGGCGTTGTTTTTTTATATATGGTGATGTTTTTTTACAACCAGTCAAATAATTCTTCCCATGAACCTTCAATTGACTGACGGGTTGTTTCGGCCTGATTCGCTTGGTATTTATAATACGCGGTCAGGGCTTTTTCTTCAGCATATGTTTTGATTTCCGGTAAGTCGGAAAAATTTTCGGCAACATAGGTATAGCGCCGCCAAGCAGATCCATAGTTATTCATATTCCAAAAGACATCTGCAAGATACAATTCGTGTTCAGCAAGAAGTTTTCGGGCATTTTGTATTTCTGTTTTTGCTTGTACAGCATAGTTTGTATTGGGGTAGGAGTCTTGCAAGCGTTGGAAGTAACCGATGGCCTCTTCTACCATTGTTGTAGGGCGATCGATAGAAACAAAACTCTTCATTTCCGCCATACCTATTTGGTATAACACATAAGGAATAATCTCGTGGCGCGGGTGCAGGTCTTCAAAATCTTTATACGCTTCTGCTGCGGCCTCATATTCTTTATCTAAAAAAAGCGCATCACCAAGAGACAATTCCGCATCAACAACATAAGGACTGAAAGGATAATGATCTTTCAGCTGTGCATAATATTCGGCGGCGTTGCCATAGTTTTTTTCACGCATGGCATCGTTACCGTTTTCAAACAATTCTTGTGCTGTTTCTTCCGGAGGCTCTAAAAACGCATAGTCAATGACTCCGCATCCGGTAAGCATACATAAACAGAGCGTTAACGCACTGTGTCGAACAAAAAGCATGATATTATCCCAATTGCTCAATATAGCTGAACGCCGAAGTGGCTGCCGTGGCACCGTCACCGACTGCCGTCACCACTTGACGACAATGCTTTGAGCGGATATCACCCGCCGCAAAGACGCCGGGCAAGTTGGTAGCCATTTCATTATCAGTCAAGATAAAACCTTTCGTATCACAATTCAATGCTGAAGGCAAAAAGACATTTTGCGGCGTATAGCCAACAAAAATAAACAGCCCATCCACAACAACATGCTCTGCAGCTTTTGTCACAACATTTTCAATGTGCAGACCGCTGAGTCCGCTTTCACCATCAAGGCCTGTAATCACCGTATTGAGCATGAGGTGAATATTTTCTGTGGCCAAGACTTTATCTTGCAAGACCTTTGCCGCACGAAAGCCTTCACGGCGGTGAATGAGATACAGCTTTTTAACGATTCGTGAAAGATACAAAGCTTCTTCAAGAGCGGAGTTACCCCCGCCAACAACACCGACAACCTGATCGCGAAAGAAATTGCCGTCGCACAGGGCACAATAAGAAATACCACGCCCGACCAAACGGTCTTCGTCGGCGAGTCCCAACGGTTGCGGAGAGGCTCCCGAGCAAATAAGAATCGTGCGGCCTTCAATCCATTCTTTGCCTATCAAAACACGATTTGCGCCGGGCGCGTGATCGATTGTAGAAACCGTATCGGTATAGCGATCAAGCGTATAGCCGGTGAGGTGCTCGGTCAGCAGTTCGGCCAATTCCCAGCCTGTCGTTCCTTTTGGGAAGCCGGGATAGTTGGCGATTTCTGCTGTTTTGAGCATTTGCCCACCATCGGCAATCATCTCGACCAATGCCACTCGAACCCCCGAACGGCACAGGTACATTGCCGCAGTAAGCCCCGCCGGCCCACCGCCAATCACAATCGCGTCATAACTTTTCATGCAAGAGCCTTTTCTTCAATCATCGAAACAATGCTGGCTTTTGAAACAGCACCCGTGACTTGTTCCACAACTTCACCGTTGCGGAATAAAATCAGTGTGGGAATGGCACGAATGCCATATTTTCCGGGTGTTGCGGGACTGTCGTCCACGTTCATTTTTACTATTTGTAATTTTCCTTCATATTCGGATGCCAATTCTTCAACAACAGGACCGATAGCACGGCAAGGGCCGCACCAAGGTGCCCAAAAATCAACAAGAACAGGGAGTTGTGATTGTAAAACAACAGCGTCAAAATTTGCATCTGTAACTTGAATGGCCATGAGAATCTCCTTTACTCGTTCATACTTAAAAAAATGATGCGTTGTACGCAAAAAACATATAAAAATACATTAAATCTAAAAAAACCTTAAAGTACCGACAGTCTATGGGGGGAAAGGCCATGTGTCAAGGTATCTGTTTCAGAAAAAGATTTTTACAAGACAAGCTTTTTCGTAAAAACATAAGATCATACATCATAAAAGAACTTTTATAACTATAAAAATCTTACCATTTTATAGTCAGATAGCCATGATTCATTGGAAGCTGTTCTCGAAAAAAAAGACACGCCAATCACGAATGAGTCGTGTATTACAAAGAGATGAACAAGCTTTTCTCTGTATAAGAACACACGCTAACTGCACACTTTTTCCACAACAGCGGCAAGATTCTGTGCAACAGTATGGACTTTTTGTGTGTCTTCGCCTTCGACCATAATGCGGCAAAGCGGCTCGGTTCCCGAATAACGAATGAGCACTCTTCCGCGATCGTTGAGTATTTTTTCTGCTTCAGCCACAGCTTGGGCTATTTCGGGGTGTTCGTCCACCGCAGGCTTCTTATTCGCATGGATATTGATTAACGTTTGCGGATACGGTGTCAACAACCCCGCCAGTTCTGAAAGCGGACGATTGCGTTCACGCATAATGCGTAAGATTTGCAAGGCGGCGAGCAAGCCGTCACCTGTGGTACTGTAATCACGAAAGATAAGGTGTCCCGATTGTTCCCCGCCGAAAGACAGACTGTGCTGTTGCATGGCTTCGACAACTTTTCTGTCACCAACATCCGTGCGCAACAAATGGCCTCCCCGTTCACGCATAAACACTTCCAAGGCCATATTACTCATCACTGTTGCGACAAGTGTTTTTTGCGGCAATTTTCCTCGTGACATCAAATCATCGGCACACAACGCCATAATTTGATCACCGTCTAAAATCGTACCCTGTTCATCGACAACAATTAACCGATCGGCGTCGCCGTCGAGGGCAAGGCCGATATCGGCGCGAGTTTCTCGCACACGCGCCGCCACAGCCTCGGGATACAAAGAACCGCACTGGGCGTTGATATTCAAACCGTCCGGCATTGTACCCATTTTCACAACTTCCGCACCGAGTTCTTCAAGAGCCAACGGTGCGACTTTATAATTGGCGCCGTTGGCACAATCAATCACCACACGCAAACCGTCCAAAGAAAGGTGCGCAGGAAAACTGTTTTTCAAATAGACAATGTAACGTCCCGGTGCGTCCTTGATTTTAAAGGCACGCCCTGTGTGTGCGGGTTCAGGGAGATTCCATGTACAATTGGGATTCATGACCATTTGCGTTATTTCTTCTTCGACGGTATCGGCGAGTTTAAAGCCATCGGCATCAAAAAATTTAATGCCGTTGTCTGAAAAAGCATTGTGCGAAGCAGAAATAACCACCCCCAAGTCCGCGCGCATATTGCTCGTGAGAAAAGAAATTGCCGGTGTCGGCAAAGGGCCAACCATGAAGACATCCATACCCATCGCCAATAAACCGGCAGAAAGGGCATTTTCAAAAATATACCCCGAAAGACGCGTGTCTTTACCAATCACAACCCGACTGCGGCGGTGTTTGTGTTTAAAAAGAAACCCTGCGGCCATACCCAACCGTAAAGCAATATCCGGTGTCATCGGCGCGGTATTGACCCGACCGCGCAAACCATCGGTTCCAAAAAGACGCGTACTCATCATGGTATCCTTTTTTTACTCTCCGAAAAAAACACAGCGTTTCTCGGTAAAACATTCTATAAAGTGTCTTTGCTAAAATTATTTTGCACGCGTTAAAGACACGGTTTGCGGAATCATTTGTTGTAAGCGTGCTCCGATAGGCAACGTGACTTGTACAGGACGTACCCATGAAAGTTCATTTTCTTCCGAGGTGATGTTCTGCGTGTTTTGGAATGCATTTGTTGGCGGTGCGGCGTTACTGACAGCGGCTTGGATTTGATCAAGGTAGTCTTGTTTAGCCACAGCAACCGCAGGAACAGAAACCCGAAGCACAACTTGTGACGGACTCACAGAGTAGTCAAAATTGTCTTGTACATCAAGAAGCACATCACGTTTCAGGCTCAAAAGCCGCCGTTGAATGGTGATGATGCTGCTCACATCAACTGTCGTCGGGACAATGTCCACCCCCGGAGGGGCTTCAAGAGGTAATGTGAGATCGGTGCGGATATTTTCATTAGCCGGATTGGCAGGAATGGTCACATTGAGTTTTTTTAATGAACTGACAATCTTCGAAGGCCCCCGCACCGTGGCGTGGTTGGGTTCTATGACGGTTGTTGTCAGTTTCATTGAGGGAGTCAGGGCAGTTTCTTGCAAAGTGGCTTCGATGGGCAAGCGCGCTTCAAGGATATTATCTACGGTAAGCGTCAAACGTGAGGGGGTTACATCAATCACTTCGTAGATGCGAAAGTCGCTCAACGTGTCTGCGGCATACAACGGAATGGTGTTTACGCCTTGAACAAGCGTTGATAAATCAATAGTATATGACAAATCTTTATTATTCATTGAACGCAACAATTCAAGCGGTCCGCGTAAACGAACTTCGATTTTATTGAGTTGTCCTTCGGTGATCACCAATCCGGAAGGCAATCCTTTATAATTTAAGCGCACTTCCATGGAGCGTTCGACTTGTTCTTTGGCATTGACTGTATACCAAAGCGTCAATGCGGCAATGACGGCAAAGCCCAAATGTAGCCAGTGAAGACGAAAAATGGCTTTATGCATAATGTAAGACGTCCTGTTCTATTCATTGAGGTCTATGTTCACCGAGCTTCTGAATCAACAGGGCATGTTCTGAGGAGCAGACGTCCTGTTGTATTCATTGGGCATATAATCATTGGGCAAAGGCAATTGCTGCTTGCGGACACACAAGCGCACAAGAACCGCATTCATCACAATATTGCGGTTGACACCGATACGTTTTTTTATCTGCAAGAATGGCGTTAAAGGTGCAGGCCTCGGCGCATTCTCCGCACGCAATGCAGCGTTCTGCATCAATCCGCGCACCCCATGGGACGATTGCCGCACCGCCAAAGGCAAAACGTTCTCGAATCAATTTGTGTTCACGGTGTTCTTTTTCGTAGTCAAAGTCATAGATCTCGCCATGGCCCTTATAAATACAGAAAAGGCGCATGGCGGGGTAACGTTCTTGCTCTTCGTGGGCATACTGATGTGCGACACTGCCTGCAGCAGCTTTTTGTTGTATTGCTGTTGCATCGACTTCGTGCACTTCACCGCTGATACGCAAAGTAAAGCCGGGAGGAAAATAGGGTTGTCCCACAGCGTTTTTGCTGTCTTTGCGTGAGGTGGGAAACATGCCACACAATGTGACAGAAGGATTTTTTTTCATTTGCCGATAAAACGGCTTGATATTCATGGTCAGAAAGTACAAGCCTTCGTCATCAAACCCACAAAGACTGACAATACGACTTTGTAAGCCGTCATCTGTGTGGGTGGCAACGCTCATACAGCCAACTTTGTCAATGGCGGCATAGATATCTTTGATAGTCATTGTTTGTCTCACAACGGGTTAGTGTTCGAAAAAATGTCTATTTATAAGGTTTAATGTCCTGAAAAATCCAGTATGGTATTGAGGTCTCTGGTGGTTTGCGACACTGTCGTTCCGTGAATGGCTGCGCGAGTCAGTGTCCAGGCTTCCATGTCAATGAGGTCTATTTTTCCGACACTGTTTTCGTATAAAAACGGTTGCAGTACGTCGAGTACGTCGTCAAACGGAAAAAAGGTGCCTTCATAGCTGATAGACAGCACGTCTCCGCAGAGCTGCAGCTCTGCCTCGGCGTGCCACGATTCCAAGACCGTACAAACAACCGCGAGCAGGCGGGAATCAGCAGGCGTCACATGACCAAAGACTTTGATGGGTTCTTGTCGCACAAGCGGCTCGTATGCAAGAAGTGTTTACGTTTTTATTATAAAAAACAATACGTTCAAAATGGAATGATGCAAAGTTGTCACAATCTGCACAATGATTTGTTTGTAACGCAGTTTTTTTTACTTGCCAAGAGCACCGCTTCACTGGCAAAAGATAGTGAGAAAAGAAAGTGAAACAAGTTTTACCATGATCCTTGTAACACTGTTTCAGGCATGCGACCACATGCGGTCGTTTATTGTTTTTTTGAGGGAATGCCTCGGGAGAAAAGATTGTGAGCAACAAAGTCGTGGTCAGTATTATCGGGCTTGATTGTCCCGGCGTGGTGTATACGGTGGCAGACACGCTTTCCGAACTTGAGTGTACCATTGAAGAAGCCAATCAAACCATTTTAAAAAATCAGTTTGCAGCCATTGTCATTGCAACATTGCCGAAAGGTTTGGAAAGCGGCACACTTCAGGAAATCTTGTATAATCGGATTACAGAAAAAAGTATGCATCTTTCGGTGACGATTCGGCCATTTGAAACGGGATGCGGCAATAAGCCTCAGGCCTGTGAACCGTTTGTGATCACGATGGAAGGTGAAGA
Source organism: uncultured Desulfovibrionaceae bacterium (assembly GCA_964369685.1). Classification (GTDB taxonomy): domain Bacteria; phylum Desulfobacterota; class Desulfovibrionia; order Desulfovibrionales; family Desulfovibrionaceae; genus Avidesulfovibrio. The sequence continues at coordinate 78,324 of CAYJFB010000007.1, read as the reverse complement.
ACCCAAGGTTACAAATCGTCTTGATATCCTTACAACCATAACTCGCTTATTCGCTTCGCAACAAATAAATATTGAAAACATGAAAGCCATTCGGCCGGAAAAAAATCCACAACAATGTGTTTTTGTTTTTGAAGTGGCATTGCCTTTGGATATTGATCGCAGTGCGTTTACGCAGACGTTGCGTACGAAAGCCGAACAACTCAACATTCAGATGAGTATTCAACACCGTGATATTTTTGAAGCGTTGCATCGAGTTTCGCCGTTATAATTTTTTTTGCACCATTAAGCTTTTTTGGGATAATCGCCATGCTGACAGAACGTGAAGTGATGAGCACCCTTGATATGGTACGGAACGAGCATCTTGATGTGCGTACTGTAACATTGGGTATTAGCCTGTTTGACTGTGCAAGCCATGATTTTGACATGTTTGCCTATAAAGTCCGTTCAAAAATCAATAAATACGCGGCCAATCTCGTGGCTTTGTGCGACGATGTGGCTGATCGCTATGGGATTCCTGTGGTGAACAAACGTATCAGTGTCAGTCCGATGGGTGTTGTCGGTGCGTCGTTCACGCGTGACCAAATGGTCAAAGCGTGTCAGGTGCTTGACGAGTGCGCCAAAAAGGCGGGCGTTGATTTTTTGGGTGGTTTTGGTTGTTTGGTTGAGAAGGGCATCACTCCCGGTGAGCGTGCGCTCATTGAGTCTTTGCCTGAGTCTTTGGCGGTGACGGATCGGATTTGTTCTTCGATCAACGTGGCCACGTCGCGTTCGGGGATCAATATGGATGCGGTGGCCTTGCTTGGCAAGGTGATTTTAGATACCGCCGAAGCCACGCGTGAAAGAGATGGTCTTGGTTGTGCCAAACTGGTCATTTTTGCAAACATTCCGCCTGATGTGCCGTTTATGGCGGGTGCGTATCTTGGTGTGGGCGAGCCTGATGTGGTGATCAATGTGGGTGTTTCGGGACCCGGCGTGGTGAAAAAAGCCATTGATCGTGCGGTAGAAAACAACCCTCAGATTTCACTTGGTGATGTTGCCGAAGTGATAAAAAACACCGCTTATAAGGTCACGCGAGTCGGTGAAATCATCGGTAAAGAGGTGGCTTCTCGTCTTGGAGTGCCTTTTGGTGTTGCGGATCTTTCGTTGGCACCGACGCCTGCGGTGGGCGACTCTGTAGGTGAAATTTTTCAAAGTCTCGGTCTTTCTTCCATTGGCGCACCCGGCTCAACGGCAGCTTTGGCGATGCTGAACGATGCGGTAAAGAAGGGCGGTGCGTTTGCCTCTTCGCATGTCGGCGGGCTTTCGGGCGCATTCATTCCCGTATCTGAAGATTCAAGTATTGAGGCGGCAACCCGTTCGGGTATTTTGACACTTGAAAAGCTTGAAGCGTTGACGAGTGTGTGTTCTGTCGGTTTGGACATGATCGCCATTCCCGGGGACACGTCTGCGGCAACGATTTCAGGAATTATTGCCGATGAAATGGCTATTGGGATGATCAATTCAAAAACCACAGCCGTACGAGTGATTCCCGTTCCCGGCAAAGGCGTCGGCGATAAAGCGTCTTACGGCGGCTTGTTGGGAGAGGCGTATATCATTCCTGTTCCCGGTGGCAATGCCGAAAACTTCATCGCTCGCGGCGGACGCATACCTGCACCCATCCACAGCCTAAAGAATTAATACAGGATTGATGTTTCTTTTGTTTTCCGCGGTGCGGTTGGTGTCGTTTTCTCCTCGCTTTGCGTCGAATCAACGCTCCAAACCGCACCGTGTCATAAGTGCTGCCGACGTTCTTTTCACTAAAAAAAAACACAACGATCATCGTTGTGTTTTTAAGCAAAAATCAAAGCAACATTGTCTTAGGGATCAAAAGAAAAGAACCACACCTCTGAAACAATGTTTCCTGAAAACATTCTTTACAGATGATTTTTTGCAGACTGAAGGGTATTTTTCATCAACATAGCAATGGTCATGGGGCCGACGCCGCCCGGGACAGGTGTGATTTTACCTGCGATTTGGCAAGCCGCATCATAATCCACATCGCCTGACAAGATCGCCTTGCCTGTTTCTTCATTCATGCCGACGCGATTTACACCAACGTCGATAACCGTAGCACCTTTTTTGATCCACTCAGGCTTCACAAGACCGGGAACACCTGCAGCAACGATCAGGATGTCTGCACGTTTGCAATGTTCTGCCAGATCTTTGGTGCGTGTGTGTACCATGGTTACTGTGCTGTCTACGCCTTTTTGTCCCATCATGATTGAAATGGGCTTGCCCACAATGTTGGAACGACCGACAACAACAACTTCCGCACCGCTCGTTTCCGTACCCGAACGCAGAATCATTTCTTTAATGCCTGCAGGAGTACAAGGCAAAAAGCCTTTGTCGTCGTTCAAGACCATGCGTCCCAAATTGACAGGGTGGAATCCGTCAACATCTTTGTCAGGGTCAATGGCATTGATCACACGCTCTTCATTGATGTGCTTCGGCAACGGCAATTGTACCAAAATACCGTGAATGCTCGAATCCTTATTATATTGATCAATCAACGCCAACAAATCTGCTTCAGAAATGTCCGCAGGCTGATTGTCTTGAATCTCTTTAAAACCAAGCTTTAACGCAGTCTTGACCTTCAAGGTCACATAACTCACAGAAGCAGGATTTTCGCCAACCAAAATGGTCACCAAACCCGGCACAATGCCGTGCTTCTCTTTCAATACTGCAACCTCTTCAGTGATCTCCTGAAGAATATCCTTGTTCATCTGCGTTCCGCTAATGACTTCCGCCGCCATCTTTTTCTCCTTTTTCTTTTTTCTGAGGGGATGTTCTCCCCCCAGAAAAATCAATCCATCAATTAAAAGACGCCGCTGACTTTGCCTGTTTCGGTATCCACATCAATACGACGGAACGAGGGGTTAGAGCCTGTTCCGGGCATCAGTGAGATAGAACCTGCCACGGGCACGATAAATTCTGCGCCGCCGAAGGTCAGCACATCACGGATTGTGAGTCTCCAATTTTTCGGAACGCCTTTAAGCGCAGGATTATCAGAAAGCGAAAGATGCGTTTTCACCATGCAGAGACCGAACTTAGAGAGTTCGGGGTCACTTTCGATCAACTTAAGTTTTCTGAGCGCTTCGGGCGAGTAGTCAACGCCGTCTGCACCGTATACTTTGGTTGCCACTTTTTCGATACGTTCACGCACGGGGGCGTCCCAATCATAGAGGGGAACCATTTGTGTTTTTTCTTCGCAAGCTTCGATAACGGCTTTGGCGAGTTCTTCAGCGCCTTCGCCGCCGAGTTCCCAGTGTTTGGAAACGGCAACACGTGCGCCTGCGGCAACGCAGAGTTCACGAATTTTTTCGATTTCTGCGGGGGTGTCTTTCACAAATGCATTGATGCACACAACAGGAGAAATGCCTGCGAGTTTCACTGTGGCAATGTGATGCAGAAGGTTTGCGCAACCTTTTTCCACCCATTCCACATTTTCTTGTGAATATTCTTCGGGAAGCGGTTTACCGGGCACGGGCACAGGTGCGCCGCCGTGGCATTTAAGAGCGCGCACGGTTGCAACGATAACGGAGGCATCGGGTTGCAAACCGCTGTAGTGCGATTTCAAATTCCAGAATTTTTCAAAGCCGATATCTGCAGCAAAGCCTGATTCCGTCACGTGATAGTCAGCAAGTTTCAGACCAACACGGTCAGCAATGATGGAGCTTTGACCGATAGCGATATTGGCAAAAGGTCCTGCGTGAACCAAAATAGGTTGGCCTTCAATGGTTTGAATCAAGTTGGGGTTGATTGCTTCAACCATCCAAGCTGTCATTGCGCCATCCACTTCCAAGTCGGCTGTGGTGATGGCTTTACCGTCGCGGTTGTAGGCAACGATGATACGTCCCATTCTGCGGCGCAAGTCTTTGAGGTCTTTTGCCACGGCAAGAATAGCCATGACTTCGGAAGACACGGCAATATCAAAGCGTGAGCGCATCATATACCCGTCGGATTTACCGTTTACGCCGTCCATACCGATAATGATATTACGCAAAGATTGGCAGCAATAGTCGATAACCCAACCCATATTTACACTTGTCGGATCGATATTCAAACGCTCCATACCCGACAATTTAGCCAATTTTTCATCGTCATAGTTGCGTTCATGTTGCATACGTGAAGTCAGCGCAACCATGGCGAGGTTATGGGCATTCATGACGGCATTGATATCACCGGTAAAGCCCAAAGAGTATTGTGTCAACGGAATACACTGCGAGCGACCGCCACCTGCGGCAGAACCCTTAACACCCATTGTGGGGCCGCCGGAAGGTTGACGAATGGCAGCAGAAACTTTTTTGCCAAGACGTCCCAAACCTTGCACCAAACCAATGGTGGTGGTGGATTTGCCTTCACCGAGTGGTGTGGGTGTGATTGCGGTAACGTTGATATATTTACCGTCAGGACGATCACCCAAACGACGCAATACCGATTGGTAATCAATTTTACCCATATAATGACCGTAAGGCAGGAGTTCTTCTTTTTCCAAGCCCAAGTCTTCAGCCACTTGATAGATTGTCTTCATACGGGTTTCTGCATCTTGTGCAATTTCCCAGTCGGCATGTTGCTTGGGATCCAATGTTGCGGACATTCTTTTCTCCTTGCGACCTTAAATTGTTACCTGAGTATAGAATTACATGTATAGGTTAAACGTTGTCTGATATATAACGCATTCTGATTTACAAATTCTCTGTTACTCGGTTTTCTTGATTAATGCAATACGTTCGTCCAAAATTTCTGCAATATCCATCGCCTTGACCGGGCTAGATATTTCTTTAAGCCCGTCAACAAACATAGTCAGGCAATAAGGGCAAGCCACAGCAACTCTATCTGCACCTGTTGCCACAGCGTGTTTACTGCGTATTTGATTGATGCGTTCGCCCGTATCTTCTTCCATAAACATTCTGCCGCCGCCGCCGCCGCAACAAAGATTTTTCTCACGGCACGCTTCCATTTCCACAAGCCCACTGCCGCGCAACCGACCCAACACCTTACGTGGTGCTTCAAAAATATTGTTCCAGCGCCCAAGATAACATGAATCATGATAGGTGTATGTGTGCGAAGGCGAATTTTCAAGTTCAGGCAATTTGAGGCGTCCCGAACACAGTAAAGAATCAAGATATTCTGTGTGATGCACCACTTCAAAATGGCCGCCAAAATCGGGATATTCATTTTTTAAAATATTATATGTGTGCGGACAAGCGGTCAAAATACGTTTAACTTCGTAGCCGTTCAAGATTTCAACGTTGGTTTGCATAATCATTTGAGCCAGGTATTCGTTACCGCTGCGTCTGGCGTCGTCGCCCGTATCTTGTTCGTCTGCGCCCAAGATAGCCACTTTGACCCCTGCAGCCTTCAGCACACGCATCAACGCTTGAGAAACTTTCTTGCCGCGATCTTCAAGAGACAACGCCGAGCCCGCAACATACACAATCTCTGCATCGGGGCAGTCTGAGATATGTGGAATGTCTAAATCTTTTGCCCAATCGCCGCGCGACGCCGAAGGGAATCCCCAAGGGTTTGACTGATTTTCAAGATTACTGAAGGTGTCGCCGAGTTCTGCGGGAAAGGCCGCTTCCATCAGCACTTGGTGTTTGCGCAATTCAAACATGAAGTCCAGATGTTGAATATTAACGGGACACGCTTCTTCGCACGCCCGACACGATGTACAGTCCCAAATTTGTTGTGGTAAGACGTGTCCGCCTTCACGCAAGATTTGCGGAAATTCTTCTTTCAATTGCAAGATGCCATCGGCTTGTTCAAACAGTTCTGTTTTCAGATCATGAATCAACGCGCGCGGTGAAAGGGCTTTGCCTGATTTTGCAGCGGGACATTGTTCTTCACAGCGTCCGCATTCTGTACACGCGTACAAATCAAGACATTGTTTCCATGTAATTTCATTAATAAAACCCAGTCCAAAGGTTTCGGCGTCTTCGTTTTCCACATCGGTTTTACCGATCGCTTTTTCCACTTGTCGCGGCTTCAAGACGACATTGGGAACCGCTGCCAGCAGGTGTAAATGTTTGGAACTCGGGATATAAACCAAAAAGCCTAAAATCGTAAGCAAATGAAGCCAATAAATGACTTCAAAGACAGTATTTTGTGCACCGGCAGTCCAACGATGCATATCAAGAAACCATGCCAAAAAGCCTGCAATAGGCAAGCCCGTGAAGAGTTCGCCGTTTGCGGCATACGTTGAAACCATGCCCAAGGCGTTGAGTAACAAATACGTGAACACAATCAACGTGGTGAACATGATGATCATAAACGCGTCGCGGCTTTCAGGCAGGTAATGCGGCTTTAACGAAATTCTTCTGTAGAGCACATAACCAAACCCTGCCAAACAACACGTCGCCATGATGTCGCCGATAATCATGAATGCCGTATACAGCGAAGGAAACCAGTGGTGTAAGGAAAAAGAAGGAAAAACACCACGAATCATTAATTCCAAAGAGTGCGGCTGAACAAGTAAAAAACCAAAAAAGATCGCTGTATGTGCCCAGCCGATACCCGGCTTGCGGCGGACGTTGGCTTGTCCCAAAACATCGGTGAAGAGGTTGCGTACGCGCTCACTTAAGGTACAGTCACCGGAAGGCGTACATCGACACGAAAGATTCGGCACCGCAACAGGAATAGAACCCTTCACACTTTGCAACAATGCCACCAGTCTTTTAATTTTCACTGTAAAAAGACCAAAGGCCGCAACCAGTAACACCAACACAATAAGCTGTTTCACTACAATATAGCTCTCCGGCACCATAACAACCTCCATTCCTTTTTTCTTCTTTCTTCTTTTTTTTTTCTTTTTTTTCTGGGGGGCAATGCCCCCCAGACCCCCTTGTTCCTGCGGCACATTCCGGTGCTTTGCACTGTTCATGTGCCGCAGTTCAAGCTGCTCTGAGAATCTTTTTTAATAGAAAAACGTTTTATTTAAATTGTATTTCATATAAAAAATATGTTTTATCATGTGCATTTTTCTTTTCAGTAAAATACGCTGTTTTCATCGTTAAGACACATTGAGTATAGACGAAACTTTGTCTTTGTTTTTTGTATATTCTTGAAAAAAGTGTACCAAGAAATGCAGATAATATATTGTTTTAAATAACTATTTCTCAGAGCAACTTGACACTGCGGCGAATTCGACAGATGCACGAGAAACAGAGCAAAGCGATGTTGTCGCGCATCTGTCGCATTCGCCGCAGAATCAAGGGGGTCTGGGGGGAATTATTCCCCCCAGAAAAAAAGAAACAAACTGTTAATCTAAAGCGGCGGTAAGGGCGGGGACAACATCAAAGAGGTCGCCAACGATGCCGTAGTTGCATTTTGAGAAGATTGGTGCATCTTTATCGTTATTGATCGCCACAATCACTTTTGCGGTTTTCACGCCTGCATAGTGTTGGACTGCACCTGAGATGCCGCATGCGATGTAAAGGTTTGGACTGACAGTTTTTCCTGTTTGTCCGACTTGCATGGTGTGTGGGGCATAGCCTGCGTCAACAGCGGCACGCGATGCACCGATGCCTGCGCCAAGTTTGTCTGCCAATTCACGCAGAATGGCAAATTTGCTTGCATCACCCATGGCGCGACCGCCGGAGACGATAACGGTCGCTTCAGAAAGATCGGTAGAACCGGATTCTCCACCCACAGTTTCAATCACCGTCACAGCACCGGCAACGTCGGCAGCAGGTGCGGCGAAAGTTGTGCTTGTCGGTTGTGAAGCTTTTTCTTCGGCAGGAAGCGCGTTGGGACGCAAGCCGTATACGGCAATGTCACCGGATAAGCTCAATGTAGAGAGCACTTTACCCGCAAAGTAACTTTTTTTCACCGTGCGTGCAGCGAGGTCAATATTAAGACAATCGCCTGCGAAGGCCGCACCGAGTTCCACGGCAATGCGTGCCAGCATGTCTTTACCTTCAAGCGAATGCATGGCGATGACATCGGTAATGCCTTCAGCTTTGATATATGCGGCGTACGCAGCGGCGCGTAAATCGGGACGCGTGCGCAGATCTTCACTGCCTGTGACGGTAACAATATGTGCAACGCCGTATTTGGCGCACCCTGCAGAAACGGCGTCGGCGGCTTCCACGGTCAACGCTGTCACGGGACCTGCGGCGGCAGCAAGCGTCAAAGCCGCATACACAGAATCTTTGACACCATTGGCATCTGTTTCAAGAATAACAGCAAGTTTACTCATGGCGTTCTCCCTACAGCACTCGTTCTTCTTCACGCAAGACGCGTAACAATTCCTTAATTTGGGCAGCAATATCACCGTCAAACATTTTGGCTCCCGCACGTTCGGGCAAGAGTTCCATGTTTTCGAGAACAGGCGTATTTTTCGTGGCGAGATTCAAAGAAGCCACGGGCACTTCTTGCACGGGTTTCTTTTTAGCTTTCATGATATCAGGCAATTTCGGATAACGCGGCTCATTCAAACCGCGAGTCGCACCCAAAACACAAGGGCAGGGCGCACTGATCCGTTGGCGAACACCGCCGCCAACTTCACGAGAAGCAACAACACTGCCGCTTTGAACTTCCAAGCCGCTCACATCGTTAATCACAGGCATACCGATAGCTTTCGCCAAATGATAAGGGAATTGTCCGCCTTCACTGTCGATGCTTTGTTTGCCTGTAAAGATCAAATCGGGCTTACCATCTTCGGTAATCACCTTTGCAATGGCTTCGGCCATTTGTGCAGAATTGGTGAACGTACCTTCTGTGACAATATGAATGGCACGGTCAGCACCCATTGCCAAGGCTGCACGAATGGATGAAACAGCCCCTGCATTGCCCGCACAGACAATCACGACTTCGCCGTCACCTTTGAGCTTTAAGGCTTCTTCTATACCGTATTCATCAAAAGGGCTGGGAATGAATTTTACGTTGCCTTCCGCAATGCCTGTGGCTCCTACAAGCTCAATGAGCGCACCGGAATCAGGTACGTGTTTTACACACACATAAATCTGCATGGTCATCTCCTCTAAAAGTTCTCAAGCCATTCGCTTTTTTCCGACTCTCGAAAGCGTTTTTAAGAGAGTCGGAAAAAAGGCTATTCAGATATTACATACGAACGCGTTCGTTTTTCGGATCATAGGGCGAACTAAAGCTGACATCGGCAGCAACCATTTGGCCTTGTACTTCAAGCTCCCACTTCGCACCGTCAAGCCACGCTTGATCGACCGTACCGTCCTTACGATTCACATAGGCAAGACCCGTAGCGGCACCCACAAGGAAAGCATAGGAACCTGAAGTCAACTCACCGACGTGTTGACCATCGCGGTATATGGGCTCATTGCCATAGACTTTGACTTTGGGATCTTTCAGTACCAGCTGCACCATACGTTTACTCAAAGGAGCGTTCTTTTGCGCAATCAACGCACTGCGACCGATGAAATCCCCGCCTTTATAAAGTTTCACACCAAAACCGAGACCGGCTTCATAAGGGGTATCGTCGGGTGTGAGATCATTTTCCCAGTGGCGATAGCCTGTTTCACTGCGCAAAGAATTGACGGCTTGCATACCGACATTACGGATACCGTAGGCTTTACCGGCTTCCATAATGGTGTCGTACATGTGCACCATAAAGTTGGTGGGAACATACAACTCCCAACCCAATTCGCCGACATACGACATACGCACCGCCAACGGACGAGCATAACCGACATCAATAAATTGTGCGGTGGCAAAGGGGAATGCTTCATTTGAAAGATCATCATCGGTGACTTCTTGCAACACTTTGCGCGCGTTGGGTCCCATGACAGCCAACATACCCCAGCCGTGTGTCACATCGGTAATGGAAACATTGGCAAAGGAAGGGAAACGACGACGAATATAATCCACGTCACGAATGGTGGTATTGGCCGTTGACACAATGAAATATTCGTTATCGCCGATACGGGTAACGGTGATGTCAAGTTCAAAACCGCCGCGTTCGTTGGCTATGGGGGTATAGGTCACTGTACCGATGGGGCCGCTGATGTCGTTAGTGCAAATATATTGCAAAGCGGCTTCGGCGTCTTTGCCTTGTACGATGAATTTAGACATGGCCGTCATGTCGTACACACCGACGTTTTCACGGATCGCCATGTGTTCTTCTTTTTGATAAGGAATCCAGTTTGGCGCGTCCCAATCGTATTTGTGTTTCGGTTCAACACCTTCCGGAGCAAACCAGTCGGCACGTTCCCAACCTGCCACCATGGTGAAGGCAGCGCCTGCGGCGGCAAAACGATCGTGCAAAGGCGATTTGATGATATTACGAGCCGTGGCACGCGCTCTGTAAGGATAATGTTGTTCGTAAAGGATACCCACAGATTCTTTCACGCGTTCTTCCAAATAACGGGCGTTTTGCTGCCAAGGATAAAAACGACGGACATCAACAGGCCACAGTTCTTCCGCAGGGCGACCGTCTGTCATCAGTTGGGCGATAGCGCGTCCAAGACCGGCAGAGCTGGCGATACCGACAGAATTCATGCCGCAACCGATAAAGAAGTTTTTCACGCCGGGAGCTTCACCAAACATGAATGCGTTATCGGGGGTGAAACTTTCAGGCACCACTTCCAAATGGCGAATTTCAGCATTTTCAACATCGGGGAACCGCTGGAAAGCACATTCCATAAAGAGGCCGAACTGATCCCAGTCTTCTTGCAGTTGGGTGAATTTAAAATCTTTGGGAATGCCTTTTCGTCCCCAAGGCTTGGCGATGGGTTCAAAACCACCAAAGAGCAAACCGCCGCCTTCAGCTTTAAAATACGTATACCCGTCGAAGTCACGCACACAAGGAAACAGTTCTTTATATCCGTCAATGGGTTTGGTGACGGCGTGCATGTGTTCTGCGGCGTGCAAGGGAATGCTGACACGAGCCATTTTGCCGATTTGACGCCCCCACATGCCGGCACAGTTGATCACGTATTGACAAAGGATATCACCTTCTTCGGTGCGAACACCGGCGATTTCGCCGCCTTTAACGATGATGTCGGTAACGAGGGTGTTTTCATAGATGCGTGCGCCGCGGTTTCTTGCACCTTTCGCAAGCGCTTGGGCAGTATCTTCGGGGTTTACCTGAGCGTCGTCGGGGAGATAAAAAACGCTGTCAAGGCAGTTATCCAAGTTTAAACCCGGGATCATGTCCAAGGCTTCTTTCTTGCTGATGACATGCATGTCGATACCAAACGCACGGGCGCGAGCGGCTCCGCGGAGGTATTCTTTCACACGGTCTTCGGTTTGACACACAGATATTGCACCTGTTTTGGCATAGCCTGTGGGCATACCGGTTTCTGCTTCCAGAGTGGAATACAATTCGGTCGCGTATTTGGCGAGATTAGACATTTGTCTGTTCTGACGCAATTGAGCCAAAAGACCTGCGGCAGCCCATGTTGTGCCGGATGCAATGGATTTACGTTCAAGCAAGACAACGTCTGTCCAGCCGGCCTTGGTCAAATGATAGGCTGTGCTACAACCGACAATACCACCACCGATAATGACAACTTGTGCCTGTGTGGGAAGCTGTTCCGCCATGTACATTCCTCCTTGCGAGCCTTCACTCGCCCATGATCATCTTTCTATGAATGAAAGATGATGTTGTGTGTGGATGGAAAAAACGACATCATGTAAACATGTTCCAGAGCTTTTTTTCAATAAACGAATGAGTATTTCTTTTTGCATTTATCATGTTTTTTAAGAAAGCTCGTGAAGAACCCTTGAAAAATCTGTCAAATGTTATACGTCTTGGCTTGTTTTATGTGTTTTTTACGCACAGCAAAAAGATAACTTGTACTTTTTGCTAGTCTTTTTCTTTCTTTTTTTAATATATCTTTTTTGGAAAATCTGTCAATAACGTTTTCCAAAGTTATGGGATTCTTTTTTTATAAAATAAAGATATTTTTGTAATACATTGTATTTTATGAATATATTTTATACATTTTGTGAGCTTTTTAATTGATATATATTTTATAGGTTTTAGACATATCGCTGTCAGAAAAAAAGATATATCGCAAATGAAAATATGTCCTTACACTAAAAAGAATCCAAATCATCTCTAACGATACTCCAAAACATCTCTTTTTTATTGAGCTGATCAGGATTTATGTGTTGGACAATACAAAAGCCCCCGTCAAACGATGTTTGCCGGGGGCTTTTCAAAAAAAATTGTGTCGAATTTATGATCTCTGCAGTGCGTGCAAGACGGCTTTTTTTGCCTGTAATGAAGCAGGGACGTCTAAGATTCGTTGATTGTCAGATCCACGAAAACGCAACAGCAAGTTTCGTTGCTGCAGAATAAAAGGTCCGTCAACCAAAATGTCAATTTCCTCCAACAACGCACGGTGTGTGGTATGTAAAAGTAAATCTTCAAAATGATACCCCGTAAAAACGAGAACATCTAAACCTCTTGCACGAATCGCTTTCACTAAAGGCAACAACGCCGCACTCTGACAAAAAGGTTCTCCACCACTTAAACTGACACCGCCCAATAACGGGTTTGCGTCTATTTCGTCGAGCACTTGGGCACAAGACACCAAAACGCCGCCATCCATGGCGTGCGTTTCGGGGTTATGGCAACCAAAACATCTGTGCGGACAGCCCTGTAAAAACAAGGTATACCGCAAACCGGGTCCATCAACAACAGATTCGCCGACTCTGCCGGCAACCCGAAGACAGCCCTCGTCAGAGGCTTTGATTGAATCTGCAATCTGAAGACAGTCTTTTGCCAAATCAACCACTTGAGGTCACCTTCCGCACCAACACGCTGTCGTTTGCCCACAAACCGCGGTCGGGTGTCAGCAATTCATTATTTCGTGCCACAATGGCTGTTCCCTGACGAATGCCCAAACTGTTGAGCAAACCGCGGACTGTTTTATTTTTATGCCGCGGCAGAATCAACGTTTCTTCTTCCGGTTGTACCAAGACTGTGATGGTTGGAATTTCAAAACGTCGTTTTCCGTTTTCATCGGTTATTGGAGTTTCAGAATGTTTTTCTCCATGTTCATCCATCGTGATCATGTCCTTCTTTTATCCGTTACACAAAGTCATAGAGCAACTATGCATATCAAATGGTTATGCCGTATTGAGACGTACTGCACCTTGACCGAGCTGTAAAAACAACTCAACATCAATACAAAACGCAATGCCAATTCCGGGTTCTGTTAAAAAAGGCATTCTACGGATCGTTTGCAAAAGATTTTCGGCGTTGTCTTTCGATGTCAGAATCAACAAAATTTCTTTTTCGGGAACGAGGGTGAGTCCAAAGAAGGTGACGTCTTCTTCTTTCCCTGTCCCGCGGGCGTTGACGATGGTTCCGCCTGTTGCGCCTGCTTGGCGTGCAGAGGCCATGATGTCGTCGGCATAGCCCGCGTTGACAATCACTGTGATGAGTTCATGTTCTGCCGTATTCACGCGTTTTGTCTCCTCGCTGTTGAGTCGGTGCGTGGGGGAAGACGCTTCGTCAAGCGTAAAAACACGCTTCACCATGCGCCGCACATTAAGCACAAGGCCGATACCGAGTTTCTTTTTATAAAAATGGGGATCCGTACCGAGCGAATCAAGCACGGCATGGCATTCTTCTTGACCCAACAAAATCAAAACAATGTCTTTATGACTGTCGCCAAGCCCAAGCAGGTGCAAAAAATAACGTTCGGCCGTACCGCGTCCCGGCATGATAGTTCCACCGCGAGCTCCTGCCGCTTTAGCAACGCTCACCACTTTTTCCCCGTGATCGCGCGGCACAATGGCCAACAACAGCTTACTGCCGTAAGTCAATGTTTGCAGAGCGTCCGTCATGCTTGCTCCTTTTTTGTGTTGGGTATTGCGGGGGATGACGTTTTGTTGTTGAACGCAATCCCCAACAACTGAATGGTGATCAACGGCGCAGAGGCAATAAACGCAATAACACCAAAAGCGTCTGTTGCGGGATTGCCGCCTGTGGCTTGTGAAGCACCCAAAGCAAAAGCCAAAATAAATGTCGATGCCAAAGGCCCCGAAGCCACCCCCCCGGAATCAAAGGCGAGTGCCGTGAACAAAGGCGAACAAAACCGCGTCAAAATAAAGGCCAACACGTATACAGGTAAAATAACATACCACAAAGAAAAAGAAAAAGACACACGCGACATCGCCAAAGCCACCGCAAACGCAACCCCAAAAGCCAACGAAGCCAGCATCACACGACGCTTGATTCGTCCGCCCGAGAAATGCTCAACCTGTTCTGTCAAAACCCATACCGCAGGCTCCGCACAAACCACAAGACCGCCGACAAACAAACCGAAAACAATCAGTGCCCAAGGCGATAACTCCGCAAGCAAACCGCCAAGCAACATGCCCGTCGGCATGAAGCCACCCTTCGCTCCGACGAAGAAAAAAACAAGGCCGACAAACGTATACACAAAACCGACAGAAATACGAAAAAGCCTTACAGGCGGTAAATGCAACAGTGTTTTTTGAAAAAACAAAGACATGACCGCCAAAGGCCCCAAAGCCACAGCCACTTCATGCACCACAATCGGTACAAGCGTACCGAAGACGTCTAAAAGCGGTGGTGTTTGGTGTGCCAAGGTTGTGGCTTCTGTCGGTGAAAGGCTGTGTTCCGTACTGAAATCTGTCGGGTACAACAACCCCATAACCAACATGGCAACAATAGGCCCAACCGAAGCCAAAGCAATAAAACCAAAACCCTGTTCTTCCGCACCGTGCTTTTTTTGATTGCCATACACCGAAGCCACACCAAGACCCACAGCCATAATAAACGGTACCGTCATCGGCCCCGTCGTCGCCCCACTGGCATCAAGCGCAATGGCAAAAAAAGCGGGATCAATAAAACACGCAAAGAAAAAAATACACCCATAACAAAGCATCAAAATCGTGCTCAAAGAAAAACGCAAGACCGTCCGTCCCATAGCAACAGACACAAAAAAACCGACACCCAGAGCAATCATAAGCACCAAGCTCATGCTATTCATGTCCGGTGCCAAGTGAACCACTTGTGCGGTCAAAACATGGACATCAGGTTCCGCCACCGTAGCAAAAAAACCGACAAAAAAACCCACGGCCAACATGAGCGGTAAACTGCGCCGAGAGGTCAAAACAGCACCCGTTTGTTGCCCGATAGGCACAACACCAAGCTCCGCACCGACCAAAAAAATCGTCAACCCGACAATAAGCAAAACCCCACCCACAAGAAATCGCGGCAACATGTCCGCAAGCGGTACCACCATAAAATGAAAAAAAATCACCAAAAACATGACGGGAGCGACAGAAATACATGACTCCCAAAGTTTTTCACGAAAAAGCATACCGAACCCATACTGGCTTTCAAGGGGCGTTTATGAACAAAAGAAGAGACGATGAAAAACGTCGTTTCAACAAGTGGCAGACGTGAAGGCTTGTTGAATAACGGCAGCGTCATCATCTTTGGCTGTCAGACCCAGTTCAGCGTTGCCACCCGAGCAGACAAACCGTCCGTCGCACAACACAACCTCACCCGCACCAAGCACTTTGCCATAAGGCAATTGATTGCGCATGTCTTCGTGGTCAACACGATCGGGAAAAAGAAAAGGAATGGCTTGTCCCGAAAAATCTTCAACAAGTAAATATTTCATGTATGCTCCTTATATTGTCAAATCTGGTGCAGCGTTCGTTGGCTGCCCTGTTTTCAAATACAGCGCTATTTTTGTCGATTGCCATGCCTGTCAACAAACGCCATTTAGCCTTCATCGACCGCCATGCCTTCAAAGTTCATAATAAAGTTGCGGGTAAAGGTTTTTCCCAATGCTTTTTCAAAATGTTCCACAGCCTTGCGCTCTATGGGGCTGATGTCTTGCCCGTGGACGGAAAGCATGATGGTTTTGCCAAAGCTTCGTAAAAAAACATCCTGCACATGACCGCAATGCATACGATCCAAATTCTCGGCAACAGCCAAAAATAAGGAAAAAATACGCAATCGTTCTCGCATACTGTCAGGCCAATCGTGGTGTGTGAGGTGTTTTTTGGTCACACCGCTACTGTGAAACAACACCAACCATGCAATAAATTCAATCTCATCTTGTGTAAAACCCAACAGTTCACTGTTGCAAATCAAATATTGTCCGTGCGCCGCATGACGGCTGTAGGCAACAAAAATACCGATATCGTGCAACAACGCCGCATAGTGTAAATGTTCACGGGCTTGATGATCAAACTGAATCAAGCCGGCGTCCACGGCAGAATCGTGAATCCGTAACGCCAAGTTCGCCACATGACGGCTGTGTTTTTCTTCGTACACACACGCCTGCGCCAAACGAAGGATGCTGTGTTCTCGAACACTGAGACTCGATTGTTGGATGTGTTCTTGGTGTTGCAGATAATCAACCAATATGCCGTCTTGGAGGTTGCGAGTGCTTGTGCGTATGCCTTGCAAGCCCAATTCTTCGAGCAGCGTTTGTAAAATAACTGCGCCCGCCACAAGCACTTCGGCACGTCGTGCACTCACTCCCGGAAGATTGCGGCGTTGTTCCAGTGTGAGTTTACACAAATAATTTGACGTACGACGCAGACTCTCAAGCGAAAAAACACATTGCTCATTAGGGAACGGTGTATTGCCGCGTTCCAAACGCCAACTCAGCAACGCCAACGTCAATGCGGTTCCCGAGCTGCCCACCGCTTCAAGCAAAGTATAGCCTTGAATACGTTGTAACGCGTGGCTGGCTTTACTGCGCACGTATTCCTGCATCTGCTTAAACCGAGAGTGAGAAACCGTGCCTTGATGTTCCGCCAGAAAACGGTTGGTCAAACGCACACAACCCAACTTGAGCGAATCAAGATTTTCATGACGTACAGAACTCGCCACAGCCAATTCCGTACTGCCGCCGCCAATATCAATAAATAAACGCACACCCAACGTGTGCGGCAATTCTTCATTGACACCCAAGCCAATCAAACGAGCTTCTTCTTTACCTGAAATAATTGTAAAATTCAGACCCGTTTTTTCACGAACAAGCTGGATAAATGCTCGTCCGTTTTTGGCATCACGCACCGCAGCCGTCGCCACGGGCAAAACCGTTGTGGCTTTGTAGGTGCGGCACATATCCGCAAAAGAAGCCAAAACAGGCAGTGTGCGCTGGATGGCTTCTTCTTGCAGCTGTTGCGTTTGAAAAGAATTTTCACCGAGACGCACCATGTGTTTGACTCGGTTAATCACACTCGTGGCGCCGTCAGGCATCAAACGCACCAGCATCAGCCGCACAGAGTTACTGCCCAAATCAATAATCCCAACAATGACACCGCCATTTTGCAAGGACTCCGCAACATCCTGTGCATTGACGTTCATACCGCCGTTTGTGACAACCTCAATGTCTGCATCGTTTTCGATGTCTTTAATCAGCTTTTCTTCTGCTCCTTGCATTGGCAACGTATATCCTTTTGAAAAACTTTTTTAAATAACATTTTATTGCGCGCAACACGCAGAATTTCTGCCCTGCACTCAGTCATATCTGTATCAGGACAACAAAGTTCAAGCAAGACTCGTTTTTTATCCAAGTCCGCAACCCAAACCTGAGACACGCGCTTGGCATGAGAAAAATCCAACGCATCGGCAAGACGCAGCAGCGCCGCCAAACAACGCACGCCATGTTGTTGCTTCGGTGAAAGACGCCCAAAGCGCTTATGATGACGTGACGGTTCCGCACGACGATGATACCGTGCAACAAGCGCAACCAATCCACGCGTGGCTTCATCGAGAACAAGAGCCTCACTTGCGCGAATCATCTTTGCCGAACGTTTGTGATGTTTTCTTTGGCCTTTAATCCAGCCAATGTCGTGCAAGCACGCCGCATAGTATAAAATCGTACCCCAAGAATCTTGCAATTGATGCAACGCCTTCAAACCCGAAAAAAGTTGCATGGACAACAACGCAACCTGATTACCGTGCGCCAACGATTCGAGCGGAACGCCTGAAAAATGTGTCGGGTCAATGGCCGGAAAGCTTATTGCTGTTTTTTTGGGTTTTAGAGGTTTTACGATATTTCTTTTGATTGGCTTTTTGGGTGCGTTCCCGGTTTCACACTCTGAAGTCGTGTTGTTTTGTAAAGGTGCTGTTTGGGGCTTTGTTGTTTGTGTTTTTGGTTCCTGAGCAACAGCTATACGGATATGCTGTTGTTTGCGGATGGTGTGAGGCGCGCGTACGCCGCGAGATTGTATTTGTTGTGCTTTACGTCGAATCATAAAAAGAAAACCTTCTGCGTAAAAATGCGCTTTATATTGCTGCAAAAAAATTAATGATTGAACCGTTACTTATCGGAATGATAACGTTTCATCATGTGTTTTTGCACATGAAAGGGTGTTTCGCCTTTGACTGCCTGATTGCGGACATAAGAACCGTCTTCAAGCAATTTATAGGCTTTTGCCGTGTCGTTAAGGTGTGGGATCAAAATTTTATTGAACAGATGGCGTCGCAACTGTTCGTTGAGCAAAGGAACAAGCACTTCTATTCGTCGATCAAGATTACGCGGCATCAAATCGGCACTGCCGATATACACGAGCGGATCACCATTGTTGCTGAACGCATAAATCCTTGTGTGTTCCAAAAAGCGCCCGACTAAAGAGGTGACTTCAATATTGTCACTGATTCCGAGAATACCCGGACGGAGACAACACACTCCGCGCACCTGCAAACGAATTTTTACGCCTTCCATAGACGCGCGATACAACGCTTGAATGCAGAGTTTATCCGAAAGTTGATTGCATTTAAATAAAATCTCACCGTTGCCGTATTTTTGGTGGTGTAGAATTTCGTTTTCGATGCCTTGCAACAGTTTTATGCGCATACTGTTTGGTGAAACCAAAAGGTATTGGTAGTCATCTTTTTCGGCATAGCCTGTCATGATATTAAACAATTCACTCACTTCGGTACAAATGCCGTGGTGCGCGGTGATTAAGCCAAAGTCGGTATATATTTTTGCTGTGGAGGCGTTATAGTTGCCTGTGCCGATATGGGCATACCGCTTCACGCCGTTGCCTTCGCGACGAATGATAAAGCACAACTTGGCATGGATTTTCATTCCCGGCATCCCATAGACAACATGGATGCCGGCTTTTTCCATTTCTTCTGCCCAAGTAATGTTTTGTTCTTCGTCAAACCGTGCTTTCAGTTCTACGACAACCGTCACTTGTTTGCCCAAACGACGCGCTTCAATCAAGGCTTTCACGATTGGGGAGTCATTGCCTGCACGATAGAGGGTTTGTTTGATGGCGATGACGTCGGGATCGACGCTGGCACGATAAATAAATTCTTGTACAGGTAAAAAACTGTCGTAGGGGTGAAACAACAACACGTCTTTTTTACGAATGTGTGAAAACAAGCGTGACGCATTGTCTGTACAAAAGGCTTCGGGAACGTGCGGCGTATACGGTTCGACTTTGAGCGACGGGCGATCAAGTTTGTACAACGCAAGCATTTCAGACATGGCCAAAGGCCCACGGATACGGTATACTTGAAACGGTTTGATCAACAACCGTTGTGTTAAAAAGTCTCGCAACTCGCGCGGCGTGTCGCCTGAGATTTCCAAGCGCACGACAGCACCAAATCGGCGTTGCTCCACGAGCTCACGAATGGTTTCGAGCAAGTCATCGGTTTCGTCTTCTTCGATTTCAAAGTCGGTATTGCGTGTGATACGAAACAAGCCCGTTGCCAACACGGTGTAGCCGGGGAAGAGCAAATGCAGGTGATTTTGAATGATGTCTTCAAGCAACACGATGTCGTTATTGCGTGAGGTTGAGGAGAAATCCAAACCGTCATAAGGGTCTGTCTCTTTTTGTGAGCGCGGCACAAAAACAAAACGCGAAACATTGTTTGGGCATTTCAATCGAGCATAGCGAATGATGCCTTGTTTGCTTTGCAGTTGAATGATGGCATTGATGCTCAAGTTGGAGATCACAGGTAAAGGATGACTCGGATCGATAGCTTGAGGCGTCAGAATAGGGTAAATTTCTTCTGTGAAATAGTTAGCAAGAAATTTTTGTTGTTTTTTGTTAAGGTCGACATAGCGTGTGATGTTAACGCCTTTTTCTTTCAGTGCAGGGAGCAATTTTTTTCGCCAATGGCCTTGTGCCGCGCCGAGCATTTGTAAGGTTTTACTGCGGATTTGGGCAAGTTGGCGTGCAGGCGACAATTTGTCGGGCGTGTTTGCAGAAAATTGACGAATATAACGGTGTAGCGTGCCCGAAACACGCACCATAAAAAATTCATCCAAGTTGTTATAAAAGATACTCAAAAATTTGACTTGTTCTAAAAGCGGTGCTTTGGGTTCAAACGCTTCCAGCAAGACTTTATTATTAAATTCCAGCCAATTGATCTCACGATTAAAAAACAGTTCGGAAGAAGAAAGTTCCACAGTTTGTACTTCCTGTTCATTATTCAGCTCGTCGGCATCATCCTGAAGCGCACTCGAAGGGAGAAGATCTGGTTTTTCGAGCGTGCTCGAGGAGAGAGGGGCTGATGTTTGTTGTAAAGCTGTGGCATCCGTGTCGTCGAAGGGTGTAGAAATGTCTTGCGAAGGCTCAACGGCACACGAGGACTCGACAGACGGCTCACAGGGTGACGCAATATTTGTAGTATCTTGTGGGGACAAAAGAAGCTCCTTCCATACACGGGGTGAAAAACAAAAAAACAATAGGGAAATTAGATAACAACACAAATGTGAACAAGATTGCGCTAAAAGTACAAATGAAAAAAGTTACGTGAAGATGTCATTTATGTTACAACGCAAAAGTTCGTGACATCAAAATTATTTTCCGCACTTTTTTCAGTTACTTGACTTAAATGAAAAGCTTTTTGAAAAAAGAAAAACGAGTTTTTTATTGACATATTGTCAGTATACACTCTTTTAAACATTTTATGAAGTGTTTTTGAATTGTTTTTTTGGTTGAATTATTTTTTATAGGTAACGCATGAATAGATTATTTTTCAATACATGCCTCATGAACAATACGGCACTTTCAGAAAAAAGAAACATTGATGCAATGCTATTTGACAAGCTTGTCCGGCGCATGCAAAATACATATTGCGTATACATCATGTTATCGTCCAAGTTTTCATTGAAGGAGAAATCATGCTTGCAATCCTTGATTACAAGGCGGGTAATCAAACAAGCGTTCGTCGCGCGTTGGATTATGTCGGTATTCCCGGTGTCATAACGGCTGATCCTCAAGAGGCGCTTCATTCAGAAGGCATCATTTTTCCCGGTGTCGGTGCTGCCGGACAAGCCATGCGACAACTGCAACAATCGGGACTCGATAACGTGTTGCGGCAAGCGGTTGCCAAAGGCCATCCTGTCCTTGGAATTTGTCTTGGCTGCCAGATTATGCTTGATATGAGTGAAGAAAATGCAACCAAAACCTTAGGACTCATATCGGGAACATGCCGACATTTTGATCCCTCATGGACAGAAGCAGTCGAAGAACCAAACGCGCCTCCTCGCCCCATTCGTATTCCACACATGGGCTGGAACACCTTGCAAGTACAAAAAAACAGTCCTTTATTGACAAATGTGCCTTCCGATGCGGCATTTTATTTTGTCCACAGCTACTACGTCGACACAGCACAGGAAAATGTCATAGCAACCACACACCACGGGCAAGATATTTGCGCAATCTATGGACGCGACGGTTTATGGGCCACGCAGTTTCATCCCGAAAAAAGCGGACGCCCGGGGCTCACGCTTTTGGAAAATTTCTACCGCTTTTGTAAAACAAATACACATGAAACGGAGTAAACGCTGCCATGCTCAGTAAACGGATCATTCCTTGCCTTGATGTTCGTGACGGACGTTTAACGAAAGGTGTTCGCTTTGTCGGCAATCAAGATATCGGCGATCCGGTTGAAACCGCACGTCGTTATTATGCCGCGGGTGCCGATGAAATTGTGTTTTATGACATCACAGCCAGCCATGAAGGACGGAATATCTTTCTTGATGTTGTGGAACGGGTTGCTTCTGAAATTTTTATTCCTTTTTCCGTTGGCGGGGGGTTACGGTCAGTTGACGACATGCGTGCGGTATTGCTTGCCGGTGCAGAAAAAGTGTCCCTCAATTCTGCGGCAGTGGATAACCCTCGTTTGGTCTCGGAAGGGGCAGAAGCGTTTGGGGTACAGGCAATTGTTGTGGGCATGGACGTCAAACGCGTTGCTGTCAGTAGCCAGATTCCTTCAGGGTATGAAGTGGTGATCCACGGCGGGCGCAAACCCATGGGCATCGACGCGCTTGCTTGGGCACAAGAAGTTGAAAAACTCGGCGCAGGTGAAATATGCCTCAATTCCATCGACGCCGACGGAACCTGTGATGGCTACGAACTGACGTTGACACGTTTAATCAGTGATGCCGTACGCATTCCTGTTATCGCTTCCGGCGGTGCAGGTGAACCGCAACACCTCGTCGATGCGGTGATTGAAGGACACGCCTCTGCGGTATTGTTGGCCTCGATCATCCATTTCGGGCAATACTCGATTGCCGAACTCAAACAGGTCATGAGCCAAGCCGGTATCACTGTGAGAAAAACCCCTTAAAGCATTTTTTTGCAGTATCGACGTGCTTCGGTGCTACCAATAACCCCTGGCATCATGTTTATGAAAGCAAAAAGATCTTTATTGTTTGACGTTATTCTTTGGCTATATTTTGTAGATGTATTATTCACGAAGGTTCTGAAACATGCAAACAAACAACAATGCCATGGTCTCAGCGCTTGAAGCACTGGCCTTTGAACAGTGGTTGCGATTTATGTGGCTGACTGAAGACGAAAACAGGCCGTGCATTGCTGTACCGTCAGACACACAAATCCACATTCAAACCAGTTTACCGCACCTCAAGCCCTTACTGAAAGCACTGAATGGGCTTGATGTGTTCCAAAACGGTGAACACATACGCACCGTACTTGTGGATTTTCTCACGCAACAGTTGACAAAACCGCTGCTGATTCAAATCCTTGATGATCCGCAGTTCCAAGCAAACGTGCGAACCCTCCATGAATGGGTGCAGCAAAAAAATGAAACAGAATCGGCGGAAACAGATAACAAAGACTTTCAATCATGGTTTCAGGCATTTTTGAGTGCGTGTTAACTTTTTAGCTTGTCAGTACGGGTTGGCGTTGCAATAAAATAAAAAAATCATTCCTGCGTCACGACAACAAAAACCTCTTGACAAAATGATATGGGTGCATAATAATCTATTTATACATAGTGAAACTATGTATCCGTTCTTTTCATAAAAAAGTCATGCCTTATACCATGCATGTCTTCCAAAAGAAAAGAATGAATCTATTGACGTCTCTGTTGAAGACACATTCTGTGTCTCTATAGTTGCGTCCTTTTTATTTTATGTTTTTCGGAAGCAATCCTTCTTCTTAAGGATGATTGTTGTAAAATAAGGTGGTGTGTCATGGTAACACTGTTAAATAATAAACAAACCCTTGAAGAACAGCACGCTGTTGAAATTGAGAATACCCAAACGTCAAAGAGTGTGTTTTACTTTAAAGCAGAAAACGGAAATATTGTACAAACCCTGACAACACCATATGGTTCTGTGTTTATCGATCCGCAAAGCGGTGAATATACATATATACTTGATGCTGAAAGCACGATGCTTGAAACAATGCTGGCAAATGAATTGTTGTCGGAATCAGAGATACCCTTCTTGGAAAAAATTCCGGTGTATTCTTTGGACATACATGGTGAAGAATATTGTGATTATATTGAAGTCGCTCTTCATTCTGATGTGTATTCAGAGACAGATGATACGACAGATTTTGATATGGGCGCACTATTTAACGAATCACCGCTTGAATATTCCGGTATGTTGTCGTTTTCGGAAGCCTTTTCGGACGTATCGCCCATGGCGGTTGCGGAAATGGAGCCGTTGACATACCGTTTTGGGCCTCATCCAAATGATTTGTTGTCCCCAGAAAGCCACGTTGCAAGCCATGTGTTGCAATCGACGGTAGAAACACCATACGGAACAATGTCCATTGATACAGGTCGTTATGACTCCTTAAATAATACCTATTCCGCCGCATACACATACACCTTGGCTCCGGAAACACAGACGACGCCCAAATTGGCGTTGGGAGAAAGTGTTACACAAGAATTTTATGTGTATATAAATGATCAACCGGCTTTATATGAAGCAAGTCATGCACACCTTGAGGGCGAACCCATTGCGGTTTCCGTGACCATCAAAGGCACTCAAGAGGGAGACCCTGAACTGAGTCTGAATACGGCACATGATCTTTTCGTAGATGCCGCCACATCGTTGACTGTCGGTTCTCATGCAGCATTGTTTTTCGAGCAAGACACGGATCTTACCGATGATTTTGGAGATATTCCTCTGACTTCTGAGGACGAACACGACTATCGACAAGAAACAACGCTCCGGCATAGTGAACAGGATCTGGAACAATTGGCTTTACTCCATAATGAAATTTTAGAACTTCCGTTGACTGAAGATGAAGCGGCTGAACATGATTTGCACAGTTTGTTTCATGACGCGCCGCTGAGTCCGACGCAGACCCAAGAATCCGAAACCTTTGACACACTGTTTGCTCAGGCCGAAACATCGACAGAACTGACAGTAATCATTCCTGACAGCGTTGTGGATATTGAAAAACATCATGCTGAAGAATTGGCACGCCTATTAGCAAGCGAAGGAAACAGTTAATCTAAAAAAATTTGTTTATATACAGTATTGTAAAAAAAATTTTCTTTTTTTCTGGGGGGCACTGCCCCCCAGCCCCCCTTGTTCCTGTGGCGCATTCCCGTACTTCGTACTGGTCATGCGCCACAGTTCAAACGGCTCTGCGACTCTGTTCATCCCCTCAGAAAGAGCGAGAATCATTAAACATCTTTATGAAAAATGAACACAGAAGTGCTCTAGAAATTGTTTCCAAGTGATACGATTCTATTTATAAAGCAGAACCTAACACATGCCTACCATTTGAGAAGACAGAATAAAGACCTTGTCTTTGACATGCCGATTGTATATGATATTAAAATTCAATTTCATTGAGTATGTTGATAACTACACAAGGAGTTTACAATGATTACACGTTTTGGTACCGCAAAAGAAATGGTCATTATGGAAGTGCCACCCCAAGAAATACCGGCTCAAGAAGCATCAGCTCTTTTCACAACAGAAGACAACAGCCAGCTCTTTATTGCCATTGATGATAAAGGGTTATATTTAACCCAAAAAAAATATTTGGATAAAAGTATTGCCGATCCCAATCGTTACAGTAATCGTAGGGTGATGGAACAACGCATTCAAGAACTTGGTTTTAATTATAAAGAATTGTTCGAGTCTAACAAAGATCGCATTCAAAAGTTGCCCAAAGAAACTGTTGCAAAAGTCAATCCGTTGAAAGCGTCCAAACGCGGCATGAAACACTAGGTTCGTTTGAAGCGTGTTCACAAAAACGCTTTTTGATTTTATCTTGACGTCAGGTTTCACGAACGTTGAGGCCGTGTATGTCTGCATACACGGCCTCAACGTTCGTTCATCTCCCTTAATCAGAAGATCAAAAAGTATTTATATGAACACGCTCTAATCAATGAAGACGCTGTGCGTGACGGTATGCCCCACGGAATGCGCGCGTGCAATAAATGAACCGAGGCTCCAATATTCTTGTGCCAATGGGGCATAGAAACAAGGGTTTAGACTTTGCACGTCGGGTATACCGGTATACATAAGGCAACCTTCATCAATTTTGGTATCCATAATTTCACCGATATACTGTGTGTGTGATCCGATTTCAATTGTTTGACTCAGTACAAGTTCAAGCACTAACGGGCATTCCCCGACATAAGGGGCATCCACATGTTCGGCTGTCACGGCCGTCCATCCCAACGCGGAAAATTTATCAAGTTTTTCTCCGGAATGCAGGCCTGCAAAATCCACTTGAGCGATCATCTCGGCGTTGGGAATGCTGACGGTAAAGGCGTTACGTTCTTGTATCGCCGCGTGTGTCCAACGAGTTTTACGGATTGAAACAGCCAAAGAAGGCGGTTGAGAGGCACAAATACCTCCCCAAGACGCCGGCATAATGTTTGGTCTGCCAAATCGATCATATGTTCCCACCAATAATATCGGTGTCGGAAGTAAAAAGGGACAAGCCTTCATTGAGCGCATGTCATCATCCTTTAGCACACGTTTTGAATACGCAATATGTATTTATATCCTTGCTGTCTTCAGAAAAAACACGCTCTTTTTGCAAGCGCGGTCATCTGTTCCCCTTGGCATACACATATTCATCTCTTCTTTAATGCCCTGTGATGCCATATTTTTTGAGTTTATATTGCATCAAGCTTTTTGAAATACCAAGCAATTTTGATGCGTTGGCTTGAATAAAATCTGCTCTCACCAACGCTCGACGGATCAACGCGGCTTCAATACGTTCCAGTGTTGCCGCGAGATCAAGTTCTACAGGAAGCAGATCCACGGCACTCTTAAATTGTGCGTCTTCATCACGGATTTCCGAAGGCAGCTGTTCAAGGGATATTTCCGGAGTGGGCACAAGCACAACACACCGTTCAACCACATTTTGCAATTGACGAATATTTCCCGGCCATTCATACCCGCTCATATAGTTTAAAGCTTCGGTACTGAATGTTTTCAAGGGAACACTGTTGTCTCGACAACTTTTTTCGGTAAAATGGGCGACCAACAACGGAATATCTTCTCGGCGTTCACGCAAAGCAGGCAAGGGAATGTTGACCACATTCAAACGATAATACAAATCTTCACGAAACGCACCGGATTGCACCAAAGGCAAGAGTTCTTTGTTCGACGCCGCCACAATGCGGATATTCGCTTCTATTTCTTCTGTACCGCCGACACGTTCAAAGCGTCGTTCTTGTAGGACGCGCAAGAGTTTTATTTGCAATTCCGGGCTCAATTCACCCACTTCATCCAAGAACAGGGTGCCGCCTTCGGCTTGTTCGATGCGTCCGCGGCGCATAGCCACGGCACCGCTTGTTGAGCCGTTTTCACAACCAAACAGTTCGCTTTCAAAAACGCCGGGGCTTAACGGCATACAATTCACTGTGACAAAGGGTTCTTGACTGCGTGGTGAAGAAAAGTGGATCGCGCGTGCGATCAATTCTTTTCCTGTTCCCGATTCACCTGTAATCAATACAGCCGCTTTGCTGGGTGCCGCACGGTCGACAATGTCCATGGTATCTCGCACTGAACGGCTGCGGCCGACAATTTGATGTTTGCCATATCGTTCTTCCAAAGAGGCGTGGAGCAAACGGTATTGGCGGTGTACCAGAGACAATTCGGCGGCATTTTGTACAGAAAGCAACAACTCATCATTGGCAAAAGGTTTGGTGATATAGTTGAAGGCGCCTTGCTTCATCAATTCCACGGCACTTTCAATGGAACCGAAGGCGGTCATGATTAATACTGTAATGTGCGGCCAACTTTTTTTGACACGCTCGAGCACCTCACGTCCGCTGACACGCGGCATTTTCATATCGGTGATCACCACATCCACTTCTGATTCTTCCAAGAAAGTCAAAGCTGTTTCCGGATCATTGAGGGTGGTCACGGTATAGCCGGCGTCACTGAGTAGGGTTTCAAGAACCAGCAGATAATTTTGTTCGTCGTCGATAACAAGGATGTGTGCGTGTTCGCTCATAGTGTTGTCCTTTTCTTAAAGGCAGGGGAGGTATATTTTCACAAAGGCACCGCCGTTTGGCGTATTGCCCAAGCGGAGTTCGCCACCGTGGCTTGTGATGATGGTATTGACAATCGGCAATCCGAGTCCTGTGCCGTGATCTTTGGTCGTAAAAAACGGATCGAGCACACGCGGCAGCATGGTTTCGTCAAAGCCCGAGCCTGTATCAATCACAGTCAGTTCGACATGTTTTTCAGCAACCATGCCGTTAATGTACAAACGTTTACTTACAGGATCGGCTGTGTTTTGTTCCGAGGAGGTGCCCATCGCCTGTAATGCGTTACTGATCACATTATATAAGGCACGATACAACAAATCTTTATCAGCTTTAATGAGCATTTTTGGGGGTAAATTTGTGTGTACGTCCACGTGCAGGCGGGCGCATTCGCCTTCAAGAAATGTCAGGATTTGTGTCACGATGAGGATGAGATCGATAGAGTGACTGTTTGGCACGCGCGGCCTTGCGTAGTCCAAGAAATCATTGACCGTTTGGCTCAAGCGAAAGGCTTCGTCATAGACTGCCGACAACATTTTGCGATTAACCACATCAGTTTCGGACGTACGACGCAACAAAAGTTCGGCACTGGAACGAATAATCCCCAAAGGATTGCGTATTTCGTGGGCAATACTGGCAATGACTCGTCCCATACTGACCAGTTTTTCATTCTGATGAAGTTCTGCTTCCAGTTTACGGTTTCTGGTCATGCGTTCGGCCAAAATGCCTTCTGCGCGTATGATAAAAAATTGTAAAATGCCAAAAAGCACGGCAGCCGCACCCAAACATGTTGCCCAGATGAGCCATTGGAAACGGATTGCGGTACTATAATCGTCAGTAATATCTTGTGTCAGTTCCAGCACACCGGTAATCAGGGCTTCTTCGGCGTTGCCTTCGTCTGAGGGCATGTCAACACTGAGCGGAAAACTGGTACGCAATGTAAAGCTACGCGGCGGCAAATTGATGGCAAACATTGATTGAATCCATGAAATGTTTGACAGGATTTCAAACACAATACCTTTTGTTTGAATAGCTTGTTCCGCAGCGACAGGCACCAGATCGTCGCGTCCGAGATCGTCGGCATTGAGGGAGTAATTAACGATTTTATCTTGTCCGTAGATACGTAAGGCGCCAATATCAACACTTTGAATGCTTGAGCGGATCACGTTATCAAGCTGTTCGTATTGCATGGGTTGGCGCAAAGCCACACGTCCAAAGGCCAAAACGGTCGGCAAGGTGAAGCGTCGGTATATTTGTTGATTTAAATTGAGTGCCAATTGCTTACTGGAGCTTTGTTGTCGTGCAAGCAGTGTATCTCTGGCGGTATTGCCAATAAACATGGCCATAACAAGACTTGAAATCAGAATCAAGACCAGTGAAATCCATGACAACGAACGAGCCAATGCAAAAGGCAAGCCGACATCGTGTGACGTGCGGATCGAAGAGGTCTGCTCGGGAGTTTCGAGACTGAGACGATCAAGCTCTGCCATGGTTTTCTTTTTTCTTTTTTGAGGTGCAAAAACGTTTAAAATTTTTTTGCTTCAAATGTTCTTAAACGTGTTTACCGGGGTCATGGTATTCTTTGGTGAAAAGACACTCGCAGAGGCATTTTGACCGCGCCATATTCAAAACGCAATCAAAAAACAGAATCAAAGAAGTCCAACTGTTCGTCAAGTGTTTGAATGTGGTGCGGCAAAGGGGGGTTCTGGGGGGGGGGCGATGCCCCCCCAAAAAAAAATCACTTTTATTCAATCAATGGGTCTATGAGCATTTTTTCAAGAACGCCTTCAACATGGCTGCTTCTTCGTTATAACCGGGCGCGCCCAAGCGTGAGTAGGCCAAGCGTTTACCTAATTCCACAGCGGGTTGATCAAGGGGATCGATGTCCATCAACCAGCCTGTAAGGACGGTTGCCGCCATGCACAAGCCCATAACAGATCCTGCTGCCCGTTCGGAGGTATTTTCGGGCATGAGTTGCAACAAAGGCATGTTGGCACGCGCCATTGCCGCGGCACTGCCCAAGCATTCGGCATCAAGCAGATCGCCGAAGGGACGTCCGCGCAACCAAGACCATGTGTCGGGCACCGTGTCGGGGAAGAGGGGGCCCGCATCGCCCATGGCGGCAGAGGGACAAGAAAGCAATAAGCAGCCTTTATCTGCAGGGCCGTCGAGGAACATTTGTTGGAGCGAGTGTTGGTCTGTTGCACCGACAGCGGGTAGCGGCATGGTGCCTCTGCCATTTTTACCGAGGCTTTCCGCCCAAAGTTGTCCGAACCAAGCGCCGAGGTGGGCCCATGCAGGAATGTAGGAGAAGAAAATCAATTGACTGTATTCTTTTTTCCATAATTCCCAAGCCCAGACGGCCATTTTCCAAGAAGGATGCGCAAGCAGTTGGTTGGGTGTTGCGGTAGCCAAGGGTGCTGTCACGGCGTGGACACCGTCAAGCAAAGCCTTCCAATCCATTTCTAAAAATGCGGCAGGCACCATACCGACAGCAGAAAAAATCGAATATCGTCCGCCGAGGTTATCCGGCACGGGCAAGGAAGTGATGTTTTCGGTATCGGCTTCTTCGCGCAGGTAACCGACCTTTTCGTCTGTAATCAGCAGCATGTGTTGATTCCAGCGTTCATTAAGACTCTTTTTGAGCCATTCTTTAATCAAGAAATATTGTGCTAAGGTTTCGATGGTACCGCCGGATTTACTGATGGCAACAACGATGGTTTCTTCGGGGTTGAGGCTTGCCATATAAGCGTTCAGGCTGTCTGCATCGACGTTATCGGCAATCCAGAGGCTGCGTCCATTATGGTTAGGGCGATCTTGTTGTGGGTAAAAGGCTTTTTGCAAGGCTCTGGCACCCAGTGCCGATCCACCGATCCCTAAGACCAACATGTGTTTAAAAGCTGCAAAACGCGGTGTCAGTGCATCCAATTGTTGGCGTAAATCGTTTGCAAAGGGCATTTGCATAACGGGAAGGTGGCCTATGGCACATTCGGCGGAAAGACGGGTTGAGGCAGCAACGACGTGCGCCTCGGCAGTTTTTTCGGACACATCGGCAAGTCGCCCTGCCCAAGCGTGACCCCATTCAAATGTAAACACAGACAACTCCTTTACTACTCGTGTATAAAACACCAAGACTGAGGGTGATGTGAGACATTTCAAACTCATTCAAAAAAACGCAAAAAACGTAAAAAACATTTGAAAAAATATTTATGACATATCAGTCACGATATCTTCTTTGTCAGCATAGCGTTTTTAATTTCACTTTACCAGTGTTTTTCTGGCAGAAATCGTCAGACGATAAGCTGTTTTGCCTTTTCTCTGATTTTCTTCTTGAAGTCTTGTTCTATTATAGATACAACGGCATCAGCAACAGTTTTTCCATTGAAACGGCTTTGTGTGCGTTGACAAGAGCCTGTTTGCAGAATAACATTGATTGTGAATAAGCTGAGCCAAAATGGCGTACGTTTTTTGTAAAGTGCGAACGCGCGTTTGACGGCTTTTGTTACGTTTTGTTGTATCGTCCGTTGCCATACGGATGAAAAGTTTTATAAGACGCAAAGTTTCTGAGAGGCGTGGTGTCACGCAAAGGAGAGGAGTGTGGCTAGCATTATTTGTAAAGCGTTGACTTTTGACGATGTCCTTCTTATGCCGGGGTATTCGGAAATCACCCCGGATCTGGTTGATGTGAAGGCTTGGTTGACACCGAATATCGCGCTGAATATCCCCTTACTCTCCGCCGCGATGGACACCGTGACCGAATCTGCTATGGCCATCACCATGGCCAGAACAGGGGGGATCGGCATTATTCATAAAAATATGTCGATCGAACAACAAAAATTGGAAGTCGAAAAGGTTAAAAAATCTGAAAGCGGGATGATCCTTGATCCTGTGGTTGTCAATCCCGACGACTCGGTTGCCGACGCCTTGAAATTAATGGAAGTGTATCATGTTTCGGGCTTGCCTGTTGTGGACAGCTCAAAAGCCTTGGTTGGCATTTTAACCAATCGTGACGTACGCTTTATTGAAGAACCCACCACCATCAAAGTGCGTGATGTGATGACCCGTGAAAAACTCGTCACCGTGCCCCCGGGAATCACGCTGGCCGATGCAAAAAAACATTTGCATGAATACCGTATTGAAAAATTGTTGGTTGTGGATGAAAACGGTCAGCTTGCAGGGCTTTTGACCATGAAAGACATCGACAAAGTGCAAAAATATCCCGACGCTTGCAAAGACAGTCAAGGGCGTTTACGTGTCGGCGGTGCGATCGGCATTGGTGCGGATAGCTTACCTCGTGCGGAAGCGTTGCTTGCTGCGGGTGTGGATGTGCTCGTGTTGGATTCGGCACACGGACATTCTCGCAATGTCATCCAGGCGGTAGAGGCGGTGCGCTCGACATTTCCGCAATGTCAGTTGGTTGCGGGCAACGTGGCGACGTATGAAGGCGCAAAAGCCTTGCTCAAGGCAGGTGCCGACACGGTAAAGGTCGGTATCGGTCCCGGTTCGATTTGTACAACACGGGTTGTTGCCGGTGTCGGCGTGCCACAGGTGACGGCGATCATGGAGTCCTCCCGTGCCGCGCGTGAGATGGATAAAATGTGTATCGGCGACGGCGGTATCAAATTTTCGGGAGACGTGGTAAAAGGTTTGGCCTTGGGAGCCAACTCCATCATGATCGGAAGCCTTCTTGCCGGCACGGTTGAAAGCCCCGGCGAAACAATCCTGTATCAAGGACGAACCTATAAAATTTATCGGGGTATGGGCTCCATCGACGCCATGAAACAAGGTAGCTCAGACCGTTATTTTCAAGAAAAGTCCAAAAAATTGGTACCTGAAGGCATTGTCGGACGTGTTCCGTTCCGCGGGCCTGCCTTTGAAACCGTATACCAACTTGTGGGCGGTTTGCGCTCGGGTATGGGCTATTGCGGTGCGGCCGATCTGAAAGAACTGCACGAAAAAGCCCAACTTGTGGAAATCTCGGCAGCCGGCCTGCGTGAAAGCCATGTTCATGACGTGATTATTACCAAAGAAGCCCCAAATTATCGTATTGACAACACCAATTAAACATTTTTTTCTTTTTGGGAGTCATGCCTATAAGCCATGATTCCCAAAGTTCCCTTTCTGCCGCGGTGTTTGGAAGAGGTCGATGCTGTGTCTTATTGCGCACGGCTCATCGTCCGCCTTTTTCACACACCGCGGATCACATGGCTCAGGTCGCTTTTTTTGCTCAAAAAATATATTGTTACAAGATATAGATAGTTCCTCGTCAGGACTCCCCCCCAAAAAAATAGAACATCATGTAAGGATTCGTCATGTCGAAAGTCATTATTATTGACTATGGTTCTCAAGTCACACAGCTCATTGCTCGTCGAGTGCGCGAAGCGGGCGTGTATTCTGAAATTCATCCGTGCGTGGTCACGGCTGAAGACGTCCGTGCCATGCAACCTTCGGCCATCATCCTTTCAGGTGGGCCTGCGAGCGTCGATGAAGCAGACGCACCGACACTCGACATGGGGTTATTGGAGTTGGGCGTGCCTGTTCTTGGCATTTGTTACGGCATGCAGTTGTTGGCTGTGGCGTTGGGCGGAGAATTAGAACGTTCACAAGTGCGTGAATACGGACCTGCAGAACTGGAAATTACAGAACCTTGTGTGTTGTGGAAACAGTTGCATCGAACACGCCCCTCGCGCGTGTGGATGTCTCACGGCGATAGAGTGAAAGTACCGCCCAAAGGCTTTTGTGCCATAGGACGCACAGAAACCCTCGACGTGGCCGCGTTTGGACCGGCAGAAGGCGAAACACGACAAATTTATGCTGTACAATTTCACCCCGAAGTACACCATTCCGTCGACGGCACCATCATTTTGCAAAATTTCTTGTTTGAAATCGCTCACTTGACTCCGGATTGGAACATGACGTCTTTCGTTGAACGAGTGATCAAAGAAACCCGTGAGATCGTCGGCGATGGCCATGTTGTTTGTGCGCTTTCCGGCGGTGTGGATTCAACGGTTGTTGCGGTGTTGTTGCATAAAGCGATCGGTAAACGTTTGCATTGTATTTTTGTGGACAACGGTGTGTTGCGTGCCGGCGAAGGCGAAGAAGTCGTTACCTATTTGCGTGATCATTTTGATTTGAATTTAAAGTTTGTTCAGGCAAGCGATTTATTTTTAAATAAATTGGCAGGTGTCGAAGATCCCGAAAAGAAAAGAAAGCTCATCGGGCACACCTTTATTGACGTGTTTGATGAAGAGGCAAAAGCTATCGGTCAAGTGGAGTTTCTGGCACAAGGCACGTTGTATCCCGACGTGATCGAGTCTGTTTCGCACAAAGGCCCCAGCGCTGTGATCAAAAGTCATCACAATGTCGGCGGGTTACCGGAAACCATGAAAATGAAACTGATCGAACCCTTACGCGAATTGTTCAAAGACGAAGTGCGTCAAGTCGGCAAAGAATTGGGTTTACCCGATTCTATTTTATGGCGTCATCCGTTCCCGGGTCCGGGGCTGGCGATTCGAGTGATTGGTGAGGTCACACAGGAACGCTTGGATATTTTGCGTAAGGCCGATTTGGTGGTTCAAGCCGAGTTGCGCGATTCCGGATGGTATCGTAAAGTATGGCAAGGTTTTGCAGTACTTTTGCCGTTAAAAACGGTCGGCGTTATGGGTGACGGACGCAGCTATGAACATGTGATCGCGCTGCGAGTCGTTGACAGCGTGGACGCCATGACGGCCGATTGGACACGGTTGCCTTATGAATTGCTTGAGCGGATTTCTGTCAGAATCATCAACGAAGTCAAAGGGGTCAACCGAGTGGTCTATGACATTTCTCCCAAACCGCCGAGCACCATTGAATGGGAATAAGGCGTCTTTTTGTGTAATGGGTTCCGCACAGTGCATTGTGCGGAACAATTCTTTTTGATGTGTTTTTGTTTTTGAGGTGCGTATGTTTGGTATTGGCGGTGTGGAGCTGCTGGTTATTCTTGTTGTGGCGCTTTTGGTGCTTGGCCCTAAAAGTTTGCCTCAAATTGCGCGAACACTGGGCAAGGCGATGGGTGAATTTCGTCGTGTATCCACAGAATTTCAGCGCACGCTGAATACGGAAATCGCCAACGAAGAACACGAAGAACGTAAAAAAGAAGCAGAAAAAGAATTTTTCTCTTCTCCCAAAGCAGCCCATGAAAGCACAGTGACGGTTGAGGCAAAGTCTTCCCAACAAAACCCCAAAGACGTACCCCAACATTCCACAGCCGCCGCAGGAAGCGCAACGCAATCCACGACACAACAGAGCGCACCAGCGGCAGCCGACGAATACGAAAACACAACGGCAACAAAACAGGATCGGGATCGCGTATGAGCGTGCAGGAACAAACGCCCTTATCCGACAACAAGGCCTGTGACGAGGCTTTTGACGCTTCCACCGCCGCCGTCATGATTTCCGCAAACGCCGACAGCAACAACAAGCATACCGACGATGCCACTGACATCACTGTTTCCAACACGCTCGACAACACCGACGACGTCGCAGAGCACACACAGACCGAACAGCCGCCGTTTTCAACATGGCCTCGAGCAAAAGCGTCCGAACAGAACGCAATGACAGACAAAGACGAAGACAACACTCGTTCAACCGATCTACCCGAAAACCGACTCGAAAAGACAGCCGCTGTCAATGCGCAGGAGGCCTCTTTACCGCCCGAAGCAGAGACAGCCTTCGACACCAAAACTGAAACAACAACGGTTGAAGAAGAACATCCCATGAGTATGATGGAGCATCTCGGCGAGTTGCGCACGCGTTTGATGCGGTGTTTTATCGGTGCTGTGGTGGGTTTTTTCTTGTGTTACGGTGTGGCCGAGCCGTTGTTTGCGTGGCTGTCGGCGCCTTTGGCGACGGTGTTGCCGCAAGACACGCGCTTGATTTATACCAGTGTACCCGAAGGATTTTTTGTTTATTTGAAAGTGGCGGCGGTTGCGGGATTGTTTTTGACTTCACCGTATATTTTTTACCAAATTTGGGCTTTTGTGGCTCCGGGGTTGTACAGAGAAGAGCGTCGTGTAGCGATTCCTTTGGCTTTTTGTTCAGCCTTTTTTTTCATTGGCGGAGCCGCGTTTTGTTATTTTGTGGTTTTTCCTTTTGCGTTTACGTTTTTCATGAGTTACTCGACAGGCATGATTGTTGCCATGCCTTCGATCAGCGAATATTTAGGTTTTTCACTCAAGATGTTGATCGCTTTTGGATTGATTTTTGAGATGCCGTTGTTTGCTTTTTTCTTGGCTCGTATCGGTATTCTTGGTGCGAGACAGATGCGTCGGATACGTAAATACGCTGTGTTGGCGATGTTTGTTGTGGCTGCCGTGCTCACGCCGCCTGATTTGTTTTCACAATTACTCATGGCTGTTCCGCTGCTTATTTTGTATGAAATAAGTATTGTGGTCGCTGTATTCGCTCAAAAGAAACCTGCCGCCGAGACAACACAAGGGACAGAAACAAAGGAGAATATCGAATGAGTCGTAAAGCTTGTGTGCAACGTGTGACAACAGAAACACAAATTGAATTGACATTGTGTTTGGAACAAGACGCCATTGCCGTCAATACAGGTTTTGGCTTGCTTGATCACATGTTGACGCTCAGTGCGTTTTGGGCCGGCTTTGGTTTACAGGTGCATTGTACGGGCGATTTGCATGTGGATGCCCATCACACCATTGAAGACGTGGGATTATGTTTTGGTCAAGCGCTTGCGGAAGCTTTGGGCGATCGCAAGGGAATCGCACGAGTCGGCTACGGACGTGTACCCATGGATGAGGCCTTGGCTGAAGTGACACTCGATATTTCCGGTCGCCCGTGGCTTGAGTGGCGCGGCGACGACTTATTGCCACCGTTGCTTGCGGGAGAAGAGGCGGACGTTTGGCGGGAATTTTATAAAACCGTTGCTGCCGCGGCACGTATGAATTTGCATATTTCGTTTTTGTATGGGAAAAACGGACACCATTTGTTAGAATCGGCAGCCAAGGGCTTTGGGTTGGCTTTAGCTCAGGCTGTACGACAAGACGGCGTAACGGTGCGCAGCACCAAAGGGAGTTTAGACTGATGGTACAGAACCTGCTGTTTGTCGCGAGTCACAGGCGTTCGGGGATCGGTTTTCGTCTTTTGAGTTTCCTTTTTGTAACGTTGTTCTTTGTCGGCGGCTGTTCACAACCCGAGAAAACACCGCTTGTGGTGCCGTTTACAACGGTAACAATCGGCGTTGTCGGGGCAATACAGCCCATGGGAACAAGCGATCTCTTGGCGGGATATATTCCGGAAAATCGAGAATTGGCTTCAGCGCAAGCCGTAACGGAATTTAACACAATGGTTTTACAAACACTCAAGACCATGAGCAATCCTGCACGCCATTTTACACCTGTTTCATCAGGTGCAGGCGTGAACCCCTCAACAGAACGCCGCGCAGGACACAATTCTGCTTTGGCACACTGGATTGAAGTCGGACGCAAGGCGGGTGTTGAATTGTTGTTGGTACCGCAAATCCTTACATGGCATGAACGCGAAGGCAGTGCGGCGGGTGTTGTTTCGTCAGCGGAGTTGGCAACCAACTTTTTTTTAATTGATGTGACGGAAGGTTTGCTTTTAAGTCGTTCGCATTACGCAGAGAAGCAAGAAGGTCTGACGAACAACTTGCTCAAAATGGGTGATTTTTTTAAACGTGGGGGTAAATGGGTTCCCACACTCACTCTGGCTCAAGAGGCTACAGAAAAAATGGTGAAGGAGTTTGGTCTGTGATACTTTTCCCCGCGGTGGATTTACAGGACGGTAAAGCCGTGCGCTTGCGTAAAGGACTGGCAACGGATGTAACGGTTTTTTCCGATGATCCCGCACATATGGCATTACATTGGCAAGCAGAGGGTGCTCAATATTTACATTTGGTCGATTTGGACGGTGCGTTTCGCGGTGAGGATTCACCAAACACACCCATCGTGCAAAAAATTTGTCAAGCGATTGGTATTCCTGTTCAACTGGGTGGCGGTATTCGCGATGAAGCCACAGCCAAACGCTGGCTTGATGCCGGTGTCACACGCCTGATTATCGGCACGATGGCGCTTGAAGAACCCAAAATGTTTGCTCACTTGTGTAAAAGTTACCCCGGGCAAATCGGCGTTTCATTGGATGTTGCCGGGGGTACGTTAAAAACACGCGGTTGGGTTGGCGAAACCTCACGCACCATTGCCGATGAATTGCCGCGCTTGGCTGATGTCGGCACGGCATTTATGATTTATACCGATATTGATCGTGACGGTATGCAAACCGGTGTCAATCTGTCTGCATTGACAACACTGGCAACCACCAGCCCAATTCCTGTCATCGCGGCGGGTGGCGTGGCATCCATTGAGGATATTAAACATTTATATCCTCTTTCCCAAACAGCCAACCTTGAAGGCGCCATCTGTGGGCGAGCCATCTATGAAGGTTCTTTACGGTTACGTGAAGCGGCGGCATGGCTTGCAGAACAGAAATAACAGTGTAAAATATTTATGTTAAAAGTCGATAGTGAACCTTGCTCTTTGAGAGGGTTCCGTTGTCGGCTTTTTTGTTTTATATATAGAAGAACGTCTTTGTTTTGCCCAACATTTTATGATTAAACACTTTTATTCAATACGTTGTTAAGAAATGGTTCTTTTCAAATTGACAAAAAGGGGGCATCGTATGTTTACGAGTCGTGCAAGGAGAGGTGTCATGGGAATCGTTGTCCTTTGTGGTTTGGTTGCCGCGGTTGCGTGCAGTGCAGTGCGCACTCAACCTGATATTCCCAAAACACAACAAGTAGACGGGACATGGCAAATCACAAAAATACAAGGTCAAAAAGCACAACAATATTTGGATCAACCGCGTCCTGAATTGGTCTTTACAGAAACACAACAAGACGACAACGGTGTATACGGCCGTTTGGGTGGCTCTGACGGCTGCAATCGCCTTTTAGGTGAATTTCGTTTTATGCCAAAAAGTGGTTTACAATTTTCCTATTTGGGCAGCACAAGAATGTTGTGTCCTCAAGGAGACGCGCAGGCAACGGCAATTGCCAATGCCTTGAACGACACCATGTCTTGGCGTATGGCGCGTAAAAAATTGGAACTTATGCGTGATGATGGTTCCGTTGTCTTGGAACTCATACGATAGATAGTGTGTTTCTTTTTTGCTCTGTGAACGATGTAAAAACGTCATTTGTAAACGGAAATACATTTTTTTAAGGTGTTATAGAAGAAACCCGTTTCTAAAATATAACACCTTTTTCTTTATTTATCCGTGTTTTAATAGCTTTTGAGTGCATGAAGGCTGTGTTATCCGACGACAACATCTTTTGAGTGCACAACAAATCCTTTATTGCTCTTATAAAAAAATACTAAAATGATAAAAAAATGTAAAACATGATTGAAAACTTTTTTAAAGCATGTTAAAATAAAAAAAAAGAAAAGGATACCGTATGTCATGATATACAGTAAACTTGTCTTTCTTTTTCCCCGAAAACAATGAACGTATCGCGTCAATCTACCACGCTTCTTTACGCCCAAGCCCTTCTGAACCCCTCCCTCCCTCTGTGTGTATTTCTGTCTATGGTTTAAATTTCTCATTCGAAAGCGGCTCTAGACGACTATACATTTCATGAAAATCAAGAATACTGTTCTTCCGTGTCAATCTCTATGTATCACACAACAAGGTCTCATAAAAGACAATACTGTCCGGCTGAGTGCCTTTGAAGACCGCGGTCTTCGAAGATGCGTTATGCCTGTACCTTACAGACAGACGCTGTTCCTGCAAAATACCGCTGGTCAATCAACCCTTTTTTTTATAAAATGGGCCTTACCGCCACACCTTGTGGTGTCTATAAGGAAGAGTCATGCTTCATCCAAATACAGACCTTTTGCCTGCAAATGCTGATGCCGAGCAAACAGCACGACATGGGATAACTGTGGATTCGTCGACGCGCACAACAAAACTCACAAAACATCAAGATACCCAAACGCGTATTTCAGAAGGAGACATGCCTTCAGATGACAATACCCGTGTGGAGCCATCCCGTTCGGCCAAAACGCCTAAGGCGAAATCTCAAAAAGAAACTGAACTTCTTGAAACTGAAGTTGTTGAATCTGAAACTCCGCATGAGCATGATGAAGACTTGAACGAAGATGAATCTCTGCTTGAGCTTGACAACCTCTTGGACGACGAAAACAGTGTGGTTGATGTTGGCGAAATTGCCGTTACAAGCGGATCACGTCTCCCATCTACCGTCAATACCAAAGATTCTTTACATCTTTATTTGCGTGAAGTCGGACGCTTCCCCATGCTTAAACCGGATGAAGAGTTCAGTTTGGCACGCAGTGTCCGCGATCACGGTGACAGCGATGCCGCCTTCCGACTTATTTCATCACATTTACGCTTGGTCGTGAAAATTGCCATGGATTTTCAACGCCGTTGGATGCAAAATGTGCTCGATTTGATCCAAGAAGGCAACGTTGGACTCATGCGGGCGGTCAACAAATTCGATCCCGATAAAGGCATCAAATTTTCGTACTATGCAGCCTTTTGGATTCGTGCCTATATTTTAAAATTTATTATGGACAATTGGCGCATGGTCAAAATAGGTACCACTCAGGCGCAACGTAAATTGTTCTATAACCTGAACCGCGAAAGACAAAAACTCATCGCCGAAGGATTTGATCCCGATGCCGAAACCTTGGCCGAACGCTTGGGAGTCGAAACCGAACACATCGTCGAGATGCAACAACGCCTTGACGCCTCGGATATGTCACTCAATACCCCCGTGGGCGATGACAGCGGCGGTGCCGTACGCATGGATTTCATCCCCGCTCTGGGTGTGGGTATCGAAGACTCCTGTGCCGAAGATGAAATGGTCAACCTGCTGCGTGACAACATCCAAACACTTTTACCTTCACTTTCAGAAAAAGAACTCTATATTCTTCAAAATAGACTCCTTACGGACGATCCTGTAACACTTCGCGAAATCGGAGAAAAATATCAAGTGACCCGTGAACGGGTTCGGCAACTTGAATCGCGGCTATTGCAAAAACTCAAAAATCATCTCGGTAATCAGATCCATGACTTTTCTGTGGACTGGATTCGAGAAAACTGATGCCTCACTGATGTCGTGGGACTGCGAAAGACAACATTTGTTGTGGAAAAATTCCCTCGGAAAAGTATGTGTTGTCAGTCTATGATGCCGATGAGGCTTTTGTCAGGAATAACAGATTTATGGTGCAAAGACGGATACAACAGATACAGCAGCAATGTCGCTATCTGCTGCTTGTGGGGCTTGTTTT
Source organism: uncultured Desulfovibrionaceae bacterium (assembly GCA_964369685.1). Taxonomy (GTDB): domain Bacteria; phylum Desulfobacterota; class Desulfovibrionia; order Desulfovibrionales; family Desulfovibrionaceae; genus Avidesulfovibrio. The sequence goes on along the minus strand of CAYJFB010000007.1, from coordinate 37,284 downwards.
GGGAAGTGTTTTCCTCTCAGGATGTGGCGTTGCGCGCGACATGAGCCCCACAGTTTGGGATTTGACGCCTGATGCACAGGTTTCATATGCGGCGCTGTTGCTTGACCAATCCATGCGTTCCGACTCGACGGAAGGGGTGTATGAGGCGGCAAAAATCTTTTTACAATATGCGCCGTTGTCTCGTCCTTTGTCTGACGCGGCGGCATGGTTGCTGTTGTCCAAAAAACCACTTATGGCGCAGGATATTCTGCAAAAAGCTGTCAAAATATTACCCAACGATTTGACTTTGCATGTGCTGTTGGCTGAACTGTTGCTTGAAGAGGGATATCCTGAACAAGCAATCACTCTCTTTAAACAGTTTTTACCAAACAGCCTGAATCAACGACACGCACAACAAGAATACGGCATCGTGCTTCTCAAAGCCAAACAGTTCGCGGCAGCCGATGCTGTTTTTCGACGGTTGGAGACAGATGTCTCTCGACCGTATATGCTTTACTATCACGCGCAAGCGTTGTTTGCATTGGAACAACTCCATGACGCTGTCTATAACTTAGAAAAACTTTTGGTGATGGTGCCAGATTTTCACGAAGCCCGTTTTTTATATGCTCAGGCTCTTGAAGAGTTGGGAAATATTCAAAAAGCACGTCAACAGTTTATGCTTCTTTTAGAAGAACTTCCTGAAAACAACGATATTTTACTTCACGCCATGAACATGGAAGTGCAAGCCACAGAACCGCAAAAGGCTCTGGCACTGTTGCAAAAGTACCCAAGCTCCATCGGCTCGGTGCTGTCCATCACGGCGTTATTTATTGAAAAAAAATATTATTCGGAAGCGCTTTCCGCACTTGAAACCTTGTCGTTTCAAGATCCTAGGCCGCCTGAATATCTGTTGTATCGTGCGGTGATTGCGTTTGAATATGAAGAGGATCTTGATCACGCTATTGCCTTATCGAAAGAGATTACACAAGAGAGCGCACTGTACGAACAAGCATTGCGTTTTCGCATTCAAATGCATTTTCTTCAAGGCGACATGAAAGCCACACAAGACACAATCCTGACCGCATTGAGTTTTTTTCCGACCGATTCGGAATTTCTTCTGTTACAAGCACAGGTACATATTATTCAAAAAGAATGGTATCTGGCAAAGTTGGCTTTTGAGCAGGCGTTGGCACTGTATCCGGACGACACCGAATTATTGTTTCACTATGGTTCTGTCTTGGATATGTTAAACTGTAAGAACACAGCATTTCATGTGATGGAGCAGATTCTTTTACTCGATCCCACAGACTATCAAGCCTTAAATTATGTCGGGTATTCCTTGGCCGCCATGCCCGGGTACGAACGCACAACAAAAGACACAATGATCGGACAAGCATGCCAGCCGCAACAGCGTTTTATTTCAGAAACACAAGCACAAATCGATTTGTTGCGTGCGCTTGACTTGCTCTATGAAGCCAACGAACTGGCTCCCGACAACGCATATATTATTGATTCGTTGGCTTGGGCCGAATACCGTTCAGGTAAGTTGGATGCGGCTTGGGAACACATCAAGATGGCGGTGGCACTGCCGGACAGTGAAGCCGCCGAAATCTGGGAACATTACGGAGATATAGCCCACGCGGTAGGTGAGCATCAACAAGCTCGTAATGGATGGCAACGCGCGCTTTCCTTGTCTCCAGAGAATAAGAATGTGTTGCAAAAAAAATTGGATGCGCTCAAACACACCACTTCCGGAGAAAAACCATGAATTGGATAAAGCGTTTGAGACAGAACGCGCTTGTTTTGTGTATTCTTTCGGTGCATGTGGTGTTGCTTTCTTCTTGTGCGCAGCGCTTTACAAGACTTTCACCGGAGCAACATCTGAATATTGTCGAGCGGTATACGCACCGGTCGACAAAAGCATCCACATCGCTTGAACCATATCGCGTCAATGCAAGTTTACGATTTGGATATGAAGGCGACACACGCCGAGTGACGTTATGGATGTGGGCGAATGAAAGTCCTGTTCGTCTGGATTTGATGGCCGGTGTGGGGGCTTTGTTGGCGCGTGTCTATCAGAGCGAAACGAGCTTCATGGCGTATTTGCCTTCTGAGCAAATCGCATGGACACTCACAAGTCCGGATAAAACGGTCTTATCTACGGCATTTTTAAACATGAATGTGCCCATTCCGTTTGATTTGCTTGATTTGGCGGCGTTGATTCAAGGACATTTTTTTCAAGTTTTTGGAGAACTGGATACTGCGACAGCTCAAATACCGACCATGGCTGACAGCATTCGCCTTACGTTGACAAACACACGCCTTCAAGGTGACGTGAGTGTGAATCGTGAAGGGCTTCCCGTTGCTTGGCACGACAACACATCGGGTTGGAGCATGATTCTACAGTACGATGCAACCTCCCCCGACAAACCAAACAGCATAACACTACAGCATACTGACGGGCAAAACGCAATTTTATTAATCAAAAAACGCGAAACACCGAAAAAAGCTTTTACCGAAAAACAGCTGCAACTGCGTATGCCTCCGGGCACGCTCATCAAACCGTTGGATACAATACAGACAATGTAAGTATTCTCTGCTTCTCATATTTCATTGTATAGAACAGAAAGCTTTTTATACATCTATAATATATTTTTCGATATATTATAGATTTTTTATTGTCTTATTTTTATAATCAGACACAAAATAAGTGGTTTGTTCAACACAGAAACATTGAACAAACCACCGGAATGTATTGCAAGGAGAAAGAATGTCGAGGGGTCTTCTTTTCCCCCGAAGCATCAAATATACTGTTAGTTGCTTATACCCGTTGCAGAGCCACGATTGTTTGAAGTTGCCATCAAATAGATTTCATGCGGATCGACAATCAAAATAACACTGCCGTCACCCATGATTGTTGCTCCTGAAATACCACGCACGTCACCCAAATAGGACCCCAACGGCTTAATAACCACTTCTTGACGCTCAAGCAGACGATCAACAACCAAACCGAGACGACGTTCATTATCGTGAATCACAACAACAGAAAGCACATCCGGATCTTCTTCCTTTGGCGGGATGTCAAGCATCTCTGAAAGATCGACAATCCCAAGCACTTCTCCGCGCAGTGTAACTGCCTTACGGCCTTTGACTTCAGTCAAGCGTGTCGATTCAATCTTTGTTGTTTCAGAGACCGCATCAAGCGGAATGGCATAGGTTTCTCCACCGACATTGACCATTAAGGCATCAATAATCGCAAGTGTCAAAGGCAAAGAAAGAATGAATCGCGTACCCTTCCCAAGTTCGGAAGAAATACTGATGCTGCCTTTGAGTGCTTTAATATTGGTACGAACAACGTCCATACCAACACCGCGCCCCGAAATATCCGTAATTTTTTCGGCAGAAGAAAAGCCCGGAGCAAAAATCAATTCCCTAGCTTCCCGATCATCAAGTTGTTTGGCTTCTTCCATGGTCATGAGGCCTTTGCGTACAGCGACCTCACGCAATTTTTCCGGATCAAGGCCTTTACCGTCATCTTCGATTTCAATGGCAACCGAATTGCCTTTGTGATAGGCACGTAAAACAACACGCCCTTTTATGGGTTTTCCTTTTTCTTGGCGTTCTTCTTCACTTTCAATACCGTGATCCACCGCATTACGAATCAAGTGAACAAGCGGATCACCGATCACTTCAACAACGCTTTTATCCAGTTCGGTTTCTTCGCCTTCAAGCGCCAACTCCACTTCTTTACCGCTTTTTCGTGACAAGTCACGTACCAAGCGCGGAAAACGTGAAAAAACAGACGCCACAGGAACCATGCGCACTTTCATAATTGTGTCTTGCAAATCGTCTGAAATGCGTGCCATGGCATAAGTTGTTTCAGAAAGTTCTTGAGCGATTTCACTCATATCCGCTTGATCGCTGGTGTCTTCCAAGCGACGAGCGATCATAGAATAACGGTTGCGGTTAATGATCAGTTCGCCGATCAAGTTCATAAGATGATCGAGTTTTTCATGGTCGACGCGGATGGTGGAAGAGGTTTTATGTTCTCCGCCTTCTCCGGGTTTTCCTGCTGTAGGGGTTGCCACTTTGGGTGCGGTGGCAGGGGCTGCCGCTTTGGGTGCGGTAGCAGGGGCTGCCGCTTTGGGTGCGG
>CAYJFB010000007.1:31890-33052 GCA_964369685.1 uncultured Desulfovibrionaceae bacterium | reverse complement strand
GGTGCCGCTGTGGGTGCGGCAGCAGGAGGTGCCGCTGTGGGTGCGGCAGCAGGAGGTGCCGCTGTGGGTGCGGCAGCAGGAGCGTCCGTTGTGGGTGCGGCAACAGGCGCTGTATCAATCTCTTCACTTGTATCCGTGTTGTCTTCCTCAACAGTCGCTTTGGCCGCTCTCATGGCTGCAACAGACGCTTCAACCATTTCATCAATGATCGCAATTTCTTGTCCCAAGATGCCAAGCATCAAAGAAAAGTCCAACCCGCTGTCGCGTGCTTGAGCAACCAATCCCGAAGTGATTTTTGCATATTCACTCAAAGCCGGCTGTTCCATAAAAGAAGCTGAGCGCTGAATGGCAACCAATGAACGATACACCGCATCAATACAGGGTTTTTGCGTGCTGTCACGTTCAAGTTCGACCATGGCGGCACGAATGATCTCTTGCTGTTGGGCAACCGTACCGACAAACAGGGTCAGATCTTCGTCATCTTCTTGATCATTTCTGCCGCCGACAGGAATGATTTTTGGTCCCACGCTTTCCATTGGTTTCGATTCTTCTGCGGCGGCAACCATATCGGCAACGGAACCTTGCAAGGCTTGAGGCAATTGGATGGGGCCGCCTGCAACGGCAATGGACAACTGCTCAATGACTTCATGCACATCAATAGGCGTCACATTTCCTGAAGGCGGATCAATTTGATCAACCAGACCGTCAATGACATCCACAACCAACAGCAACAAATCCATCAACTCATGCGAAGTAGACATTTCGTCATGCCGCACTTTGTTCAATAACGTTTCGGCTTCGTGGGTCAAGCTGTTCAATTCATTAAAGCCGATAATACCGCTGTTCCCTTTCAAATTATGGAAGTAACGAAAGAGATCATTGACCAGTTCTGCATCCGTGTTGTTTTCAAGTTTGAGGAGTCCGTCATTCAAATTTTCTGCGATGTCACGAGCTTCATCAATAAAATCTTTCAAATGTCCTTCACCGAAAGCAGTGAGTGCGTAGGCTGTTCCTCGCGGCAAATTTTCCAACCATTCGCGTGCATTCATGTCTACGGCAGAAAGTACAGACGCACTCGCCGGAGCAGTTTGTGCAGGTTCTTTCTGCTCAGACGACACTTGCTCAGGCGGTGTTTGTTCAGCTTGTACCTGTTCAGGCGGTG
>CAYJFB010000007.1:0-31790 GCA_964369685.1 uncultured Desulfovibrionaceae bacterium | reverse complement strand
CAGTGCCTGTTCAGGCGGTGCCTGTTCAGCTTGGGGGGCAACAGGTGCGTTACCTTGTTCCATAATTGTATCAATTTGGACAAGGAGTTCGTCGACCTCCATGTCACCTTCTGTACCATTTGTCTCTAAAGAGTCAATCATCTGCCGCAACACATCAGTCGCAGCCAAAATCACATCCATGATTTCAGACGTCACAACCATTGTGCCTTTACGCAATTCATCCAAAATATTTTCGGAGCGGTGAGCCAAAACATTAATTCGATTCAAGCCCAAAAAACCTGAAGCTCCCTTCAATGAGTGCATCGGGCGGAAGATTTCATTAAGAATAGCCAAATTATCTGGAGACTTCTCAAGCTCAAGCAGGTTTGGCTCAATGGTCTCTAAATGTTCTTTTGAATCAACGATGAACTCGGCGATCAGTTCCGGATCCAGAAAATCTTGATTCATAGGATTCCACCTTTATGCCTCAAAGTGTTGTCATGTAAAGCCGTGTCAACAGAGTTTGTTCCGGTCAGCACGAAGTCGAACAGTATTCATAATGGGCATTGAATGCTTTCTATGGGCTTGTGTAGCCGGGCAACACGATGTGTTTTTTAGCCAAGCAACATTTTTATATTGCGTACCATTTTTTCAGGTTGTGCCGGCTTGACCATATATAGATTGGCTCCAAAGGTCATGCCTGCTTGAATGTCTTTTTCTTGTCCTTCTGTCGAAAGAATGATAATCGGCACATCACTATAGGCAGCTTGTTCTCGAACAGCTTTAATAAAACTAAAACCATCCATGCGCGGCATGTTGACATCGGAGATGATTAAGCTCACTTCGGGCATGGCGTACAGTTTTTCCAAGCCGTCCAGACCATCTTCTGCCGTAGTGACTTTCATTCCCTCACTTTTGAGGATGAAAGCCACGAGATTTCGTACCGTTTTTGAGTCATCCACTACAAGGATATGCTTGCTCATTACATTTTCCTGCTTGGTTTTCGTTTTTTTATGTCTTCAAATTAGGAGAATTCTTTTTCAAGGAGTTCTGCTATGTGTTCCACAGAGAGAATCGGTACCAATTTGTCTTCAAGTTCCAACAAACCACAAACACAATCGTCTTCATCAAGACCAAGTGTTGTACCGACATTCCATTGGATATTTTCCCGATTAACAACATACATGCTGTGAACTCTGTCAACCTGCAGGCCAATCTGGCTTTCTTCACAAACACAAATGATTGTGAAGCGGTTGATACGTCCGTCCGACGGCATTTTTGCTTGGACAAGTTTGCGTAAATGAACCAATGGGGTCACTTCTCCTCGCAGATCGATGACGCCAAGAACATTCTCGGTTTTTATGGGTAAACGAGAGATTTCCAAGGATCGGATCACTTCTCGAATCGTGACTGTCGGAATCGCGTAGAGTTGCGAACCGAGAAAAAAAGTCACAAACTGCACAGCTGAATCATACCGTAGCAAGGTTTCTTGACTTTGCTGTGGTGTCGATTCTTTTGTTATGGGCAGTATTGCCGGTCGCGATGAGAGAAGCGGATTCGGCGTGTCTTGCGTGACGACAGGGGCAGAATCCGTGGTTGTTGCGTCAACAGCACCAAGCGAACCCTCCGGTATCGCATCGACTCCAAGGTAGTTTTTCATGAAGTCTTGCGTTGCACGAGGTGCTTGTTCTGCCGTTTGGCTTTCCGTCACAGACGCGAGGGGCACCAAGTCGGTAAAATATTCTATTTGTTGCGTCACCATAAAGCAATCACTTCCTTGGCCAACTGTTCATATGCTTGAGCGCCGCGACTTTTTTCGGCAATATCGTAAACTACACAACCTTGGGCACTGGCTTCACGCAGGCGAGTATCCATGGGAATGACCGCATTGAATACAGCGGAACCCAGTTTATCGCGAAGCAACTCAAGGACTCTTGAGCAGGCATTGGTGCGTTTGTCGTGCATGGTCGCCAAAGCGCGATACGGAACCGCTCTGCCCAATGCGGATTCCAAAAGCCGTAGGGTTTCAAAAAGCAACTTCAAACCATGGACGGCCAAATAATCTGTTTGGATGGGAATGATCACCATGTCTGCAGCAACCAAGGCATTGACCAACAATACGCTCATTTGTGGCGGACAATCCAACAAAATAAAATCATATTCCTTCTGCGCCTCTGTCAGCAAATCTTTAAGCACAAAGCCTTTATTTTTTTTGTCGCGCCATTCACTTTCGATATCAGCGAGATGTGTGTCACCGCCGATCATGTTCCAATCTTGCCCGGGGATATTCCGCACGGCCTGACGCCATGTGGCGACATTTTCGGCTTGTCGGAGCAAGTCAAGCACTGTGTATTCACCGTTTTGCGGAAAGATGCGCATATGTACCGAGGCACAAATATGTGGATCCATGTCCGCAAGCAAGACTTTAAAACCGTTGCGGGATAAAGCCGCCCCCAAGGTCAAAGCGGTGGTGGTTTTTCCCACGCCACCTTTTTGGTTGGCGACAGCAAGAATTTTTCCTGATGAAACAGTCACAATACATGTTTCCTACCGATGCGGCGTTGTTTTTTACACGCTTGGATTATTGTTTCACATACACAATCGTGCCCGGGTGGTGTTCGGGTTTGAAGGCACGGCTTATGTTGTGCAACGATTCGGAGTGTCCGATAAGCAATTGTCCTTCAGGGAGGAGATTGTCATAAAAGGAACCAATCACATGGCGTTTCATTTCGTCATCAAAGTAGATGATCACGTTTCGACACAGAATAATTTGTGAACGTTCCACACGCTGGAGTTGTCGTTTGTCATTCAGGTTGAGTTGCCCGAAGGAGACCAACCGTTTGACATTGAGATTCACACTGTATTGTTTATCTTTTAAGGTAAAATATTTTGCAATCAGTGGTTTTGGGGTGGTACGCAACGTGTATTCGGCATATTGAGCCCGTTGTGCCGAGCGCAAAACCGCTTCAGAAAGGTCGCTTGCCGTAATACGGATGTCCCAACGAGTGATTTCAGAAGCCAAGGTTTCGTGCAACAAAATGGCTAAAGTATAGGGTTCTTCACCCGTTGAACAGCCTGCAGACCAAATGCGTAAACGTTTTGTACCACTTTTACGAGCGTTTTCGATGGCACGCGCCAAGACCACTTTACGAAAAATTTCAAGTTGCGGAGGATTGCGAAAAAAGCTGGTTTCGTTGGTTGTGACCACTTCAAAAAGGCGATTGAGTTCTTCTTGGCGGTGTGGATCAAAGCGCACATACCGATAATATTCGCCATAACTTTTGAGGTTTAAGGCTTTCAGGCGGCCTGAGAGGCGATTTTCAATAAGGTATTTGCGGTTATCATCAATATAGATACCGCATTGCTGATAAATAAAATCTCGCAATTGCACGAAATCAGCTTGAGTCAGCGAAGATCCCAATTGTGTTGTCGAACCTGTAAAAAGAGCCATCAGAAATCCTCCCCGTCGCGAAGGTTATCGAGAGCAAGGCTCACGGCTTGTTGCACATCGGGATCTTCATGATTCGTCAACGAAAGAAGTGCCTTAAAGGCCGTTTTTCCGCCGATTTCACCCAACGCTTCAACGATTTTGATTTGCAACAGCACATCGGGTTGTTCCAACATGGTAATGAGGCGCGGCAAGACAAGCGGATCACCTAAATGCCCGAGGGCTTCGACAGCGCGCACGACGACCCAGATGTCTGCATCATCAAGGGCTTTCAGTAGGGCTTCAATGTTTTCGGGAACATCAACGGCACCAAGCAAATCAATGACGGCCAAACGCACTTCGCGGCTTTCATCATAAAGCTTGGGTGTGAGGACTTCCCATATTTCAGGCATATCGCCACAAAGTTTTCCCAATGCTTCAAGCGCGATTTTACGCACATCGGGCGTATCGTCTTCGAGGGCTTCAATCAAGTCGTCGAGGTATTCTTTCGGATTGATCTGTGCCATGGCGTAGACGCCCATCAAGCGTTCGAGCGGTTCCGCACTGCGAAACAAGGAAGCCAGCTCGGCGTTGGTTGCAGGATCTTGCAAGCCGAGGCAGGCTTCAAGAGCCACTTCTTTGACGTCCAGTTCTCTTGCTTGCAAGCGTTGCAAAAGCCGCCCTGAAGCAGAAGTACAACGCACGCGCAGTCCCAAAAAGCGCAGAGCATCTTTGACGACATGACCGTCGTTGAGTGTATCGAGCACTTTGATAAAAAAGGCTTCGTCCACCGCCAAAGGCGAAGCAAGGATGGCGTCGGCAGCCACACGTTGTGCATTTCTGTCAAAATTCCAAAAGGCGCGTGCCAAGGCATCAAGGCATGTCTGATCGGCGATATCTCCACAGGCTTTGATACTTGTATAAAGAGTTTGCTCTGAATTTTTTGCATCCAGTCCGTTAATGAGGTTTTCGTTGCAACCGATGCTTACAAGTGCCATATGGGTTTTGCCAATGAGTTCGTGGTCTGCGTCGAGGTCAAGTGCATTCACAAGCTTGAGGATTGCGGAGGTGCTTTCTTTTCCGCCGACAACGGTCAAGCCTTGGAGGAGTATTTCAAGGGTGTCGGAATCGTCGACATCGGTATTGGCAAAGGCAGCGAGCAAGTAGTCTCGCAAACTGCTCAATTCTTTTGCGTTCAACAGTTGTAGGGCTTGAGGGCCGAGGAGTCTGATGATTGCAATGACCGTTTTGTCACGCAAGGGGCCGGTGATGGATTCAAGCTGTTGTAAGAGGATCGGAGCGGCTTTGACAGTGCCGCTTTCGCCAAGTGCGGTAATAATGGTCGAGGCGACCAGAGGGGTTACATTGGGAAGGGCTTTAAGCAAGATGTCTACCGAGGATTCGGCACGAATTTTTGCCAACGCTTCCACAACAGAAAACTGAACCCATTCTTCATCATCCAAAGCTTTTTGCAGTGCGGGGATGGCTTCGGGGAAGCCCAATTCTCCAAGGCTGATGGCGGCTTGATAACGCACGTTGACCTCGGGGTCATGCAGCAAAAGTTCACTGAGTAAGGTTACGGCAACCGACTGATTGGAAAAACCTGCAATATCGGCAAGGAAAATACGGATATCAACATCCGGAGATTGCATGTACTCAGAGATCGCCTTCATGTCATCAGGGCTTATCGCACGTAACAAATCCATGGCGCTGTTACGAACAGGAACATTTTCTGAATGCAATAGGGGTAACACGGCGCGTACAGTCGCTTTGCCGCGGATATGGCGCAAGGCCATTTCGGCTGCTTCTTGCACGCCGATATTTGAGCTTTGGAGATGACGCACCAAAAGTGTTACGGCATCGCTCAAACGGGCTTCTCCGGCAGCAAAGGCCGCAGCACGTATTTCATCAAGGTCGGTGCCGGCAAGGTGCTGCATTATAGCGTCACGGTCATGTCCCTGTTGCTCGGTCATGCCACTCACTCCTGTTCATGTGGTACACAGATACCTTACTTCATCATATAGGAGGGGTATCTCTTTTCGTTTTTAAACGTATTCATTAAAAACACAGAAAGTCGAAAAGACGTGTTTACGACATTGTTTTTGAAGTTAACGATTCATGGCATTCATAATGGCCTTGGCCATGTCTGAGGCATCGACAACTTTATCGGCAAAGCCGCCGTCAACCACAGCTTTGGGCATGCCGTAAACAACGCACGAGGCTTCATCTTGTGCCAACATATAGCCGCCTTTGGCTTTGAGCACTGCCGTTCCTTTGACCCCGTCATTTCCCATACCTGTAAGCATAACACCCACAGTTCGCGAACCGATCGATTGCCCTATCGATTCCATAAGCACGTTGACAGAAGGTTTGTAGAGGGCGTTACTCGGTTCATCAACGACTTTTAAATACGGCGTTGCGCCGCGCAAATCAACCCGGATGTGTTTGCCTCCGGGAGCCACGTAGGCGAAGCCTGCTTTCAGCGGTGCACCGGTTTCAGCTTCTTTAACGGTCAGTTGTGAAACGCTGTTGAGGCGTTCGGCAAAAGGTCCCGTACACGAAGCAGGCATGTGTTGAGCGATGAGCACACAGCCCGGAAAAGAAGCGGGAAGTGCCGATAAAATGCTACGCACCACCGGCGGCCCTCCCGTAGAGACCCCTATGGCAATAAAGTCGCGTTTTGTTTTGTTTGCGGTGGTTGTATTTGTTGTACTCAGACGGCTTTCGCCATTTTTTTGCGTACGCAACAAAGGATTTTTTGTAATGGGATGTCCGCGAAAAGGATTTCTTTTGCTGCGTTGAACAACGGCATGAATCCGCGAGCAAAGGTCAGCTCCCAACGCAACAAGATCAAGTTTATTTGATTCCTGTGAGTACTTGGGAACGAAATCCACGGCACCGGCATCTAACGCCGCCAAGGTTGCCACAGCGCCCTCTTGAGTCAAAGAGCTGACCATAATGACGGGACACGGCATTTCGGCCATAATTATTTTTAAGGTTGAGATGCCGTCAAGTTTTGGCATTTCAACATCCATTGTTACCAGATCGGGTTGTAAAGAACGGATCATCTCCAGTGCTTCAACACCGTTTTTGGCAAGACCTGCCACTTCGATTTCGGGATCGGCGCTTAAGGTGCGTTGCAGAATATTACGATAAAACGCCGAGTCATCGACGATAAGTACGCGAATCAACGGTTATCCTCCCAAAATCACACAAGGTGTTTTGCGGTTTACCAAAATATAACGTGTTATACAACAATATACAATATAAATAACAACACGCATCGCATCATTTTTTTTGACAATGAAAAGTTTAATGGAAGGGTATCCGTTGCCTATGCTTTGTGTCAAACAGTCTTTTTGGGTTCTCGTTTGCTTTTATCAACAAAGAACTGTTAATTAAGGTAGATGCAAAAAAAATAAAAACATTTCTTTTTTTTTAAAAGTATAGAGTTTCTTTAAAAAAGAAACAAAACATACATAAATTGTTATTGAATCTGCTAAAACAATAAAACAAAATAAAGTAAAGTCCAGAGTTTTTTGCAGAAAAATGAACTTGCACGGCCTTTTTTTTTTGCGTATGCTTTATGTTCTCACAATGGAGCGGAGTCTCATTTTTTTATTTCGTCACGCTAAGGCGTGGCAAACCGCACCTTACAGATGTTGCGTATCAGAGATGTTGCCATGAGCACGGTATTCAATTCCAGTCAAATTCTTTCTTTAATTTGTGATATATTGCATGTACATTGTGCCGTATTACTTTTGCCGGATCAACATGGGACATGCACCGTTGTCGATGCTTCCGGCACGGTATTTCCTTTGCCTGTAGCGGCAACCGTGACTCCGGGAAAAGGCCTCGTCGGCTGGATCTTACGCAACGAACAACCTTTGATTCTGAATAATTTTAACACCAAACAAAGTTTTTTAGGCTACTATGATAGCCCCGTCGAAGAAGAACACGTCTCGGCATTTATGGGGGTGGCTGTACCCGGAGGCGGAGCTCTTTGTGTGGACAGCCTTGTCCCTCGCGCATTCAGTACCGCCGAGCAACACGTTTTGAGTCGTTTTGCGGCTCTGCTTGTGCCGCAAAAACAACAAGATATGACAAACATGTCCCTCCCCGGTGAAACCGAACGGTACTTTGAAACGTTTGAAGAACTCCAAAATATTCGCTTGGAATCGCTGCCGTGGCGCACTTATCTCTCTCGCTTTTTAACACTGTTGGCAAAGGCTTCGCAGTTTGAATATGTGGCTTTGGCGATGTTGCCGGAAGGTTCGACAATGTACACTGTCGAAGGCGAAAGTCGGCCGTTGTTACTGACTGAAGGCGAGATGAAATTGCCTGTTGCCACAGGTCTTGTCGGTTGGGTTTTGCGTAATGAAGGCATGGCGATCTATGCCGAAGGCACAGAAAGTGCCCCCATAGCACCCCTTTTTGGCAATTGGGAAGGTGCACCGCGTTTTCAATCTACTATTTGTTTACCCGTGTGGCACGCCAAGGCCATTTGCGGTACGCTCATTTTTGCCAACAATGAACCGTGCCCACTGCCGGAATCCTTACGCACGTTTGCACGCATGGCAGCCAACGAATTGGGACTCTATATCGAAGCCTTGTATTTACATCACAGAGTCCAACGTATGCTCCTAAAAGCGGCTGTACACTTAAACGCACCAAAACAAAACGAAAACAAACGTGGACACTCCAATCTCCATGACTGACACGGTTTACAACCATACATCCTCAATGTTCTTTCGCAAACCATGCTTTCATTTATACAGGCAAATAAAAACCATACAATAAATTATTGCACCAACAGAAAGCAATGTTTATTGTCTTGTTTTTGTTCCCACGATATGCAAAAATTGTGTCCCGCGTAAAATCATATACATGAACCATCAATGCTGAAAAGATTCTAAAAAACTGCTTTTTCATGTAAAAAACATACATATACATAAGTACTACGAAGAACATCTGTAAAAGGCTTCTTTTTCCCAAAAACTGAACGTACAACGTTCAAAACAACAGGTTTGCCTTGTGAACAAACACGAACTCCTTTCCATGGAAGATCGCCTTTGGGTGTTGTTGCATCGACTTTTGGGCTTTGAAGCGCACGCGTTGTATTTTCCCAAAAAACCGCCGCAAGAGCCTGTATGGTTACCCGATGAAGATCGCTTGCTTTTACCCTTGCGTCAATCAGAAACATACGGTGACCCCGAACTCGGAGTGTTCATGGCGCGTGGCCTGCAAGCTGCAAAAGTGGAAGCCTTGTTACCTCATTTGGCCGATATCGCCTCGATCTGCTTGGATAATTTAGAACTGTATAAAGCAGGAAGACTGGATGCCCAAACCCAATTGCGCACCCGAGCCGTCCTCACGGAACAATTGAATAATGAAGCCGCCGCTATCCGTGCACCCTTTGTTCAGACCGAAGGACACAACGGAACGATCGAAACCTCTATGAGTCTGCTTGTTGTGCGCTTTGCCGGAACCGCAGCCCTCATTCGTCAGGCAGGGCACGGCTTTGTACAAGCTCTCATGGGCGCGTTGGCTACAGCATTTCGTAACAATATGCCAAAACAAGCCGTGGCGGCACGGATTGGTGACTACGAATTTGCAGTACTGTTGCCGGGCGGCGGTATGACAGATACCCAGCGTGTGGCTCTGGAATTGTGTCAACGCTTGGAAAAAACCACCCTGCCGGATCCGCTGACGAACCGCCAAATAGGTATGAAACCAAGTATCGGTTTCGTGATCTATCCACACGATATGGACGGCACACGCTCACAAGATATGGAACTGCCGGCTCAAGCTCTGCTCCATAAAGCCGCACTTGCCGCTGATGTGGCACAAAGCTTGGCATCGCCCGCAGACGCGGTGATGGCCTACAGCAAAATTTTGGAACAAGGCGGACACGTTCAACGTATTTTACCCATGGGACGTTTCGACATCTCCTTGGGACGCGCCGTCGGCACCCGTGAAGGACAACGCTTTTCTGTTTGGTCAACAACATACCCCGTACAAACACACCCCGAAAGTTCCGCTGCAACAACAGAACTCCAACCGTTGTACAAAGGTGAAATCGTTGTGCTTGAAAGCGGAGAAAATGGTTCAGTCGCCGAATTGTTGCAACTCGGCGATCCATCATGGCCCTTGCAACCCGGTGATTTGTTGCGCTTTATGCCCATAGAAACGCGCACCGTACACACCCTCGCCAATACCGAAGAAACACCCATGCCTGCCGTGGATGCCCAAACAGGACTTTGTCGGCACGGCGAATTTTTGGCGCGCCTGACCCGAGCCAGAGAACAATACACAACCTTTACCTTGGCACTGTTGCAAGTCATCAGCCCCACAGAATGGAATAAAACACAAGATGCCATGACTGATGTGGCACAATGCTTTCACGAACGCCTACAACAAACAATCCCCACAACAGAAGATAATAAAACAAAAAATCTCTTCTTCGGCGGACGTTTTGCTCTCAACAGCCTGATCTTTTTTCATGCTCAAAAAAATCCCTCAGAACTGAAAGAAATCTATACGACGTTGTGCACCGATCTGGCTGCACGAGGTATTACCTTGGCTGTCGGCTTGACGGCATGGCCTTTTCTACAATATCGCGCTGCCGACGCACTGGATTGTGTCCAAAAAGCCTTAGAATACGCACTGCTTTTGCCGACACCTCAAGTGGGAACTTTCGACTCTTTGGCACTGAATATCAGCGCCGATAAACACCACTGCCGCGGCGACCTGTTCGCCGCCATCGAAGAATACAAACAAGCTTTGTTGGCAGATGTCGACAACGCCTTGGCTTGGAATTCTTTGGGCGTATGCATGACAGGCCTCGGACGACACGCCGAAGCCTTGCGTCATTTCCAAGAAGCCCAAATAAGAACCCCCGACGATCCCGCCATCGCATATAACCTCGGTGTGGCCTGCCAAAGCCTTGAAGATTGGCCTGCCGCCACAGAACACTATCAACACTGCTTGGCTTTGACGCCTCAACACGTCTATGCCCAAATCCGACTCGGACAACTGGCTGATCTGCAAAACAATTCCGAAACAGCCAAACAATGTTTTTTGGCCGCCACAGCACTTGATAAAAATAACGCCTTGCCGTACCGTTATCTTGCACGCATCGCTTATCGTCAAGGTGAATACGCTGTCGCACGCGAACACCTGCACCACGCGTTGCTCTGTAACCCCAGAGACCCGGAGTCCTTGACACTCCTTGCTCGACTCTATCTTGAAGGCGGCGAAGACATCGAATTGGCCGAAACACTCGCGCGGCAAAGCTTGGCTCTGCAACCAAACAGATCCTCGGCATGGATTGTTCTTGCACGCATTCTTGAACACCGAGGCCTCATGCGTGAAGCCAAAGACGCATTGGTGAAAGCCGAAGAAACAACGTGACATGATGCCGATTTATCCTGTAAGAAATACAAAAAATCTTGTTTTGGGATTGAATATTTTCCTAAAACATGTGAAAAGTTATCTTGATAGTTCAAAGATACGCACGCTAACCGTGCTGTTTTCAATCGTTGTTTGACACAGAAAGACCGATTCTGAACAAAACAACCGACCTGAAAGAAGGAACTCATGACGTCCACACAACTTGTTCCGCAAGTGAGCGATCTTTACGCCGTGAATAAATACTTGCCGCAAGGTATTCTGATCTGTGACGTGCAAGACAATTTTCGCGTTGTCGAAGCCAACGACGCGTACTTTGAAGTGTTGGGATTTACGCGTAAAGAATTTTTTGACCGCTTTGACAATTTTGGCATTCATACCGTTTATCCCGAAGACATCGAATACACCTTAGAACAATTTACTGAACAAACCTCTGCTTCGCCTCAGCGCCGTTTTGCCATCAATACGCGGCTTATCCATAAGACCAAAAAAAGCATATGGACACGACTGGCAGGACAAGTGGTGACCGATGCCCAAGGAAGAGATCTTATACACTTTATTGTTGCGGATGTTTCGGAACAATACGCCCTTTTTCATGCCCTGGAAAAAGAATATGCCTTCAATAATCTGATCATTGAACTGAGCGGCGACGCTTTTTTTGAACTGGAACTTGATTCACGCGTTTTACGTCTTTCAAAACAATTTGCCGACATGTTTCAACTTCCTGAATTTATACAAGGTTTTCCTGAATCGTTGGCCTTGTATAAAGTGGTTCCTCCTGCTGTGATTCAGTTCTTACAGAAAACGTTGCAAACAGATTGTGAAAAACAAGAATCTCGCGGTGAATTGGAACTTAATCTGAATATGCCGGACGACAGCACGCGCTGGTATCGGGTGGCATACTCAATCCTACCGAAAAATAACACAAATAAAGATTCAAACTCACAACAACTTGAAGAAAATCAAATTCTTTGGACACATGGGCGTGCTGTAGGGAAGTTGACCGATATCACAAAACAAAAAGAACACCTCTTTGAATTGCACGAACAAGCTTCTCGTGACGCGCTTACCGGTTTTTACAACAAAAAAGTTACTGAAAAAAAGATCCAAGAATTGTTGGATGAAGAAAATGCCCTGCTTAAACAACACGTTTTATTAATTATTGATATCGATCATTTTAAAAACGTCAACGATACCCTGGGGCACCTGCAAGGCGACAGGCTTTTAACACAATGTGCCACGCGTTTGCGTGCTTTGTTTCGCGGCCAAGACATTCTCGGACGCATCGGCGGAGATGAATTTTTTGTTTTCATCCGCGATATAAAAGACATGACCATTGCGGCCAAAAAAGCCGCTGCGGTTTGTGACGCGCTGGGTTCTATTGTGGTCAACGAAGGCATGTCTATTTCTGCGAGTGTCGGTTTTGTTGTGTTTCCCGATCACGGTCTTTCGTTGAATGTTTTATACAAAAAAGCCGACGCCGCGTTATATTATGTGAAACAACAAGGCCGTAACGGTTACGCCATGTACAACAAGAATATCATGCATATCAATAATTGACACCACACACTCGGAACACTCCCCAACTCGCCGAAATCGCTACCAGATATCTTTAGGCATGTCTTTAACGCAAGACAACCACTCACTTTTTTTGCATTTTTTGAAGGATACTCCATGGATACAATCGTCCTGCTTGGTCGTCCCAATGTGGGCAAATCAACGTTATTTAATCGTTTGATTCGCAGTAATCGCGCTATCACTCACGACCGTCCCGGGGTAACGCGCGATCGCTTGGAAGGTCATGTGCGGCCTCGTGAAGGACGTTCTTTTACGCTTGTAGACACAGGCGGTGTGACGCTTGACGAACATTCACGCCCGGCTGACGGCCCTGCAGGATTACGCGGTTTTGAATCTGACATTTTACGGCAGGTTGAAGAGGCTGTCAGCGGTGCGGCAGTGTTGTGTTTGGTTGTTGACGGGCGTGACGGCTTGATGCCTTTTGACGAGCACCTTGCTGCGTTTGTTCGCCGTACGGGCAAACCTGTGCTTTTGGCTGTGAATAAGGTTGACGGTATGGAACGTGAAGACAGCATGTTGGCTGAATTTCATGTTTTGGGTTTTCCGATGTTGGCCGTTTCTGCGGCGCACGGTCACAATGTGCGTGCGTTGGAAGACGAACTGGGTGCCTTGTTGCCTACAGAAGATCCGACAGCCACCGAAACAGATGACACAGAGCGCCTGAAATTGGCATTACTTGGACGTCCCAATGCCGGAAAATCATCATTGGTGAATGCATTGAGCGGTGTAGATCGTATGATTGTGAGTGAAGAAGCGGGCACAACTCGCGACAGCGTAGACGTGCCTTTTGAGTATAAAGGACGGCGCGGTGTCTTTGTCGATACGGCAGGGGTTCGGCGACGGACACGCATTGATGACACGGTTGAACGTTTTGCTGTCAATGCGTCACTCAAAAGTACAACAAAAGCCCATGTGACCCTCTATGTCATCGATGCCCTTGAAGGCGTGACCGCACAAGACAAACGCCTGGTTGACCTGTTGGTTGAACGTAAAACACCATTTATGATTCTGGTGAATAAGATTGACTTGGTGAAACGTAAAGATCGAACGGCATTGGATCGCGCTTTTAAGGATTTATTGGCATTTTGTCAGCATGTTCCTGTGTTATTGGTTTCAGCCTTGAGTGCTTTGGGTCTTGATGCCATTATCCCAATGGCAGAGCAAATTCGAACGGAATGTGGCGTGCGTATTCCTACAGGACAACTCAACCGTGCCATGGAAGAAGTGCTGCAAAAACACCAACCGCCGGTCGTACGCCGCAGCCGTCCAAAATTCTTTTACTTGACCCAAGCCGAGACCAACCCACCGACATTTGTATTTTTTGTGAGCGATGCCGAACGGATAACGGATACATACGCGCGTTATCTGGAAAAAGGCTTGCGCCGCTTATTTCATATTGACCACGCCCCTATGCGTGTGCGTCTGCGTTCATCCCATAAGAAAAAGAAATAGTTTTTTCAAAAAAGCATCTGCTACAAGATGAAGCAAACAGAGGCAAGGTTTTATCAACCTTGCCTCTGTTTGTTTTTGTCTGCCTTTATCGCCTCCCCTCAGCACGAAAAGACGGCCTTCACCCCACCTTTTATTATAGGTATAGAAAAATTTTTTA
Organism: uncultured Desulfovibrionaceae bacterium; assembly: GCA_964369685.1. Classification (GTDB taxonomy): domain Bacteria; phylum Desulfobacterota; class Desulfovibrionia; order Desulfovibrionales; family Desulfovibrionaceae; genus Avidesulfovibrio. The sequence goes on along the minus strand of CAYJFB010000007.1, from coordinate 17,787 downwards.
TAAAAAATGAAACTTTTTTTTTGTTTAATGTTGTTACATAGATGGATGAAAAAACTGATCGTCATTACAAGAATCTGATATATCAACAAAAAAATTCTTTTCACATCCGAAAAAACAAAAAATCCTCTTTCTGAGCATGACTAGACATCATTTATACTCATGGTATGCTTCTTTCATGTAAAAGAGTGGTCTTCAGCTTTTGTTCTGCATTATTTGATATGTAAGACAAAATGTGCATGACGAATCTTCCGCTATTGTACATTGATCAATCAAACAATTTTTTTCATATACAGCAGATAAAAAGTGTCTAGACTGTTTGTGTGGCACAATTGCTGTTTTATAACAAACAAAAAGCATGTTTGGAGGACAAAAACCATGCAACAAGAACGCATCACCAGCTTGCTGACGGAAAGACGCAGTTATTTGCCACCGCAACACAATAAAGAAGCTGCATGGATTAGAAGCTTTGAAGAGTATGAAGAATTGTGTAAGCGTGCCAATGAAGACCCCGGTGCATTCTGGTCTGCACGAGCACAACAACTTTTACATTGGTTTCGTCCTTGGGATGAAGTGATGCATACGGGGCCTGAGCCTTATAGAACACGCTGGTATGTCGGTGGGCGTTTGAATGCTTGTTATAATTGTATTGACCGACATCTTATAACAGGGCGACGGAATAAAGCCGCGTTGATTTGGCAAGGTGATCGCGAAAGTGAAGTGCGTTGTTATACATATCAAATGTTATATACAGAAGTGAGTCGTTTGTCTTCTGCGCTCACTGCATTGCGTGTACGCAAAGGGGATCGGGTTGCGTTATATATGCCGATGGTGCCGGAGTTGGTCATTGCCATGTTGGCTTGTGCGCGAATCGGTGCCATTCATACGGTAATTTTTTCAGGTTATGCCGAAGGTGGTGTGTTGAGTCGGATTCAAGACGCCAAGGCTAAAGTGGTTATTACCGCAGACGGGGTTTTTCGTGCAGGCAAGGTCAAGCCATTGAAGCCGCTTTTGGATCCCATTTTAGAAAAATGTCCTTCCGTAGCCCATGTGATTGTGGTCAACCGTGCAGATTTAGATATTAACATGGTACGCAATCGCGACATTTGGTGGCATGACGTGCTTGACGATTTTACGTTGGAAGTTGATTTCCCGTGTGTCCCCATGGATGCCAATGACACGCTCTTTTTGTTGCATACCAGCGGCAGTACGGGTAAGCCTACGGGGGTTATGCACTCTACGGGCGGGTATTTGACCTATGCCGCACACACCAGTCAATGGGTGTTTGACATGCGCGACGACGATGTTTATTGGTGCACGGCTGATGTGGGCTGGATCACAGGACACAGCTATTTGGTCTATGGACCTTTGGCTCTTGGGGCGACCACGGTGATGTTTGAGGGGGTTCCCACATGGCCAAAACCCGATCGCTATTGGAGTATTGTTGAAAAATTTCAAGTCAATATTCTTTATACGGCACCGACAGTCATTCGTTCGCTGATGCAACACAATACGGCATGGATTGAACGGTATGATTTGTCATCATTACGCCTTTTGGGTTCTGTGGGTGAACCGATCAATCCCGAGGCGTGGATGTGGTATCGTGATCATATCGGTAATGAAGAATTGCCTGTGGTAGATACTTGGTGGCAAACAGAAACAGGTGGCGTGATGATTTCTCCGCTCCCCTATGCAACAAAACTGAAACCGGGATCAGCGACGTTGCCTTTGCCCGGTATTGATGCAGCGATTCTCAGTGGTGACGGCAATGAAGAGGTTGAAGGCGGTCATTTGGTGATTCGCAAGCCATGGCCCGGTTTCATGCAAGGTGTGTATGGCAATCCCGAAAAATTTAAATCTTATTTTGAGCGATTTGGCGTGTATCAATCGGGAGACGGAGCGCGTATTGATGAAGACGGGTATTTTTGGATTCTTGGACGGATGGACGACGCCATTAATGTTTCGGGACACCGTCTTTCTACGGCAGAAATTGAAGCGGTGTTGGTGAGTCACAGCGATGTTGCCGAGGCGGCTGTGGTTCCCATACCGCATGAGATCAAAGGTGAAGCCATTTATGCGTATGTGATGGTTAAGGAAGACGTTACATGGTCTGAATCTTTGCGTGCGGCATTACGAGACAAAGTGCGTCATGATATTGGTGCGTTGGCAAGTCCCGAACAGATTCAGTTTGTGACGGTGATGCCAAAAACGTGTTCAGGTAAAATCATTCGTCGGATGTTGCGTAAGGTGGCTGCAGCCGTGTTTAATGAAATGGGTGACACAAGCACCTTGGCGCAACCGGAAGCCTTGGATGCAATCATTCTTGCCCGTAAAAATCTCCTTGCCGGCCGTGCCGAACAAGACAACGGCACCGAAGAATAATTGTTTATTTTCTCTTGTGAGGGGGAAACCAATTCCCCTTCACAAAACTATAAACAACCTTCCCCTTTCAGCCTGCATCGAAGAACAGAAAAATTGACAGCACATGAACGAACAGGCTATGCTTTTGCATGAAAAAAACATTTATCAGTCTTGGCTCCAACGCAGACAACGCTTTGGAGTGTTTGCAACACGCACGCAATGCATTGTCTGAGGCAGGGCTTCCTCCCCTCTTGACCTCACCCATCTATCAAACAGAACCTCAAGGCTATAAAGATCAACCGTGGTTTGCCAATCAAGTGCTCTGTGTTGACGCCGCTCATCTTTATCATCCACAAACACTCCTCAAATGCCTCTTGCAAATTGAACAAGATATGGGACGTGTGCGCTCGCCAGATCCTGCGTTGCGCTATGGGCCGCGTATTATTGATTTGGATATCCTTTTGATCGACGACGTCATAATCAATACAGATACATTAACAGTGCCCCACCCACGATTGCAAGAACGCGCCTTTGTGCTCATTCCTCTTTTGGATATCGCACCGCAACAAACCTTGCCCGACGGGCAACCGCTTGACAAGGTACTTAAAAAGCTTGTCTATCATTTGGATGAACGACGCATTTTTCAAAAATAGCGTTTTTTTTTTGAATTTTTACTCTTTCAGATTTTTTTGGAGTTGAATGATGTGGAAATTTGTCATTTTTGCAGCCGTTGCTTATTTTTTATATCGCATGTTTGTCAATGACAAAAAGCGTAAAACAGACAATGAACAAAAAGAAAAAGAACAACGCATTGCCACAGGTGAGTTGGTCAAAGATCCTGCCTGCGGCACCTATGTTGATTCCGAATCAACAATCACTGTTCGTGAAGGTGCTGTATTGCATCGTTTTTGCAGTTATGAATGTCGCGATCAGTTTTTAGCAACAAAACAATCTTTGGAAAGCGATTCTGCAAAGATTCCCGATAAAAATCCTGATGAACAATAGGCTCTATGAATAAAAACCCGTTATTTTTTGGGTAACAAGACGCTCAGAGGCGCCTTGACCGCGCCGCACCGACAACGCGATCGAGAGAGACCAAGCAGAGACAACACGCTTTTCGTGTTTCGGTGCGGCGCGGAAAAAGGGGGGTCTGGGGGGGCTTAGCTCCCCCAGAAAAAAAGAAAAGAAAAGAAAAGAAAAGAAAAGAAAAAAGAAAGAAAGAAAGAAAAAAATGTTTAAAACGCTTGGCCGCGTTTGAGCATTGTTTGCATGCCGCCTGTTGTCGAGAAACAGTTTTTAAACCCCGCCTTCTCCAGCCGCAAAAGCGCTTCATAGGAGCGCAATCCTGTATTACAAATCAACAGCAACGGTTGATCTTTCGGCAAGGTGGCCAGCTTTCCCTCCACATCCCCTTGAATCAAATCTTCAAGCGGCAAGGCGTGCCATTCATCAGGGTATTTTGCTGCCATAGCCTCAGCTGCCGCTTTTGGACGGATATCCGCAAAAAAAGCAGGGTGTTCGTTTCGTTCGTTCCACGCCTTGGCAAATTCACGCGAAGACAGCTTATGCAAACGCTTCGCAAGCACATTGTCAGCCACATTCGCCACCACGTTCAACGTGTCCAAAGCACCTGAAAACGGCGGTGCATAGGCCAATTCCGCATTCGCCACGTCATCAATGGTCGGCTTTGCAAATTGGAGCATCGTTGCCACAGCGTCAATACGCGCTTTGATGGCATCACCGTTGGTACTCGCCCCTTGCAAGCCAAGCACACGCCGACTTTGAAGATCCACAATCAATTCAAGACTCATCATCGCTTTATCAGGATAAAAATGCGCCCGATCAAGCTGCTCAACCTGCACACTCACCACATCAAAACCGACGGCTTTCGCCCCTTGCTCAGTGAGCCCCACACCGCAAATCGAAATGTCAAAAAGCTTGATCGCCCAAGAACCGACAGCACCTTCAAATCTGGCACTCCCACCCGCAAGATTCGTACCGATCACGCGCCCTTGCCTGTTCGCCAAAGAACCCAATTGTAAACAAACAGGGCGTTCCGTCAACAAATGCTTGACAGCCACACAATCACCGCCTGCATAAATATCGGGATCTTCCGTACGCATAAACGCATCAACCAAGATACCGCCGCTCTTTTCGTCAACAGCCAAATCCGCCCCCTTCGCCAACGCGTTGTTGGGGACAAACCCTGTAGCAAAAATCACCAAATCCGCATCCAATTCACGCTCATTGGTGACCACACGCGAAACCTTACCCTGATCACCCTGTAAACACTCAACCCGTTCTCCCGTCAACACCCGTACCTGATGCGACAATAAATCGTGCTTTGCCATATCGCTGACATCATCGGAAACAACCCCGGGCAACAACTGATCAGTCAATTCCACCAGCGTTGTTTCAATCCCCCACATGTCAACCAAAGCCACCGCCATCTCCAAACCGATAAACCCACCGCCGACAACAACAGCACGATTGACCGCTCCCGTAGCACACGCATCGCGAATTGCTTTTGCCGACTCTAAACTTGTTGCTGTGTGCACGTTTTCCAAATCAAGGCCGTCAATACGCGGTAACCGTGCAATACTGCCTGTACCAATCACCAATTTATCATAGGGAAAAGACTTTTTTTCTCCCGTCTGTACATGCTCGGTTTCGACACGGTGTGCCGCACGATCGATATGTGTCACTCGCGTCTCATTCAAAACTGTAATACCCCGATCGGCAAAATATTGTGGATCGCGAATCGTGCCGTATGTGGTTGAACGCAACGCATCAAGACTGTTCACTTCTCCAGAAACATAATAAGGAATCCCACAACCACCAAAAGATATGTACGATCCTTGGTCAATCATTGTTACCGTTGCGTCCGAATCAAGACGCTTTAAACGGCTGGCCGCCTTCGGTCCCAATGCCACAGCACCAATCACAACAACATTCAAAGCCATAACCCCTCCGTAATCGTGAAGTTTTGATAAAAGACGACATGACAATAAGCTTCTCGTATGTCACGTTCTTCATATTTTGGACACAACCTTGATGCCCTGTCAATAAGAACAAAACAAGACTCAAGCGTAACTTGTCATTGCACTGCTGACACGTGTTCCTTCAACAGCCGATAACAACAAAACTAGACTCAGGCTTGACCTCATAAACAAACTTGGTATGCTCAAAAAAATACCGTGTAGCTATTTTAAAGTATTCATTATCAGGAGAAAACATTCATGGCTGAACAGGCAAAACTTGGTGCACGTATAAAAAAATGGCGCGAAAGTCAAAACGTATCTCGTGCAGAATTGGCTGAAAATACCGGATTGACAGAACAATTCATCACATCTCTGGAAGAAGAAAACCTCTGTCCGGCACTGGGTTCGTTACAAAGAATCGCGCGCGCCCTCAATACTCGCTTGGGCACCTTTATGGACGATCACATCAGTAAAGACCCCGTGATCAGTCGCAAAAATGAACGCGAAGCCGATCTGATCATGCAACGTGCGCGTGATAAAAGCCCTTCAATGTGTTTTTATTCACTGGCGGGCGGCAAAAGCGATCGTGCCATGGAACCGTTTTTTATCGAAATTTTGCCTGATGATGCAGGAGAACAAAAAGCCTTCTCAAGCCACCAAGGCGAAGAATTTTTGTTGGTGCTTTCAGGAAAACTCAAAGTGGTCTACGGGAGCGAAACCAGCTATCTTGAAGAAGGCGACAGCATGTATTTTAACTCTGTCGTGCCGCATTGCGTGACGGCTGCCGATGCGCAACCTGCACAAATTTATGCAGTCTTATATAACCCCGCATAAGCGTGCAGAATAGGTAAACCCATGCCACAAAATACCCCTCTTCATGCTGCCGCAGAGACCCCCTTCACCTTGCGTGAAAAAACACTCGGACAGCTCCTCGATGAAGCCGTGCTCAAAGCCCCAAACAATGACGCCGTCATTTATGTCGATCGTGAATACCGCCTGACATGGAGCGAATTGTCTGCCAATGTCGATCAATTGGCAAAAGGACTCATGGGACTCGGTGTCCAAAAAGGCGAAAAAGTTGCCATATGGGCAACCAATGTGCCGTATTGGATTTGCCTCATGTTTGCCACGGCTCGGATCGGTGCAACCCTACTTACCGTCAATACCAATTACCGTGAATCTGAAATTAAATACATGCTTGAACAATCCGATTGCGAGAACCTCTTTATCATGGATAGTTTTCGCGATCACGATTACATCGATTGTATTTATAAACTTGTGCCAGAATTGCGCACACAAGAACGCGGACACCTCAAAAGCAAAACCTTACCCTGCCTCAAGCGTGTCATGTTTTTGGGCATGGAAAAACACCGCGGCATGTATTCCTTACCCGAAATCATGTCTTTATCCGTGATGGTTTCCGAAGAAGCTTATGCGGCACGAAAAGCCGACGTTCGCCCCGATGATATTGTCAACATGCAATATACCTCAGGCACCACCGGCTTTCCCAAAGGCGTTATGCTGACACACAACAATATCGGAAACAATGGCTATTGGATCGGAAAAAATCAATTGTTTACCGAAGCCGATCGTGTTTGTTTGCCTGTACCGTTGTTTCACTGTTTTGGCTGTGTGCTTGGTGTTATGGCCTGTGTCAATCATGCCTCAACGATGGTTGTGCTTGAAAGCTTTACGCCTATACATGTCATGGCTTCTGTTGACCAAGAAAAATGTACCGCGCTATACGGCGTACCGACAATGTTTCTTGCGGTCTTGGAGCACAAATTGTTCTCCAAGTTTGATTTTTCATCCCTGCGAACAGGCATCATGGCGGGTTCTGTGTGTCCCGAACCGCTCATGCGCCGCGTGATGACCGAAATGTATATGAAAGACATCACAATCTGTTATGGCCTGACCGAAGGTTCACCCGTGATGACTCAAACCCGCGTTGATGACACCATAGAACGTCGCGCCGCGACCGTCGGCCAACACATGCCCGGCATCGAAGTACGGATTATTGATCCGGAAACCCAAGAAGAAGCCCCACGCAATACCCAAGGTGAAGTCATTTGCCGTGGCTACAATGTGATGAAAGGCTATTATAAAAATCCTATAGCAACCGCAGAAACCATCGACAGCGAAGGCTGGCTCCATTCCGGCGATCTCGGCACCATGGATGAAGACGGCTATGTGCGTATCAGCGGACGCATCAAAGACATGATTATTCGTGGAGGAGAAAATGTTTATCCTCGTGAAATTGAAGAATTTTTGTGTCAAATGGAAGGTGTTTTTGATGTGGCTGTGGTTGCTGTTCCCAGCCGTAAATACGGTGAAGAAGTCGGCGCGTTTGTGATCGCCAAGGATGATACGGATTTGAGTCCCGAAGACATCCGTGATTTCTGTCGCGGTAAAATCTCGTGGTATAAAATTCCGCGTTATATTCATATGGTTACGGCATTTCCACTCACTGCCAGCGGCAAAATTATGAAATATAAATTGCGCGAAATGGCTGCAGAGTTGTTTCCCGACGCGATGAAAGAGTAAAGAATCTTCCAAGTTATTCTTGCTTTTTTTTGGGGGGAATGATTCCCCCCAAACTCCTTGATGCCACGGTACAGTTCAGCCTCGTGTATTGTGAGGTGTTTTTTATCGTACAATGCGTTTGGCGATTTCTGTACCCATTGCTGTGCAGGAGAGTTTTGTTGCCCCTTTTTCCATAATATCTGCGGTGCGGAAGCCTGCCGCGAGGGTTTCACGAACAGCGTGTTCTACTGCATCGGCTTCAGCTGTCAGGTTGAGCCCAACGCGCAACAACATGGCAACAGAAAGCACGGTTGCTATGGGGTTGACCACGTTTTGACCCGCAATATCCGGCGCTGAACCGTGAATCGGTTCAAACAACCCGGGGCCGGAACTGCCCATGGATGCCGATGGCAACATCCCCAAAGAGCCCGTGATCGCAGACGCTTCATCAGAAAGAATGTCACCAAAAATATTGCCTGTCAGAATCACGTCAAAACGCGAAGGATCTCTAACCAGTTGCATGGCGGCATTGTCGACATACATGTGGCTCAATTCGATGCCTTGGTAGTCTGCGTGGGTTTCTTCAACCACTTTACGCCATAAACGCGACGTTTCAAGCACGTTGGCTTTGTCAACGGAACACACACGTTTTGAACGTTGAGCCGCCACCTCAAAAGCCACTTTGGCGATACGACGGACTTCTGCTTCGTCATACAACATGGTGTCATAGCCGACACGCAAGCCATTTTCTGTTTTTTGTCCGCGCGGTTCGCCAAAATACACGTCGCCTGTCAATTCACGCACCACAACCAAATCCAAACCCCGTGCCGCAATGTCTGCACGCAACAAACACGCACCCGCCAATTCGGGAAACAACGTGGCAGGGCGCAGATTCGCAAACAAACCCAGCTCTCGCCGAATCGCCAACAAACCGCGCTCAGGACGCAAAGAACTCTCAAGATTGTCCCATTTGGAGCCGCCGACAGCACCAAGCAATACGGCATCGGAACGCTTGCACGCTTCAAGTGTCGCGTCAGGCAAGGGCACGCCGACAGCATCAATGGCGCTGCCGCCGATATAAGCATCTTCCCTATGTACGGTGTGTCCAAAGGCCGCACTCACCGCATCCAACACTCGCATCCCCTCACCGACACACTCAGGGCCGACACCATCACCCGGCAAAACACAAAGACGAATATCCATTAACAAACTCCCTTAGCATTCAAACGCGCACGCACATACGGTACCAAACCGCCTTGTTGCAACAATTCATTCATTGAAGGCGGTAATGCAGGATATGTCCACTCACCGCCTTGTGTCAGATTGCGGACAACGCCTTTTTCTGTGTCGACTTCAACTTGATCGCCGTCTTTGAAGTTATCAACGATTTCGCCAAGTTCAATGAGCAACAGTCCCATATTGATGGCGTTGCGATAAAAAATGCGTGCAAAGCTGTGTGCAATCACGACGGGAATGCCCGCACCAAGCAAAGCCAAAGGCGCGTGCTCGCGAGAAGAACCGCAACCGAAATTGCGATCGGAAACGACAATATCACCGTGTTTGACTCGTGCTACCCAATCGGGCTCAAGTCCTGCCATACAATGCTTGCCAAGCTCCACTGGATCTGCCGTGACCAAAAAACGCGCGGGAATGATCGCGTCTGTATCAATATGTTCACCGACTTTATGAACATTTCCTTTATAGTGCATGATATATCCTTTTTCCGTCTTCAGATCGTGTTGTTAATGATAACGTTCTACAATAATCTTGAAATTATAACGCCGCAGGGCCTGCCACACGTCCGACAACGGCAGAAGCCGCCGCAACAAGAGGACTGGACAAATACACCTCAGAATCAAGGCTGCCCATGCGTCCGCGGAAATTACGGTTTGTCGTTGCCACGGCGCGTTCGCCGTCGCCCAAAATACCCATGTGTCCGCCAAGGCACGGGCCGCATGTTGCAGGGCCGACAATACAACCCGCATCCATAAAGATTTCCATCAAGCCTTCTTGCAAACACTGCTTCCATACTGCAGGCGTCGCAGGCAAAACAATACAACGCACACCGCGAGCGACTTTACGACCTTTCAGAATCGCCGCCGCATCGCGCATATCACCGATGCGCCCGTTGGTGCAAGAGCCGATCACAACTTGCTGAATCGCCACGTCCTCACCGACTTCAGAGACAGGCTTGACGTTGTCGGGAATGTGCGGACAAGCCACAACAGGTTCTTTACCCGTCACATCAATGCGCACAACGCGTTCATACTGAGCATCGGCGTCTGCAGCCAAAAGCGGCACGTTCGGACGATTGTTTGCCGCACAAAACGCTTGTGTTTTGGCGTCAGAGGCAAACAAGCCGACTTTACCGCCTGCCTCAATGGCCATGTTGGCAATGGTCAAACGTCCTTCTATTTCCATGGCTTCGGAAACCTCACCGCCAAACTCCAAGGCACGATATAACGCGCCGTCAACGCCAATTTCACCAATCAGCATCAACATCAAATCTTTGGGGCGCAAATATTCGGGCATTGTTCCGACAAGCTCAACGCGTATGGTCGACGGCACTTTAAACCATGTTTCGCCCAGTGCCATGCCTGCGGCGATGTCTGTGGAACCCATGCCTGTGGCGAACGCGGCAAGTCCGCCGTAGGTGCAGGTGTGACTGTCGGCACCGATCACGATGTCTCCCGGGCCTACAAGACCCAATTCGGGCAACAACGCATGCTCAATTCCGCAATCACCGCCTTCATAATAATGAACAATGTTCTGTTCTTCGGCAAATTGACGGCTGATCAACACTTGGTTGGCGGAGTCAATATCTTTTTGTGGGGTAAAATGATCCATGACCAAAGCGATTTTTGTCGGATCAAACACTTTCTCGGCTCCCATGCCACGAAAGGACTTGATAGCCAAAGGGCCTGTGATGTCGTTGGCAAGCACCAACGACACACGACAACGAACAATGCTACCGTCACCTGTAACAACTTCATCTGTGTGAGCCTGCAAAAGCTTCTGAGCAAGCGTCTGAGCCATATTCAATACTCCTCTTCTTTTCTTTTTCTTTTTGCTTTTTTCTTTTTTTCTTGGGGGGGATAATCCCCCCCAAACCCCCTTGTTTCCGCGGTGCGATTGTGGGCGTTTTCGCATCGCTTTGCGCTGCATCAACGCCCACCATCGCCCCGCGTCTCAAGCTGCTTTGAGAGTTTTTTCAGTCACAATCTCAATACAAAAATATTTAGAAACAGCCTCAAAGAACGTCTGTTTTGGCTTTTCCCCAACGTTCTTCATGGTTGCCATGTTCTTCTTGGATGACAAGACTCTCAGGCCGACTTGAACTGCGGCACATGAACAATGCAAAGCATTGGAATGTGCCGCAGGAACAAGGGGGGTCTGGGGGGGCTTAGCTCCCCCAGAAAAAAATATGTTAACAATGTTGCGCGTGTTGAGATTCGCCTTCTTGCTGTTTTTTTATCAGCCTGTTCATTGCGTTGACGTAGGCTTTTGCGCCTGCAACGATCACATCAGGTGCTGCGCCGCGCCCCACGGCTGTGGCGGAACCTTCACGAAGTCGTACAGTCACTTCACCTTGCGCGTCCGTACCACTGGTGATCGCGTTGACCACATACGATTCCAGAGTGGGTTCACGACCGACAATCTCATTAATCACATTAAAAACAGCATCAACAGCCCCGACACCAAAGCCGGCTTTGGCGATCTCGCGTCCGTTCACTTCCATTTTTAACGCCGCCGTCGGCAGAATACCGCCAGACAAATCAGATGTTTGCACACTGAGGTGATGCAAACGGATACTATCCGGAATACGATAAATTTCTTCGAGTACAATCGCCATCAAATCTTCATCTTCGATCCGTGCCTTTTTGTCGGCAAGCATTTTAACCGCATCAAAAACAATATTGACTTGTGTCTCATCAAGGGTATAGCCCATTTCAACAAGTTTATTTTTTACAGCATTACGTCCCGAATGTTTGCCGAGAATCAACTCGCTGGTTGTCCGCCCGACAGTGTGCGGATGCATGATTTCATATGTTTCACGGTGCTTGAGTACACCGTCTTGGTGAATCCCCGATTCGTGTGCAAACGCGTTCGCACCGACAATGGCTTTATTGGCGGCGATGGGTTGACCAATAGTCATGGCCAGCAGACGACAAGAAGGGAATAATTGTGTCGTGTCAATCCCATGTTCAAAACCATAAAAATCTTTACGCACCGTCATCGCCATAACCAATTCCTCAAGCGCGGCGTTCCCTGCACGTTCACCGATACCGCCAATGGTCACTTCTGCCTGACGCGCACCCGCTTGCAACGCCGCCAACGTGTTTGCAACGCCAAGACCCAAATCATTATGACAATGCACACTGAAAACCGCTTTATCGCTGTTTGGCGTGTTTTCAATGACATAACGAATCAGTGCAGCGTATTCTTCGGGCAACGCATACCCCACGGTATCGGGAATATTGATTGTGCGTGCGCCTGCATGAATCACAGCCTCGGTCACACGGCACAAAAAGTCTCGATCGGAACGAGAAGCGTCTTCATGTGAAAATTCCACATTGTCCGTATAGCGAGCGCAAAGCTTTACCCCTGCAACAGCCATGTCCAAGACTTCTTCAGGGGTTTTACGCAATTTAAATTCCATATGTAACGGAGAAGTAGACAAAAACGTGTGCAAACGAGGATTTTTGGCAACCTTGATCGCTTCCCAGCAACTCTCAATATCACGCGCGACACAACGACAAAGGCCGGCAATTTGAATATTTTTAGCCTGTTTGGCAATGGCTTGCACCGCTTCAAAATCACCTTGAGAAGATGCAGGAAAACCGGCTTCCATAATGTCGACACCCAACATTTCAAGTTGTTGGGCAAGACGCAATTTTTCAGGGAGATTCATGGTTGCGCCGGGTGATTGTTCACCGTCACGCAGGGTGGTGTCAAAAAATAAAATACGATTGGAAGACATGGTACACTCCTTACATCATTAAAAAGAGGCTTTATAAACAAGCCTTGCTATGCTGTGATGTGCGGCCGCCCATGTAGGGGACTACGGCCAGAGAGTGTACGTTGCCCGTCACAAGGACGGCCGGACAAGAAGATGGTGTCCGAAAACGCGAACCGCAAGCACAGCCTAACCGTGTAGGCACGCGGTGCTTGATAGGTATAGTCGTTCGGAGGTCGTCTCAAAAGACATAAAAAAAGAACAAACGCAAAAAAACGCACACCCAAAAAAAGCCATAAAGGAAAACGATATTTCTTCTATGTTCTTTGTTGATGTATGACTATTTTGTGTTGTTCTTATAGACATTTTTATGACCTGTATCGAGAAGGCTTGTCAGCGTGTAGGTAAAAAAATAAAACGCTTTTATTTTGGTATCTTCTCGTTTACATCTCATGTGTAACGGCTTCTGTGCCTTTTGTCAAACAGATTTTTTTCACTCAGCGTATTTTCATAGTAAAGAGATTCTTTTCTTTTGTCATCGAAATCGTTTTTCAATACACATATTTCTCATTGAAAAAGCATACTCCGCTATCAAAACTTTCATAAAAAAACTTTTTTGATATTCAATAGTTAGTAATAACTATAACATATTTTAAATATTCAACAAAAGCGGAACGACGTGGCGTTTACCACTCTCTTTACATCGTACAGGTTTTCACGCATAATAAAAATTTATGACATATGTCTGTTTTATAACATCAACCTTCCCATTGAGGCATTCATACCATGCGTGCAGAACAACATCTGGAAACAGCCTTACGCGCCGTTGTACAAGCTTGTGGCTTTTCTTGGCCTGAAAAAACAGTGATCGAACCGCCTAAAGATCCAAAACATGGCGATCTTGCGGTCAACCTTGCTCTTGTTTTGGCAAAAGAAGCGCGCATGTCTCCACGAGATTTGGCCGTACGCTTGGCTGACGCGTTGCGCGAGGCATTGCCTACGTTGGAAAACATTGAGGTTGCAGGCCCGGGATTTTTAAATGTGACGTTCTCTCCCTCATTTTGGCATGAGGTTGTTTTACGTGTTGAACAAGCAGGAGCCCGTTTTGGCGCAGGCGCAGCCAAACCCAATGAAAAAGTGCAAGTTGAATACGTTTCGGCCAACCCAACAGGGCCTTTGCATATCGGACACGGGCGCGGTGCCGCTGTCGGTGACAGCCTCCTGCGTTTGTTGCATTTTGCGGGCTACGAAGCACAAGCCGAATATTATATCAATGATGCCGGACGTCAAATGCGTTTGTTGGGCTTGTCAATTTGGTTGCGCGCCAAAGAATTGCAAAACATGCCCGTAGAATGGCCACAAGACTACTATCGTGGCGAATATATCATTGATATTGCAAGAGATTTACTAAAAAAAGAACCCAATTTACTCACCCTCTCCGATGCCGAAGGCGAAGATCGATGTTATGAAGTGGGCATGAATCTCATTGCCGACGGAATCAAAAAAGATTTGGCTGAATTCCGTGTTCATCATGACCAATGGTTTTCAGAAAAAAGTTTGGTTGAAAACGGGGCTGTTGCGGCGGCATTTGCAACGTTGGATAAAGCGGGTTTGTCATACGAGCAAGACGGCGCATTATGGTTTCGTACAACCGATTTTGGCGACGACAAAGATCGGGTATTGCGCAAATCTGACGGCACATTGACCTATTTTGCAACCGATATCGCCTACCACCACGACAAATACACACGTGGCTTCACAAAACTGGTCGATGTATGGGGTGCCGATCACCATGGATATGTGCCGCGAATGCGTGCGGCAATTCAAGCTTTGGGGCGTCCTAAAGACTCTTTTGCTGTTGTTTTGATTCAGATTGTCAACTTATTGCGTGGGGGAGAGATGGTGGCTATGTCAACTCGCGCAGGACAATTTGAAACACTGGCTGATGTGGTGAGTGATGTGGGTGTTGATGCCGCACGGTTCATGTTTTTATCACGAAAGAGCGACAGTCATTTAGATTTTGACTTGGAACTGGCCAAACAACGCAGCATGGATAATCCTGTATACTATGTACAATATGCCCATGCACGCGTACAATCCATTTTGCGTAAAGCCAATGACAGCGGCTACAATGTGCCTGCTTTGAGTACGCTTTCAGAATTGGCAGTGTTGGATGATGCCGATGCGTTGGCTTTGTTGCGAGGCATGGAACGCTTTGAAGATGTTGTCGAAAGCGCCGCACAAGCATTGGCACCACACCACATCAGTTTTTATTTATTGGAGCTTGCAGGACAACTGCACAGTTATTATGCCAAACATCCCGTGTTGCAAGCGGGTGATTCGGAAGTCGTCTTGGCTCGTCTTTCTTTGTTGCGATCTGTGGGGCAGGTATTACAGAACGGTTTGACTCTGCTTGGCGTCAGCGCGCCTGCAAGCATGTAGAGGAGGTGCTCGGTGCCCGGTGCGAATGCCTTGCGCAATAAAAACGACCAGGGTTCAACCCACCGCCGTCGTCGCTCTTTTACAATAGAGTTGACGCTATCCGGCGTTCTGACAGTATTGATTATGTTGTTTATTGGTATGGGATGGGTTTTTGCGTTTGGGGTCATTGTCGGGCGTGGAGACAATCCGGAAACAGAAATGACAAATTTGTTGCCGAAAGACGACGTCGAACAACCACAAACACCGCCTGAAGAAATTTTACCGAAAGAATCACTCACTTTCATGAATGATCTGAAACGCGTACCACCGACACCGAGCAATAATACCGAACCCAAAAACACAACAGCCGTAAAAGAACCCCTCTCACCGCCAAAAACGGCGACAAAACCGATACAACAACCGAAAACAACACAAAGCAATACCGTTTCATCAGCACAAGCCACTCCACAAACCGTGGAGTCGAACAAGATATTTAATTATGTTTTACAAGTTGTTGCATATAAAAACAGTGAACAAACCGACGCCCTACGAGAAGAATTGGAAAATAAAAATTTGCGTACGCGCATGACCTTGGAACGTGACGAAACCGGTGCTGTAAAATGGTACCGTGTTCAAGTCTTGTTGCGCGGAAACGATACCAATCTGACACAAGCACAAGAAATACTCCGCAGTATGGGTATTCGCGATGCCATGGTTATTGTAAAAGAGCCCCTGCCGCCCGCTCAACTCTAACAGACTTGAAAAGTCTAAATAAGAAACAAAAGTGCTATAGCTTCCTTTCATAGCTGCAGAGTTGTGGCGGAACTGTGTCTTCGTTCTCAAAGACAGATCTTTACGGCACCGTTGATAAAAAAATACATACAACTCAAAAGAGCAAGAGGATTGACTTTATGAAAACAGGCGCACTTGTTTTGGCCGCAGGCAAAGGCACACGAATGCATTCCGATACGCCAAAAGTGTTACAAACACTCCTTGGTGAATCCATGTTGGCCTATGTTCTTGCGGCGTTGCGACCTATTTTTGGTAAAGATATTTGGGTTGTTGTGGGGCATGGCGGTGCGGCTGTGCGTGCGGCATGTGCTTCTGAAGATGTTCATTTTATTGAGCAAACAGCGTTATTGGGGACAGGGCATGCGCTCATGAGCGCACTGCCTGCCCTTGAACAAGCCAACATCGATCGTATTTTAGTGATTAATGGCGACACACCACAAATCACAGAATCAACGGTACGTCATATGGTGGAAGAAAACACAGCCACCTCTTTTGCTCTTGCAACAATACGCTTGGAAGAGCCGGGGGCTTTTGGACGTATTGTGCGTACAGACGGCAAGATCACAGGCATTGTTGAAGCAAAAGACTACGACAACACGCGACACGGCGAGCCCACAGGCGAAGTGAACGCAGGCATGTATTTATTCAATATGAATGATGTCCAACGTCTTTTACCAAAGCTTTCAAACAATAACGCCTCAAATGAATATTATATTACAGATCTCGTTGCTTTGGCTGTTGCGGATGGTCTTTGTGTAACGGGAATGACTTGCGGCAATACAGCTGAGTTGTTGGGTGTCAATTCGCCGTCAGAGTTGATTGCGGCTGAAGAATGTTTACGGATGCACCGAATTCAAATGGCCTTAGAACACGGTGTGTTGCTCCATAATCCACAGACAGTGTGTTTAGGACCTTTTACGGATATTGAAGCGGGTGCTGAGATTTTTGGCCCTTGTGAAATTTTGGGACGTTCTCAGCTCAAACGAGGCTGTCGGGTTGAGGCCTTTTGTCATGTGAAGGACTCAGTGATTGAAAAGGGTGCATTGGTGCGTACGCATTCGCATCTTGAGAGTGCACATGTTGGTGTTGAATGTACGGTCGGGCCGTTTGCTCGTTTACGTCCGGGCGCAGAACTGGCGACGCACGCTCATGTGGGGAATTTTGTTGAGATCAAAAACGCTCGTCTGGCAGAGGGTGTGAAGGCCAACCACCTCTCCTACATCGGTGACGCCGACATCGGTGCGGCAACAAATATCGGAGCAGGTACCATTACTTGCAACTATGACGGCAAAAAAAAATCGCGTACCGTCATCGGTAAAAAAGCATTCATCGGCAGCAATACCGCCTTAGTCGCCCCTGTGACTGTCGGCGATGCGGCGTTAATCGGTGCAGGTTCAGTCATTACAAAAGATGTCCCCGCAGAAACACTCGCCGTGGCACGCAGTAAACAACAAATAATAAAACGTTGATAATATGTTTTTATGATTGAGCCAGAGCCTGTTTCTAAATAAAATATTTTGCATGCCCTTCATGATTCGTTGTATTTTTTTAAGTAAAAAGACGTCAGTGATGCTTCTCAAAGCAACTTAGACTGCGGCAGATTTCAGTGCTACGCATTGAAATCTGCCGCAGAATCAAGGGGGTTTGGGGGAGTTTAACTCCCCCAAGAAAAAAATTTTAGAAACAGTCCCTAACCAATCGTAAACTGTTCACCATGTTCTCGAGCCGTTGCCAGAGCCATTTCATCCAACAAGC
>CAYJFB010000006.1:99178-106142 GCA_964369685.1 uncultured Desulfovibrionaceae bacterium | reverse complement strand
ATTTATAGAGAGTTAGTCTTTTTTGTCTTTTTCTGTTGCTCTTGGATGTGCGTTATCAATCACTTGCATGAGGTGTTCAAGGGTTAAATGGGTATACCGTTGTGTTGTTGATAGGCGTGCGTGTCCGAGAAGTTCTTGTACCGCACGCAAATCGGCGCCGCCTTCCAAAAGATGCGTCGCAAAAGAATGTCGCAACGTGTGCGGTGCAAGACGCTGCGGCAAGTGTGCTTCAAGCCCCATTCCTTCAACAATACGCGCGCCTTGACGACGATTCAACCGTTTGCCGCGGACACCCACAAAGACAGCCTGATCATCAGTCGGATGCAATAACGAACGCACCTGTAACCAGTGTATGAGCGCAACACGACACGCACCACCAATCGGTGTCAGACGTTCTTTTTGTCCCTTTCCCAAAACACGGACAAGTCCTTCTTCCATATCAATGTTGTCAAGATTTAAACCGAGTGCTTCAGAAATACGCAAGCCTGCGCCGTATAACAGTTCACCAAGGGCTTGATCCCGTTTTCGCACAATGCTGTCTTGCGTTTCGAAGACTGCGTTTGCATTGCCGGTTTCTTCTGTTTCGCACGGCAATTCCCCAAGGAGTGCAAAAGCCTGATCAACATTCAACATCTGCGGATGGCGCAACGCCTGCTTTGGATTATGAACTCCCTGAACTGGGCTTGCTTGAACTTGCCCCTGACGCTGAAAATACCGAAATAGCGTGCGTAACGCAGACAGCTTACGCGCTATGGAACTCTTTGCTTGGTTATCCAAATGCAAAACAGCCACAAAATCACGCACGTCATCACGGGTAATCTGTTCAGGCTTTGCCAGCGATGTGTTGTTTTTTTGTAAAAACAGTTCAAATTGTTCAATATCATTGCGATATGCAAGGCAGGTATTTTCTGCAAGATTGCGTTGAGCCGTGAGCCATGAAAGAAATTGTGTTGCCGGTTCGGGAAGTACACATTCGCTGAGCAAATCCTTCTCCGTATGGTTTGTACTCTTTTCATTAAAACGAACAGATGAGCGAGCGACCATAACAGCATCCCTTTTTTATAGCAAAACGGCTCTCAGAGTCATTTGAGTTTATCCCCTTCAGAAAACAAGCATAGGTTCTAAGCAAACTGAAGGGGATCAACAAAAGGGAGTGCGTTTTGCTTGATTGCTGAGACAGACAACTCTTTCAATTCAGGAGCCGCTTCTGCCGCACCAAGAAGGTTTGGTAAGATATCACACAAAAACGTTGGATAAATCGGCTCGTTAGAAAGAGGAAAGGAAAGTCGCATGAATGAATAAACCATATTTTCATTGGGATGCAAACAAAACATGCCGCCGCCCGTTTCACCCCAAAAATGATTTTTCCGCAACAAATGTTCCAGATCAAGCGTGTCCGCAGGAGCAACGGTTACCTTGATTAATAACGCCTCGTTTTCAGGTTCATAGAGAAACGACACTGTTCGTTCGTTGAGTTGCGTCTCACAATAGTTCTCTTCATCAAGTTCAATGGTCGGATCGCCGACGGCTTCTCCAAGACTGCGTACCAAGTATGCAATATCTTCTTTGTACATAGGTGTTTCCTTTTTGGGTATGTACGAATCATTCACGCACAATGTTTATGCATTTTGAAGGCGTTCTTGCCAATATTTTGCCATGTCATAATGCTTCATGAGTCGGTCAATAAATCCCAAGGAATCGGTTTTTTCTACGGGGATACGTAAACTTAAAGACACATACGAAGATTCGTCGTCAAGACCGAGAATGCCCCCGGCCGTTCCCGCCCAAAGATAACAACCTTCCAACAATTCACGAACATATGACGCGCGATTCTCGGCAGGCAACGGTGCCACATAGCTGAGAACAAAAAATTCTTCAAATTCATCATTGTACGTCAAAAAAGAAGACACCCCGTTCGCAGAAAAAGAAAACGGTTCTTCGCTGTCAAAATCCATAGCAGGAAGATCCGTGGATGCCAGTTGCATGTGGTCGGACAACGCTTGAAAAAGCTTTTTTGCTTGTTCTTTGCTCATGAAAAAACCCCATCGGTTGTGTTGTATGAAGCGAACCAATACCATAAAGAATATCAAGCATATACTAAATGCCTGATATTCTTTATGTAACGTTATTATGAAGCGTGTTGTCAAAGACATATCGAAAAAATAGATCTTGAGCAACACACTTTTTTTCAGCGACTATACACCCGCTCGCATAGCATCTTGCATGAGGATGACTTCATTGCCGATGCGTTGCTCAAGATGTGAGCGCCCTGCAGTGATTCGTGTGTCTGTTTCTGTGATCTCTCGCATTATATGACCCAGTACACCATCACTCAACGAGTGGTTTGTTCTATACGCTGCACACTGATCCAGAGCCATCCCAAGAGCTTCATGCATTTGATTAATGCCTGTTGAAGTCCCCTTCGGTCCGTTGAGTTCCAACGTGCTGATGAGCATCTGGAGGCTCTCTGCTCCGCCGGGAGTCTCCGTTACAGAGGATTGTGTCGCCACGGCTTTCAGGAACTTTATCAGTGTTTGATAGTCTGTTTTGACTTCAGAGGGCAAACGTTCTTTATTGTTGTTTGCAGGCTGTGTTCCGCCACCAAAGCGTTGATACAGTGATTTGGCAAAACCAAGCGAATGTCCCATAAAATCCTTTGCATTGAGAAAGAAACGCTTGATGCCTTTGCCGATATTTGGGCTTTCACCGTCAGGAATGGGTGTGCCGCTGCCTTTAAAGCTCAGTCCACGACAACCGTGAGATTCCATTTTAACAAAAAGCATCCGTGTATCATTTGCGCCGCGGGGAAGCGTGCTGTTCATGGGGCTGGCCGCAACTTCTGCATGGGTAGGCAAGCGTGCAAAAAGCACAGTTTGACGCTCATTCGGTGTCTCGACGTTACGAAGATCAACACCATGATGTTTAAATTCCGAACCACATTTTTGAAATTCTTTCATATGGCTTGATTTGCGATCATAAGAATTGGCTTGAGTTAAAAACGCTTCCAACTTGCCATCAGGATCGGCAATCATAAAAGCACCTTCTCTGAACATACCCGACTGCGCGCTGCCATTGGAGGTGTTGGCATTTTGAGAACCCAAGGCTTGCAAGAACCACATCAATTTTGCGGTCTCTTGTTTGTGGGGCTGCACGCCGTCATACCCACCGTTCAGAATGTTTGTATAGATCGCTTCGCCTTCTCTGACAAATTGTTGTATTTTTGCTCCCACGTTCTCTCCGGAAACACCGGCTGTAGGCATATACACCTGCGTACCCCGAAAAGGCATAAGGATGCGACTGTTATCCATGGGTTGTGCCGCCTCAGCCATACCGGCGGTGATCGGTGCGGGCTGTAAGGCTCTCGCGGGTTGGATTTGGAAACGATGTCCAAGTTGTTGCGTTGCTTCTTGGTGACCCCGTGCAACTTCAGCACCATGAGGGGTGCCGGCAGGACCTTGTTGGGGAAGTGTAACATCGGTCGGTTGTGTGGTCACTCTGGTAGGAATGGTTAAGCTGTTGAGTCCCATAATATCTGCTCCTAAAAAGCTGTCCTATGAATAACTATAAGACAGATGTATTTTTTAATTGAAAGAAAGGCGTGTGCCTTTGATAGCATGTTACTAGCAAATGCCGTGCCATAACTGTGTTGCTGTATACGTCACTGCCAATATACCATTTTGGGGAATAACTGTCTTCAAAAATATGTTCTTAATGTATGGTGAGGTGTATTCTGATTGCCAACAATGTTTGCAGTGCCAACAACATTGTCGTCAAGATACAAACAAAGTTGATATGAAAAAGATTGAATAACTGTATGCTACAAAGACTCGTGATACAAGTTTTTAATAAAATAAATAAAAACAATGAGATGACATTTTATCCTCCTAAACGAAAAAACAACTCTCAACAAAAGGGATACAATATGTCATCAAATTCTTCTTTTCAAGCGTTGTCATTGCGTGACGCGTTGTGTAATGCGCCTTTAATTATGGCGGCGGAATCGGCCATGACTGTTGTGAACGGTTTGCAACAGCGTCCGCATAAGGGTGCAAATCTGCTTGGTTTATTGAGTGCTACAATGCTTGTGCTTGAGCAGTGTGGCCTGACACCGCAAGACATGTTGGGTATGGCAAAAAATGCCGTGAACCACGCAGAAGGCGTACGTCCTGAATTTCAGGCAGTCAATGATTTTATTCGTCATGAACTTTTGTCATGAGTTGTTTATTTTTTATGAAGCAATGGCCTCAAAAAAGAATAAAACTCAAGATGATATGAAAAGGATTGCCATGAAACGAATACCCAATAAATCAGAATTAAAAATTCCGAGTTTGAGTCGTGACATGCTTGAAACCTTGGAACGCGCTTTTCCTGAGCGTTGCCCACGGGTCAATGATACCGAACGTGAGATCTGGATGTATGCAGGCAAGCGCGATTTGGTGCGTTATTTGTGGCAACAACTGGAGGTGACAGAACGTGTCGGAGCAAACCATCCTTTGTCGTTGTAGCATTTCAGGCAGATTCAACACCTTTCGTGAAGGCGAGATTGAGGCGTTGTATGTTCAGTTATGTCGTGAAGGGCTGGCGCGTTTTCTTTTTTCAGACAGGAGCATTTACTCTCCACAATCATTTTATGACAGTGTCACACACCGACAGGTATGGTTTTATGCGATCTATGACGCCGTTGATAAGCCTTTTGCCGTAGCTATTTTCGATCAGTTTAAAGGCACCACGGCACACATCCACACCGCTTTTTTTCGTGCAGGTCGTCCGCACGCCATCTCTATTGCACAACGTTTTCTTGATCTTGTTTTTGCAAATGGTCTCAGTGCGTTGTTTGGTCTTACTTCTCGTCGATTTCAACACGCGTATATGTTCGCCAAAAAAGTGGGATTTCAAGAACTTGGTTCTGTGCCCGGGTATCATGCGTGGTTCAATGAACGCAAACAACGTATGGAATATCATGAGGCCTTTTTGGGTTTATGTACGCCCGCTTCATTGCAAGCCGCTTTGGCAAAGATAAAAGAAACAGACTCCCCTAGATAGTGTCGTCAAATACGTCTTTTCGCTTTTCTCTGCGTCAGATATCACGAGCTTTTTCGGTCATGTATGTCTATATACACTCCCTTAAAGTTCGCTCATCTTCCTTGATAAAACACGAAAATTCGTCATTTGACGGCACTATCTAAAAAAAGAGAGGAACGCATGTCATTCAGTTCACCAAAATATGAGGCTCCCGAGCAAGTGGCACCGACTGTAGCCATGACGCCTCCTGAGCCGGAAGAAGTGGCCACGGCACCAAAAATGACAAAAAATACTGTTGACCGAGAAGCGGCATTATCCAAAAGCAAAGGCACATCAGCTTTGCGGATAAAGCTCAATCTTGGCGGCATGAACAGCACAGGAACAGGCAATGGCGCAATTCTCTGAGAGTGCACAGCACGAAACAACCGTGGCGCGTCGTTATGAAACCTTGGCTCTTGATCGTGCTTCATATTTAGACAGAGCCAGAGCCTGTTCTAAACTGACGATTCCTTGTTTGATTCCGCCTGACGATTTGGCTTCGGGGCAGAGTTTGCCGTTACCGTATCAATCGGTCGGTGCTTCAGGGGTCACCAATCTGGCAAGCAAACTTTTGCTCACATTGTTGCCGCCGAATGAGCCGTGTTTTCGGTTGCGTGTGGATACGGTATCGCTTGAAAAAAATGATGAAGCGTTTGAACGTGATGTTCGTACGACGATTGAGCGCGTGTTGTCACGCATTGAGCAAGCGGTGTTGGCGGATATTGAAAGCACAGGCGATCGCCCCGTGGTTTATGAAGGCAATCTGCATTTGTTGGTTGGCGGCAATGTCTTGTTTTATGACGACCCCAAAGCGGGGTTGCGTCTGTTTCCGTTATCACGGTTTGTTATTGAACGCGATCCTTCGGGTACGCCGCTTGAAATCATTGTCGAAGAAAACGTCCATCTCGACACCCTACCCGAAGCAACCGCACAAGCCATTCGCAGTCGTTCGCCGCGTCAAGAGCAAGAAATCACTCTCTATACACAGCTTAAACGGCATGGTGATACATGGTGTGTGCGCCAAGAGTGTCATGGCGAAATCTTGCCGCAATCTGAGGGAACGTACAAAGCCGATTCCTGTCCGTGGATTCCCGTACGCATGTATGCCGTGGCGGGAGAAAACTATGGACGTTCGTATGTTGAATTGCAGCAAGCCGATTTAACGACTCT
Source organism: uncultured Desulfovibrionaceae bacterium (assembly GCA_964369685.1). Taxonomy (GTDB): domain Bacteria; phylum Desulfobacterota; class Desulfovibrionia; order Desulfovibrionales; family Desulfovibrionaceae; genus Avidesulfovibrio. Next base: position 99,911 of record CAYJFB010000006.1, on the reverse strand, counting down.
GGAAAGTCTTTCAAGGGCACTTTTAGAGGGCGCAGCGGCTTCTGCGAAGGTTTTATTTTTTGTGCAACCAAACGCCATAACCAGTGCGACGGCTGTTGCCGAAGCGGCAAACGGTTCAATCCTCGAAGGGCGTGCGGATGATGTCAGTGTGTTGCAGGTTCATAAACAGGGTGATTTGCAGATTGCCGCGGCGCAGGCTGAAGCGATTGTTGCGCGGCTGAAAGGCAATTTTGTCATGCTCGATAGCATGAGACGCAATGCAAATCATGTGACTGCCGAAGAAATACGGGCGATTGCGCAAGAATTGGAAACGGCTCTCGGCGGCGTGTATACGGTGATCAGTCAGGAATTTCAATTGCCGTATATTGTCGGGCGGATGGTACGATTGACGAAAGAAAAGCGTCTGCCTGTTTTGCCGAAAGGGCTTGTTCGTCCTGCTGTAATCACGGGTTTTGAAGCTTTTGGGCGCGGTAATGAGCGTGCAAAACTGATTGAATTTCTTGCAACGGGACAACAAATACTCGGCACACGTTTCTTTGAACTGCTCAATCCTTCAAACGCACTGCTTCGTCTTGCCGCCTCTATGGGGATTGCTACGGAAGGGCTCCTGAAAGACGAAGTACAACGAGAACAAGAAACACAAGCGTTCAAAGCACAACAAAATCAAGAACAAGTTCTTGAGCTCATTAAGCCTGCGCTGACAGAACTGTTCAAAGATAAAACAATTCGACAA
>CAYJFB010000006.1:31635-99078 GCA_964369685.1 uncultured Desulfovibrionaceae bacterium | reverse complement strand
TGAGCTCATTAAGCCTGCGCTGACAGAACTGTTCAAAGATAAAACAATTCGACAAAAATTTATCCAACTTTTACAACAATAACATTTTTTCTTTAGATAGTGTCGTCAAATGACGAATTTTCGCCTTTCATCAAGGAAGATGAGCGAGCTTTGAGGAAGTGTATATAGACATACATGACCGAAAAAGCTCGTAAAATCTGACGCAGAGAAAAGCTAAAAGGCGTATTTGACGACACTATCTAAGAACATGTTCTTTTTTCTCAGAGAGTCTTCACTGCTCAGAACGCCATGGTATTGCATGATAAAATCCGTTTTTGAGACAAAAAAAAACGTTTAAAGGAGACAGTATGTCTGAATCATTATCTGTTCAAGTGTCTGAGAACAGTTTTTCCGAGGTGATCTCTGAACCGTCTGTGCAACAAGCGCCGATGGCTCTTGCGGCACAGGAGCAAGAAAAGACGCTTCAACAAGGGACGCCTGCCCCTTTGGATATTCAAGCCTACGAACAAGAGTTTGCAGAAAACGGCAAACTTTCCGATGCTTCCTATCAACAGTTGCACGATGTCGGGATTCAACGCGATGTTGTAGATCGCTATATCAAAGCACAACAAGATGTTGCGGAACATTTTGTCTCAGAAATGAAAACCCTTGCAGGCGGTGAAGAAGGGTATGCCGCCATGACCGAATGGGCGAGCAACAACCTCTCCGAACAAGAAGTCGCCGCCTTTAACCGCACAACAAGCTCAGGCGATGACACGTTGATTCGTATGGCAATAACAGGTCTGCATGCACGCTACCTTGCCGCAGAAGGCAAAAATCCCGACCTTTTTTCGGGAAAAGCCGCAAGTGCGCCCGGTGTACACAACGGTCGTTTTCGTTCAACTCGTGAAGTTGTCGAAGCCATGCGTGACGAACGCTACGGAACGGATCCTGCCTATACCCGCGATGTTGAACGGCGCATAGCGCGTTCAAACGTTTTTTAGATGCTTTTTTTTTATTTGAAGGAAACGCTATGAACACATTGATTTTTGAGCAGGCAGCGAACCTTGTTCGGCGTTTTGAGGGATTCAGTTCGCATCCGTATCGTTGTCCTGCAGGCTATTGGACAATTGGCTATGGGCATCGTTGTTCGGCAACCCAAGGCGCCGTCACAGTACAGCAAGCCGAAGCATGGTTGTTTGAGGATCTCAGTGCGGTGTTTTCGCATGTGGTGCGTTTGATTCCTGATATCGAGGTCTATCCGTATCGTGCGGCGGCGTTGATTTCATGGACGTTTAATCTTGGACACGGTGCGTTGGCGCGTTCGACCATGCGGAAAAAATTGCTCAAAGGCGACATTGACGCCGCAGTCAAAGAGTTGCGCCGTTGGGACAAAATAACAGTCAATGGGCGGAAAAACACACTACACGGACTCACAAGACGACGTGAAGCCGAAGCAGAACTTTTAGCAAAAGCAGAAACAGAGCCTTTGTTCAAAAAAGAAATAGAAATGGAGAAACAGAGCTGTTGATCAAAAAACATCCATAAGGAGGCATTATGGAAGCGTTACTGGATACAGGAACACTTGGCGGTTCTTTGTTGTTTGCCGTATCGGGGTTTTGCAATCTTTTGGTACATCTTTTACCCGTTGCAACCGAAGAGAGTTCTACATTGTACCGTTTGTTATTACAAACAATCAATATCGGCGCAGGAAATTTCGGTAAAGCGGAAAACGTGAAGCAATAAAATCCTTTTATACACAAAAATGTTTATGGAGAAGGTAAACATGCCTTTTGCTCGTCCTTTCATGGTGTTTGCAAAGTTGGTGACACAACTTTTTGTGCGCATATTTCAGAGATAGATCCTTTTTTTTAAGAGACGCACGTTGTTGTGCTTTTTGAGTCGTTTCAGTATGAAGCGGCTTTTCTTTTTTTTAGGTCGTTTTGTGTTGAAGCGACATTTTCACGACGTTTTTAAAGACAGTCTAGCAGGAGATAACATGGCTGATTCATTATTTCTTTCACGTCCGGGGCAGGCCAACAATACAGGAAGCAGTGATGCATTGTTTTTAAAAATCTTTGCAGGGGAAGTCTTGACCGCTTTTGAAGAGGTCAATGTCATGAACAAACTGCATAAGGTACGGACAATCGATCACGGCAAATCGGCTTCTTTTCCCGTCATGGGCAAGGCGTCGGCGCGATATCATGTACCGGGGACAGCCATTCTTGGCGAAAGCCGTATCGCGCACAACGAGCGTGTGATCAATATTGACGATTTGCTCATTGCCGATGTGGCCATTTATGATCTTGAAGACGCCAAAGCACATTATGATGTGCGTCAGGAATATTCACGTCAACTCGGTTTCACCTTGGCGCGTGAATTTGACATGAAAACCATGCGTGTCGGTGTGCTTGCAGCCCGTGCGGAAGGGGTTATTGACGATGAACCCGACGGCGCCGTGCTCAACGATCCGCTTTTTGCCACCAATGGGGAATCTTTGGCGGACGGTATTTTCCGTTGTGCACAAATTTGGGATGAAAAAGACGTGCTTGATTGGGAACGTGCGATCATTGTGCGTCCTGCTCAATATTATTTATTGGCACAAACAACCAAAGTGCTGAATCGTGATTGGGGTGGTTCGGGTGTTTATGCCGACGGTTCGGTACTTAAAGTTGCGGGGGTGCAGATTGTTAAGTCAAACAACCTGCCGTCTACAAAGCTCATAGCCGAAGACGGAGAAAAAAATACCTATCACGGTGATTTTACAAACACCGTTGCTCTCGGATTGCAACGCGAAGCCATCGGTACCGTAAAATTGCGTGATCTCTCTGTGCAACAATCGGGACACGATTTCAACGTCATGTATCAATCAACGCTCATGCTGGGTAAATATGCCATGGGACACGGCATTTTGCGTCCTGCTTGTGCCATTGAGCTGACAAGTGCACCGGAAACTCCAAGCACACCGGAAACACCAAGCGAGTAAGCACTTGGGAGCTACGCTTTGGGGCTGTTCTTTTTTTGGGGGAAATCATTTCCTCCAAAAAAAGCAATATAATGAAAAAGGAACAAATATGACTCAAGTTCTTGTGCCGATGACGGAATTGGATGCGGTCAATGCGATGCTATCGGGTATTGGCGAGGCTCCGATTCTCACGTTGAGTGAGGCCACGGCGGACACACGGATTGCGTTGAGTTTGTTGCATGATGTGTGCAAAGAATTACAATTGGGCGGTTTTCATTGGAACACTGAACCGAATATGAAATTGTTGACTGATGAATTTGGGGAAATCCGTTTACATCCGCATGTATTGCGGGTGTCATTTATGGAGCACGATGCGGACAAACTGACGGTACGTGGCGATCGGGTTTATGATCGTTCACGTCACAGTTTTTTATTTCCGTTGGGTACGGCGATTGTGGCAACGTTGACGGTATTGCTTTTGTTTGCGGAGATGCCCGAAGCGGCGAGGCATTACGCAACGTTACGGGCTTTACGTATCTATCAAGAGCGTGTCTTGGGTTCTTCGACGTTGTCACGGTTCCAACGTGATGATGAAGAGGCGGCCAAAGCGGCGTTGTTGGCGGACGAACGCAAACGCAAAACACCAAACATGTTGGCAGGCGTACAGCATGGTCTCGGTACGTGGCGTGTTGAGCACGCTTTACAGCGGAGGACGTGGTGATGTGCGCGTTAATGACGTCAACGATTCCTTCATTGATTGGCGGTGTCAGTCAGCAACCATGGAATGTGCGTTTACCCAATCAAGCAGAGGAGCAAATCAATTGTTGTTCGGGCGTGGTGGATTTTATGCGGCGGCGTCCTGCCACACAGCATATTGCACGGCTGTTGAGTCCGGAAATGTTTGTAGCAAGCAACACGACGGTACATGCCATTCATCGTGACGCTCAAGAACGTTATGTTGTGGTCATTACCAATGGCGCACTTTCTGTCTTTGATTTGGAAGGGAGAAAGCTTCCCGTGCATGCCTCACCGACGAGTCTTGTGTATTTGTCTCATGCCGAAGAACACGCGGTGTTGAGTTTTTTGACAATTAACGACACCACGCTCATTTGTAACATGAAAAAATCTATAGCCATGTCAGTGGAAATAACGCCACCGCAACCCAACGAAGCGTTTGTTTTTATTAAGCAGGCTTCATACAATACAACCTATGCCGTCACGTTAAACGGCATCACACACACCGTCACGACAGACGACGGATTACACTATGCCGGAGAGACTGTAGACAGCTTATCCTCAGTTGAGATTGCCGAGAGCTTACGAGATTCTATTTTGCAACAAAACAATGGTTGGCTTGTGGATGCGGTACATTCAACGTTGTGGATACGTCGCAGCGACGCGGCTGTGTTTAATTTGGAAGTGTTTGATTCGCGTTCAAACACGCACATCACGTCACATCAAGGTACCGTACAACAATTTTCCGATCTTCCCGTACACGCTTTACATGGTAGCGTTGTTGAGGTGACAGGTGATGCAGGAACGAATTTTGATAACTATTATGTGCAATTTGAATGTGATAATGAGGGTTCTGTTTTGGGTAAAGGGGTGTGGCGTGAGAGTGTGCGCCCCGGGATTCAGTGGAAGCTGGATCCGCGAACCATGCCGCAAGCGTTGACGCGTAATGCCGACGGTTCGTTCAGCTTGGATGTGATTGATTGGGGTGCACGAACCTGTGGCGATGAGCATACTGCGCCGACGCCTTCGTTTGTCGGTCAGGGTATTTCGGGCATGTTTTTTTATCGCAATCGTTTGGCTTTTATGGCCGGGGAGAATCTTATTCTTTCACAGGCAGGCGAGCTCTTTCATTTTTTTCCTTCAACGACAACCACATTGATTGACAGTGATCCCATCGACATTGCCGCTTCGCACACGAGACCGACACCCTTGCGACACGCGGTGCAATTTGGTGGCGGTGTTTTGTTGTTTACGGCAGACACGCAATTCTTTTTTAGTCATGGGGACATTCTTTCCAACGCAACAGCAAGTTTGAAACCGGTGACAGAGTTTAATGCTTCGATGTCTGCCCCTCCAATAAGTAGTGGGAAGACGCTTTTTTTTACACTCAACCGTGGTTCTCATGCGGTCATTCGGGAATACTTAACATTACCAGACCAGACAGGACAACACGATGCCGCGGAAATAACAACACATGTGCCGCGTTATGTTGCGGGGAATGTGCATCGTTTGATTTGTGCAGGCAGTGAAGACACGCTTTTTGCCCTTTCCCACGATCAACCAAAAAGCATTTGGGTGTATAAATATTTTTGGAACGGAATTGAAAAAATTCAATCGGCGTGGAGCCGTTGGGATATGGACGGCGATATTTTGGACGGATTTGTCATTGAAACCACGTTGTATTTGCTGATGAGTTATGCAGACGGGTTGTTCCTGGAAGCCGTACGCCTTGAATCGGGATACACCGATGAGGATTTTGATTTTGAAGTCCGCCTTGACAGAAAAAGCCACGCTAAACATTCTTTAATTACCTATAACGAAGCAACAAATACGACACGGTTTTGGTTACCCTATGTCTTGCACACCAAACCCTTGTGCTTACAAACGGATACAAAACACCTGCATACTATAAAAGAATGGTATGATGACTTTATCTTTATAGAAGGAGATTTGCGTAATATACCTGTTTTAATTGGTTTTCCATTTACGTCTTCGTATACTTTTTCAACGTTTGCGCCTCGTGACGGTGTAACAGGTAACGCCTTGCTTTCAGGGCGTTTGCAACTGCGTTCGCTGATACTGTCATGCGTGAACACAGGATACATGGAAGTCACGGTAACTCCTAACGCGCGTGAAGTAAGCACCTATACCTTTAATGCAAAAAAATTGGGCGATTCAAACCTCAAACTTGGTGAAATTCCACTCTATACAGGCACATGGCGTGTGCCGCTCTTGGCACAAAACACACAACTTGCCGTACGGCTGACAAGCAACGCCATAACACCCTTCGCGCTCATCAACGCCACCTGGGAAGGCCTTTTTCAAGAATAAGAAGTTTTTTTCTTTCTTTCTTTCTTTCTTTTCTTTTTCTTTTTCTTTTTTTCTGGGGGGGATAATCCCCCCCAGACCCCCTTATTATACACAAAGGAGAAGTTTCATGGCTTTGACAACTGCCGGAGTGTTGAGCTCACTGAGTTTGGCGGTGGGTGCGGCTTCGACGGCGGCAACATTGTCGTCACAAAAAGACGCCGCAGAAAATCAAATGGCCTATCAACAAGCACTTGCCGATGAACGAGCGCGAATGAACACCGCAGAACAGCAAGCCTTGGCACAAAGCTATGCCGATAAATCTGCGACTGAACGTATCGACCAAATGAATCAACGTGATGCCGCCGCCCTGCAAGAGCAAGAAATTCAAGCAGAGTCGTTACGTAAACAAGGCACGATGTTGGCTTCATCCAATACGGCAGGGCTGGCTCTTGATCGTCTTATGGGTGACTACATGCGCCAAGAAGCCGCCGATAAAGAACGCGTTCGACAAAGCGTTGAAAGCATGACGGAAAAAAGTGCAACAACGATCAATAATTATCATAATCAAACACAAGCGACACTCAACGCACAACGCGGACACATCGCCTCACCGACAAAAGAACTCTCATCGCTTGAGATAGCAACAGCTCTTGGCAAAACAGGACTGCAATTCGCCAATACCATGTATAATCAATAAAAATAAATCTAAAATGACTCTAAAAAAGGAGGTAGACGATGCGTGAGTTGGCGGCGGTGTTGGCACCGTATGACAGCACATTGGGTGTGTTTTTTGAATCAGAAGTAAACGGAAAAATTGATCAACAAGCCAAAGAAGGAGGTTATTTACCGCCTGAGCCGCCGGCTTCTGAGAACGTGTATGAGTGGAAAATGTTAACAGAGGAGCATCCCGAACAAATAGGGCACAACCCGTGGTTATTGCGCGAAGCCGAACGCACACGTTTACGAACATTGGCTTTACAATATGAGATTGAATTGGCCGCTGTGTATATTACTGCGTTACAAGATGATGATCGTTTTGACAGTGTTCGTGTAGCACTGGAGCAGCATGAATCTGCATTTCGCGAACAACATCATCTGAATTTTACTGAAAATATGGTGTTGTTCGCTCGTGAGTTTACGGCACCGACAGCCAAAGCGCGTGCGGCGGTTTTGGCACGGCACACGTTAGAAGAGGAGGCAGGACGTGAAGCCATGTTGTGCCGTGAGCAGGCGCAGTTGATTGCGTTGCGTTTGTATCATTTTTTTCATCCTACCTTAAATGGTAAGGCACGAAGCCTCGACGATCCCAATCAACATCAAAACAACCTTGTCCTTGCGGCGGACGTGGTGACGGAAGAGGTTTTACGTGTGACAGAACGCGGTGTGCGCAATGCATACGCACCGATGTTGGCAGCTCAAGGCATCATTCAAGCGGCAGAACGTTTAAAGAGCGTGTTTTTATTACAGCTGTTTGACAAATTAGAAATGAACGGGCAACCGTTGGCGGCATATCCCGAACTCCAAAAACAACAACAGCGTTGTATCAAAAAATTGTTATTACAGCGTGTTGAACATAGACACCAAGCTCAAAGACAGCGTTTGGAAAATCAACAAGCGGCGTTATGGCGATTGCCGCTTTTGGCTTTGGAGCGCGCGGAAAATCCTACACCGTTGACAGAACATGAGTTGCAAATGTTTTCTCAACAAGGCCTTGTACCTCACGCGTTACATAAAGAATTTATGACTGCTGTTTGTGGCTTACAAAAACACACAATAAGCATAGAACTTTCCGAAAGCGGTTTATGGCATGGTTACAACACGCTTCGAACGGCGATTCAAGCGGGTTGGGCTTCGGTCGGTGTGATGTTGCGCGTGTTTGTTTTTGGAAGCCTTAGAGCGCGTTATCTTCTTCGATTATATAAAGCCTCTTTGGAGCCGATGGGTAAACTCTTGGCGGTTTTTACAGCCAACGGCGCACAAGAAGCCGGTAGAATTGGTTGTTTTGCTGCTGAACAACAATACATTACACGTTTTGGCTTGGGTTGGAACACGCTGATGAAACAATACTCCAAGCAACAGGCGAATGAGGACGCATGTGAGGATATTTTTGAATCCTTTCATACTGATGCTGACCTGCGTCATATCCATGATGACGTGTTGAAAAGCCTTTATGAGGATTTGAATCAATTTATTTCTCAGGAAGAAGACTTTTCCTTGCATACCTCTTTCAGAGGCAACGCCTGCAATCCATGGCGTAAAAGAAATGAAGCTTTGCTTGTACAAGATGTGTATCAATCTTTGCAATTGCCTGTACCGTTACCGCGTCCTGAGCCAGTTATTGATGGCGTGTCTCTTTCTGTCGAGCAATATCAACGCTTGCTCACGCTCTTTCATGAAGTAAAACTTGAAGAAAAAACTGTTATGCAAGCCTTGGAAACGCTGATGGAAGAAAAACACCTTTTATGTATTGAGCATTATACACTTGTTGCTGAAGAACGATTGAAAGCAGAAGACACAACACTTTTACAAGACATCATTGACCATCAATGTCGAAAACAAACCGATCGTATAAACAACTATCCCGAGTCAGCTTAACCAAGCCAATCATATAAAAAAACACCCTAAGCAACCTTGATCCGCGGTGGTTGTGCGAACGCCCGGCAGGACGCAGGGCTGACAGGCGGTCGCCTAACCCCCGCGGCCACAAACGGGGGTCACGGGGGGGGGTGGGCCACCGGGGGGCTGGACTATGGATTTAGTGGGGTGGGAATACCCGCGGGGGAAACAAGGGGGGGGCTGGGGGGAGTATTACCCCCCCCCCTGAAAAAAAGGAGTGCGTAATGTTTATGTCGAGGATTACTTACAATGAATTGGACGGCGAAACCGATTTATTTGAAGTTCCGTTTCCTTTTCTTGAGCGCGAGCACATTTATGTAACCGTTGGCAACAGCGATGTGGTTATGTGCATGCCTGCAATGGAATGGGCAACAGAACGTCGTATTCGTTTATTTACTATGCCACCTGCCGGTAGCACGGTAGAGATACAGCGCAAGACACCCAATGATCATTTATGGGTTGAGTTTATTGACGGGGCGGTATTGCGCGAAGCGGATCTTGATTTGATGGCGACACAGCTTTTGTATGTGACTCAAGAAGCGTTTGACGCCTTGAATAACGACAGTTCTGTTGCCGCGCGTGATCAGGCGGCAGAGATTTTGACGAATGTTCAAACATTATATCAAGAAATCATACAGACATACGGGCGTTTTCAATCATTGTCTGTCGTTGTGCATGTTTCGCCTACGGCCGAAGGTTCGGGGACGTTTGATTTTGAAAACGGGCAATTCGATTTGTATTTACCGCAGGGTGCGGAGTCGGGGCTTGCCGTCAGTGACAGAATTGATTTGTATGCTTCCGATGTGGCGGCGTCGGCGCGTGCGGTTGCGCAGGTCAACGCCAAGGTGATTGAAGTAGAAAGTCAAATTGGACACGATGTTTTGGCAGGCACGGTGCTTGGTTTTACGGGAACATTTGGTGGTTCTGACAACAAACGTCCGATACCTCTCGGGCAAACAGAAGCCGATGAACAGTGGGCACTTTGTGATGGCAGCAACGGCACTCCGGATCTGCGGGATCGTTTTCTCGTGTCGGCAGGAGCACACTTACAAACAGGCGATACAGGCGGCTCTGATTTGAAAAATATCCTACTGACAGTTTCAACGTCAAAATCTAACACAAGCATTCAAGGCACAACCATGAGCAACGCCACCATGGCCGCGCACCAACACGCAATCATGCGGACGTCAGGTCTTTCGGCAGGCGACGGCAACGCGCTCATTTCAGGCACTTCAGACGGTTCTTTTGATCGTTATTCCTCTGTGATGGGTGAATCCAGACATCATGGTCATGAACTCAGCGACAGTGGCCACCAACACAGTGCAATTGTTTCTGATTTTGACATTCGTCCGTCTTATTATGCGTTGGCATTCATCATGAAATTGCCTCAAGGAGGAGCGTATGCATAAAGATGTTACGGTTATTCCACAAGACAATATGATCATCGTTGATGGGTTGGCGCTTTTTTTTGTTTTTTCAGCACCGCACAACATGCATGCCTTGCAATGGCATGACGGCGCGGGACATATCGAATGGCATGATGATTTGAATCATCCGCTCAGCGGTGAGGCATTGTACGAGGCTGACGTGATGCCTTTTGTCGAGCAATGGCAGAAAGAGAAAGCTCGTCTTGAGGCGTTGGAACAAAAACAACACGAACAAGCACAGCGCCTATACAATAGTTCAGCCGCGCAAGGGGCTCGTATTCGTACAGAACGTGACATTCGTCTTGCAAAGACAGATTTTTTGATGGCATCAGATTATCCTTTGACAACAGAAGAACGTTTATTATGGCAGGCGTATCGTCAAGCGTTACGCGATATAACGAAGCATACGTTATTTCCTTGGTTTGGCGACGTTGGGCGCGTTCCCTGGCCGAAAAAGCCTTTTGACGTTTTAAAATAATGGGAGGTGTTTGATGTCGGCAACGCTGCTTCGCTCGTCTGTTCAACAACCTTGTTCTCACGGTTGCGTCTACGAAAGTGACATTTCACTGCTCAAAGCGGCCGTACTCGATATTAAAGACAGTGTGCACGATATGAAAGATCTGCTCACAGCCAAGGCTGTTTTGGAAGAACAAGTTGTGGCAACGCGGTATAGTCTTCAAACCCTAGAAACGCGTATCCATGACTTGGAATTGAACAACGCCATGCACAAAGGACGGGGGCTTGTCAACGAACGATTGATTTGGGCGTTGTTTTCGTCAGCCATGGCGGGTTTGGCTTTGTATAGGGGGTGAAAAAGAATGCATAAGGACTCAACGACCGGAAAAGGTGTCAATGTCAATCGCTTAGGCGGTATGGCCGAAAACGGCGTCAATCGCTTAGAAAATATAGATAAAGACGGCGCAAGTCGTTCAGGCAGTCTTGAAGGCATGGCTTTGCGAGCTGATCTTGAGGCGTTGCACGGCGAACTTGTTCAGACATTGCGTGAAAAATTGCAGAGCGGTGTTTTTTCGGCATCAGAACTCAATGTGATCCGCTATTTATTGAAAGATAACGGTATTGTCTTGCGTTTTGATGCTGAGGAACACGAGGCGTTATTTCATGATTTACCTGTATTTTCTGATGATTATGGAGATGAAACATGAATAAATGCACCTTTCATAAACAGAAATCCATTGCTCCACTTCCTAAGCCACTGGAAGATTTTCGTGTTTTTTTGGCATTTACCTGGCGTGCGCTTGGTTTACCTGATCCGACTCCCGTACAATTTGACATTGCGCACTATTTACAAACGGGGCCGCGGAGAAAAATTGTGTGTGCGTTTCGTGGTGTAGGTAAATCGTGGATCACCTCTGCGTATGTGTTGTGGCGTTTACGACAGACACCGAGCAGAACGTTTTTGGTCGTCTCCGCAGGACGAGAAAGAGCCAATCATTTTACACAATTTACTTTACATGTACTCAAAGAATTACCGTTGTTGCGTTGTTTGATACCACGGCGTGGGCAGCGTAGTTCGGCTTCAAGTTTTGATGTGGGGCCTGCACGTGCCGATCACGCGCCTTCAGTCGCTTCACGAGGTATCGGCTCGCAGCTGACGGGGAGCCGTGCCGATGAGATCATTGCTGATGATATAGAGATTCCTGCCAATGCGTTGTCTCAGGTGTTGCATGTCAAATTGCTTGAAACGGTCAAAGAGTTTGATGCCATTATCAAGCCGAACGGATTGATCACCTATCTTGGCACGCCGCAAACAGAAAACAGTCTGTACACCACGCTGTCTATGCGCGGTTATGCCTTGCGACTTTGGCCTGCACGTTTTCCGAATCTTGAACAAGCGAAGACCTGTGAACATTTGGCACCGAGCATTCGTCAGCAAGTGCTTACCGATGCAGGTTGTGTTGGCAACAGCCTTGATCCGACGCGGTTTAGCGACAATGAGTTGCTCGAACGTGAAAAATCATACGGGCGATCGGGTTTTCAATTGCAGTTCATGCTTGATACACGGTTGTCCGACGCTGAAAAACGACCTTTACGACTCAATGATTTGATGGTGATGGAGACAGACACGCATAACGCACCGGAAAAAGTCCTTTGGAACGCCACAGCACCGCCACTTGAATTGTCAATGTGGGATCCAAGCGAGTTTGGTGGAGAGATATTGTTACAACCGTCTTCGTGTGTCGGTGACAAGGTTCCTTATAGCGGTGCGGTTTTGGCCATCGATCCATCAGGGCGCGGAAACGACGAAACCGCGGCGTGTGTGGTAAAAATGCTGAATGGTTATTTGTATCTAACGGCACTTTTCGCTGCTCAAGGTGGGTATGAAGAGAGCACTTTGGAGGCGTTGGCAACCTTGGCCGCGCGTGAGGGGGTACAGGTTGCGGTTGTGGAAGCGAATTTTGGTGATGGAATGTTTTTGCGTTTACTCAGCCCACATTTTGCGCGTCACCATCCAATTCAACTCATAGAACGCCGTCACACCACACAAAAGGAAGCAAGAATGATTGATACTCTTGAACCCGTACTCAATCAACACCGATTGATTCTTGCAAAATCAGTTGTCATTGAGGATTTAAACGCTCCCCTTGCACGCCGTTTATTGCATCAACTACGGTGTATCACACGGGTAAAGGGCAGTCTCATTCATGATGACCGTTTGGATTGCTTGGCTATGGCTGTGTCCTATTGGAGCGAACACATGGATACCGATGCCGATCGCCGCATGGAAACACGCCGCCTTGAACAGCTGCATACAGAAATGCAAGCAACAAAAAATCCTCTTTCGTTACAAACATCACCCACAATGCGCTTCACGTTTTCAGGTATTCAAACCAAATAATACATCATAGATATAAGTCAAAAAGACAATATCGGCGGGGGCGAGAAAAAATTAAAGACATTCATAGCGTGTGTCCGGCAGACGACGTATGTATCCTTTCACCTCAAGCACTGTTAATTCGGCACTGACAACCGCCGCCGAAAGATCCAATGTATCGCACAGCGTATCGACAGTACATGCTTGCGTGCGCAGTGCGGCCAGCAATTGTTCTGCAACGGCATTGAGTGTGTGTTGGGCGACAGGCTTTGGTGTGTGTGTGGGATGTAATGATGTATCGCTATGGGGGGGTAAAGGAACATGCGTGTGTATCTTGTGTTTTTTTACTGTGGAAGGCTGTGCATGTCGTGTTGAAAAGGCTTGCGGGGTCAGGCTCAGAGGCGGTTCTGACGGAAAGATACCGAAACTTGCATCTTGACGTAACAAGACGGCCAAATCCTGTAAAATATCGTCTGCAGAAAAGATAACCTGTGCTCCTTGGCGGATTAATTCCTGACAACCATGTGATAACGTGTCATCAATGTCACCTCCGACAGCATATACGGCACGATTTTGCTCCAATGCACAGCGCGCCGTAATCAAACTGCCACTGCGTTGTGCAGCTTGAACAACCAAAACACCAAGAGACAAACCGCTAATCAAGCGATTGCGGATTGGAAAACAACGTGGATTTGCTGTTGTGCCCGGTGGGTTTTCGCTGATCAAAAGGCCTTGTCCGGCAATACGTTGATATAAATCTGTATTATTGTGAGGATACGGTACGTCTAATCCCGTGCCCAAAACGGCAATCGTGCCGCCGGGTAGGTCGATTGCCGCGTTGTGAGCCGCTGTGTCAATGCCTTTTGCCAGTCCGGAAATAACGGTGATGCCTGCCGCAGCGAGCGCGCCTGCAAGGCGTTCTGTTTGTTTGATGCCTTTGGGCGTACATTGACGCATACCGACAATGGCCACTGTAGGGTTGTATAATAACGAAAGATCCCCACGAACATAAAGAAAACACGGTGCGTCGGGAAGCTCACGTAAGGCTAGGGGATATCGAGGATCTGTCCACAATAAGACGTCGCCGCGCAAGACACACGCTTTGGCCCATTCTTGCAAGGCCGCATCACGCCACAGTTCGTTGCGAATGTTTTGTATGACCTTGTTTGAAATACCGTAACAAGTCCATGAATCCACATCACAAAAGGCGACATACGCCGAACCATATTCCTCAAGGAGTCGTCGAATACCGCGTGCACCAAGTCCCGAGCAATGTCGCAAAGCCATGCTTGCCCAGAGTTCTTTACGTCCGTCTTCGTCAAGCGAGTCAAGAATGAATGACATGGGTTCAGTTGCCAAGTCCCAAGTTTTTACTGAGTTTAAAGGCGGTTGAATTGGGAAAGTCTTCACCGAGGATTTGTGTATGAAGGTGTGCATTTGCGGTGTCGCCGAGTCGTTTATAGCTTAACGCGCTTTTCAACAATGCGTCCGGGGCTTTTGCACTTTTGGGAAAACGAGTGGTCACCTCTTTAAACATAAACAAGGCGTCGGCGTAGTTACCCAAGGCATAGAGGGATTCACCTTTCCAATAGAGCGCGTTGGGCATGAGCTTGCTTTGCGGATATTGTTGCATAAACGAGTCAAAGAGTGTAATAGCCTGAGCATATTTATAATTTTCATACGTTTGCAGAGCTTGTTGATAGGCTCGTTGTTCGGGTTTGGTACTTGGCGTTGTTTTTTGCGCCGAGACAGGAGAAACAGACTTGGCGTTTGTAGCAATATGTTGTATATTTGATTTACGCGGTGTTGTTACGGTTTGTTTTTGAGCAATCGTGTTTCCGACGGTTTCAGCTTGAACTTGAGCGCGTAACGCTTCCAGTTCAGTTTCTTGTAGTTGCAGACGATGATTGAGCAACACTTGTTCAAGCTGTAAATTAGCCAACTGTTTTTTTTCGGCACTGTCAGCCGCACATCCCGTAGCCAGCCCCATACTTAGGGCAAGAGTGAAAAAAATCAAAGAAGCTGTTTTCATAACTGAACATCTCCGAGTTGTAGCAACGATTCTGTCTAAAAAGAAGATTTTACCAAAGTTTCTATCGTGCCGTCAATCAAAGACCATACGGTAACCTTGACACAAAAATAAAAATTCATATGATTAAAAAATCCGCCAGTGGTCATAAAAACATCTCGTAATAACCTTTTTTACAAAAATGCTTTTGTATTCGATGGAGCATGGCATGATTCGCCAGATAGCTGTTCAAGATCTCAGAAAAGGAATGTATATTGTAGATACAAAAAAGGGCCTTCCGATGACCCCTCCTCATTATACTCTTGAGGGATATATTCTTTCGCCTGCAGAAGTTCCTACTTTATTGGATAAAGGATTTACAGAAGCGCAAGTCGATGATGAGCGTTATACACCATATCCGGAAATATATTTAAAAAAAGATGATCTGCTTCCTCCGGAACACGTTGACTTTGCCGAAGAACAAGCGGTCGCCAAAAAATTGTATTCGCAAAGCCTGGAAGTGGCGCACATACTTCATGAGCAAATCCGAACACATAAAGATGTCAATATTACACAATACACCTCTATGTTTCGAGAAATGACAGACAGCTTGGGGCGTAATCAAAACACCATGTTTTGTGCGGCAAAAATGTTTAATAAAAGTGAATATACCTATACACACAGTGTGAATGTTTCACTGTATACGGCCGTATTGGCACGGACATTGGGTATTTGTGAAAGCCGTTTACCGCTCTTTGCCATGGCCGGCTTTTTCCATGACTTCGGTAAACTGTTTATTCCCGAAGAGATTCTTGATTTTCCCGGTAAACTCAGTGACGCAGATATGGATGTTATGCGCGGACATCCTTCCATGGGACGAGTTTTTTTGGGACATTATCCCAACTTGCCAAAAGAAGCCCTCGATGGCGCCCTGGATCACCACGAGCGCCCCGATGGCAGCGGCTACCCCATGGGAAAAACCGTGGATAAAATCAGCCTTGCCGGTAGCATTGTTGCCGTGGCGGATGTGTATGATGCGTTAACAAGTGCGCGTCCTTATAAAAAACCGTTCTCAGCCACAGAGGCTTTGTGTATCATGCATAAAGACCGTGATACACATTATGTCCCCGGCTTTTTTGAGGCTTTTATCAGTGCGATTGGTGTGTACCCTCCCGGTTGTTTTGTGCGGCTTAAAAATATGTATTATGGAATGATACTTGAAAAAAATATCGAAGATCAACAACGCCCGCGAATGGTTCTTTTGGTCGATCCCGAAGGCAAACCGTTAAGCCGGCCGCGCTTTGTCGATTTGTCTTTGCATCGTCATTTACACATTGAACAAGCCGTTTCGACATTGCCTTGTACCGTTGATATTGAAAATTTACAATTTCCACAGTCAAGAAAAAAAGAAACATCATATGGTGGTGTGCAATGGCAAGACGAAAAATAACCAAAATGTTTACCTTGATAAATCAACTATCGCCAGCAAACAGAACACTTTTATAGCCATTTTACAAATAAATCGAAACCAAAGTCTTGACAAAAACATGATTATTACTTATCAATAAACTCTGTGTTGTTCTGCAATACACTCTGCGGGTCATTAGCTCAATTGGTAGAGCAGCTGACTCTTAATCAGTTGGTTCGGTGTTCAAGTCACCGATGACCCACCAAAATGTTTGATGAGACGTGAAGTCTCTCTGTTTTGCTTTCCTTTGGGGACAGGACTTCTCTTCCTCCTGTACAAAGCCTGTCCCCACGTTTTTATTATACAATCAGCGTAAATCGTCAAAATACGATTTACGCTTTTTTTATGTTTTCATTTCGTCGTTGTCAAAGCAAAAAAAAACTGTTATGAATTGATATGATATGTTAAAAAAGATATAAAAAAAAGATATAAAAATACGTTTGATTCCATAGTGTAAAGTGATTTTTTTGTGTTGAAACAATCTATTTTTTATACAACTGTTGTGCCTATGGATAAGAGGTGGCTTGACAAGGACTCCTTTTCACTACACGATACAAAAATCATTGAATGATATATGCCTGAACAATCCTAAAAAAAGCAACATATTCAATTTCAATACAAGATATACATGATAGACAAAAGAAGAGCGAATTATAACTGTTTTAAACGATGTGTTATGCGTGAACGATCATTGTTCGTGTTTGAAGGAGTCGATCGATGAGACATGAGGATCTTGCCAGTTTTGCTATGGATACCCAAGATTTTATGTGCTATGTCATAGACATAGAGACATACAAGCTCCTTTATATCAATAGAACAGCAAAAGAATTCTCTGATTGTTCTCCCGAAGATCCTTTTACAAACAAAACATGCTATGAGTTGTTGCACGGCAGAGACACCATCTGCGAAAGTTGTAATACCGAAGATTTGAGCTTTGGAAAAAAAATCCAGCGCGAAATGCAAAATGAAAAAAATAAACGTTATTATTCATATATAGATACATTGATCGAAGTTGACGGCAGACCGGCACGCCTGACCTTCGGTTTTGACTCCTCAAGACAAAGAGAACAACTTGAAATATTTACTCAGAAACTCTCCTTCGAAGAAACGCTGATTAAATGTATCCATACTCTGATTGAAGATACCGACATAGATAACGCGATTATGAACTTGCTTGGTATTGTCGGAGAATATTACAAAGCTGATCGGGCATACCTGTTTGAAGTCAATGCCGGCCTTTCAATGGCAAAAAACACCTATGAATGGAGCGCAAACACATCATTATCAACAATCAACACCAACTCGACATTTGTTTTCGATAACGAAAGCGCGCTCATTGAACGTTTCAAAGAAGACAAAGAATTATCCATTTATAATATAGAAACAGCACAAATTCTTGATACCCATTTCTATACATTGATGCAAGAAACCAATACACACTCTTTATTGATGGTTCCGTTGTTTGAACAGGATGTGTTGACGTCTTTTATCGGCGTCGATAACCCCCAACGCATGGCAACAGACCTGAGCCTCTTGCACTCCGTAGTTATTTTTATTGCTGATGACATAAAAAAGCGTAAGACGCTGAAACAACTTGCATTTTTGTCTTATACCGATCTTCTTACAGGTCTCTATAACAGAAATAAATATGTCGCATGCTTGGAAGAACTTGATCCGACAAAACTTCACTCCCTGGGGCTTATTCATGCAACCGTAAACGGCCTTAAAAAAATGAATGAACTCTACGGTGAAGAATATGGAGACTCTATCTTAAAACAAGTCGCTGTGCTTCTTTCAAAAAACATCAATGGCGATGTCTTTCGTCTTTCCGGCGATGAATTTATTGCCGTTTGTCAAAATCTTCCGCAGGAAGTATTTGAAACGACGATTAAAACATTACGAAGCGAAGAAAATAAGATAGAAGCGTTTTCTTTTGCTGTCGGTGGCGTGTGGCAAGATAAAAAAATTGATATTCATCAAGGGCTGACTCAAGCCGGTGAAATCATGTATGCCGAAAAACAGAATTATTATAAAGCGAAAGCAACCGATAAAATTCAATCGCGAGCCAATTCTGTTGAAATTCTTTTAGATGAGATCCGTTCAGGATGTTTTTCTATTTATCTGCAACCGAAGGTGAATCTGAATACACATAAAATTTCCGGTGCCGAAGCACTGATCAGAAAACATAACAGTGCAGGTAAACTGATTCCGCCCGATCGCTTTATCCCCATTTATGAAAATGAAGGAACCATTCGGCATCTTGATTTTTTTGTGCTTGAAGAAGCGTGTATTCTTTTGCAAGAATTGCTTAATGAAGGGCGTCCGCTTAAAATTTCTGTCAATTTTTCTCGCGTTACCTTTATTTACTATGATTTGATTGACGAAGTGGTGAAAACGTGTGCCAAATATGCAGTGCCGCATGAGTACATAAAAATAGAAATCACTGAAAGTATTGATAAAATGGATTTTGAGTTTTTTAACGAAAAACTCAAAAATATTAAAGATGCCGGCTTTGAAATTTCATTGGACGATTTTGGTGCGAAACACTCCAACTTGCTTATGCTCACCACAACAGAATTCAGTGAAGTCAAAATTGACAAAGGACTCATTGATAATATTGCCGTCAGCTCACAAAATCGCACGCTTGTGAGAAACATCATCAGAACAATCAAAGAACTCGGTACCTCCACATGTGTTGCAGAAGGCATTGAAACAAAAGAACAAAAAAATCGTTTACAAGATTATGGTTGTACATACGGTCAAGGATATTATTTTTATCGTCCGATGCCGATCAATGAATTTTTGCGTGCTTACGAAGAAAACAGAAACCAAAACAATTTTGCCATCGATTTTTCAGAGTCTGCCAACGCCATCGAATATCAACTTGATTCGCAAGCGATGGCTGAATTGATTGATGCCATGCCCCTTTGCATGACTCTTTTGAATTATAAACGGTCGACCGTCACGTGTAATAAACAAGCCGTGCGTCTCTTTGAAGTAGAAAATAAAGCAGAGCTTACAAAGAATTTTTTCAACTTTGCACCGGAAAAACAACCCGACGGCACAAATTCCAGTGAAGGCGCACTCTATTATCTCAATGAAGCCCGTAATCATGGATATGTGTGTTTTCCTTGGTTGCACTACACACGATTTGGTGAAGAATTGCCGACAGAAGTGGCGTTGGTCAAATTGAACATCTGCAGTGAAGAAGGTGATCCGTTGATCGCCGGCTTTATTCGTGATCTGCGTCCTCAATTGGCTGATGACAATCAAGAAAATTTGGTCGAAGAATATTTCTTTAATCGCATCTCAGACAAGACATTGCTGAAAATTATTGCCGAATTTGCCGCAGAATGGTTCTGGACCTATGACAACAGAACAGAAAAAATTCAATTCTTCGGAAAAGGTCGTGAAATTCTTCAACTGCCCGCAACAAGAGAACCATTCCCCTCAAGCGTTGTTGATGCAGGTATGGTTTATGAAGAAGATCTTGAAGCCTTCATGGCGTTTGCCGATGCCATGAAAAAGGGGCTCAACAGACCCACAGAAGTGCGCTTCGTGTTGCCAAATGGTGAAAAACAACACTATAAAATAGTCTATCGCACTATTTATGATAAAAATAACAAACCGTTGTTTTCTGTCGGCAAAACATATAATATTGATGATCAAATCCGCGCTAAAGAAAAACAACATACCGAATAATAGAGCGGAAAAGGCTCAGCCCCTTCCCAATCTTTTTTTGAGAGGGAATGCGCCTCCTCAAAAAGCCCTCGTGAGGGGATACCCCTGATTGTGCGGTGTACTCTTGTGCTTCGTCTTGTTCATATGTCGCCGTTCAAGCTGCTCTGAGAATCTTTTTACCCAAAAATAAAAAGATAACCATTGAAATACACTTAGGAAAAATCAAAGCAGAACGGCTAGAGAACGTGTGAACACGCTCTACAATCCAACGAAAAGAGATGACACGCTTTGATGTCAAGGAGCGATAGGCATATAGAAAATCAAAAGAGAAGATTCATGAAACTTACAGAAATACAAATTCACGGCTTCAAATCTATTGATAATGAAAAAGGGCAAACGATTCCTCTCGGAGATGTTACTGTGCTTTTGGGTGCCAATGGATCCGGAAAAAGCAATGTGATTTCTTTTTTTGAAATGTTTAGCTTTATGCTGAGTCGTCATTTAGAAAGATATATCGATCTATATGGAACCGATACAATTCTTTACTATGGAGCAAAAAATCTTTGTTTTGCTTTAAAATTTCAAGATAAGGATTCGAGTTTTTTATACGAGGTTGAATTAATTAGAGGCGTTGAAGATACGCTGCGTATACATAAAGAACACATTTTTTTTAGAAATGACAGACTGAATAAAGAAATTTTGAATAAAATCTTTTCAGGTAACAATGAATTGTCTTTAGAACAATATATCATGAATCGTTTGATACAGTTTGAAACAACGACTTTTAAAAGTTCACAAACGCACAAAGATGAGGCATTAAGCTGTGCGGATTTGAATGCCCATAGAGCTATGGCAAACACAATACAACCAGCGAATACAGAAGTCGAGTTATCAATAGAAGCAGTAAAAAATATCACTCAAGGGTTACTTGGAATTCGAGCATATCAATTTCATGACACATCGGACAGGGCGAATATAAAAGGACGTGTATCCATTGATGATGCCAAAACGTTACATCAGCATGCAAACAACTTAGCTGCTTTTCTTAAAATGCTCAAAGAAAGCGATGAGTACAACAAATATTATCAGCGTATTGTGCGTCGTATTCAGCAAGTTATGCCACAATTTGGTGATTTTTCTTTAGAAACCTTGCCTCATAACAGTGATTCTGTTCGCCTTAACTGGTATGAAAAAAATAACACAGACTATCTTTTTGGGCCGCATCAAATTTCGGACGGCTCTTTACGCTTTATGGCGCTTGCCGCACTTTTTTTACAACCACCGGATTTTATGCCTTCGCTTATTGTGGTCGATGAACCTGAGCTTGGTTTGCATCCTGCGGCGATAGCCGAACTTGCGGGTATGATCCGTACCGCTTCAAAGCATGCGCAGGTACTCATTGCCACACAATCGACTCGTTTAGTGGATGAATTTTCTTTGGAAGAAGTTGTTGTGGTAGAGCGGGACAAAAAGAATCATTGTTCTGTGTTTAAGAAACTCAATGAAGCACAGTATACATCATGGCTTGAAGAATATAGTCTTTCTGAACTGTGGGAAAAGAATGTGCTTGGGGGCAAGCCATGATGCGCTTGCATGTTATTGCTGAAGGTCAAACAGAAGAAAAATTTGTTCATGATGTCCTTGCACCATATTTGATGACGGTGAATGTGCTTTGTGATGCGCGTTGTGTGCTGACCAGTCGGAATAATCGTACGGGGAAGCAGTATAGAGGTGGGCTTATTAACTATAAAAAAGCGAAAAACGATATTGAAAGTTGGCTTAAAGAAGATGCGAAGGCAGATTGTCGCTTTAGCACTATGTTTGACTTATACGCCTTGCCTCCGTGCTTCCCTAAATATAGAGAATGCCAGAGTGAAAAAAATAAATATATTAAAGTATTGAAACTGGAACAAGCTTTTAAAGATGATATTAAAGACAGCCGTTTCATCCCCTATATTCAATTGCATGAATTTGAAACGCTTATTTTTGCAGACCCTCAAAAATTGGATTATGAATATTTAGAGCATGATAGAGCCATTCACAATCTTATAACTATGGTTGACAGTCAACCTCCTGAAAGTATTAATGAAGGTGTAGAAACGGCGCCTTCAAAACGCATTCTTAAAGAAATTCCGGAATATGACAAAGTCAGCGCAGGGGTCAGTGTGGTAAAAGCAATAGGCTTACCGCTCTTGCGTGAAAAATGCCCGCATTTTAATGACTGGCTGACTATCTTAGAAAATCTTGCTTTCGTTGCTGACGATACAAAATCATAAAATTCCTCTTGCCAAGAAGCCTCTCTGCTTTTTTAACACGTTGTATTTTTTGAAGATATGATGTAAGGGATACAAGCGTCTTTAAAATAATTCAAAGACTAATAGCTTTTTTGACTGCCTCATTCTAGCCTATAAAAGACGAAATTTTTCTGTCAATGAGCAGAAAAGCATGCTTTCTTTTATACAAAGAACAGGTGTTGTTTATTATGATGTCTTTTAAAAAAACAAAGATGTCCTTTTAGAACACCGTACAGAGGAGTCAACATGATGAAAACTTTTGTTTCATGTTTGCTGTTGTTTTTGATTTTCAGTGTGTCTGCTTGTAAGGAAGAAGCGAAACCGATACAGGAACCGCCGCCGCCTCTTGTTTCTGTGATGCCGATAACAAAAACAAACATGCCTGTGTATGGTGAATTTGTCGGACAAACAGAAGGTTCGCGTGCGGTTGAAGTGCGTGCGCAGGTTTCCGGTATTCTTAAAAAAAGCAGCTACGACGAAGGCGGCTATGTGACTAAAGGTCAAGTGCTTTTGGAAATTGATCCTGAACCGTATCAACTCGTCCTTGCACAAGCCGAAGGAACCGCCGCACAAGTTCAAGCACAGTTTATCGAAGCTGAAAAAAATTGGAAAAGAATTTCAAATCTTTATAAGCGTAATGCCGTAAGCCAACGCGAACGGGATGCCGCACAAGCCACATACAACAGTGCAAAAGCTGATTTAGATTCTGCCAACGCTGCCGCTGATGAAGCGCGTGTTAAGTTGGGCTATGCCTCGGTCACTGCGCCGGTCAGCGGTTATGCGGGCAAGCTCAATCGTTCTGTGGGCAATTTGATCAATGCAGATTCTGCTTCTGAAAATCTTTTGACGGTTGTTAATCAAGTTGATCCCATCTATGTCAATTATGCCATATCAAGTCCAAAATATATGCGAATGCGCACTTTGCACCAAGAAGGGCGTCTGACTTCAGAACGTGTTTATGCCAAAATACGTCTTGCCGATAACAGCACCTATCCTGTTGAAGGTGAAGTCATTTTTACGGATAAAGCCGTCAATCCCAATACAAGTGTCGTCAGTGCTCGTGCTTCTTTTGTAAACAGAGAGCTTTTTGTGTTGCCCGGGCAATTTGTACGCATTACACTCTATGGCCCCATCTTACAAAACGCCATACTGATTCCCCAACAAGCCGTTATTCAAACCCAACAAGGTTCAATGGTTGTTGTGGTGAATGAAAAAAATATTGCCGAGATGCGTCCCGTTGAGCTTGGTGACAATCTCGGCAATTGGTTTCTCCTTGAAAAAGGACTCAACGAAGGCGAACGTATTGTTTTTGAAGGCAATAACAAAGCTGTACCCAATAAACCCGTCCGTATTGACAGTAAAACACCGCCGCCAAAACTTCCCGAAAGTTTACCTCTCCTTTCATAACCGATTTCTTTTTATATGAATGTGCACACCTTGTTTATCTGTATGGCAGTCTTGTTTTGATTTTTTCTAACTATGTTTTATGGTTATCATTTTATTTTTGGGTAAAAAGACTCTCAAAGCAGCTTGAACTGCGGCAGACAGATAATGCGAAGCAGTGTCTGTCTGCCGCAGGAACAAGGGGGTTTGGGGGGCATTGCCCCCCAAGAAAAAAAATAAAAAAGAAAAATAAAAAATAAAAAAGGAGTCGGTATGAGTAACGAAGGATTTTTTTTACGCAGGCCTGTGTTGTCTACGGTGCTTTCGTTAATCATTTTGCTTGCGGGTGCGATTTCTATCGGTGAGTTACCTGTTGAGCAGTTTCCAAACCTTGTTCCGCCGCAAGTGTCTGTTACCGCGAGTTATGACGGAGCCAGTGCAGAAACGGTTGCCGCGACGGTGGCGTCGGTTCTGGAAGAGCAGATCAACGGTGTAGAAAATATGATTTATATGTCTTCGGTCAGCTCAAGCACGGGCTCAATGACGCTTGATGTTACGTTTAATGTCGGCACCGATCCCAATCAGGCGACCATTGACGTCAACAACCGCGTTCAGTTGGCTTTGCCGCAGTTGCCGCAAGAAGTGCAACGGCTCGGTCTTTCCGTCACCAAGCAATCGAGCGCGATGTTGGAAGTCATCATGCTGAGTTCTCCCGACAAACGCTATGATACCATTTTTTTGAGTAACTACGCCACGTTAAATATTGTTGATGCCTTAAAAAGAGTGCCCGGAGTCGGCGAAGTGACCAACTTTGCCGCACAAGATTACGCCATGCGTTTGTGGTTGCGACCCGACAGAATGGCACAACTCAAACTCACTCCAAGCGATATTTCCACCGCGGTACAAGACCAAAACGCCCAATTCGGTGCAGGCCGCATCGGCAGTGAACCCCTTTCAAACAATGAAAAAGTCAGCGTAACATGGCAACTGACCAATCAAGGGCGTTTGGTGAGCGAAGAGCAATTTGCCGACATCATCATTCGTACAGAACCCGATGGTTCTGTCTTACGCGTGAAAGACGTTGCAGACGTCGAGCTTGGCGCGCAAAGCTACAGTTTTCAGGGCACACAAAATAATGTTGCCAGTATTCCCATAGGGATTTTTTTATCGCCGGGAGCCAACGCCTTGGCCACCGCCGACGCTGTCAAAGCCACGATGGATGCGTTGGCCTTGAGTTTTCCTGTGGGCATTGCCTATGAAATTCCTTATGACACAACCACGTTTGTACGCATATCCATTGAGGAAGTCGTAAAAACGTTGCTTGAGGCCATGGTGCTTGTGTTTTTGGTTGTGTTTCTTTTTTTACAAGATTGGCGAGCGACGTTGATTCCTTGTCTTGCCGTGCCTGTTTCGATTGTGGGAACGTTTGCGGGCATGTATGTGCTTGGGTATTCTGTCAACACGTTGACGATGTTTGGTTTGGTTTTGGCTATTGGGATTGTTGTTGACGACGCGATTGTTGTGCTTGAAAATGTCGAAAGGCACATGGCGGACGGATTGAATCCCCGACAGGCCACAGCCAAAGCCATGTCGGAGGTCACAGGACCTGTTATTGCTATTGTTTTGGTCTTGTGTGCTGTTTTTGTGCCTGTTGCGTTTACTGGCGGCATGGCGGGGGTTATGTATCAGCAATTTGCCATTACCATTGCGGTTTCTGTAATTATTTCCGGCATTGTGGCGCTGACGTTCACCCCTGCGTTGTGTCTGTGGTTACTGAAAGAAAAAAAACATGAACCCATGCTTTTTTTCAGAATGTTTAATCGTCTTTTTTTGAAAATCACCGACGGGTATTTGTGGTTGGTGAAAGGCTTGTTGCGCTATGGATTGATTGCGTTGGTCTTTTTTTGTTTGATTCTTGTCGGCAGTGTCAATTTGTTTGAACGCATTCCGAGCGGCCTTGTGCCTGAAGAAGACCAAGGGTATATTTTGGGATTGATCATTTTGCCCGAAGGCGCTGCGCTTGAACGGACTTCAACCGTTGCAGAAGCGTTTACGGCTTGGTTGTTGCAAGACCCCACGGTTGAAGATGTCATGATGTTTTCGGGTATGGACATCATCAGTAACGCCTCAAAAACCAATACTGCATCATATTTTGTCAGTCTGACAGATTGGAGCCAACGTCAAGAACCGAATCAATCGGCTTCGGCGTTGGTTGAACGTGTGTTTGCGCATGGCGCGACCATGTCTGAGGGATTGGTTTTGGCGTTCAATCCGCCGCCGATTTCAGGCATGAGTACGACGGGCGGGTTTGAACTCTATGTACAAAACAACGGTGGCGCGTCATCTGACGAATTGGCAACACAAACGCAGGCTTTGGCTCAACTTGCCAACAGCACACCGGGGCTTGTGGGCGTGAATACCACCTTTAATGTCAGTGCGCCGCAACTCTTTGTGTCTCTTGATCGTGAAAAAGCGCAAACGATCGGTGTGCCTGTTGCTGAAGTGTTCGACACGATGGCAGCCACGTTTGGTTCAACATATATCAATGATTTCAACCTTTATGGACGTACGTATCGTGTGTATATGCAATCGCGATCGGATTTTCGCGCAACACCAAATGCCTTGAAAGATGTCCATGTGCGAAATGGAAACGGCGATATGGTTCCGATCACGGCCTTGGCAGACACCACACTCACTAACGGCCCCGATATTGTCACTCGTTTTAACAACTTCCCCGCTGCTGAACTGACAGGTGCCCCTGCCGCAGGCTATAGTTCCGGACAAGCCATGAATATCATTGAAGACCTTGCAGAAAAACATCTGCCGGAAGGCTTTGGTATCGCATGGGCGGGGTCGTCGTATCAGGAAAAACTTGTGTCGGGCGGCGGATTTATGATTTTTGGTTTGGCGTTGGTTGTGGTTTTTTTGATTCTTGCGGCGCAATACGAGAGTTGGTCTTTGCCGATCAGTGTGTTGACTGCCGTACCTTTCGGTGTTTTCGGTGCGTTGGCGGCGATTTGGTTGCGAGACATTACCAATGACGTGTATTTTCAGGTGGCTTTGGTCACCTTGATTGGTTTGTCTGCCAAAAACGCGATTTTGATTGTTGAGTTTGCTGTGGAACAAGTCAGACAGGAAGGGCGCAGTATTCTTCAAGCCGCCGAAGAAGCCGCGCGGTTGCGCTTCAGGCCAATCATCATGACCTCTTTGGCTTTTATTCTTGGTTGTGTGCCGCTTGCGGTCAGTTCGGGAGCGGGTGCGGCAAGCCGTCATGCTATCGGAACCAGTGTGATCGGCGGTATGGTTGTGGCAACGCTCATTGCACCATTATTTGTGCCGTTCTTTTTTCGTTGGGTGATGGTTGTTGCCGAACGATTGCGCGGTAACACCGCAAAATCCAAAAATTCGATTTAAAGCCGTTTTAGATTGCTTTTTTCTTTTCTGGGGGGATAATCCCCCAGAGCCCTTTGATCTTGAAACATGTGCTCTCTAAAGAATCTTGTCGCTCGTCCGATACAGATCCTACGAATTACCGATGCTTTCGTTGCTTGAAACATTGAACGATCAATGTTAGATACCGTGTTTCTGTCAAACATAAAAAAGAACATAAAAAAGTTGTTGATTTTTTTTGAAAACAACATGAAAACACATCACCCAACTGTAAGGAACAATAACGATGAAGTTGATCAACACCGTTTCGATTTTGGTCACTGCATGTTTTGGAATGAGTCTCTTGGCTTCGGGGTGCTCTTTTGCCCCGGATTATGTGCGCCCGGAGATGGACATGCCTGTCGAGTGGAATAACGCCGAATATAAACACTTGCCTTCTGCCGAGCGTGTGGCTGTCGATTGGTGGCAACGTTTCAATGATCCTGCACTCAATGTGTTGATTGAAGAAGCCTTTGCACACAACCGCGATCTGGTCATGGCCGTTGCCAATGTGGATTTTGCTCGCGCTCAGTTAGGTATAGCTCGCTCAGAACAGTTGCCCTTGATTTCCGCAAATGCCCAAGCAACCCCCGCCTATATTGACGGACAACGCTCCTATGCCTCAACCGCCTATGCAGGCATGCTCAATGCTTCGTGGGAGTTGGATTTTTGGGGTAAATATCGTAACGCCTCAACAGCAGCACTCGCCGAACTTATGGCTTCTGAAGAAGGCTTGAATAGTTTGCGTCTTTCTTTGGCAGGCGAAACCGCCAACGCCTATTTTCAATTGCGCAATTATGACTTACAATTGCGCATCGCACAGCGTACTCTTGAAACACGCGAAGAAGCACTGGTTATTTATAACGCGCGCTACGAACAAGGATTGATCAGTGAATTGGATCTGACGCAATCGCAAACCGTTGTCGAAACAGCCAAAACGATCATTTATCAAACGCGTGCCGCAAGAGACAGTGCGGAAGCCGCTCTTTCCGCGCTTGTCGGTCGTTCGCCGCGTGCCATCATGAACGAGGCCGTCACACGCGGCTCTTCATTGGAAGTCATTCCGACAGCGCCTGTTATTCCTGCCGGTTTGCCTGTTGACTTGTTGATTCGTCGTCCCGATATTCGTCAGGCAGAGCAACAACTCGTCGCCGCCAATGCCAATATCGGTGTGGCTCGTGCCGCGTGGTTCCCGAGTTTTTCACTCACGGGGGCGTTGGGTCTTATCAGTCCTCAGTTGGCAGATTTTTTTACTTCAAAACGTCAAAACTACGCCTCGTATGGCGTGACGGCGTCTGTGCCTCTACTTGATTTTGGACGGGTTAAGGCCAATGTTGAAGGCGCAGAAGCGTTGCAACGTTCTGCGGTGGCCAATTATGAAAAAACCGTACTCAACGCCTATAGCGATGTGCGCTCTGCATTGGCGACACAACGTGAAGCCAGCAATGTTGTTGAATCGCTGACAAGACAAGTGCAACAATTGCGCTTGGCTTTGCAACTGGCTTCCAGCCGTTACGACAACGGGTATTCGTCCTATCTTGACGTGCTTGACGCAGAACGCTCGCTGTTTCAAAGTGAATTGGATTTGGCAACAGCACGTAGCAATCGTTTGAGCAGTATTGTTAATGTGTGTATGAGTCTCGGTGGTGGCTGGGTTCCCCCGACAGAAACAGCAGAAGCCACACAAACCAACACCGTGACAAACGAAACCACAGATGCTCAATAGGAGAATATGAGATGAAAGTGTTATTGATCAACGGCAGCCCGCATAAAGACGGTTGCACCTATACGGCGTTGAAAGAAGTTTCTGACGCCCTTGCAACGTCAGGCGTTGAGAGCGAATGGTTTCACATCGGTAAAAAACCCATCGGCGGTTGTATTGCTTGCTATAAATGTGTTGAAACAGGCAAATGTATTCTTCCCGGCGATGAGGTGAACAACTGTGTCGAGTTGCTCAAAGCGTGTGACGGTGTTGTTGTCGGTTCGCCTGTGTATTATGCCGCACCCAACGCGTCGTTGTTGGGTTTGTTGGCTCGCGCCTTTTTCTATAAAAGCGCACCCTATGCCAATAAACCTGCCGCATCGATCGTGAGCTGTCGCCGTGCGGGTTCCAGTGCTTCTTTGGAAGTACTGAATAAGTACTTTGCGTTTGCCTCTATGCCGCTTGTTTCTTCTGTTTACTGGAATATGGTTCATGGCAATAAACCTGAAGAAGTACAACAAGACCTGGAAGGCCTGCAAACCATGCGCATGCTTGGAAAAAATATGGCATGGCTGCTCAAATGTATCGAAGCAGGCAAAACCGCAGGCGTCCCACTGCCCGAAAAAGAAGAAAAAATTTGGACAAATTTTATAGGGTAGATATTTTTTAAGAGGGGTTTCTTTGCGAAGAGGTTCTTTGAGAGGGGGGAACCCCATTTTTTAAAAAAATGAGGTTCCCCCTTCTCAAGCTCTCCCCCCTCCTGAAAAATATTTCTTTCCGAAGCTCTTGTTTTGATTTTTTCAATACGAGTTAATGATTGTTATTTTATTTAGGCTAATAAAACTCTCGAAAAAGAAAATATACAAGGTTGTATACTGAATGGTTCTTCATTTGTTGCATGAGTTATCCAATATTGTAGAACGCAGTACCGATGCAGATTCCACGCTTTATCTCGCGTTACAATGTCTTGAACGACACTTACATCCGACGCAAGCCTTTATTGTTTTAACCACACAACAGCATGATGCAGGCCGCATTCACTGCGCCATCGGATTAACAGAAACAGAGCAAGCACGCGGCTATTATGGCTATGGTGAAGGCATCACAGGACAAGTCATCGCCTCAGGCAAAGCCATCAGCGTTGCCGATGTCGCCACAGATCCACACTTTTTAAATCGCACCCGTTCACGTAATATCCGTAAAGATCACGGCAGTTTTCTTTGTGTTCCGTTGCGCTTGAACGATCATGTCGTCGGTGCGTTGGCTGTCGGTTATGGCGTTGATAACAAAACTCCTTTTGGCGATATGGATGAACTTGAACGCCTTTTACAAATCGTCGCCGCCATCTTGGCGCACACCGCCGATTTGTGCCATAAAAAAACAGACGGCATAACAGAACCCACAATCTCAAAATCTATACGCCCCAAGCATTTTGTCGGCAATTCCGAAGTCATGCAACACGTCTATGAACAAATTGCGCAAGTGGCTCCCTCAAGCAGTACCGTCTTTGTTCAAGGAGAAAGCGGCACAGGCAAAGAACTCGTTGCGCGCGCTATCCATGATCTCAGCCCGCGTCACGACAACGCCTTCGTTACACTCAACTGCGCCGCACTTCCCGAAAGTTTGATCGAAAGCGAATTGTTCGGACACGAACGGGGTGCCTTCACCGGCGCCACCGCCGTACGCAAAGGACGTTTTGAACTGGCAGACAAAGGCACACTGTTCTTAGATGAAGTGGGCGAGATGAGCCTCCTCACCCAAGCCAAATTTTTACGCGTCCTCCAAGAACGACGCTTTGAACGCCTCGGTGCCATGGAAAGCCGACAAGTCGATGTGCGTATTGTCACCGCAACCAACCGTAATCTCGAAACCATGGTGCAAGAAGGCAGCTTCCGACGTGACCTGTTTTATCGTTTGAACGTCTTCCCCATTCAACTTCCTGCGTTACGAGAACGCAGTGCCGACATTTTACCGTTAGCCGCCCATTTTGCCCGTCGTTTTTCCAAACTCAATGAACGTGATGAGGTGGGAATTTCACTCACCGTCGCCGACATGCTACATCGCTATGATTGGCCGGGAAATATCCGAGAACTGGAAAACGTGATTGAACGTGCCGTACTCTTGGTCGGACAAGAAGCCCTGCTCTTGCCGCAACACCTGCCACCGGCACTCCATGGCAATCAACATGCCGTCGTACAACAGCCCATTCGAGAAGAACAGACACCACACATCGGTTCCCTTAACGCGCGCCTTGAAGAATTGGAACGCGCGTGTATCGTCGACGCCCTCAGCCGCTTTCAAGGACATATGGGGCGTGCCGCGGGAGCCTTGGGGTTGACAGAACGCGTTATGGCTCTGCGTATGAAAAAATATAACTTGCAATACAAAACATTCCGAAGAGATATGGATAAACATACAAAAATGTAGAATTTTCTACCTTTTTGTATAAAAGGTTTTTTATGTTGTTTTAATCAAGTAAAGTCTAAGATCGAAACCGTTTCTTGCAACACGCTCATCTTTTCTATAAGATTTTTTCTACGTAAATGTTGTTTTACGTCTCGAAAGCGACGTACAAACAAGCCGCGGTTTTGTTTTTCATGCCATACATAACATGAATATCTTTGTATATTAAAGTGTTATTGTAAGTGTATTGTTTTTGGCACATGCTTTGCTTAACCATGCTATCAACAAAAAATAATATCTTATTTTTATGGATATTTCGACAAAACATTTTTATTTCGATTTTTCGATGGAGACCGCGTTATGATTTCTGCCCGTGCACAAGCCGTGATGAAAATAGCCTCCGAGCGTACCCCCGAAACAACAACTGTTGATGTGCGTAAACAAGCCGACGCACTTTTTGGACGCGATGTGTTCAATGCAGATGTGATGCGTCAACGTTTGCCGCGCGACATTTATAAAGAACTTGAAAAAACCATCTGTGGACACGAACCGCTCAATCCCGCTATTGCCAACACCGTCGCCAACGCCATGAAAGATTGGGCCATTGACAACGGCGCAAGCCATTATACCCACTGGTTCCAACCCATGACCGGTTTGACGGCAGAAAAACATGATGCGTTTTTGTCTCCCACTCCTGATGGACGGATGATCAGCGAATTTTCCGGAAAAATGCTTATCTCAGGTGAACCTGATGCCTCAAGTTTCCCTTCCGGCGGCATCCGTTCGACGTTTGAAGCACGCGGTTACACCGCTTGGGATCCCACTGTGCCCGTCTTTATCGCACGCGGCCCTCAGGGCAACACGTTGCACATTCCCACGGTGTTTTATTCCTATTCGGGTGAAGCACTTGACCGTAAGATTCCTTTGATGCGTTCTCTTGGTGCTGTTTCTCGTCAAGCGTTGCGTGTGTTGCGTTTGTTTGGCAGCAAAAGCAATAACATTCGTGTGAATGTGGGTGCCGAGCAGGAGTATTTTCTTGTTGATCGCCGTCTTGCGGCGTTGCGTCCGGATTTGTTGATGGCAGGCCGCACGCTTATGGGTGCGCCGTCACCGAAGGGTCAGGAAATGGAAGACCACTATTTCGGTGCGATTCCTTCTCGGGTGTTGGCTTTCATGCAAGAAGTGGAAGAAAGCCTTGTTGCCCTTGGTATTCCCGCAAAAACACGTCATAATGAAGTGGCTCCCGGGCAGTTTGAGTTGGCACCGCTGTTTGAAGACGCCAACATGGCTACCGACCACAACATGTTGATCATGAATGTGTTGAAACAAGTTGCCGCAAAGCATGAATTTGTGTGCTTGTTACACGAAAAACCGTTTGCGGGTGTGAACGGCAGCGGTAAACACAACAACTGGTCTTTGAGCGATTCTGAAGGCAATAACTTGTTGAATCCCGGTAAAACACCACATGACAACGCGCAATTTTTGACCTTTTTGGCTGCTGTGTTGCGTGCGGCTCATTTACATGCCGACATGTTGCGTTTGGGTACGATTGGCGCGGGTAACGATCACCGTTTGGGTGCCAATGAAGCACCGCCTGCGATCATTTCTGTGTATTTGGGTGAGCAACTTACAGAAATTTTGGAAAACATTATTGCTTACAAGCCGCATCAAGCAGGCAACAAGTCTGAGTCCATCACTGTTGGTGTCTCAAGTCTTCCTCCTTTGCCTGTGGATCTTTCAGATCGTAATCGTACGAGTCCTTTTGCGTTTACAGGGAATAAATTTGAGTTTCGCGCAGTGGGTTCTTCTCAATCTGTGGCGCCGATCAATATTGTGTTGAATACGGCGATGGCTTGTGCTTTGGACGATATTGCTACAGAACTTGAAGCCAGCATTGCCGGTGGTGCGACCTTGAATGAAGCGTTACAAACGTTGTTGCCGCGTCTGTTCAGCGAACATATGGCTGTTGTGTTTAATGGCAACGGTTATTCCGCCGCATGGCCTGAAGAAGCCAAGCGTCGCGGTTTGCACAATCACAACAATACGGTTGATGCGCTTGCTCATTATTCGGATCCTGAAGTGATGAATGCATTTTTGCGTCAGGGTGTACTTTCTGAGCGTGAGATGTTGTCTCGCCAAGATATTTTGCTTGAGACCTACGTCAAAACGGTAGAAATCGAAGCGCACATTTTGCTTGATATGGCACGCACGACCGTGCGTCCGACAGCACAACGTGCTCAAGCCGAATTGGCGGACATGCTTGTCAAAACACGCGCAGCCGTAGGTGACGACGCGGTGTCGGAAACGAAGGTGTTTAATACATTCCGCAAATATGTTGTGGCGTTGGAAGAAGGTATTGAACAGCTTGAAAAAGCATGCCAACTTGAACACGGGGAAACAAACATTTTAGATATTGCTTGCGCCATTCGTGACGGGCTGTTGCCTGCGATGAATACATGTCGTGCCGCTTGCGATACTTTGGAACAGCACATTGACAGCACACAATGGCCCTTGCCAAGTTATGCTGAATTGATGTGGACACATTAAGATTTTTTCCTGGAGGGCAATGTCTACGAGGCGTAGCATTGCCCTTGCTTCTGCCTCCCCCAGCTTGCTCTTTTGCCGCATAAGATGCAAACGGATGGCATGACTTCTTCTACATGAATGATTCCGACTAAACCATAGCTCCAAAGTCAGACGGTGTGAATGCTTGTTTTTCTTCCATAGCTTGTTCATTTTCATTGGTGTTGCCTGAGAGTTGTGCAAACCAATATGTGTGCGTATGCACAAAGCGTTCAAGTTCTTTAAAGAGGGCTGTCGCACTCATACCTTCCATAGGATACACCGCTTGCAATAAGACCAAATTATTCTGCAATGCCAATGTATACCCACTTGTCTCTTTATAAAAGGCATTACTCTCAAGTAATTTGGTTAACGTTTCCGATGTGTTCTCCGTTAACTCAAGAAGCGGACTATACATATGCAGTTGATCGTACAGCTCAACAAAACGAAACAACACATAGGTTTCGTCAATCACCAAATTGAAATCATGATTTTCTTCAAATTCAACATCAGACAGCTCAAGGATTGATGACAACTGCTTGATGCACTCTATAAAACGTTGCATGAAAACGCTCCTTAGTGGATTTATATTTTTAGAAAAAACATGTAAGCATCTAAAACATACATTAAATCAACGTTTTTTTGACCTTACCAAGACCTTATTCAAGAATAATTACATTGTAAAACGAAAAGGATTCTCAGAAAAAATCTCAAAGATCATGGTCGTTGATGAATCGCATAGCTTCAATGAAATAAGCTGTGTTCAAGAATGGCGTTGTGGTCTAACGGCTCCTCATCAGCAAGTTGCTCAAGAATCATTTCTTTGAAATTGTTGAAATGTTGAAAATGAGACACATTAGCAAGTTCTCTATAGAGCTGACCAATAACAGTTATTTGCTCTTTAAGAAAATTCAGTTCACTCACTGAGAGAGATTTGCCTTCGTAAGGCACCAACAAGGCATCCACTATTTCTTGTCTCTCTATACTGATTCTTATATCTACGGGGAACGTAACGCTTCCCAGAGCTCTCCCCGTATGGCTGATCTGTTCTTTGGCAAAATTTGCTAAAAAAGTTTTTTGTTGCGTACTCGTTGACAGCGACACTAAAGAGCGAGCCCGGGCAGTACTCACAATTTTTCCTTCAATATTTTCCGGATGTTGCCACCGTTGCTGCTCAACAATCTTCAGATGAGAACTTCCGGGTTGATATGCGTCCATCAAGCTTGCAGGTGTCGGACGCGCTGTTTTATCAATAACCGCTCCATTTAAAATACCAAGCCAAAGAACATGCTTGTTGCCAACCCCTGCTTTATTTATTGCTGTCAATGTTGAAGAGATGGCGTGTTCGGAAAGCGGTTTACCGTGTTTCAAGTGCGACGCCAGATTTTTCTCGGCGACTTGTGCGGCGGCTTGCCCTTTTTCAAATCGAACGGTAGCGATAAAAGCTTTGATCGTAACCTTATTGAGTTCTTTACTCACTGTACTGCGAGAAAAACTAAAAGAACTGTGGTTTGCACTTTCAAAATACCCTGTTCGAACATCTTGAGAGATTTGCCCGCCTTCTATCCCTGCTCGAAATTGGACTTTTCCACCTCTTGCCAAATTTTCAAAATCACGCATTTGAATATGCGATGCGGAACCTTGTCCGCCAAAACCGATAGGATTAGGCATTATTGTTCTCCTGCTTTCAAAATCATAAGCACACACATCTTCTTCATTACAAGCAATCACCTCAATGTGTATGATATCTTGAGAGAAATTCGTGTTGTATAGAAATGAACACGCATAAAATATGCCCTCACTCTAAAGACTCAAATCATTATAGCGGATCATTCAAACCGCTGTCGTATTTAAAATCATGCTTCAAGATATTGTTTCTCCTCAAATATTGCAGACGTAATACTGGCAGTGGGAAAATGTTTTTTAAAAATACCTATGATCTTGGCATGATCTTCATCATCACCTTCTTTTTTGCTCATTACAATATGGTCTAAAGCCATAGTCATAAATTTTACATGACGTTCTTGAAGAAATGTATCTTTTTTTGGGGCAGATCTTGCAGTAAATGCGTCGATAAATTCTTGAGCAAGACTCTCCAAGCCGAGCTTTTGAGCTTGCTGCAAGATACTTTTCTTCGCGGCTTCATGTTTTTCAGTCAACTGTGCATCCATTTTAGCTCGTATTTCTGCTCGTGTATTCACTCTTTGGGTTGAAGATGCGGGTGGTTGCCAATCGGGAGGTAAAAGCAATGGCGGCGGTTTTGGCATACCGACTTGAGGACTTGTTGTCGGCTGTGTTGCCGTGGTCGGTACGCCGTCTTGAGCAGGGGGAGTGACGGTTTTCGGAGAAAAGGCATGAATTTTAGCATTGACTGCACTGAGAAGATCCACTGTAAAGCCTTGGCCTGACAATAAAAATTCTTTAACAACTTGAACTGCCCAATCTTTTTTTTCCGGACGCGTTTGTGTATTCAAAGACTCATCGTCCTCAATATCTGAAAGATTGCTATAAAGCGTATTCAGAAATAACATATCAGTCAGAGTAAAGCGTTTTCCTTGTTCTTTAAAGGCATCCAATATTTCTGTGGCGATCTCTTCACGCCCCGCACGTTGGGCTTCTTGCATTACAGAGTTATATACGGCTTCAGAGGTGGTTTGTGTGCCACCGACAGAACTTGTTGGAGTTTGAGAAGCAACAACTGAAGGCGCCGGCTCTTTTTTAGATGTGAAAGACGAAACAACATCTTTAAGAAACGATACAAATGTCTGAAATTTTTTACCCAACAGTTTTTTAACAGAATCTTTCTGGGCTGTAACTGTTTCGGATTCGGTTTCTTTTGGCGTTCCTTGCATGACGGTTTCAAGGCGTTCGCTGATTCTTTTTGCCACTTTCGTCACTTTGTCTTGATTTTCATCAAGAGAAACAACGGGTTCGTTGGCGGGTTGCGACACGGTGACTTCGGGCTGCGGTGTTACTTTTGGCGGCGAAGCGGGGTCTTCTGTGTTTTGAGGTTGTTCACCGTGTTTTTTGGGTGTGTCTGTTGTAGACTGGTCACCTGTGTCACCTGACTGTTCTTTTTGTGCCGCTTGTTTGGTGTTGACAGACTCAGGTTGTGCAGGGACGACATCGGTTTGTGGTGGTGTTTGAGGCAATACAACGGATTCCTCTGTGTTTTGAGGTTGCTCACCTGGTTTTTTGGGCGTATCTGCTCCGAGCTGTTCGTCTTTTTTGGATGTATCTGCTCCGAGCTGTTCGTCTTTTTTGGATGTATCTACTCCGGGTTGTTCGTCTTGTTTGGACGCATCTGCTACAGATTGTTCATTGGTTGTACTATCCGGCTGCCCATCTTTTTGAGTTATTTCTTCTGGCTTCACCTCATCTTGTTGTGTCGAAAGACCCGGCTCTTCTGTTTTGGCAGGGGCAACATCTTTCAATGAGTTTTGAAACGCCTGAATCGTATCATAAATTTCTGCTCTGGTTGCGACCGTGAGAGGTTGTCCTTCATATTCTTTAAAAAGTTTTTCTAAAGTTTCTTTGGGCACGCCCAATTTGTCAGTACGCGCAAGAAGGCCGTCAAAGAAATCTTGGGCGGCGGCTTTCTGTGTATCAACTTTTTGTGGTTGAGTTTGTTGTACTTTGACCGGTTGCGGTTCATTGTTTGCAACTTGTGGTGTGGCAAGCTGGGATTGAGACGATGGCGTTTGAGTTTCTATTTTTTGCGCGGCTTCAGTCTTTTGTGCGGCTTCACGCAACCGAACAAAATGCATGACCGTTTCAATTTCTGCAAGCGTGTGCCGGATCACGCTTGCTGTCAGCGGCTTTCCTTGATCGCAATGGCTTTGTAAGAGTCGTGCCGCTTTCAATGCCGCAACATCACCTTGCTCGTGTCTGACTGCCTCTACGAACAATTTGATGGTTTCTCTGTTCAATTCTTTACTGGTACCGCTACGAATCATACTCATGGAACTGTGATTCTTGTGTACCAACTCTCGAGAACTTTTGGCAATATCTTCAAGTTTTGCCTTTGAGCCAACTTGAACTTTACCGCCTTCCGCTTGCCTTTGAAAATCTTGTACACTGAGGCTCTGAGTATTTACAGTGATTGAATTGACAGGCATCGCACCTTCTCCTTTTCTAAAATATCATTGAATATCTGTTCATCTCTTTTTATACAGATGAATGTTCTCTTTGAGCAGCATGCGTTACGCGTATGCCAATATGTTCTTTTGCATACATTATGCCATAAGTGAATCTTGTTCTTTACCCAACAACAAGTTTCCAAACAAACAATGCTGCCAGAATGACAGAAAGCGGCGTGAGATCATAGAAACGTTTGGTGCAAATCGTTAAAATAACATGACTGATGATACCCCACATGATGCCTGTTGCCACGCTATAGGTGAGCGGCATCATGATTAAAGTCAGAAAAGCCGGAATCGCGCTGACATAATCGTTGAAACGAATTTCTGCAACGGGCGAAAGCATAAAAAGGCCGACAAGAATCAATACCGGTGCGGTGGCTTCCTGCGGAATGAGTAAAAAGAGAGGTGCCAAAAAAAGTGACAGTATCATCATGGTGGCAACTGTGAGCGCGGTGAGTCCTGTTTTTCCGCCTTCGGCAACACCGCTGGTGCTTTCCAAATACGTCGTCACCGTGGATGTACCCAAGAGCGCGCCGAAAGTTGTCCCAAGGGCGTCTGCCATAAAGGCGCTTTTCAGCTTGGGCAATTGCCCGTTTTCATCAAGCAGGTTGGCTCTGGCACCCAAAC
The DNA here is from genome assembly GCA_964369685.1 of uncultured Desulfovibrionaceae bacterium. Taxonomy (GTDB): domain Bacteria; phylum Desulfobacterota; class Desulfovibrionia; order Desulfovibrionales; family Desulfovibrionaceae; genus Avidesulfovibrio. The sequence goes on along the minus strand of CAYJFB010000006.1, from coordinate 60,514 downwards.
CAAGCAAGGTTCCCAATGTGTCGAAGAGATCCACAAAAAGAAAAGTGATGACAAGCAAAAGCATATCTGTAGAGAGAATGTCTTGCCATTCAAGTTGTAAAAAAGTGGGAGCAATACTTGGAACAGTAAAAAAGGCCGTATCGCTGAGTATGGAAAGTTGAGTCACGCCAAGAGGAATGCCAAGAAAAGTGGCACCAAGAATGCCATAGAGTAAAGCACCGCGCACATTGTAACAAAGTAAAACAGACGTAAAAACCAAGCCAATCAATGCTACATGTGTTGTTGCCGAGGTAACAGATCCGAGACTCAGCAACGTGGCTTCATTGGCAACAACCAAGCCCGCATTACGCAGTCCGATAAAGGCAATGAACAGACCGATACCCACAGAAATGGCTTTTTTTGTTGAAGGAGGTATGGCAAGCAGGATTTTTTCACGCAGATTGGTCAAGGTCAGTAGGATAAAAAGCAACCCTTCAAGAAAAACCGCTGTCAGCGCGAATTGCCAAGTATACCCCATACCAAGAACCACACTGAAAGCAAAAAAAGCATTCAAGCCCATTCCCGGAGCCAAAGCAATAGGTAAATTGGCTGCAAACGCCATAATGGTTGTTGCAAGGGCGGCACTCAGGGCTGTTGCGGCAAACACTGCAGAGGCGTCCATGCCTGTTTGGCTGAGTATGGCAGGGTTGACCGCCAAGATATAGGCCATGGTCATAAACGTTGTTACGCCTGCCAAAATTTCATTGGAGACAGTTGTGCCGCGTTCTCGCAATTTAAAACATTTTTCAAGAAACATTGTCAAAACTCCTTTGCTTCAAATGAAATCAATCAGACTCATTGTATATGTTTATGCTTGCATAAGCTTTATATATTACTCAACGCGTGAGTGAACATAAAATAAGTTTAAAAAGTACAAATTTTATGCAACGTTCATTGTATATAAAACACGGAATAGGCCGTTTTGACAAGTTTTTTATTGCAAACGCAACACTAAAAGACGATTATGTAACGATAAAAAACCGATAAAATAATGTACACACAAGAACTGTTAACACGATATATAAAAAAGCCCGCACGACGCTCGCTCCCAAACGCACAGCCAAACGCACCCCCATAAGGTTTCCCAAAAGACAACCAAGCATACACGGAATGCCTAAACTCCATAAAACAACGCCTCCCGAAGCAAACGTCACCAAGCTGCCCAAGTTGGAACCGAGATTGAGAACTTTTGCGTTGGCCGAAGCATGCAACAATCCCAAAGAAACAAACGTATGTAACGCAATAATATAAAAACTGCCTGCCCCCGGACCAAAAAAGCCGTCATAAAGACCGACAAACCCACCGATACAAAGAATATACAGTTTTGCCTGTGCTGTTATGATGTTGTCTTTTTCTTTGATGCCGCGCCCGATGAAAAAAGATACCCCCACACCGGCAGGCAACAAAAACACCATAACCTTGCCCAAAACTTCCGCATCAATTTGTAAGGCTAACCAAGACCCACACGCAGATCCCACAAATGCACAGCCAAAACCCCACAAGACCACGCTTTTGTTAATCAAGCCTTGCCCTGCAAAGCTCATCAACGCGCCGAGCGTCCCCGTCATGGCGGCAAGTTTGTTGGTGCCCAGAGCGTAATGCGGCGGAATGCCCGTCAACAACAAAACAGGTAAAGAAATCAAGCCTCCGCCGCCTGCAATGGCATCAACAAAACCGGCAATAAAAAAGGCAAAAACACAAACCAACAACACTTCAAAGCTCAATTCCATAACACAACCTTTATACTTTTTTTCAAGCCTCTTTCCCCGGAAGAGGGTCATAAAACAGCGAATCTTTCATTGTTGTCAAGAAATATACACACGTGTTGATGGTTTGTGTCGTTGCCTGTAAAATAAAAAACAAGATAAACCAATATCAAAGCTATAAAAATGTCTGTTTGTGAATCATGGCAGAGACGGCGTGAACTCTTGACGTGAACTGTTTTTTTATGTATCAGAATGCTTTTTGGAAGATCTCTCTAAAAGACTGTTCTTATAGCTTTTCTTTATCTGAAAAAAGTTTTTTCTCAAAAAGAAAGACGTTTTTGCATTGATCAGCCCCAAAAAATACGGATTCATACAATATAATACAAAATACATGAATGAGGTGAGCATGTCTTACGAAAATGAAAGCATTTGGTTTAACGGTAAACAAGTTCCTTGGCATGACGCAAAGGTGCATGTGCTCACCCATGGTCTGCACTATGGCACAGGTGTTTTTGAAGGCATTCGGGCGTACAAATGTGTTGACGGAACCTCTGCGGTTTTTCGTCTGCCCGAGCACGTCAAACGCCTGATTCAATCTGCAAAAATTATTGGCTTTGAGATTCCGTTTACCGAAGCGGAACTCACCGCCGCAATTATTGAGACATTGGAAGTCAACAAGCTGGTTGAAGGGTATATTCGTCCGTTATCATTTGTCGGTGAAGGGGTTTTGGGTGTTTTACCCGTCAATCCCATCAATACCATTGTTGCCGTGTGGCCGTGGGGTGCATACTTGGGTGCGGAAGCGCTTGAGAAAGGCATTCGCGTTAAAACAAGTTCTTACTCACGCAACCACGTCAACGGCATGATGACGAAATCCAAAGCTTCAGGTAACTATGTCAACTCTGTATTGGCAAAAATTGAAGTCAAAAAAGACGGCTATGACGAAGCGCTCTTGCTCGACACGCAAGGCTATGTGGCTGAAGGTTCCGGAGAGAACTTCTTCATGGTTCGCAACGGAAAAATCAAAACACCGCCGCTGACCTCAATTCTTGACGGCATAACCAGAGACACTTTGATCACCCTGGCACAAGAACTGGGTTATACCGTCATCGAACAACCTTTCACCCGTGACGAAGTGTATACTGCCGATGAGGCGTTTTTTAGCGGCACGGCTGCAGAACTCACCCCCATTCGTGAACTGGATAACCGCACCATCGGCGCAGGCGTTGCAGGCCCCATTACCAAAGCTCTGCAAAAAGCGTATTTTGCCGCCGTGAAAGGTGATGACGCCAACCATAAGGCTTGGCTGACTCCCTATACCGTGTAGAAGAAAAACGCATGCAAAATGGTGTCGTCAAACGGTTGTTTGTTCATACGCTCTGAGCCGTAAACACCCTTGACGACATCATAAAAAAACCGTGTATGCTGTATGCTATACTTTCGGTTTCGTTTCATCGTGTATCTTGGATTTTGGTTGGACGCACCTCATGAATCACGCCTCGCTTGCCGCACGATACAGACCGCAAACGTTTGCCGAAGTGACAGGGCAGGATACGGTGAAAGCCATTCTGTCAAGAGCTTCTCTTGAAGATCGAGTCGCGCCTGCGTATTTGCTCAGCGGCACTCGCGGTGTAGGTAAAACAACCATTGCACGAATTTTTGCCAAAGCCTTAAACTGCACGAACGCTCCCGCTGCCGAACCCTGCAACACATGCACGGCCTGTAAACGAATCACACAAGGCAACTATGTTGATGTGGTTGAAATAGACGGCGCGTCAAATCGTGGAATTGATGACGCCAGACGTTTGCGTGAATCCATTGGCTACGCGCCTATGGAAGGGCGTTATAAAGTCTTTATTATCGACGAAGCACACATGCTCACCAGAGACGCTTTTAACGCGTTGTTAAAAACGTTGGAGGAACCGCCGGCTCGCGTCACGTTTATTTTGGCGACGACAGAGGCACACAAGTTTCCTGTGACGATTGTCAGTCGGTGTCAGCATTTTATTTTTAAGGCGTTGTCTGAGGCTGTGATTGTCAGTCATTTGGAAGACATTCTGAGGCGTGAGGCTGTGCAGTATGATCTTTCTGCCGTACAATTGCTTGCGCGTCGTGCTGCGGGCAGTGTGCGAGACAGCATGTCGCTTTTGGGACAAACCATGGCGATCGGCGGTTCACTCACCGAAGAAACAACCCGTTCGGTTTTGGGGCTTGCTGGGCAAGAGTTGTACCAACGGTTGCTGTATGCCTTTAAAGAACAAGATTGTGTTGCTGTTGCCGCTCTGACGAAAGAATTGCTTGAGCGTGGTGTGGATTTAGGCTTTTTTTTGCGTGAATTGGCACAATTATGGCGTAATTTATTTTTGTTGCGTCAAGCGGGTGCGGATGCTTTGCGAACTTTGGATTTGCCTGAATCCGAGCAACAACGTCTGTTGGAGTTGGCACCTGATTTTCATTTAACAACCATTCATGCCGCGTGGCAAATGGTTTTGGAAAGCCAGCGTCAAGTGCTCACCAGTCTTGAGCCAGCGGCGGCGTTGGAATTGTTGTTATTGAATATTGCTTTGTTGCCGCGTTTACTGGGGATGGATGTGCTTTCGCGTGCGCAGAGCAACACACTTGCTGCGGTGACTTCAGAAAAAAAAACAATATCGCCCCATAACACAGACAAACATGTCATAAATGCTGTTAAACCTAGCCATATAAAGCAAGATATTTCGATAGATAAACAAAAATATCAAGAGCAAAAGCACCTTGTCACATCTGCGCGCCAAGTGCATCCGTTGCCGGTTTCTCAATCAAACCCCACTGCACAACCACAAGTTGAGCAACTCAAAGAGAATCAAGCCGGCGTAGAAGCATCACGACTCGACCAGCCATATACAGAGTTATCTACTGTCGATGAACTCCGGGTTGAACAGTCTACGATTGAGCAACAAACTGTTGAACCGCACGCTGCAGAACAGTCTTTTTCCAGGCAACCGCAGTGGCCGTGTGCTTGGGAAGAGTTTGTTGTTTTTTGTCGTGAACAACTCAAAACAAACGATCCGTTGAGTACACAACTGACACTTGTTCAGGGCAGGTGCGAGGCCGCAACGCTCACAATCCAACCACAAAGTCGTGTACAATATGAGTGGTTGTGTGCGTTGAGTCGCCAAGAGCAGTTACAAGCGTTGGCGAAGCGTTGTGCAGGGAAGTCGATTGAGGTTTTGTACCGGGAACCACCGAATACCGTGCATACAGAATCGGAATTAAAACAACACATGAGCAACCATGAAGCAGTAAAAGTGTTGACAGAACATTTTGACGCGACACTGTTGCGTTGTGCGAAGCGCGTTATTCTTTAAAAATTTTACACTCAACAACAAACGGAGTTTTTCATGCGTAACAATGATATTTTGCGTCAAGCCAATCTTATGCAAAACAAACTGGCAAAATTACAACAAGAAATGGCCGATCGTACGGTTGAAGCTTCCAGCGGCGGCGGTATGGTCACAGTGACGGCAACATGTAAACAAGAACTGGTCGCGATCAGTATTGATCCCAAGGTGCTTGAAGGCGGCGATGTTGAGATGTTACAAGATTTGATTTTGACGGCTGTTAATGAAGCGTTGCGTGTAGGCAAGGCCACGATGGATCGCGAAATGGCTGCCATCACAGGTGGCATTCGCTTGCCGGGTATTATGTAGAGTGTTGTTGTCGAGGGTGTATAGCCCTTGTGCGTTCTGTTGTATATGGATTGTTGTCCAAGACTGACAACAGAAACTTTTTTACAAAAATGATGGAAAAATAACGGTGAACACACTTCCCGAACCTTTACAAGTGCTTGTCCGTCAGTTGGGGCGTTTACCGGGTCTCGGTCCGAAATCGGCGATGCGTGTGGCGATGACATTATTACAATGGCCTGAAGAGCAAACCCGTCGTCTTGGTCAAAACATCTCTGAATTGCGTGACAAGCTCCGTTTGTGCGCGCGTTGCGGTGCGCTGACAGAGACAAATCTTTGCAGTATTTGTTCTGATCCTTCACGTAGCGAACAATTGCTTTGTGTGGTTGCCGATTGGGACAGTTTACTTGTTTTGGAAGAGGGCGGTTTTTTTCGTGGACAATATTTTATATTAGGTGGTTTGCTTGCGCCGCTTGAGAATATCGGTGCCAATAATCTTGAACTTGAGAAGCTCAATCGGCGTCTTGAAGAAGGGAAAATAGAAGAAGTGGTGTTGGCTCTCGGTGCAACGGTTGAAGCCGAAACAACGGCGACACATGTGCGCACACGCCTGAAACAGCACTTTCCCCGGCTCCATGTTTCACGTTTGGCACAAGGCATTCCTTTGGGATCTGAGGTCAAATATATGGATCGTGAAACATTGCGCCAATCGCTGCAATTTCGTCAAGATTTTTAGAACGTTTTCTGTGTTTGTGTTTTAAATCTATTGAATAATGATTGTTTCATGTTTGGATAAATAGCCTTTCAAAGCAACTTGAGCGGCGCAGTCAACGTGCGATCATATATGCCTAGTAAGCACAATGTTTTTTTCGCATTTTGACTGCGCCGGAGCATCAAGGCGCTTGGGGGGGGAATTATTCCCCCCGAAAAAAAGTATAGAAATTATTCTTCATCTTCTTGGGGCTTAAGATGATCGGGGACGATGAGCATGGAAATAATCAGTGGTTTCAGGAATGACCATTTGATATCATGCACCCCGTATACTTCCATTGTATCACGGATCGCGTCCCAGCAGTTATGGCATGGCGAGATCACGAGCTTGGCACCCGTTTCACGGATTTGCTCCAGCTTCATGTACAGACCCTTATCGCGTTGTTTGCGATACATGCCCACGCCGTTAAACCCACCACCGCCGCCGCAACAGAAATTGTTTTCTCTTTTGGCAGACATTTCACGCACGTCATCGGCAATTTGAGTCATGATATACCGTGTGTGTTCGGCAAGACCGTGATTACGGATATAGTTACATGAATCTTGTAACGTGACAGGTTCTTTCAGACGTTTTGCAGGATCAATTTTTAATTTGCCCGAACGCAACGCGTTTGCCAACCATTCCACATAGTGCAAGAAGGGCACGGGCGGTGTGCCGTCTTCACGTCCTGCCCAATAAGGGCCTTCAACAACTGTGGCACGGTGGGCGTGGCCACATTCCGTTCCCACAACCGTTTTGGGACGCAGTTTGTCTACAGCACCGTAAATCCGTTGCACGTTTTGTTTACAGGCTTCCCAGTCTCCGGCAAAGAGCGATAAGGACGTGTTTTCCCAACCTTCGGAAGGCACTGTCCATTTTTCACCCGCAACGTGGAACAGGATCGCGGCTTCGGCAACGTCTTCAGGATAGTGTTTCGGTTCGCGCGCGTTCAAGATATACATCACGTCGGCGTCTTCGACGTCCACGGGAATTTCGAGACCCGGCCATTCTTCGGCGGTTTCTTCAGCCATCCATTCGCAGGTATCGACCCAATCTTCCGTCGTCACGTCCATCTGTGCGCCATATACACGGTGCATTCCCGCACCGATTTTGAGTTCCCACGGCACAAAACCTTGAGAATACAAAACACCACGCAAATAACTGAACATCACACCCATATCAATCCCGTGCGGACAATAGGTGCCACAACGGTTACAACATGTGCAACGCGACCAAGCCACTTCCATGGCTTCACGCATGAATGCGTTGTCAACCCGACCGTTTCGGCGAACCAATTCACCGAGTGTGGATTGAATCTTGTACGACGGCACTTGCTTGGGGTCACGGTTGTTTGCCGTGTACAAAAAGCATGAATCTGCACACATGCCGCAGTGCGCACAAATCTCAAGCCACGTTCTGGTGCGCGATTTACAGGTGTTTTCAAGTGTGGCTCGCAATGCCGCGTGGTCGACATCCAGCGATTCCATTTCCTTATAGTATTCACGTCCACCCTTGTCACCGAGCAACGCTTTTAAGGCTTCTTCGGTTTGAATGGGCGTTTTATTACAAAACTTGCCTTCAGGCATGATGATGACCTCCGTTACTGTCTGCCGGCAAAATCATGCAACAAGCAGACTTCAGACTCAAAACTACCAAGGGTAGGCAGCACCGCGTGTTTTTCCACCGCGCTTGATGGCGTAATCCATACCAATCTGTGCGCGTGAGGCGAAGAACAAAGCAATATGTGACAACTTGGTGAACGGTGCCATAAAAAGAACCAATTCTCCGGACAACACATGCAAAATCAACCACCCCTCATAGCCGCAGGCTTGAAAGCGAGCCAACACACCCGTCAGCAAAACAAACGTAACCAACAACAACACTGTCCAGTCCTTCCAATCCGTCAAAAAGCGGACTTCAGGCAGAGCCAGACGACGTAAAATCAGCATCAACGCACCAAACAAGCCCAAAAAGGCTAAGATGTCGCTGAGAAACATCGGCATGGCAGGAAAGCTGAAACCAAAACGTTGGTCCATCACCACCATGTGTCCTGCCAAGAAAAGCGGCAAGATAACAACAGCAATATGAAAAAAGAAAAAGGCCAATGTCATGTATGGTTGCTGACGCCAACTGTGTGTGCCAAACGGGACAAGCCATTTGAACACAGACCACAAAGCACCCTTCGTGCCAAGGTTGCCGCCATGGCTGTAGGCCACGCGCTCAAGACGCCAATCCAAACCACGCACATATTGTACCGCGCGCCAAGCAAGCCCGCCAAAGAAAACCAGAAAGGCAAGCCACAGCACAGGGCCGGTCAAAAATGAATACAACATCAACAGGGCTCCTTCTGTGAATTACAGGTCTTTCTGATCCCAATCATCGGGACGTCCCGTCGCTTGATCGCGGCCTGTCAAGAACAGGTAAAAACCAAACAGACTCAATAACGTGACGCCCATTAAAACGTATACCCACGCTTTGGTATACAACATAAACTCATACATTGTCGCAAATTGTTCCATTCTATCGCTCCTTAAGGCTGTGTGACACAGCCGTAACGCAAAGAGAAGAAGCACGAGAAAGCTTCATGTTGGGGTACAAAAAACCCAACAAAGCAATCAATGGGCGTCTTTAAAGTCTTCATGTTCGTGCAACACAGGCATCTTGTGGGCAATAAAACGATACGCCGTCACAATACAGGTCACAATAAACACCGACAACAACACTTCACTCACACTCGGGAAATAGCGATCCGCTTCAGGCAAATGCCAGTTAAACGCGATCATGCTCACGTTGAAACGGTTGATTACAATGCCAAAAACACCAAGTGCCGATGCAATTCGAATAAACGTCAAATTGCGTTCACGCGTTCCGATGGCATACAAAAAGCATGGTAACAAAACAAAACCAACCATCTCAACCATAAACCACATACCGTAACCCGTGGTCAGATAGTGCCAGTTGTTGTTTGCAGCCAAATCCATCATTTTTATGGCGAAATATCCTGCAAGTACCATCGCGGCGGCACGACCCATGCCAAGCACAACGCCACGCGATTCTTGCAAATGCAAATCATCCATTTTGTCATGCAAACTGTTGTTTTTGTGCGCCAATGTCCCTTCAAAAATGACCATGGACAAGCCTGCAATCATTGAAGAAACAAAGAAAAACACAGGCATATACGCCGAATACCACAAAGGATGTAACTTGCTCGGCGCAATCAAAAACAACGCACCCAACGAAGACTGGTGTAACGTGGATAACACCACACCCATCACCGTCAAAGGAATGGTCAAGCGCAAAACCCACTTGCGAATCGTACGCATGTGCGGACGCAGTTTTGTCAATGTTTTATAGAAAGGTCCTGCATCTTCTTCTTTGGTGCTCATCAACCATTCCATCATGGCAGGCGACCACTCAATGAACAGCACCGTTAAATACAAACCCACACACAAGCCCACTTCAAAAAGCAAGGACGTTGTGCCGAATGACACGGTCAGCGGATACGGCAAACGCCACGGCTGACCCACATCAAACAACAAGGCAATAACAACAAACAGGTAACCCAAAAACGCTGTGGTGATCGCAGGACGCACTGCAGAGTGGTAACGCTTCAAACCAAAAAGATAGCATGACGCCGTGGTGACATACCCACCTGCCGCCAAAGCCACACCGCACATCAAGTCAAAACCAATCCACAATCCCCAAGGGTTGTTGTCCGAAAGGTTTGTGACCGCGCCGATGCCCAAGGTAAAACGAGCTACGGTGATGAGCAGACCGATGGCCAGAATGACTGCGGTCACGACGTTGGCAGGTGTGCGTGGAATACTCAGAAGCTGTTTACCAAACCAACCTTGCATGCAAGGTTTTGTTTCCAATTCAGTCGCTTTGGCTTCAATTTTTTGCGAGAGATTATCCCAACATTTCATGATTATGCTCCCTCTTTCTTGCTGCTGTCAGCTTTGCCTTTGCGTGGGGCTTTGGCTGTGGCAGGCGCCGCTTTGGTTCCGCTTGTTGCCGTTTTCTCGGCTTCGGCTTTGGCGGCGGCTTCGGCTTCGGCCTTGGCGAGAGCTTCGGCTTCGGCTTCGGCTTTGCCTGCGGCGAGGCCTTCTTCGCGAGCTTTTTTCACTTCATCGGCAAGGAGTTTTTCTTTTTCTTTTTCCGCTTTTGTCAGTGCCGTTTCCAACGCTTTGTCGGCTTTTTCTTGTGTGCGCTGTATGGCGGCACGCACGGCATCGCGTTGTTCTTCGGCGGCGACTTGTTCTTTACGTTTGGTGATGGCGTAAGCACCGCCCAAAAGGACAGGCCAGATGCCCACAACCATGGGCACAGCACCCAAAATGCCTTTGGTGTACTCGGCGGCGGCGGTTGTGCCCAAGTCTTCTCGCAATCCGACAGACGTAAAGGTCGCAGCGGAAAGGTTCAACCAAGCGGTACCGCCCATTTCGTGTTCACCGTAGAGGTGTTTTTGATAGCGTCCCGGGTTGTTGGTGATGCGTTCCCAAGCCATGCGCACAAGATCCGTGCGTTTGCCAAACACCAACGCGCCTGTCGGGCAGCCTTCCACACAACCGGGTACTTTACCCTCTTGTAGGCGCGGATGACACATCGTGCACTTACTCACCAACGGATTCAGTGCGCTGTGATATGAATAGGCAGGAATATTAAACGGACACGCCACCATGCAATAACGACACCCCACACACACCGTGGGATCATAGGTGACGGAACCGTCGGGATTTTTACTGAATGCATGAACAAAACACGCCGACGCACACGCAGGTTCGTTGCAGTGCATGCATTGACTTTTACGGAAAACGGGTTTGCCGCTTGGTTGTTCATATTTATTGACCACCGTCCACACATCGGCAGACGTACGGCGGCGTATATCCAACACCTTCAAGTCATCAAAAGCCTGATCGGGTGCCGGCAGATCATTCACGGTATTACAGGCCTTTTCGCAACGCCGACAACCGATACAAAACGTGGTATCGTGTAACACGCCGAAGCTGTCGGGATAGCCGGGGAAGTCTCCGCCTGCGGCGTTGGCTTGCGTGACGCTTCCAAGTGTGGCTGTGGCGCCAACGCCTCCCAAAAGACCAAGAAAAGCTCTACGTTTCATGTGTCTCTCCTACTGTTCCGCATTTCGCGGAGCGTGGCACCCTGCGCAATCTTGTGCCACAGGTTTCACGTCCATGCGTTCATGACAGGTCATGCATTGCTGATGATAAGCCGCTTTGAGCGAAGGACGATTGTCAACAACCGGCAAGGTCTCTGCCGCAGCGCCATGACAAGAAACACACGCAGGCGGATTTTGTAACGTATTGCTCGGGCTGTTATGGTGACACGCGGCACAAGTCGCTTCCGGAGAGTTGTGGAAGGCTTTTGCCAAGCCGTTGTCAGCCATATTTTTTTGCAAGGCAGCATAAATCTTACGGTGCGGGAATTTGACCGCTTCGTATTCATCCATCAAGTCGTCAATGATGACCACTTCCGGGATGCTTTCGGCAGCAATCGGTGTTGTGGCACTGCGTTTTGCGGCGCTCTCTTCCAACACGCGTTGTAATGCCGTTTGATCGACAAGCAAGGTGGCGTCATCGGTCACATCTGTGATGCCCGGAACGGCGCTGTGGCAGGTGCCGCATGAATCGGGTTCCATCGGTTGCACGTAGGCGTGACAACCTGCGCATGTGGGGTCATTTTGTACCGTTTGTTGGTGACAACCGACACAACTGCGTTCAGACATGGGATCATGCATGGCTTGTGAAAGCTGGATAAAACCGCCTTCTGCTTTACCTGCGGGTGTGTGACACGACGAACAACCGCCGTTATTCAAGCCTGTGTGGTGACAGACCGAACACTGAGCGACTTGCTCATGGGCTTTGTGATTAAACAACACGGGTTCCAAGCCTTGGGCTTGTTGTGTTTGTTCTTGTGTGGATGTAACGGCAGGTGTCTCTGCTGTATCGGATGCGGTCGCTGCAGTTGTTGCGGCGGCGTCTGCTTTTGAATGCAGGATGACCATGTCGGGTTGTCCGCGTTCAAGACGGGGCACATTTTCCAACACGGGAATCGCGTTTTGGGCTTCGGCGGTATGGCAGCTTGCACAGGTTTGCGGCAACATTTTCACGGGAGCTGTTTCGGTTTGCCCTGCTTCTGCTTGAGCTGTTGCGGCGGCTGTGGCTTCTGCGTTCATGAGCGCGTGACATTGCACACACTGTTCGTGAGATGCGGTTTGCAAGGCTATCACGCCGTCGACTTCGGTTTCGCCGTGACAGGCGGAGCAGGCTTCTTCTTTGCCTTTTGCCCACACCAAGGTGTCAAGTTCTGTGTCAAACACATGGTGACAGGCTCCACAATTTTGTGCATTTTCTCCTGCCGCGGTTGCGGCGGAATCAAACACAATTCTGTCGGATGCGATGTGTTGATAGTGCAATGACGCCGACATTTGCATGGGTTTGGCGTTGTTTTCGTAGGGCATGCCTGCGGCGTGGCACGTACGACATTCGCCGTCTTGCGGGCCTTCGGCCAAATCATAGTGACAGCTCAAACAGCCATCATGAAAGCCTTTTTCAACCAACGCGGCGTCAGCGTTTTCGGGCAATCCCATGAAGGCGAAGGGGGTATCGCTGTCCATCGCTGTGTGACAGACGGCACAGTCTTTACCCATTTCGGCCAAGGCGGCTGTGTGTTTGTCATGCTGAAACACAGCCGGAGCCATTTCCAATGTTTTTGTACGGGCAGCGGTGTCAATGTAAATCACGTCCGGACGGTGTATTTTGTCCGTTTTGGCCATGCCTTCACGCAGCGGAAGAAATATGGCGAACAACAACACGGCAAAACCCATCGGCACTACCCATCGTGGTAGTCTTCGACCCTTTGAGGGGATACCTCTTTGCATAGCGGCAGTCCTTTTCCAGAAAGAAAAATTAAAAACCTCTGACACGAAAAAACACCCCACTAAAGCCGATTCGAGCGAATCAAACCTTATATAGAGCGCAAACCATAAAAGAAGTCATTTCGTCTCAGAAACGACCTTGGCTCCACAAGAAAAAGCAAAGTTCCGTCGTAAGAAAGTACAGCAAGAACAACAGAACGCCACACTCAAAAAAATCTTAAGAACTCTACAATAAACAGGTACGTTGTATACATTTTGACCCAACGTAGCACAAAACTCGTAAAATCGGAGCCAAATGCACCTTTGTCTTTCTAGGTAGCGTACGAATAATGGCGCGTCAAGCACCCTGTGACGCATGCCACAACCCTTTTTTTCTCTTTTGAAAAGCATATTGTGAAAAAAAGATTTTGTCTACGGTTCTTTTCTCTACCCTTGTATTTACTTGAAAAAACAAAATAAAGATCATCAGGAAAGACGAATAGTCCTTTTTTTTGCGAACTTTGATCTTTTTTTATCAAATATCTTTTTTTATATAAAATACAGAAAGTTAGCACTTTTTTAGGAATGATTTTTATACTCAAAATGTTCTTTCTTTGATTTTCAGACTGTGCTCTTTTTCTCTATTTTCTGCAAAGAGAAGTTTTTCTGTAGGGATAGATGTAAACAATTCGAATAGCCTTTCACCGTGTTTTTGGGGAAATAAAGACGCTCAGAAAAACACCGTTTAGGGTAGAATCAGCCATGTCAATTCGTGTTTGTTGCATGAAAGATGTACAAGTCGTGAATGCGGTACAGCGTGGATTTCACGCAAAATCTCTGCATGATTATCACCTTGGAGTTTGACGGTACACACAAACCGGCGACATTCTCCCAACGTTCTCCAGCGTTGAATCAGTGCCAAAAGTCGTTCGGGGTAACAAATCATGTCAGAAAAGAACCAATCGACAGCGCCGATATGCCGCGGATCGATTTCAAACCCGCTCCCTCGGCACGCCGTCACATTTGGCAGCCGTTGTACCGTTTCTGCCAAAGGCGCTTTGTCTACAGCAAAAACACGTGCGCCAAGTGTTGCCAAAACCCACGTCCAGCCCCCGGGACAAGCCCCCATATCCAAACACACCTCTCCCTCTTTGGGGCGTGTTTCGGGAAACAGCGTAAACAGTTCCCAAAGCTTGAGGTATGCACGGCTTGGCGGTTCTGTTTTGTTTTCATGAAAAGAGACCATCCCGTCGCCAAAGACAGAAGAGCAATGCGGCGCAATCAACAATGTGTTTGGTTCCCAGAGTGTCCAACTGCCCAAGGCCGCCGTTGGCGGTTGTTCGCCGAAATACAACGGCTTTGCGGAAACATAAGGCAATTTTTCCGCAATCAACGCGGCACGGCGGTGATGATTTGTCGGTGTCAGGTGCCAATTGCGTTGCAATGTTTTCAGTTGTCGTGCGGCATCGGAAACAGAGTGAATGGGGATAAAAAAAGGCTCAAACCATGTATTTTGTGCCCACGTTGCCTGAATGGCTTCCCCCTTGACCAAAACAAGAGGATCGCGAACGGCGAGAACCTCTTGTTTGGCGTCATGCAGTTCATCAAGGAGCATTTGACAATAGCCTTTCGGTGCAATATAGGCGGTTTGCATGGTGTTTCCTTTTTATGGTTTGCTGGAATATCACAGCCGGAGTTTATTTGCTATTTATGCGGAAAAGATCGTGTGCTGTCAAAAAACAAACGGCTATAGGCTGTTTCAAAATAAAGCCATTTTTTTCATGTATTAAACAATGTATCGAGATATTGTGTTTTCTGAATAAAATATTTTTTTTTGAAAAGAAAATATCAGAACAGCTTGATCTGTTTTTTTTATTCAGATATATCTACACGGAATGTTTTTATTGAACTGTTTTTTTGTGTTATAGACACCTGTTTAGAAATGGAGCAAAACGCTTCGCTTGGTGAATCATCGCTTCGCTTTTGTTTGACTTTTTTACATTTAATAAAAGGAGAACGCTCCGTATGCCGACCGCCATTTTGAGCAAGGAATCACTCATTCCCGGCAGAACCAGTAAATTGGTTCTGGATGCGCCGCACATTGCTGCCACAGCAAAACCGGGACACTTTGTTGTGTTGCGGATCAACGAACAGGGTGAACGTTTTCCCCTGACCATCGCCGATACCGACCCCGAAAAGGGTACCATCACCATTGTTTATTTGGTGCTGGGTAAATCGACAGCCATGTTGGAAGCATTGGGTGCGGGCGACACCATTTTGGATGTCTGTGGCCCGCTTGGTAAAGCCACGCACATTGAACCTCGTGAGACGGTCATTTGTGTGGGTGGCGGAACGGGTATTGCCGCCATGCATCACATCGCCAAAGGCCATCATGTTGCCGGAAATTATGTTGTTGCGATTATCGGTGCGCGCAATAAAGATTTGTTGCTCTTTGAGAATGAGTTAAAAGAATTTTGTGATGAAGTGCTTATCTCAACCGATGACGGTAGCTATGGCACAAAAGGCTTTGTCACGCAATTGTTGCTTGATCGCTTGGAAAAAGACAAAAAGGTTGCCGAAGTTGTGGCAGTCGGTCCCGTACCGATGATGAAGGCTGTAGCCAATACCACCTTGCCTTTTAAAACGCCGACGGTTGTCAGTTTAAATTCGCTCATGGTTGACGGTATTGGCATGTGTGGTGCTTGTCGTGTGACCATTGGCGGAGAGGTGAAGTTTACCTGCGTGGACGGTCCTGAATTTGACGGACATCAGGTGGATTTTGACGAATTGAGTCGTCGTCTTGCTTCGTTTAAGGCTCAAGAACAACAGTCACTCGAACATCACAGGTGTACTTGCTATGACACAAAGTAATTCTCCGATCAAAGGTGCCAAAATTCCGCGTGTAGAGATGCCTTGCCAAGACGCCGAAGTGCGTGCGCGCAATTTTGAAGAAGTGGCGTTGGGATATACGGCAGAAAATGCTGCCGCCGAAGCCAGCCGTTGTTTACAATGTAAGCGTCCTTTATGCCGGGCAGGCTGTCCTGTTGAGGTACGGATTCCTGAGTTTATCGAGCAAGTGACACTCGGCAATCTTGACGAAGCCTATCGTATTTTGAAAAGCACCAACAGTTTGCCTGCCGTGTGCGGTCGGGTTTGCCCTCAAGAGAGCCAGTGTGAGGGCGCTTGTATTTTAGCAAAAAAAGGTGAAGCGGTTGCCATTGGACGCCTTGAGCGTTATGTGGCGGATCACGCGTTGAAAAATGGCTGTGAAGGCATGAGCGATGACGGAACCTGTGCGGCACCGCGTCCTGATTTGAAGGTTGCATGTATTGGTTCAGGTCCTGCCTCAATCACGGTAGCGGGGTATTTGGCGGCGCAAGGTATTCAAGTAACACTGTTTGAAGCGTTGCATGAGCCCGGCGGCGTACTGATTTATGGTATTCCTGCGTTCCGTTTGCCCAAAGATGTCGTTGCCGCCGAGTTGAAAGGCTTACAAGATCTCGGTGTGGAATTTAAAACCAATTGGGTCGGCGGACGCACGATATCGATTCCACAATTGTTTGAAGAAGGGTATCAGGCTGTGTTTGTCGGTGTTGGAGCCGGTTTACCGCAGTTTCTTGGTATTCCCGGTGAAAATCATATTGGTGTTTTTTCAGCGAATGAATATCTGACACGGGTCAATCTCGGTCGCGCCTATGACTTTCCAAACCAAGACACACCCGTGTATCCGGGACAGCAC
This sequence comes from uncultured Desulfovibrionaceae bacterium, assembly GCA_964369685.1. Classification (GTDB taxonomy): domain Bacteria; phylum Desulfobacterota; class Desulfovibrionia; order Desulfovibrionales; family Desulfovibrionaceae; genus Avidesulfovibrio. The sequence goes on along the minus strand of CAYJFB010000006.1, from coordinate 43,740 downwards.
GTCACGATTTTTGGTGCAGGCAACGTGGCCATGGATGCCGCGCGTACAGCCATGCGCCTTGGTGCCGAAAGTGTGAACATCATCTATCGTCGTACGCGTGCGGAAATGCCCGCGAGAGCCGAAGAAATTGAACACGCACTGGAAGAAGGCGTTAAAATCATGGAATTGTGCGCACCGCTTTCGTTTAATGATGATGGTGCAGGCATTTTAAATTCCGTTACGTTACAAAAAATGGAATTGGGCGAACCCGATGCTTCGGGGCGTCGCCGTCCTGTTGCCATCGCCGGTTCGGAGTTTGAACACCTGACTGACTTGGCAGTGATTGCTGTCGGCACGCGTTCCAATCCTATTCTTTTGGAAGCCACCGAGGGGTTGGCTCTGAATAAATATGGCTATATTGAAGCCAATGAAGAAACGGGTGAAACCTCCATTCCGAATGTCTTCGCAGGCGGAGACATCGTTACAGGCGCAGCAACAGTCATCTTGGCTATGGGCGCAGGTCGCCGCGCAGCTCAAGAAATCGCAAAACGCTTGCTGGGGTAGTTTTTTTTCTTGGGGGAACCGGCCTCACATAAAGACCATACAAGAATAGTTTTTCATGTAGAGGCGTTATGTCATATTGGCATAGCGCCTCTTTTTTTATTTGATTAAAAAATGACGCGTTTTTAGAAGAATGAATTGTGGAAAACATCAATGAAACACGCCTTATCGGAATAAATGTTAAGTCTCGTGCTTGATGCCAACGAGAGATTAAAGTTGCACTAAAAACCAAAGCATATTTTCTCTTAAAAAAGACGAATTGCAAAACGCTTGACAGAAAACGTTTATATATTATTTAAATTAGAGTGCCAAATCACAACTAAACCGATATACATCGGTTTAGCCTGAATAATAATCAGGAAAAAGCCAATCAACGAGGTTTTTTATGAAATTAAAATTATTAGGAAAAATGTTAATTTATATTTTGGTACCAATTACTATTGGATTTGCTGTTTTGGGTCTTCTTATGAGCAGCATGTCGGCAAATTCTCTTGTTAAAATGGCAGATGAACAATTAATGAATTTGGCAAAAAAACAAGCCAATGAACTTGAAAATATTATTAACCATTTCAATACTCTTACCAAAACAATAAGTGAGTTGCCAAATATAAGAACAACAGTCACTTTAGCTGATTTTGAAAAAATAAACGAAATACATTCTTCTGAATTTAAAAATATACAAAATTCTACCAACCAATTGTATACTCGATTGAATAATGATTTTAGTGATATTGCTTCCATATTACTCACAGATAAAAACGGTACCATTGTTTCTTCCACTGATCCTAAGAAGATAGGAAGTCTTGTAGATGATATGGGAGTTAAAAATGTTCTTTCTTCAAGAACGAATACAATGGAAATTGTTGAGTCTGTAATAGCCAATCGTTTAAATCTTAGGATAATTTATCCTGTATATAAAAATGATAGTAGTGACATCGCAGGAACAGTAATATTGACTGTTGACTTGCAAGAATTGGCTAAAGAAACAACAAGTACTATAGAACTATTTCCTTCAACGGATGTTTATTTAGTCGATGAGAGAGGTGTTTTACTCATATCAGCGAACAGTCCGGATTATATTGGTGAAAATTTATCAACAGATAATGCCGTACGTCCACTTTTACAACATAAAAATGGTCACGCTGTATATGAATGGAAAGGAGTAAAAAAACTTGTTTGTTTTGCGGAATTGCCCTCTTTAGGTTGGGTTCTTGCTATTGGAACTGCTCAAAATGACTTTTTAACCGATTCAAAACAAATTGAGTGGAATATCCTCGCCGGAAGTATCATAGCTTTACTTTTAATTGCTCTGATTATTTTCTTAGTTGTAAGAAAAATTGCCTATGCAGTCGGAACGATGTCTGTTTTTGCGCAGAGGGTTGCTGCAGGTCAATTTGAAATGAGTGATGAACATGTAACCGCTTATCATTCTTTTCTAAAGCGTCAAGATGAGTTTTCTGTGCTTGCAGAAAATTTGGCTCGTATGTCTGAAAGTTTAAAAAAGATGATTTCTGAATCAAACGAAAAAACGACACAAGCTGAAGAAGCAATGACTAAAGCACAAAATGCAGCAACTCTTGCTGAAGAAGCCACAGAAGAAGCAAAACAAGCCAGACGACAAGGTTTACTTGACGCCGCTAACCAACTTGATGAGATAGTAAATAATATTGCTACTGTGTCCGAACAATTATCCGTCCAAATTGAAACATCAACCAAAGGCTCAGAAGAACAATCTACGCGTATGTCTGAAACGACAATCGCAATGGATGAGATGAACAGCACTGTTTTAGAAATTGCAAAAAATTCAAATGATTCTTCTGAACTTGCTGACAATACAAAACAAAAAGCAAATGAAGGCGCAGAAATTACTAAAACATGTGAACTTTCTATGAATCGAGTGAAAGATCAATCTTTAAAATTGCGCGAAAATATGAATGAGCTTGCTGAACAAGCAAACTCTATCGGTACGGTTATGGGTGTTATTTCAGACATCGCCGACCAAACAAACTTGCTTGCTCTCAATGCTGCCATAGAAGCCGCTAGAGCAGGTGAAGCCGGACGAGGTTTTGCTGTCGTTGCCGATGAAGTGCGAAAACTTGCCGAAAAAACTATATCATCAACTGCAGATGTCGCAAATGCAATTAATGCTATTCAACTCAGTACAGAGCTTAATGTTAAACAAGTCGATGTAGCTGTAGTGGCTATTGAAGAAGCGGCAGAACTTACCGTGAAAAGCGGCAAAGCGCTACAAGGTATTGTTCAGATGGCAGAAAAGAATTCTGACGGCATACGAGCGATCGCTACGGCAAGTGACGAACAATCAGTAACGTCTAACGAAATTTCTCGCTCAATTTCCATGGTTAACAATATTGCTAATGAAACAACAAATGCAATGACTGAAGCTTCTCATGCCGTAAATTCCTTAACAGAACAAACACAACAATTAACAAAAGTTATAGCTGATTTAAAAATTAGCTAACCAATGCTTTTTATTCTTTGTAATAGAAGCTTGCAATCTTTAATGTACATAAAATTATTGTTTTTAACATGAAATTTTAAGCGCTTACAGTTTTCACTGTAAGCGCTTTTTTGTATAAGTCTGTTTTGTACAAAATTTTTATCCCATCCAACAAAATTATCGTCTGAGGTCTTTTCCTTACACTTCCATATCACGTCGTCGTTTAAAGGTGATCATCACTTCTTTCCTCCCCGAGCAAATACCATAAGCGCTTCACTGATGCTCCACAACTCTGTAGCAGGCGTATCCTCGTTTAATGACGACGGCACAACGTTGTTATGCATTAAGGGGCTTTCTTTGACTATGTGATATATAGTACAAGACGTGTTTATGGAAGGTCGTTTTGTTTGTTTTTCTTTCTCAAAACGCTTACAGAAAAATAAAAGAGGCTTGACGGGAATGTTTTTTTTATGGTATCTATAAAATAGTACATTAAGATTATTTTTTCACAAGATGTACATTTTATTTTGCACGGAGGGTTTTGTTTATTTTAAAACGTGTGTTTTTATTTTTATGCTTTTATAAAGCCGCATCACATTTAAGGAGTGTTTGAATGAAACGTTTTCTTCCTCTTTTTGTATTTTTTTTGGTGATAAGCGTAAGCAATGTTTTGGCTGCGCCCATTGTTTTAAAGGTCGCAACCGGCGATCCCGAAAATTCTGAACAAGGCGTTGCCGCAAAAGTTTTTAAACAATACGTTGAAGAAAAATCAAACGGTAAATATGATGTGCAATTGTTTTTCTCAGGCACATTGGGCGATGAAACAGAAACAATTCACAATGTTCGTCGAGGCACTTTGGATTTGGCGTGTGTGGGGATTGCTAACTTGGTACCATTCGTCAAAAAACTTGGCGTGTTGACGTTGCCTTATCTTTTTGATGACCTTGATGAAGTCGTCAAAGGTACAAATGGTAAAGCCCATGAAATTTTGAACGGGTATGCCATGAAGGAAGGCGGTTTTCGGATTATGGCTTGGACGTATACCGATTTTCGTTGGATCACCAACTCGAAACGCCCCATCACCAAAATAGAAGACATTGCCGGCTTAAAATTCCGTGTTCCGCAAAGTGCTGTATTGCTTGCCGCATACAATGCATTTGGAGCTAACCCTGTTCCGATTTCTTGGGCAGAAACGTTCACAGCTTTGCAACAAGGTGTTGTTGACGGGCAGTGTTATGGCTATATTGGTGTGAAAGCCAACAAATTTATGGAAGCCAATCAAAAATATCTGACCGAAGTGCACTACACATATCAGTTGCAACCGCTCATTATGAGCCAGCGCGTATTGAATAAAATGTCATCTGAAGATCAACAATTGATGATTGATGCGGGTAACGCCGCACAAGAAGCCGTGCTTGAATATCAGATCAAAGAAGGCGGCAAAGCCAAAGACGAACTGATTGCGGCAGGCCTGGTTGTTTCCATGCTTGAAGATGAAGCGAAATGGAAAGACGCTGCGATTACAAAAGTATGGCCTGAAATGGCTGACTTCGTTGGCGGTAAAGAGGCAATCAACGCCTACTTGACTTCCTTCGGAAAACCCGCTTGGAATAACTGATAACAATTTTTCTTGAGGGGGGGGAATCCTACGAGGTGCAGCACTGCCTCTGCCTCCCCCGTATCCTTAATAATTCTGCGGCGCAATCAAAACGTAAAAAAGCATTGTGTCTATTCAGGCATATTCTTGTCGTGTTTTGATTGCGTGGCAGTTCAAAGTGCTTTGAGGGACTCATTCCAAAGATAAAAATGTTTTATTTAAATAAAAATGAAAAAAGACCGTCACCGAGGTGATACAGCAGGCCTGTTACAACACCCAAAAGATTGATGTTGTGTTGTGGGTTTGTAAGCGAGCCACTCAAATGAATGGGAATTACAGGAATGCCCGGAGTAGAAGCCGTAAGCGTATAGTCCACAGTTTCTTTTTTCAGATTGATGATTCCGTTGCCTTTTGCCGCAAAGGTGTTTCCGGAAATACGCAAATTGTTTGAACGCATAATACCGTTCTCTATGTTTCCGGACATGGATAGACTACGAAAAGGACGCGAATTTATGATGGAACGGTTTTGTGGCTGAAATGACACGAACGCGCCGGAATGCATTCCAACTTGCCATGTTCCGCGCATGGTTTCAAGCAAATCCGCATACGAACGACTGTTTGCCGCCACTGTTAAACGCACATTTCCGCGACCTGTCAGTCCTTCTTGTACGTCGAGCATTTGGGAAAGTTTGAGCATATCTGTATCGGTCAGCGTGTAGTTAAACGCCAATTCTGTATAATCCTTGCGAGGAATAATCCGAAGTCCCATTTCTTGTTTACCATCGGCAAGGGTTGAAAGAATGGGAGACGCGGTTAATGTGTCGTTTTTGATAACCAACGGCACAGTGACATTTTTTTGTTCTAACCCTTTATAATATAATGTTGCTATATGAATATTGGCGTCGAGTTCCACGTCGCGTAACAGTTCTGTGGGCCATGGTGTGTGTATTTTTTGCGTATTTTTTTGAGGCTTTGTTTTTTGTGCGACAAAGTAGGGATCAAGGTTGAGACGCTCGGCTGTCAGGAGTACATTCCAAATATTTTTTGTTGTTTCTTTGTTGCGTACGGCGCGGCCTGTAAATGTGATTTCATCCAATCGCCCTTTGAGGTTTGTTAAACGCCATTCTGTATCTGAAAAAAAAATATCTCCTTGCGCGTCAACAAATTGCAAACGTGTTGCAGGCAATACAGACAACGGCATGTCAAGCTGTTTGAGCAGTGCTCGCAGTGCTGAGGTTTTGATGTGCAACTGCCCTGTCCATTCGGGTGTCTGAAAAAGGTGTGCGCCTTTCAGTTCCCCTTGAACATGTGTTTCGTTGATTTGTGCTGTCACATCTTTCAGAATAAGTTGTTTGTGTGGTACAGAAAACGTTGCATCTTGTACGAATATAGCGATGGGTATCCGATGTAAAGAGCCTTCCGCCATGGCTTGCATTTTGCCGTCAAGTACTTGCCATGCTTTTGTAGACAATGCAAATGAACCTGCCAATTCTGTCATCAAATCCACGTTGATAGCGGTTTGTTGTGTGTCGGTGTGTAGAGCATTTTTGACCGTAAAACGATATGGCAACGACCTTGGGATACCATCTTTTTTCTTTTGCAAAAGCCCTTGTAACGCGACATCGACAGTCATTTTTTGAAGTGGCACGTCATGCGCAGACAGTTTTCCGTGATGCAACGACGCCTGTAAATGGCCTTTGGCTTTCCCAAGCAGGTCGTACACGTCTCCAAAAGGCGTACGGACAGCAGCTTGTGCGTGCAGCGTTCCATGTATGTTTGGTTTAACTCCCAATGCCGTCATTATTTTTGCGGCATTGCCATTCTTGAGTTTTACAGACAAATCCAAATCGTCAAGAACGGTCAAGATTCCTGAAAGCTCGCCTTCATAAAACTGTTTAACCTCTGTGTTGACGCGTACGCCAACCATGTTCTTTGTTTCGGGAAACGAGGTTTGTGAATGTTGTTTTTGATTGTTATTCCGACTCCATACAGGTGCAATATGCAATTCAAAGTCTTTGCCTTGCACATTCCAAAAAGTTGCTTCATCTGCCCATAGTCGAATGTCAAAATCCATATCTGTATTATTTGATTCTTCGTCATGGTCAAATACAGACGGTTCTTTTAAGGGGGAAGAAGAGGCGGGTGGTGTTTCTTGTAGCGTCGGAAACAATCGAGCAATATCGAGTTTTTTTGTTTTGGCTTCAAGCCGTAAAGCAGGCTGTTTGAAATCACTCACAACAGCCGCCCCCTCAAAGGGGATGTCACGTACCGTAAAACGGATATCGGGCACAAGTAAGGACTCTTTTGTCAACTCAAAACGCATTGTGCCGGAAATAACATCCAAAGCCGCACTCAAATCATTCGGCAAAGCGCGTGCAAAGGCAAACCAACGTGGCAAACTGAATCGTTCGACGTTCACTTCTCCTTGTGCCTTGAACGGGGAAAACACACAACGGGCGGCACCTTGGGCTTTATTGTCGCCAAAAGTAAAGACTGTGTTTTGAATATCAAGATATTGACGAATGTCGGAACTGTTTAATTGTAAGGTCAAACGAAACGCCGTGGTCGATGTGGTGTCGGCATTCCGTATGTCTTTTTTTGTCGATAGAGCTGCAGAGCGTTGTATGGTGTTTTCTGTTGATAAGGCAACAGAGTGCGGTGTGTTTTCTGTTTTCGGCAAAGCGACAGCGTGCAGAGTCTCGCTGGTTGTAGGCAGGGTAAGGGGATTCAAGGCTTCTTCTGTCGTTTGTGTCGTCCTGTTTTTGTTTGAGCCAAGCAGAACAACGCCGTCTGCGGTCAGGTTGCCATAGGCATTGGGTTGTCCCGTGAGGGTCGACAAGCCCCCCTCAAAGCTCACTTGCACATCGTCAAGCACGTTTTCAAGGGCAAAAGATGCTGAAAATGTCCCTTTGGCTGAGCGTAACATCGTTGTTTCGTTTAATAAACGAATGCTTTCTGCTTGTATATCGGCATCGCTCCAAAGCATGGTGTTTCCAAAGCCTTTAAGTCGAACTGTGGTTGCTTGTAGATCCACTTTCCCGGGGGTAATACCCAAAATCCCCGAGGCTACGCCGTGCGGTAAAAGTAACGTTCCCGAAAGGCCTGTGATATGCATGCTTTTTTCATTGCGTCTGTGTGTTTCGGGTGTTGTCAATAACACGAGTATGTCAATTTCTTTCGTATCGATTTCCAAACCTGCCAGCTCGTGCAAGAGAGCCCATGCTGTAGTGAATGTATTGATTGCTTCATTTGGATTGGATTGTTTTTTATCGTTGATTGGCAACGCGGCATAGCACGTTGCGTGTTCCAAAGCCAAACGTGTCGGTTTCAAATTTGCTGAAAAGATCGCGCTCCAACTCAGATTGATTTCGCCGCGTTCAAGCAAAAAAGAAACGTTTGTACCGCGTAAGGCGGCGCCGTGAACGACAACGCCCGGAGCCGGCCAAAAAGTGGGTTTAAGGGATTGAATATCAAGTGTATAACCGGGAAATTTTTCTGCGATGAAGCGATTCGCATACTGTAGAACAATCTCCGGGCGTTTGTGCAGAGTGTACGTGGCAACGCCATATACCAACACCAACGCCCAGACAAAAAGTCCCAGAATATACCAACCCGAATGCAGCGATCTCACCGTACTTCAATCCTTAACCGTTGAACATTTTTCGTAGAGTAACATGGTTCTCATTGTATGTTTTGGTGAAAAGACTTTCAGATCCGTTTGCATACCGCAGGATCAAGGAAGTTTGGGGGGACTTCTGCCCCCCAAAAAAAGAAGAAAAGAAAAAAGAAGAAAATCTTAAATACGTTTTATCTAAAAAAGGCGAATGCCGTTGAGCCAATGCGCATGGACTCGTCCGCGTAGGTTTTGTCCAAGCCACGGCGTGTTGTGGCTTTTGGAATAGAGATTTTCTGGAGTCACTTTCCATGTTGTTTCGGAATCAAACAAGAAAAAGTTTGCGGGATCATCTTTTTGAAAGCGGTTGTGGGGAAGTTTGAACCGTTTTGCGGGTGCTTCGCTCCAGAGTCGTATAAAGTCGCTTTCACTGATGACATTTTGTCGTACCAGTTCGTATGTGAGGCTGACAGCAAGATCAAGGCCGGTAAAGCCATTTGGGGCGTGATCAAAGGCGGTTTCTTTTTCGTGTGTGGCGTGGGGGGCGTGGTCGGTGGCAAACATGTCTATTGTGCCGTCTTTAATGGCTTTGCGCATGGCTTCAATATCATCGGGCGTGCGCAATGGCGGATTGACTTTGGCAAGCGTGTTATAGCCTTCGGTTGCCGTTTCATCGAGAAAGAGGTAATGAGGGCAGGTTTCTGCAGTGACTTGCACACCGCGTGCTTTTGCCCATGCGATAGCATCAAGACTGCGTTTGCAAGAAATATGCGCAAGATGTATGGGCAGATTCAAATATTCGGCCATCAATACGTCACGCATAACTTGCATGGTTTCTGCCACATCGGGTTGCCCTTTCAAGCCCAGCCGTCCGCTGGTTTCTCCCTCATTCATATGACTTTTTGCGGCAAGCCATGGATCTTCGCAGTGATCGATCAGCAAAAGGTCGGCATCGGCGGCGTATTCCATCACACGACGCAACATCTCTGTGCTTTTTAACGGCAGACCGTCGTTGGAGAGTGCAACACATCCGGCGTCACGCAATTCAAGGGCAGGGCTGAGTGCCGTGCCTTGTAAGCCCATTGTCGCCGCACCGATTGGATACACTGTGGGGCCGTGGGGAAAAGCGTTACGCCCTTTGTTGCAAATCAATTGTGTTACGGCCGCGTTGTCGTTGACGGGGTCGGTATTGGCCATGCACAAAATGGCTCCAAAACCGCCGTGCAACGCGGCTTCAAGGCCTGATTCCACCGTTTCTTTCCACGTAAATCCGGGATCGCGTAGGTGTGTGTGCACATCGATAAAGCTTGGAAAAAGGCGCAAACCGTTGGCGTCAAATACGGTCACTTCCGAGGGAAGCGTGCGGTCTTTTGCGTGTGCAGTCAGCTCTTGAATCAGTCCGTCTTCAACGAAAAGATCAACGGCTTTTCCAAGATATTGTGCGTTACGAATGCAACATGAAGCCATGAATCAACCTCCGATTGAGCTATTGCCTTTTTCCGTACGGGTTGCAAGCAGAAATAAAACAGCCATGCGTACAGAAACGCCCGCTTCCACTTGTTGTAAAATGAGTGAATCTTGACAGTCAGCGAGTTCTGCGGACACATCGAGTCCACGCAAAATGGGCCCCGGGTGCAAGATTTTTGCATTGGGCGCGGCGCATTGTAGGTGCCGTGGGGTCAGACAAAAACGTGCGGAATATTCGCGCAGATCGGGCAATAAGCCTGCTTCTTGGCGTTCAAGTTGCAGGCGCAAGCCCATGATCGCGTCGGCGTTGGGTAGGGCTTTATCCAGATTGGTAAAAACCTCTACGGGCCAGTTATCAACCCCTGCGGGAAGGAGCGTGCGCGGTGCACAAAGGCGTACGTTGACCCCCAGTTTTGCAAGTAAATGGACGTTTGAACGACAGACACGACTGTGTGCGCAATCACCGACAATCAATAATGTTTTGCCGACAAAATCTTTTCCCCAATGAGCACGCAACGCAAACGCATCAAGCAGCGCTTGGGTGGGGTGAGCGTGCCAACCGTCACCTGCGTTGACGACACTACATCCCAAGCGCTCGGCAAGAAAACCTGCCGCACCGCTGCTGCTGTGACGAATCACAATCACATCCGGATGCATGGCTTCAAGGGTCAACGCCGTGTCTTTCAAGCTTTCGCCTTTGTTGAGACTGGAACCGCCGGCGCTCAAGGCAAAGGTGTCTGCCGAAAGCCGTTTGCCAGCCATATCAAAGGAGACACGAGTTCTGGTGCTGTCTTCGGCAAAAAACAACACCACAGATTTGCCTTTGAGTACTGGCGCTTTTTTCATTGGACGGATATTAATATCGTGCAACGTTGCCGCCGTGTTAAGCACATGAAGCAGATCTTCGCGTGAATACGCTTCTGTGTCCAACAGATCTTTGTGCTTCCAAATAAAAGAATTATCCTCTTGCATGGCTATCCTGAAAATGAGGCAGTTTGACTCTTTGTCAGAGCGCGGTTTCCTCATTCTTTTAAAGTAGACGTGTCGAAGTGTCTTTTTTTGACCACACCTTTTTCATTGTGTCAGGAGCTTATCTTGTTACTGCTTTTCTGTAAACAGTTCATGGCTGTCTGTTCAAGACTCTTTACGCCGACAGCTGCTCATGCTAAGCTGTTTAAACCACTTCGGCATGTATAAAACACGACACGCCATGCTTGTTCTAACAACGTTACACATGTTTTTTTATCCTCAAGAACTGTGAACGCACTGTTTTTGTGTTTTTGTGACATGTTTACCTGAATTCATGAGAAAGAAGAGGTCTTACCTTTTAAGGAGAACTGTATGCCTTTTAACGGAGCATTCACGGCCCTTGTGACCCCATTTAAAGACGGTCAATTGGATGAAGAAGCCTATCGCCAACACATTGAAACGCAAATAGAACAAGGCATTCACGGTCTTGTGCCTTGTGGAACGACAGGTGAATCCGCAACACTCAGCCATAAAGAACACGAAACCGTCATCCGTGTTTGTGTGGAACAAGCCAAAGGGCGTGTGCCAATCATTGCCGGTGCAGGATCAAACAACACTGCCGAAGCCATTCGTTTGACACGTTTTGCCAAAGAGGTCGGTGCCGATGCGGCATTACACATCACGCCTTATTACAACAAGCCCACACAAGAAGGGCTGTATCAACATTTTAAGGCCATTACTGCGGACGTGTCTTTACCCGTGATCATGTATAATGTTCCCGGACGTACAGGGTGTAACATGACGCCCGATACGGTCGCACGCATCAGCCATGACATGCCGCTGATTGTGGGGATTAAAGAAGCAACAGCCGATATGGTCAACATTTCCAATATTCGTGAACGTTGTTCTGCCGAATTCTCAGTGCTTTCAGGTGACGATTTTACGGTGTTGCCGCTGTTGTCTTTGGGAGGCAACGGGGTTATTTCTGTCAGCTCTAACCTGGCACCAAAAATGATGTCGCAACTTTGCAACGCCTTTTTTGCTGCAGACTTGACGGAAGCCCGACGTTTACATTATGCCTTGGAACCTTTAAATCGAGTGATGTTTCTTGAAACCAATCCCATTCCTGTCAAAGCGGCGTTGGCCATGCTTGGCGTTATGGCTGATGAGGTTCGTTTACCGCTTGTCCCGCTCCAAGCTCAATACCGCGAAAAACTGGCTACAGTATTGAAAGAAACAGGACTATTGGCTTGAGCAAGGGCTCTGCCTCTTTTAAACAGAGGTGGTACCTCTTTTTGTTTATGATCGAGCATTCGGTTGTAACAGTACGTTTTTGCAGCATTGACGAAAGATGTTGCCTGTTCATGTTGAGGGTGTCACTTTTGGCTGACAAGCCTTGAGAGAAACCCTCTTTTGGAGGAGTTGTGATGGCTGAGAATACTTTTCGTAAAACAGAAAAAT
>CAYJFB010000006.1:0-31535 GCA_964369685.1 uncultured Desulfovibrionaceae bacterium | reverse complement strand
CCCTCTTTTGGAGGAGTTGTGATGGCTGAGAATACTTTTCGTAAAACAGAAAAATCGATATCCGATGTTGATCTTGATGCTTTTGAGAGCTTTTTGGGTTCAACGCTGCCTGCGGATTTTCGCACACACTATTTGAAATACAACGGCGGTGTGCCGGCGCGTGTTTGGTGGGACAGTTTGGATGAACACGCCCCTTGCATGGTCACTGAGTTTAAATCGATCAATACCGGTAAACACAATATAGCAACCTTTACACAAAAACTTCGTGATAAAGGCGTGTTGCCACCGCATTTTCTTCCTTTTGCCGGCGGTGAATCCGGATCGTGTTTCTGTCTTGATCTTCAAAATGGCACAGTGTTGCATTACACTCCGGATAAATTTGATGCTGAACGCTCACTTGAGGACAATGTTAAGCGCGCTCAACGTAAATTATCACGTTCGCTCAATGAATTTGTAAAAGGACTGGTTACAGAAAAAGAATTGGATAACGATTTTTAATTGTTTTGTCGTTTTTTTGTTCAAACGTCTTTGTTTCCAACACTGTGCAAGGATCTGAACCACATGAAGAATGCGCTTCTTGTGGTTCAGATTGATTGTATTTTTTTCCCTTTCTCTCATTTGAAGGATATATATGAAAGCCACCTCCTCATGTTCAATGCTTACAGGCGATTGTTCTCCCGATTTCACCAAAGGCAATGGTCTTGTTGCCGCTATTGCGCAAGATGATGCAACGGGTGATGTGTTGATGTTGGCGTGGATGAACGCCGAGGCTTTTGAAAAAACAATGCAAACGGGAGAAGCGCATTACTACAGTCGCAGTCGCCAAAGCTTGTGGCACAAGGGGGCGACGTCGGGTCATATTCAACGTGTCAAAGCGGTACGTATTGATTGTGATCGAGATGCCGTGCTTCTTTTGGTTGAGCAGATTGGCGGCGCGGCGTGTCATGAGGGGTATCGTTCTTGTTTTTTCCGTGAAGTACAAGCCGACGGTAAAGTTACCCTGTGTGCCCAAAAACTTTTTGATCCCAACAAGGTGTATGAGTCATGAGTTTGTTGAAACTTGGATTGCCCAAAGGTTCGCTTGAAGATCCCACGATCAATCTTTTTGCGCGTGCGGGTTGGAAAGTGCGCCGCCACCCCAGAAATTATTTTCCCGATATTGATGATCCGGAAATCACCGCACGGCTTTGTCGAGTGCAAGAAATTCCTCTTTATGTACAGGATGGGATTCTTGATGCAGGGTTGACGGGTAAAGATTGGGTTGCGGAAACCTCTGCCGATGTGCATGTGGTTTCTGATTTGTTTTATTCTCGTGCCACGAGCAAACCCGCACGGTGGGTTTTGGCTGTTGCCGAAGATTCGCCATATAAAACCCCTCAAGATCTTGCAGGAAAACGCATTGCAACGGAACTGATGGGAGTTTGCAAACGGTATTTTGCCGACTTGGGTATTCCTGCCGTGATAAGTCATTCATGGGGTGCGACCGAAGCCAAAGTGGTTGAAGGGCTTGCCGATGCCATTGTGGAAGTGACTGAAACAGAAACCACCATTCGAGCCCATAACCTACGAATTATTGCCGATGTGCTGACAACAAACACCGCCTTTATTTGTAGCCACGCCACATGGGCAAACCCTGAAAAACGTCGTAAAATTGAACAAATAGATCTGTTGCTCCAAGGCGCGTTAAAAGCCGAGAGTTTGGTGTGTATCAAGCTCAACGCTCCCGGAGATAAACTGGAAACCATCCTTGATGAACTGCCGGCACTGAATTCGCCGACAGTCTCGCCGTTGCGTAATTCAAGCTGGTTTTCGGTGGAAACTGTGGTGAACACGAATATCGTGAGAGATCTGATTCCAAAACTGCGTACCGCCGGCGCAGAGGGCATCTTGGAATATACCTTACACAAGGTTATTTAATTTTTTAGGGGGGCTGATTGCCTCCCTGAAAAAAACGATTAGGATTATATGATAGATCTTTCGACACTCAATGCCGCACAACGTGAGGCTGTGACCGCAGGCGACGGGTCTACCTTGGTTGTTGCCGGTGCAGGCAGTGGCAAGACGCGCACCTTGGTTCATCGGTTGGTTTGGTTGGTCGAACAAGGCCTTGATCCTGCACACATGCTCTTATTGACTTTCACACGTAAAGCCAGTCAAGAGATGTTGTTGCGTGCGCAAGGTTTGCTTAATGCCGATTTCAGAGCTGTACAAGGAGGAACCTTCCACGGTTTTGCCTATTCGGTGTTACGCCAATACCGTCCTGCATGGGCGCACGGCCCCGTGACCATTATGGACCCCTCAGATTGTGCAAGCCTCTTGCAACAGTGTCGAGAAACGCTCAAGATTGCCAAAGGCAGTCGGCTTTTTCCAAAATCCCAAACCATTTTGAGTTTATTCAGTAAAAGCCGGAATAAAGAAATGTCACTGGGAGAGCTTTTGCACCGTGAATCGCCGCACCTTTTGCAATACGAAGACGAATTGCAAAGCCTTGCCGCCGCCTATACCGCCGCGCGCCGTGAACACAATCTGCTGGATTATGACGATCTGCTTTTTGAATTGGAACTTTTGCTAAACGAAAAAGGCGAAGAAGCAGAAATACTTGACGTGTTGCGTCGCCGTTTCAAGCATGTTTTGGTTGATGAATATCAAGACACCAATCGGGTACAGGCACGATTGGTACAATTGCTTGCAGGCAACGGCGGCAATGTGATGGCTGTCGGCGATGACGCCCAATCCATTTATGCCTTTCGCGGGGCAGACATACGCAATATTTTACACTTTCCGCAACTTTTCCCGAAAACACGGATTATTCGTCTGGAAGAAAACTATCGCTCCACACGTCCCGTCTTAGACATCGCCAACGCCGTCTTGGCAGGCGCAACCATGGGCTATGCCAAGAATTTGTTTACCCGAAAAACAGAGGGTGCCGCAGTACGCTTGCTCCGTCCGCTTTCGGATTTGACACAGGCGCGGCTTGTCGCCCGGCGTATTGAAGAACTGTTGCTTGAACACCCCGCCCATGAAATTGCAGTCTTGTTTCGAGCAGGCTTCCACTCCTATCATTTAGAAGTGGAACTGACACGCGCAGCCGTGCCTTTTCGAAAATACGGCGGTTTAAAATATACAGAAGCCGCACACATTAAAGATCTTTTGGCTTACGTTCGTTTGATTATCAATCCGCTCGACATGCCTGCATTTCAACGCGTTGCCGGCTTCAACGCAGGCGTCGGCCCAAAAACCGCTCAAAAAATGTATGCCGCCGCAGCAAACGGCGAAACAGAAAAACTGTATACATTATGTAAAAAATTTCCAAATATGCTCAATGATTTGAGTGTCCTTTCCGAATTACGTCACAATCCGCCATCGCCGCAAGCATGCCTCACGCGCCTCATGAGCCTGTATCAAGATCGCCTGGAAAGCAACTATCCCGACGACTGGCCGCGCCGACTTCAAGGTCTTGAAGAACTGCGACATATCGCTGCGACCTATGATGCCTTGGATGCTTTCATCAGCGATCTTTCACTCGAAAATCCCACAGAAGAACGCGAAACCGAAGGTGGTGTCGTGCTTTCAACCATCCACTCGGCCAAAGGCTTGGAGTGGAATGCGGTCATCGTGCTTGATCTGGTTGAAGATCGTTTTCCTTCACGGCGTGCGGCGTTGTGTCCCGAAGATTTTGAAGAAGAACGCCGTTTGATGTATGTGGCGTGTACGCGTGCGCGTCAACAATTGGATTTGTCTGCACCTGTCGCGTTGTATGATCGTCAACGCGGTGGAAGCAATGCGGTGATGATCAGTCCTTTTTTACAAGAACTGTCGTCAGAGATGTATGAGGTGTGGCAAGAGAGTGTTGCGGGTGTGTTGGCAAAACAAAAAAACAACACAACCATGTCGTGGCAAACGCCACATAAAGCGCAATACGCGTATCGCGCTTCGACAGACACTTCTCCCCTCTCAGACATTGACGCGTGTGACGTGCCTATGCCGAATGCTGTGCTTTCGGCAGGCAGTAAAGAACACCCTTGCGGTTTTTGTAGACATAAAATTTTTGGGCGAGGAAAAGTTGTTGAGCGGTTGGACGGTGAAAAATGTCGGGTAAATTTTCCCGGTTTGGGGCTAAAAGTGATTATGACGGCTTTTCTGACGTTTGAGGAGTGATTTTTATGCGTACAGAATCAAAAGAATCTGCAGAGTCAAATATTTCAAAAAAACTGCTGACGGAAAGAAAAAAACGTGCAGAAACAGTCCTTTCATTACTGAAACAACGCTACCCAACACCACAAACACATCTGCACGCCGCAAACGCTTGGGAACTGTTGGTCGCAACAGTCTTGGCGGCACAATGCACAGACGCACGGGTCAACAAAGTCACTCCCAGTTTGTTTGCACGCTGGCCAACCCCCGCTGCTTTGTGTCTTGCAACACAAGAAGAATTAGAAACAGTCATTCGCTCCACAGGCTTTTTTCGCAATAAAGCCACACACCTTTTGGCTACAGCACAGCGTCTTACCGATGTCTATCACGGCGAAGTCCCGCGTTCTATGGCAGAACTCATTACCTTACCCGGGGTTGCACGAAAGACAGCCAATGTGGTTTTATGGGGCGCGTATGGTTTGAACGAAGGCTTGGCTGTAGACACCCACGTCGGGCGCATCGCGCAACGCTTGGAACTCACCGCACACACAGATCCTGTTGCTATTGAAGACGATTTACTTGTTGTGTTTCCGCGTGCCGAATGGGGACTTGTTAATCATCGTTTGGTTTGGTTCGGACGTGATGTGTGTATTGCGCGCAAACCTCTTTGTGAACTATGCGAAATGAATAGCTTTTGTCCTACAGCCTTTACTCATGCAAAAACATCCCCCAATAAGTCATCCAAAGCAAAATCCAATAAAATACGTGCTGTGCAAAAATAAACTCGTATTTATGACACTCTTTTTTTTATTGAAGCAACACGATGAATGTATGAGACAAAGATTGTCAATCGCTCTTGGCTTTGGGAATTTGTTGAGTGATACAATGGATATTGCCGCCACCAACAAGAATATCGCGTGCCGCAATGGGAATGATTTCTCGTTCGGGAAACAAATGAACCAACATCTCAACCGCCACACGGTCGTTGACATCACCAAATTGTGGCAACAACACATGTTTGTTGGCAATATAAAAATTGACATAACTCGCAGCCAACCGTTCACCCACCGCACGTTGCTCTTCGCCTTCAGCAAAAACAAATCCCTCAAGATCCGCTGCCGTAATACACACAGGCTTTGCAGGAATAGGCAGTTTGTGTACAATAAACCGACGCCCTCGCGCATCTTTGGCTTGTTCCAATATATCTAAGCAGGCCTTGGACATGGCGTATTGTGGGTCGCTTTGATCCTCTGTCCATGCCAGCACGACTTCACCGGGGCGCACAAAAGCACAAACATTGTCTACATGCTCGTTGGTTTCGTCTTGCCAAATGCCATAGGGTAACCAAATAACCTGTTCAACGTTTAGAAACGTACACAACATCTTTTCGATCTCGGTACGCCCTAAATGTGGATTGCGTCCTGCAGATAATAAACACGATTCTGTGACCAGCACAGTGCCTTCGCCGTCAACATGAATGGCTCCGCCTTCCATGACAAAAGGGTGTGCGTCATACAACAGATTTCCCAACAACGCACAACATCGCGACGCCACTTGATCATCTAAGTCCCAATTCGCATATAAGCCGTCGACATCTCCGCCCCATGCGTTGAAACACCAGTCTATACCGCGACGCTCGCCTTGGGCGTTGATAACAAATGTCGGACCGACATCTCGTGCCCACGCGTCGTTGCTTTCTATAGACACAAGATGCACATTGGGAACGTTTCCCAATGCCGCTTGTGCCGAAGGCATACCTTGTGCGTCTACAGCCATGTATACCGTTTCACTGCGAGCGATACCTTGTGCAACGGCACTGAAAGCCGCTCGTCCGCCACGAGCGCCGTGTGGCCAAGAGCCAAGCCGAGAAGGCCAAATCATTAAACAACCGTGATGCGGTTCAAATTCACCCGGCATCCGAAAACCATCTTCTTGGGGCGTTGATAACAACGGCATGGTATCCTCAACTATGGCAAAAAAACACGTTTTTGCCTACATTTATAACATTTTCTTTGAGCAAGCCTCAACAAACCGTTCTGCCCACAGCTCCGCGGCAGGGGCAAAAACATGCAGATAGGATGCAAACGTGTTGCGAATCAGCAGACCGTCACGACATTCTTGTTTTTGAACACCCTGTTGGCGATGTCCCATGCCAACACCTCGTTCCAAGCGCAAAATAAGGGCAGCCTCTGCCCGTGGAACACAATAGGAATAATGAAATTCATGCCCTCGCAATCGTGTACCTCGAGGATAAAAAGGATTCTCTTGCTCTACAACGGCATCCACATAACCAAGTCCCTGTGGCTTTGCACATAAAAAACTTTCTGCAGGCAAAATGCCTGCCATGGGATAACGCACACCGTCCACATGCAACGCTTCACACAAAAGCATCATTCCGCCACATTCGGCATAGATGGGCAGATTGGCTTCCGAAAAGGTGCGTAACGCACTCAGCCCGGGTGCTTGGGCAAGATTCGCCGCATACAATTCGGGAAAACCGCCACCAATATATATACCGTCCAGTTGTGGCCACGGCTTTGTGTCAAACAAATCCAAACACACCAACTCAGCACCGGCTCGACGCAAGGCTTCAAGATTTTCCTCATAGTAAAACCACAGCACTCGATCGCAAACATAACCAATCCGCACGGGTTTCACAGCTTGAACGCGTTCTTGCCAAAATGGGACAACAGACGGAAATTCAGCGTTGATAACAAGCTGTTGTATGCGATTCATATCCACATGTTCGGTAATAAACGTACCAAGAGTATCCAAAACCTGCAAAACCGTGTTGTCGTCATTTGAGGCGACAAGCCCCATATGTCGTTCGGGGAGAGGATTGTCCTTTAGGCGCGGCAAGGCACCCAGCACAGGAATATCTGTATACGTCTCAATACTTTGTCGGATCAATTGCTCTTGTCGGGCTGTGCCGATACGATTCAAGACGACACCGCCAAAACGCAAAGATTCAAACTGTGTCAAACCTGCCAGCAAAGCCGCTGCGGTTCTCGTCATTTTTGTGCAATTCAGAGACAACACGACAGGTGCATCCAGAACGCGTGCCAGCGCTGCCGTTGAACAGGAACCTTGAACGTCGCTGCCGTCATAAAGGCCGCGGTTGCCCTCAATGAGACCCATGTCTGCGCCGTCCATGGCATGAACAAACAAGCTTTGCAATCGTTCCGCAGACAAGAAATATGGATCAAGATTTGTGCAGGTGTGGCCACAGGCTTTGGCTAACCACATGGCGTCAATATAATCGGGACCTTTTTTGAAAGGCTTTACCCGTAATCCCAACCGCACCAAGGCACGAGCCAATCCCAGAGCAAGCAACGTTTTGCCGCCGCCGCCGGATACACCGGAAATGACCAGTCTGTTCATAATCTCACCATATGCTCAACGGTTGCCATTGTATTTTTTTGCTAAAAAGACTCTCAACATCGCTTGAGACGCCGTGCGATTTGGGGTGTTGGCTCAGCGCAAAGCGATGAGAAAACGCCCCAAATCGCACGGCGGAAACAAGGGGGTTTGGGGGGGATTATCCCCCCCAAATAAAAAATTCAAACTCACATTGTGCTAGCGAATTTCTTGTAAACCACCCATATACGGCCAGAGTACTTCCGGCAAACGGATTGAGCCGTCGGCTTGTTGGCCGTTTTCAATTACAGCAACCAGTGAGCGTCCCGTAGGCAAGCCCGAACCGTTTAACGTGTGAACAAAATCCGCTTTTCCGCCGGTTTTGGGACGATATTTAATGTTTGCGCGGCGTGCTTGGAAGGCCTCACAATTTGAACAAGAAGAAATCTCACGGTATGTATTTTGCCCGGGAAGCCAAACCTCTACATCATAGGTTTTGGTTGCGCCAAAGCCCATGTCGCCGCCGCAAAGCACGATGGTACGATAGGGTAAACCAAGCAATTCTAACAACTCTTCGGCACTGCGACGCATCTCTTCCAACATTTCATATGAACGCTCGGGATGAGAAAAATATACCATTTCAACTTTGGTAAACTGGTGTTGACGAATGAGTCCGCGTGTGTCTTTGCCTGCGGCGCCCGCTTCAGAACGAAAGCACGGTGTTTGAGCACAATAGCGTCGCGGAAGATCGTCTTCTTCCAGCACTTCCTCGGCGTGCAGATTGGTCAGCGGCACTTCTGATGTGGGAATCAAAAAGAAATCTCGAGGATCTTGGACTTTAAAGAGATCTTCTTCAAATTTAGGCAATTGTCCTGTACCGATCATGCTTTTGCGATTCACCATTAAGGGCGGTAAAATTTCTGTTCTTCCTTGTTTTGCATGAAAATCAAGAAAAAAATTCATTAAGGCGCGTTCAAGGCGTGCAGCCCAACCCCAAGAAACCGTGAATCGTGAGCCTGCCAATTTGGCGCCTCGTTCAAAATCAAGACCGTGCAAGGCTGTACCCAGATCCCAATGTTCACGAGGCGTAAAGGAGAATGTCGGTATGTCACCCCAACGTTTGATTTCTACATTGTCGTGTTCATCGACGCCGTCGGGCACGCTGGCATGAGGCATGTTTGGCACGGTCAAAAGCCAATCGTTCATGCTTTGTCGTGCATTTTCAGCTGTAACATCAAGTTCGGCAATTTTACTGCCAAGTTCAGTGGATTGTGCCATGAGTTCTGTGGCGTCTTCGCCGGCACGTTTGCGTTTACCGACTTCTGTTGACAAACGGTTACGTTCGGCTTTCAGAGCCTCAACTTCTGCCAAAACCTCTCGACGTTTGTTGTCCAACTCTTCAAAGGTTGCCATGGACAACGAGCTGTGGCGTTTGGCGAGGGCGGCGGTCACAAGTTCAGGATTTTTTTGCAATGCTTTCAGTTCTAACACAAGACGCTCCTTAAAAACACGTTGTTGAAATGACCTTTGAAACTATAATGAATAAAACATTCTGTACATGTAGCCATACAGTGCAAGCGCGTCAAGAGTATGGGGAAGCCTTCAAGAGATGTTTCCTGATTTTTTTGTGAAGGGTCTGTTTTTACAAACAGTATTTTTTGAATAGGAAAAAAATACATTGTTTTTAAATAGGAAAACAAGTAAAAAAAACACATTTTATCTATCTTATAATTGCTAGACATTTCATAAATTCATATTATTCTCTTACCTATACACAAAAATTCTGTATATAAAACAGGAACCTTGTACTATTTGTCACTAAAAACAGTGATATATAATAAGATATAAAAAAATACTTGCATGCCGCTAAGAGCTTGTTACACTTTATATATACAATGCAAGTAAGGCTTTAATATTGGCAAAGCTATTTGCAAGATTTTTGATCGTTGCCTTCACAGCAACAAATCAAATCCGCGGTGCGGTTACACAAAACCATGTATCAAGGAGTCACAGTCAATAAATATCGTGTAAAACGGCCGCTTGCATCTTAAACCATTTATACATCTCTAACCTCAAAAAGTTCAGGAGAATCACCATGACAAATAAAAATTTGGTAAACAGCGTGCATGAACTGGTGTTAGAAAGTCCTTTAGGAGCAAAAAGTATTGCAGAAGCTGTAGGAAAACCCTACTCAACCTTGCTCCGCGAAGTGAACCCATATGATGCAGGCGCAAAACTCGGTGCGGAAACGTTGTTAAGTATTATGAAAATTACAGGGAACGCAACACCACTAAAATTGATGGCAATAGAAATGGGTTATGCCTTAACCCCTTCTCAGTCGTCTCATGAAGAAGAGCAATCGGAGCGGCGCGATTAGAGCGTGTCGTCACGCTCGACAAAATAAATCCATTTCATGTTGAGAGAGAATATCCTACACAATATATTTTTACGGATATTCTCTCTCTTTGTTTCAATATCGGTTACAATTTTTTGATGTCAACGTACCATGCACCGGCATTTTCAAGCAGTTGGGTTGTTCGTGAAGCCAATTCATGGGGATCTTTGAGATACCCGTCAAGCAAGAGGGTGGTATCAAAGAGCGTGCGAATCATGGTTATGAGTTGTTGATCTTCGGGATTTGCCTTATGGATGGTCAACATGGTACGCAAAAGCGAATGATCTCTATTTATTTCAAAAACTTTTTGCGGAATACTGTCATCTTTTTGCATCACACGCATGATCCGTTCCATTGAAGACGTGACCTGATCGTCTGCGGCAACCAAACATGCAGGGCTGTCTGCAAGACGAGGAGAAACACGCACATCTTTCACTTGATCACCGAGCACCGTGCGAACAGTGTCAAGAAAACGATCGAAGGCTGATTTATCGTCGTCGGAAAGTGGGGTGGCTTTCGGGGTTTCACTGACGTCTTCAAATTGTTCAAGAGCACTGTTGCTTGCGTGTTCAACGGCTTTAAACGTAAAATCTTTGTATTTTCCAATAGATTCCAGTGCGAATTCGTCGACAGGTTCGTACAAATACAGCACTTCAATGCCTTTGCGGCGAAACACTTCGCTGTGTGGGTTGACCTTTGCCGCTTCACGGCTCGGTGCAGACACATACCAGATCTCTTGCTGACCGTCTTTGGCACGGCTGATATATTCATCAAGGCTTGTCAGGCTGTCGGCGTTTTCTGATGTCGAAGAGTTATAGCGCAACAACGGTGTGATGCGTTCACGTTGACTGTAGTCGCTATAACCCATTTTAAAGACTTTCCCATGGCGTTTCCAAAATTCCGCATACACTTCGGGACGCTCTTTCGCCATTTTTTCAAGATGACTCAAGGTTTGTTTGGTGATGGTTTGGCAAATTTTACGCAAGACAATATTTTCTTGCAATGTTTCGCGAGAAATGTTGAGCGGTAAATCTTCCGTATCGACCACACCTTTCAAAAATGAAAGATAATCGGGAAGCAATTCCTTGTTTTCACGCATGATCAATACACGACGAGCGTACAAATCAAGTCCCCATTTGTCACGAAACGCACCAAACATGTCTTTTTCCGTATCGGGGAAGAAAGCCAAGGCGTTAAATTGTACAGGCGCGTCTACAGATAGATGCAACACATCAATGGGTTTGTTTTGGTCATAGGTCAAAAAGGTATAAAATTCATCATATTGTTCGCGAGTAATGGAAAATTTCGGTTCACGCCACAGTGCGGCTGTGGTGTTTATGCGCTCTTCTCCGACGATAATGGGAAACGGAATAAAACTTGAATGACTACGAATAATGCTTTCAAGACGATACGTTTCCAAAAAATCTAAAGCATCGTCTTTGAGATACGCACAAATGGATGTGCCGCGTGCAATCGTGTCATCAGTCAATGTTTCAATGGAGAACGAACCGCTGCCGTCTGAAATCCAACGGTATGCGGGCGCGTCACCCATGGCTGCACGCGAAATCACTTCAACTTTTTGCGCAACCATAAAAACTGAATAAAAACCAATCCCAAAACGCCCAATAATATTCATGGCGTCGTTTTCGGATTGTTGATCTTGGTGTTCGGCCAAAAACGCTTCGGAACCGGAATGACCGATGGTGCCGAGATTTTCTTCCATTTCAACGCGACTCATGCCGATACCGCTGTCTTTGACTGTCAGTGTATTTTGGATTTTATCGACGGTCAGTGTTATTTCAAGCGGCAATTCGGCATCACGGATAAGGCCGCTTTCGGATTGATTTTGCATAAAACGCAACTTATCTAAGGCATCGGACGCGTTGGAAATCAATTCACGCAAAAAAATTTCACGATTTGTGTAAAGTGAATGTGTAAGAATCTGTAAAACTTTGCGTGTTTCCGCACGAAACTCATGCTTGGTTGAAGTATCGCCTTGAGCTGAATCGGACATGTTTTCCTCCAAAAAAAATATCATGGGCAACAACGTGCCTTCACCTAAGTAAGTCTTTGTCTGACGGCGTCAAGAACGGTTGCATTTTTCTTGTATCAATTTTATTCCTTGGAGAAGAAAACAGTGTTTTTTTTAAGAAGAAGGAAATTCTATGCCGATAGATTTGCAAAGTATTCCACTTTGGTTGCCTTTGGGATTGATTTTGTTGCTTTTACAAATCACGTTAATACCGTTTTTTGCGATACTCTATCTTTACAGAGCCAAGCGCAGTCCCATGTTTGCCCATATGGCAAAACAAATCATGCATCTTGAAGCATGGCTTTGTTTGATATTGTTTATGGGAGCGGGAGGCGTGTGGTTCCTTTTTCCGTCAATACAAAATCATATTCAACCGCTTTTCCGTTTTGAAACCCTCTTTTTTGTGGGTGCGTTGTTTTGTTCGTTGATCATTTCTGCGCTACTTACGAGACAATGGCACGCGTTACGTGGAAAAAATATGGTACGCGGTGCCATTATTGCCGTTGTGTTTATTACAACCACGTTGACGTGGGTTATCGCCACACAATATGTTATGCAGACGGTCTTGGTAAACGGAGGATTGGCGCCCTTCTTACAACAAAAATTTATGGTGCCATCTTTACTCCTGCCAAATTCGGGAGCTTTGTTGTTGCAAATGCTGTTATTGCTTTGCGCGCCGTCCGTGGCGACCGCAACCATAGCGATCTGGTTGCTGTTACGCCGACAGTATGATGATTTTGGCCGTGATTATTATACCGTCATGCTCCGTATGTGTGCTAAAGAAACCTTTTTATACACAATTTTGGCTTTGTTGACTGTGCTTGGCTTACTCTTTTTGCTTGTGCCTATATTCATGGCTTTGCCCAACGTTGTGTTCTCTGAAACACTCACCACAGCAGGCATCACGCTTGTCAATCTTTTGCCACAGACAATACAAGAATGGGGACAACGTTTACCTATTCTGCTTCCCGGTCTTGTCCCGCTTATGCTTTTAAGTGTGTTCTTGCCGTTTGTGAGTGCCTGTTTATGGTTACATGTGATATATAGTGCTGTCCCCATGCGCACAAAACCAACCATTGTGCTTGCGTGGTTATGTTTGTTGGCTATACCGTTTTTGCTTTCTATGATTTTGATGATTGCGCACCAAGGGACAGTATAAAAGAGAAAGGGCTTTAAAACGCAAGAGCGTTGTTCTGCCATCTCTTCGCTGTTTATTTTGCGCCTATTTATTTAAATAATAACTTGTTATGAGGCTTTTATGTATGATTTTGAACTGATTCATGAGCAAACATTGTCAGAACTCGGCGGAACCGCCAAGCTCTGGAAACATATACCTACAGGAGCCGAACTCCTTTCTGTCGTCAATGACGACGAAAACAAATGCTTTGGTGTGACCTTTCGTACACCGCCTGAAAATTCTACAGGTGTTCCACATATTTTAGAGCACTCTGTCTTGTGCGGTTCAGAAAAATATCCGACAAAGGAACCGTTTGTTGAGTTATTAAAAGGGTCATTACAGACGTTTCTCAATGCCTTCACGTTTCCCGATAAAACATGCTATCCCGTTGCCAGTGTCAACAAGCAAGATTTCGCCAATCTGGTGAACGTGTATTTGGACGCGGTGTTTTTTCCACGTATCACCGAAGAATGCTTCCAACAAGAAGGCTGGCACATTGAAACCGACAATGCCGATCCGTTAAACGGTCCTTTGTCTTATAAAGGCGTTGTCTATAATGAAATGAAAGGGGTTTATTCCTCACCCGATTCATTACTGGCCGAGCAATCACAACAAGCTGTTTTTCCTGATAATACGTATAGTCTGGATTCAGGTGGCGATCCCGAAGTGATTCTGAGTTTAACGTATGAAGCATTTAAACAGTTCCACACAGAACACTATCACCCTTCAAACGCTCGTTTTTTCTTTTGGGGTGATCTCGAAGAAGAACAACGCTTTGCCTTGTTGATGCCATACCTGCAACGTTTCTCGCAACGCGCCCCCGGGGCTGCCGTACCGCTGCAAAAACATTTGGATACACCAAGACACATTGAAGTGCCCTATGCCGCCGAAGTCGGTGAAACTCGCGGTCACATCACACTCAATTGGTTGCTCTGCGAAACCGCAGACATTGAAGCCATGTTTTGTTTTGAAATGCTTGAGCACATTTTACTTGCTCTCCCCGGTTCACCGCTTCGTAAAGCCTTGATTGAGTCGGGGTTGGGTGAAGATGTGACGGGATGCGGCCTTGAAGGGGATTTGCGTCAGGCGTATTTTTCTGTCGGTTTGCGTTCCATCGATCCGAGCAAAGCGCATGAAGTGGAAGTCTTGATCATGGACACCCTCGCCGGATTTGCCGAAGAAGGCCTGCCCAAAGACGCAGTTGATGCCGCGCTCAACAGTTTGGAATTTCAATTACGAGAAAACAATACAGGGTCTTTTCCTCGCGGTTTGTCTGCCATGGTGGCCTGCTTGGCGACGTGGTTGCACGATGGCGATCCTTTTGGGCCGTTGGCTTGGGAAAAACCACTTGCAACATTGAAACAACGCCTCCAAGCCAATGAACCGATTTTTGAAAACGCCATTCGTACACATTTCTTGAACAACACACACCGTGCCACAGTGCTCTTACTTCCCGATGCCATGTTGGCAGAACGTACAGCCAAAAAAGAACGCGACCGCTTGGATCGTATTCAAAATGCTTTGAATGAAAGCGAACGTCAAGCCTTGGCCGCGTTCAGCCAAAGCCTGCAAGAGGCGCAACAACGTCCCGATTCGCCTGAAGCCTTGGCGTCCATTCCCAGCTTGACGCTCGACGATTTGCCAAAAGAAAACACTGTAATTCCCACAGACATCAAACACGTCGACAACAACGAAGTGCTTGTTCATGAACTGAATACGACAGGCATTGTCTATGCGACGGTGCTGTTGCCGCTTGAAGCCGTGCCCACTGAATTGATACCGCTCACACCGCTTTTTGGACGAGCCTTAACAGAAATGGGCACCCAACGACAATCGTTTGTGGAATTGGGGACATCTATTGCCTCAAAAACAGGCGGTTTGGGTGCGGGGCCTTCTTTCTTAAGTCATATTTCAACAGGAAAACCCATCGCGCATCTTGTTATGACAGGCAAAGCGACTGCCGATCACACGGCCGATCTCTTTGATTTAATGCGTGAAGTCCTGCTAGAAACACGTTTTGACAACAGCGAACGCTTTTGCCAAATGGTGTTGGAAGAATGCGCACGCATGGAACAAGCCTTGGTTCCTGCGGGACATAAAGTCATCAGTACACGAATGCGCGCTCGGCACAGTCTTTCGGGTTGGCTCGGCGAATTGATTTCCGGGGTCAGCTATTTGGACTATCTGCGCCAATTGAGTAAACGAGTTACGGAAGATTGGCTCGGTGTACAGCATGATTTGGAACGTTTACGCGATCTGATTATTCGTTCTCCGGGAAGCCTTTGTAACCTGACGGCCGACGGGTCTGCATTGGCTGTGGCAGAAGATTGTGCTGCACAGCTTTTTCGTGCGTTGCCAAAACACAACGTTGCTGTTGCCGAGTGGCTGACTTCTGACTTGCCTCAGGCGGAAGCATTGCTTGCTCCTGCGCAGGTGAACTATGTGGGTACCACATGCAACTTGTATCAAGCCGGGTATACCTACAACGCTTCGATCGCGGTGTTGACACGTCATATACGCATGGGTTGGCTTTGGGATCAGGTGCGTGTACAAGGCGGTGCTTATGGCGCATTTTGTTCGTTCGACCGTGTCACAGGCGCTTTTGCGCAAGCGTCTTATCGTGATCCCAACGTGGAAAAAACACTGAAGGTCTACGCCGATACGGCAAACTATTTACAAAATCTCACCTTGAGTCAACGTGAACTCACGCTCTCCATCGTGGGTGCCATCGGTGATTTTGATTCATATCAACTGCCCGACGCCAAGGGCTGGACAGCACTGATTCGCCATCTTTGCGGCGATAACGACGAACAACGACAACAACGCCGCGATCAAGTGTTTGCCACAACACTGAAAGATTTTCATCAGTTCGGGGAAAGCCTGCAAACAGCAATGGAATCAAACGCTTTATGCGTACTTGGCGGTGCACAAGCAGAAGCCGCAGCCCTCGCCAACCAATGGACAATCACAAAACTTTTTTAAACTTTATATAAACATATCTCAAACATTCATAACAACTCTTTAAAAACACTCAAAAAAATCTTCATCATAAAGACGAAGGAGGCATGCCTCCTTCGTCTTTTGTTTGACTTAATAAAGATTATTATCAATAAAACGTTGGTTTTCTTTGCCTTGCCAGAATTCTTCAAGACCCAACTCGCCTTCGGCATCAATCAATATGTCACGAATGGCTTGAACTCTTTCAGGGCTTAATGGGTTGCGTTGTTTGTGTGTTGCCAAGATGTGTTTAGCTTGGGCGTGCGCTTGTTTATACAAGTCGGGTTTGCCTGAGGCCGCCCACATATCATAATTTTCACGATTCATTAAATTATAGCTACTCAAATCATTGAGATGCTCAAATGTATCCATTTCCGCAAGATACGTTCCGAACGAACCGACATTTTTGATTAAATCGGCAGACAATGTGGAGGCGTCAACCTTGAAGCCGGCAATCATCCGCAATACATAATCAAGAATTTCGTCGTCTACGAGCAGGGTCGGAATGTCGAAGGTAATGCCCGTCTCAAGCAGCCCTTGACCGAAAAGAACACTGGCACCTGCCAGAGCGGTCATGAGGCGATTGAGCGCGCGTTCGGCACCGGCCTGAACGTCGTTTACTTTACTGTCTGTCTAGCCACCTGCGATGTAGCTGGGGATGTTATAATATTTTGACATCCTCGCCATGGCTGCATTGAGTACAAACACTTCGGGGGCTCCCACAAGAGACAACCCTTTTTTCATTTCCATCACACACGCCGAAGCACCGTAAAACGTGGGATTACCACGATTGATGCAGTGCAGTAACGTGTTGAAAGCCAAAAAGTCTGCATTATTGACAGCCACACTGCCTGCATAACTGATCGGTGAGGTTGCGCCTTGTTGTACCATGACCAAAATATGGTTCGGCAAGCCGGCTTCGGCAACGATCATCGCGTTTTCGCAGGCTTCTTCGGCAATACGTAAAGGACTGATCGTTGTGTGGTTAAAGGCCATTCGCGGACGGCGTTTCAGTTCTTCGCTGCCGCCGACAGCCGCTTCGGCCATCTTGATGATTTTGCGGGTCTGGAAAGGACTTGCAGACACCATGTGGATCGGTTTGCTGGTGTAACACAAAGCCACTTCGGCATTGTGCATGGAAGCCGATTGTGTCGGAACATCCTGCGGGCCGATAGCTCTGTTATAAATATGCACATTATTTAACGAATCCACAACACGTAAAATATCGACAGCGTCTTGTTTTACAGTTGAACGGCGTTCGCCCGTTTCCATATCATGAATAAAAATGCCTTCTCCAAAGTTGGAAGCATACACTTGATCTTGAGCGATATGGATATCATCTTCTTCTGTGCGGCCATGGTGAATAAATTCAGCAGGGACGGCTCCCAATGCATCTTCTACCAGTGTACGCGGAAAATGCGTACAACCGTCGGCGTCTTCCCAGCAGCCGTTGTCTCGTAATACTTCACGAGCTTTTTCGCTGCCAAAAGAAACTCCACGCTCTTTTAAGACCTCAAGCGATGTTTCATGAATTTTTTCACAATCACGCTCGCGAAGAAGATTTAGGCCGACGCCAACCCCTCCGCTCAAAGTAGAATGTGCCCATCTTTTCATACAGCCCTCTCATAAGGTGTGTGAAAGTGTGTGTTTAAATAATATGCCTCAGCCCAAAAGGTGCGTGCCGCAAAAACAGTACTCTTGTTACAGTCTCCACACAACACCTGTCTATAACACCCCAACAATGAGATCTACACCGTTTGCAGAGTGTTTTGTCAAACTCATTCCACAAAAGGAAAGAGCATCTGTTCCACGTATACCGTTGTAAAGTCTGCGTGGGCAGAAAGTTCTAAATATTCAGTCATCGCAACAATCTTTTGTGCATAACGTGGTGCTTCGGGTTCTGTGGCATACCGCAACGCCCCAAAACTTGCTGCATTGCCAAGCACTTCAACTTTATGAATCAATTCTTTGGGGATCAAGCCGATCCGCGCCGCTGTGACAGGACTGATCGCCGAACCAAATCCACCTGCCAAATACAAACAACCAAGTGAGTCAGCAGTCAGATTTGCATTCTGCAACAAGACTTCAATCCCTGCACGTACGGCTGCTTTGGCAAGTTGAATCTCACGAATATCTTTTTGTGTGAGGCATACCGTGTCTGTAAACCACAGCGCGTCATCGACGACACGTCGTCCAAGTGGGGTGTCATCAGCCTCAAGACGTCCTGTTTCGTCAACCAAACCGGCTTCAAGTAACAACGCAACACTATCTAAAACACCGGAGCCACAAATGCCTTTCGGCGGTTGATGTTCAAGTGTCGTAAAAACAAGCCCTTCATCAGGATCGGCTTTCACGCTGTCAATTGCCCCCGCTTGTCCCGCCATACCGCAAGACAATGTTGCCCCTTCAAAACACGGCCCCGCTGCCGCAGAACACGCATACAATTGTCCGCCAATGCCAAGAACAATTTCAGCATTTGTACCAAGATCCACCAAAAGAAACGGCGGTTGTTTTTTGTGTGCGTCTGCCGCAAGCAAGGAGGCAACAATATCCGCACCGATATAGCCTGAAATCCCCGGCATCAAATATGTCTGCGCCTTTGAAGGCAATCCCAACTCAATCGCTGAAAGACGCATGGCTTCAAGCGTTACGGGAATAAACGGTGCCTTGCTGATGTGTTCAGCCGAAAAGCCGCACAGAAAGTGCATCATTGTGGTGTTGCCCGTGAGTGCAATAACATCCACATCTTCAAAACCGACTTCTTGGCGCAAGTCGTTCAATATGTCTGTAAGTTGATTGATAATGCTCGCATGTAACGGATCATTTGCGGACGTTGCCATAGAATCCGTTTGTGATTGTGTCCGACTGATGACGTCCGCACCGTGTGAACGTTGGCGATTTCCTTCACCGCGTGCCGCAACCACACAACCTTGATGCATATCAACCAATAACGCCGCCACTGTGGTTGTACCGATATCCACAATGACCCCATATCCTGTGTTCATCGCACTGTACCCTAACAGCATATCGGCTTCCACCAGTCCAAAAGCCTCTTTGTTTGTACGGATAAAACGCGGTAACTCTTTGAGCTGTATTTGTGTCAGTGCGTGTTTTTTAACACCGCACGCGTCAAGAACACGTTGAAGATCCGTGCGTTGATCGTCAATGGTCGGTTTGGAAACAATGAAAGGCACACGTCGAATCACACTTTGAAATTCATAAGGACGCGCCTTATATTGGGTCAGCACCCGTAAAGAACAGGCGTGAGGAATGCGTATTTCAAGGTTTGCAACGGCTTTGGTGTAACAGGCGAGGCGCAAGCCATTGTCTATCATGCTTTGTGTTAACAGATTCCGTTCTTCTTCACACGGCTCTGTCTGTGCATAAATAAGACATTTCGCACATTTGCCAACACCACACGGCAAAGTCAACAATCCTTTAGCGCGCAACAACGGGGCAAGAGCCATGCCTTCCACAGCAGGCAAAACAGTGGTGCCGTTTTGGTGATGAATGGTCAATGTTACAGTCATTATTGCACCTGCACAACGGCAATGTCACCGTTACCGTCAATTTCCAGTGTTTCTCCCGGAGCAAGCCGCACACAGCGTGCGCCGCCGCCGTCAAGCAATTCTTGTAAAAAATTGGGACTACCGAGAACCTCACGCAACGGCAACTGTTTATCTTTCTGCAGTAATGCGGCATTATTGCGTAATTTTGCAAGTTCTTCTTCTGTCCATCCTTCCCAATAAATGAGGCAAAGATTCGTATAGTGTTGCAACCATGATGCTTCAACCTCGATGAGGTAGTCTGCGGAATCTTTACCGAATTGCTCGAGATATTCGGCATAGCGTTTGTCGCGATTACCCATAAAAGACAACTGAGAATGTTGTAACCAACCGGCAGAAAGCCAATAGGTGCTGCCGCCAAGTGCGGTTTCATTGGCTTTTTCCTGCGGTGAACCCAAAAGAATGGGAATGCAATCATGTACTCGAGGCACAACGAGGGTTGCGCTTTGTCCGGTAACGCCTGCAAGTCCGCGTCCACAAAAACCATAGGCCATCAGAATGGTTGTTTCTCCCTGTTCTTCCAACGTTCGAACCATTGATTGAACGGTGCTTCGCAATTCATCGGGGGTGTCGTGCAGACCTTGCTTGATATAGGTGACTGCAGGCCTAAGAGCAGAATCTTCTTGCGGAGATTGCAAAAGAAATTCCAGTTCCGGGCGAAAAACTTCACAAGCGATGATGTGCATAGAGGCGTCCTTAATCATAAATAGTCTCTCAAACAACCAAACCAAAACTCAATAACAGGAGATTTCAAAAAAAGAGATGAGTTACGACAGTCATACTAACAAGAGAAGAAACAGCAATAGCAAACGTGACACAATAACAAGCACGAAACAACATACACGCGTATAAAAAGAGTTTGTCTTTAAAAGCCCCTCAAATTCATGCTACATAACCAATGTAACATGCTCGAACGCTCCTTTTACACTGCGGCACATGAACGTTGCGCAGCAACGGAGTGTGCCGCAGCGAAAGGGGGGCTTGGGGGGGCCATGCCCCCCCAAAAAAAAGAAATAACGATTAAGCGCGCGCGGCCGCACAGCATTCGAGTGCGTTTTACGCAGCCGCGGAGGCCTCGGGGGGGGAGGAGTCGGCACCCACAGACTCACAGAAGGCTTCGTTCACAGGAGCGCCGCCAATCATGATTTTCACCTTGCCTGCCAAGGGGCTTTCGGCAACGGCTTTGACCACGTCTTTGATATGCACCATGGTCGTTGTCAACAATGCGGAACAAGCGATGATATCGGCGTTATGTTTGATCGCTGCTTCAACGTATTTGGCAGGTGTCACATTGTTGCCGAGGTCAACCACATTGAGGCCTTTGGATTCCATCATCATGCGCACCAAGTTTTTGCCAATGTCATGCAGATCGTCTTTGATCGTGCCGATGACAACGGTGCCTTTTTCTTCCATTTGGTCACCAACCAACAATGGACGCAGCACATCGGTGCCTGCAGCCATCGCACGAGCGGCAATGAGCACTTCAGGAATAAAAATTTCATTATTCTTGAAGCGTGCGCCGATGATATCCATTCCGGGCATCAAACCTTCATTCAGAATGGTCAAAGGAGCGAGGCCTTCGTCAAGGGCTTTTTTGACCAATTCGGCAACTTCTTTCATTTTTCCTTTTTGAAGGTGGGCGGAGATGTCTTCTAAAATAGCACTCATAGTGGACTCCTTGAGCAAGTGTATTGAAGGTGTTTAAATACGTCTGAACAGTCTGTGCTCAAACAATGTTTACTGTTTTCAGTGTTGCAAGAACCTGTTTAGCCGTTTCCTGCATACAAATGATCGTCAAGGGTACGGGGGCTTCGGTGCTTGGTTCCACA
Organism: uncultured Desulfovibrionaceae bacterium; assembly: GCA_964369685.1. Lineage (GTDB taxonomy): Bacteria > Desulfobacterota > Desulfovibrionia > Desulfovibrionales > Desulfovibrionaceae > Avidesulfovibrio. The sequence continues at coordinate 10,048 of CAYJFB010000006.1, read as the reverse complement.
TCGAATCCGTAGCCTGTATCTGAAACAAAAAAGGTTCCGTCGTTTGTGTGGACATAGCCTTTGACGCGCAAGACAGAGGGTTGGTCTTGCAGGCATTGGATCAGTGTTTGTACATCTGTATTGACTGTTGTCAGGTTAAAGCTATCCGGGCGTGTTTCGGGTGTATTAAAACCAAACGAAAAGGCACGGAGGGTTCTTTCGGGGAGACCCGTAAAATCTATTTCTCCGTGGATGCTTTCAAGAACAGGCAAATCGGGTTCGATAGATTGAATGTATGCTTTTGCGGCGTCGCGTTCGGCTGTGCTTGTCAAGTCTGCTTTGGTGAGTATGGCTACGGAAGCCGCAGCCAGTTGTCTTGGGATCACTTCCAAGACCTTAGCAAGTTTGAGGCTTTTGACGGGATCAAACAGGCACAATGTCGTACTGTGGTTGTATATTTGATCCAAGCCCGAGAGATGCAACATTTTATCAATAGCCGAAGGATCGGACATGCCGGACGCTTCAATCAGTATTAAATCTTCACTGCGCTCTGCCATGTCTTTGAGGGCTTTGATAAACGAGTCCTTCAGACAAGCACAAAATACAGAACCGCCACCGATTTCAAGGATCAAACCGTTTTCCACGCCCGAGCGGCGCAATACGGCTCCGTCAACGGGAATATCACCAAAATCATTTAATAAGACAGCGATGTTCCGATCGGCATAGCGAGCAAGAAGCTTACAAAGTACTGTAGTTTTACCGCTTCCGAGAAAGCCTGAAAGGACGACAAGCTGTTTTTGCATAATCAAGCCCTGATAAACAAAACTGTATAAAAAAAACGAACACCACACTTTATATTATGATTGAGAGCGTTTATCTCACATGAATAAATAACTCTTTTCAATCATAAATCAACCCTGTTCATTCACTTTTTATTTGAACCTGAAGCCCTATGCTTCTTGAAGACACGCGCTTCAGGTTCAAATACAAACAAAAGTGATTTAGGCTTTGATTTTTTGCAAGGCTTCTTCGACTTCGCTTGCCAGTTTATCAATAGGAGGAATCAAAGAAATGTGTTTGATTTCTCCTTGTACCAGAATAGTAGGCAGATTTGCCAAGCCAATTTTGGTAATGAAGGCCAATGTTTCTGGATACATGATCGAGCGTTCAACCACTTTGACATTGTCACCGAAACGTTTGGCTGTATCTTTTGCGACAGCAACCATGTATCCGCAAGCGGCGCAGGTTTGGGAGTCGATAGTAACAACTTCGACCAAGACGTGATCGAGGTTGGCATAGTCAGGCAATTCGATTTCGGGCAGGTTGTCTTTGGCGACATAGTTTTCAAGGGCTTTGCGAACAGCTTCGGTGTTATGGACGGCTTGTCCCACACCGATGAGGTTCGCTGCGGGCGCATCAAAGGGCACGTCGCAACCGGGAGCAAGAATGAAGCGGTGAGTACCCATTTTATCCATCAATTCAATGGCGGATTTTTGGTTGTCTTGTTGAGTACCGAGAAGCATGGTGATGGTCAATTGCAGGTTACCGGAGATAGTGATGTTGTGCGCGTCGGTAATTTTTTTGGCCGTCACGATATCCACGTTTTCATCAATGGCGATGCAATCGGGTTTGGTGAGGCACATGGGTTCGATATTTTTGGTTGCGTCACCACAAACAAAGAACGAAGACGGCACACCTTTTTCGCGCATTTTGGTAAAGAAGGTGCTATAGGGACCCGTCAGGAAGGTTTCAAACATTTCGGGGGAAATTTGCGAAACCAAGGGATCAACGGCAGCAATAATATCACAGCCTGCTTCAATATAATATTCCGCAACTTGACGCACGGCTTCTTCGCAGTACGCAACGAGGGCTTTCACGCCGTCTTCGTTGTCGTACATATCCATAAAGATGTTGGTGCCGCGCAAATGCGATGCCAAGGTGAAGGGACCGCACACCAAGCCATACATGGCCACATCCGGTTTTGCGGCTTTAAAACGTTTCATGACATCAACAATCAAGGGGATACGGCCATCGGTTGCGTTAATTTTTTGTGTGGGAATAACAAAGTCATCGCTCAAGGGATGCGTGCATACTGTGGGGGGCGTGTTGTCGTACCATGTCAAATCGCAACCCAAAATTTCGGCTTCGACTTGCAGGTCAAACATGGGGGTCATTCCGTCGGGGGTGTATTGAACTTCGGCTTCAAGGCAGCATTCAAGTAATTTGTCTGCGCTTTGAAACATTTCTTTTGCTGTATACCCTTTCAGGTTAGCGATTTGAGAGCCTGTGTAGGGCACCCAGGGAGTGCGTTCAACAGCATTGCCTTTCAGAACTTCCAAGATTAACGCCTTACCGTGCATACTATGCTCCTTTTCAGGAAAACTGATGTATCAGTTGCAAAATGGTGTCATAGCGGTTTTTCATAATGCCAAGGCTTTTTCTTATGCCTCTTTATTGTAAACAACCGGCTATATCTATTGAATGTTATGGACAACAATCTCAGTCAAAAAGGGGCTGAGCCGAAGGGCTTGAACAGCTTGTTCATTTTTTCTTAAAATAAAGACAACACCTTTTAAAATGACTTTTGATATATCTTTTTTGTGGTTTTAAATGTACCCTGCCTTTTCTTCTCTGTCCAGTCTTTTTTCAGTATATATGACAAAAATCTATGTTTTTATGTAAAAAGAATACACAGAGTATATTTTATACAGAAATGTAGTTTTTTCATAGCTGTTTTTTATAAAATAATACTTAAGTATAAAAAGTAGTTAAATATAAAAAAGCACACAAAACACGCCGCGTAAACGGGAGATTGTTTTGTGTGCTCTGTATAAAGATTATGAAAAGAGAACCTTTTTTATTCAATCTGTTGTTTCTTGACAGACAAAGATATCATTTAAGTGTTTTTTTTCACAAATTTCTCGAGTTCTTTATTCAATGCTTTTCCCAGCAGATCATCAGAAGCTGCTGCAAGGCGCTCTGCACATTGTTTTGCGGCACGCTCGGTCACGGACGGAGAACCTTCGGCAATCCATGCGTCATAACTGTTCCAGTGTGATGTCGGGGCTATCCATTGTTTTTTACATAAATCAAACGTTGTTTCATGCGTCAGGAATGATTCTTTGTGCGGTGTTTGCAAAATCACGTCAATATCAAAACTGAATTCATGGGTATCGATACCTTTCATCATGCGTTTGACACGCTGAAGCAATTCTTCATCAATAATATATTTTTCATAAGAAACGGTCATCATGCCGTCCAAAACACCCAGACATTCATTAATCATATGACTGCCGCCCATGACGAGCTGAATATAGTTTTGCATAGTCTCATAGCCGGCTTGAATATCGGGCATTTTTGCGTCGGTATTGCCTGCAAGAGTTCTTGTTGGGATATTGTAGAGTTGTTGAGCCAGCTGCAAACCGGCGCGATCAACCAAATTTGAATCGGGAGAACCCGTCACATAGGCACCTGTGCGCATGTCGGTCAATTGGGTTGCCGTGCCGTAAATACAAGGGAGTCCCGGTTGAACGCATTGTGCCAAAACAATGCCTGCCAACACTTCCGCGTTTTGTGTTACAAGGCCGGCAATCCCAGACGCGGGAACGCTCACACCGAGCATGGGTGAACTCAAAATAAAAATAGGCTGATTCACTTCGGCATACGCGATGACGGTGTCTGAGGAATCGGCCGCGTATTGCAAAGGAGAAAGGCTGCATACGGAACTTGAAACACAATAATTGTTTGCCAAATAGTTTTGACCCATGACCATTTCAATCATTTTGAACACATTGTGACTGTCTTCGGCGGTGTTTAATGGCCAAATCATGAGTGGTTTGTCAGTGAGTTTGAGCAGTTCATGAACAATTTGCAGGTGCTTATTGGGGGCTTCTGCAATGTCGTACGGATCAATTGTGCATTGTCCCACAACACTGCTGACATTGCTGGTTTGTCCTAATTTATAAAAGTTGCGCACGTCTTCAAGGGTTCCGTGCCGTCGTGTGCCGTCCAATTCTTGAAGAAAGACAGGACCGTGATCTTGCATGACATGGAAGGTTTGTTGGCCGATCCCGACATAGATGGAGTGTTTGTTGTTGCGTGCTGTCCAGAAAAATCCCGAAGGGCATTGAGCAAGGCAACGATCGACCATGGAAGGAGAAAAACGAACACAGTCGCCGTCAACGATTGCACCGTGTTTTTTCAATATTTTTTTTGCTTTATCGGAATAAAAAAGCACGCCTTTCAGGCGAAGCACTTCCAAGGTCAAGGCATGAACTCGCTCTAGTTGCTCTTGGCTAAGAACAGAAAATTCTTTGTTAAAAAAAGCCATTGTTTTCTCCTTTTTGATTTTTTACAATATGTTTGGGTTTCTTGTGTGAAAACCAATCGTTTCAAACGCAAGAATGATGCTTTCGGCACACGCTTTTGGAGACGTTTTTGTTGTGTCTACATGGATTTGCTTGGGCAAAGGGCGGTGTATGTTGTGTGCTTGGCGTGCGGCATGAGGCCAGTCGGCTGTGCGATCGGTGCGTTGTTCTTCACGCTGTTGTAATGTTTTAAGTTCGCAGGATACTTGCACAGGCAGAATCTGTTGTGCTCCGACACGTTGATATAAATCGGCAATCCAAGCCTCTTCTTCACCAATCACATGATCGGCAATAACGAGTGCGCCGCCTTCAACCGCCGTTGCCACAGCAGCATGAAAACTGTGAATCAACGCACACCCCATAGACGCCACCCCGGCGACAACCGTTTCAGGCTGGTTCGGCAAGCCTTTTAAAAAGTCATCAATCGAAAAACACACGCTCAACACACCATGTTTTTCAAAAAGACAAGCTTGTAATGCTTTTGCCAAAGTCGTTTTCCCCGCACTCGACGCGCCGTTGAGCAATATCAGCAAGCCTTGCTGTTGTGTGTCATTTGTAGAGATGCTGTTGTGTGCCGTGGGCGTGTCCATCGTTGTTGCCTGTACGGCACTCCAAGCGCCGATGCCCCAATAAAGATGTATATATCCGGCTTTGACATGACCAAGATTAACACCGCAAACCTCTGTTCCTGTACGGGTTTTTACGGTGTAAAGTGGTGAATATTCACGGTGTAACACAATGTTTGACCAATGAAATTCGTGTCCGCGGAAACGCTGAGCTTGTAAACCAAAGGGTGCTTCTGTAAAGAGCTCAACCTCTCGATAACCCAAAGAGCGGATACCTTGTCCCATGGTAGCGGTGGCGTCAATGATACCGCACATCGGCCAAGAATGCCGTGTCCCTTTTGTGCCGTCGCTTTCTTCATGGGCTTCTAGGTAGGAACAAAGATACATGTACCCGCCGCATTCTGCATAGATTTCACCACCTTGCTCAGCAAATGCCGCAATGGAACGACGCATGCCTACATTGGCAGAAAGTTCGGCGGCAAACGTTTCCGGATACCCCCCACCAAGATATACCGCGTCGAGCGATGCGGGTAACATGGTATCGATTAACGGTGAAAAAGGTACAAGTTCCCAACCGTTTGCACGCAATGCGTGCTCATTTTCTTCATAATAAAAACAAAAGGCCTTATCCTTGGCAATCCCCAAACGCTTTTTTTTGCGGGGGGGATAATCCCCCCCGAACCCCCTTGTTGCTGCGGCAAGCTTCAGTGCTTCGCACTGTGCGCTTGCCGCAGTATCACGGTGTTTCGATTGATTGAGGTTTGTGTTGCCGTGAGTGTCTTTTGTTTGACACGGTTGTCTCGCGGCATCGATCATTGTATCGTTATCTGTGTTTTGTTTTTGTATTGTGTGTGTGGCGGTCAGTGCCAACAGGCGATCAATATCAATATGTTGTGCCGCAGACGTTCCCAATGCATCAAGCCACGCTTCTGTTGTTCCCAATTCGTCGGAAGGAATCAGACCCAATTGACGCTCGGGAAGCGCCCAATCCGGATTACGCGGACAAGCACCGAGAAACGGCGGCAGTCCCTCATATTCCAACGCTCGACGCAATATTTCAACATGTCGAGAACTGCCTGCTTGATTACCAATAATGCCCACAAGTGCAACACCGGCACGCTGTGCATGACGCTGGAAACCTTCTACCAATGCCGCAATCGAAGCAGCCATACCGCGAACATTGCAAACTAAAATAAGCGGTAAATCCAACGCTTGCGCACAACCCAAGGTGCTGCCTTCCAAACTGCCGACATCACGCCCGTCAAGCAACCCCATAACGCCTTCACAAACGCCCACATCCATATGAGACGCATGACGCGCCCACAACGCACGCACCCCATGCTTACCCATCATCCATGTATCAAGATTATACGCCGCGCGTCCGGTTGCTTGTGCATGAAAAGTGGGATCAATATAATCAGGGCCGCATTTAAAGGCTTGCACACCCAAACCGCGCCGAACCAACGCACGCATCAAAGCAATACTGAGCGTCGTTTTCCCCTCGCCCGATCTCGGTGCCGCTAAACAAAAACAAGATTTCATACGTTGTTCTTTTTTATTTTTTTGGTGAATGGAAATGCCTCTTGTATTGATTGGTCGGTATGGTGAACATTTTACAAGATGGATACTCAAACACTATAGTAAGGGTATTTTAATTTTTCTTAATGGTGTCGACACGCTCTAATGATATGTACTGGATGCCGTTCTTTTTTTGCAGAAAGACTCTCAGAGGCGCTTGAACTGCGGCGCACTGAAAACGCGATCGCACATGATTATGCAGAAACAATATTCTTTTGCGCGTTTCAGTGCGCCGCAGGATTAAGGGGGGTCTGGGGGGCTTAGCTCCCCCAGAAAAAAATAGAATCTATCCGCCGATAGACATCATGCGTTGCCGTGCGACGTGTTGCTCCCGTGCTTCAAGCAGGTGAACGCCAAGCGGTTTGTTTTGCAACGCGCGTTGTATGATACGCATAAGCGTTTGATCTTGAATATGCGGATGACGAAGTGCCTGCCGCAAACTGTATTCACGATCATCAAACAAACATGTACGTAACTGCCCCGAAGCCGTAATCCTCAGGCGATTGCATGTGCCGCAAAAATGATTTGAAACAGCCGAAATAACACCTAAACGTCCACCACCATCAAGATCATACATCCGTGCAGGACCAAGATTGTCTTCAGCAAGCCTTGAAGGTCTTAAATTCGTCAATGTTTGTGCGGCCTGCACAATCTCTTCGGCAGACCAAAAAAATGATTGATTCCACTGCGTGTCTTCACCCATCGGCATAAATTCAATAAAACGCACATCAATTTTATATTGTTGCGCTATCGCCAAAAAATCTTTCAGTTGCCCGTCATTCACACCGCGTAAAGCCACCGCATTTAGCTTGACGCGCAACCCGACAGCCAGCATTGCCTCCAAATTGTCCAACACTTTTGATAAACCGTCATGTTGGGTCAACTTCATAAACGTTGCCGGTTGCAACGTGTCAAGCGAAAGATTCACGGCATTCAGCTTGCACTCGGCCAAGGCCGTAATGTACGGCTTCACAAGGGTTCCGTTCGTTGTTACTCGCAAATCAAGTTGCGGATCTTTTTCATGCAAACGCTCAAGAAAAGGCACCAATCCCTTACGCACAAAAGGTTCCCCACCTGTAATGCGCACCTTCCCCACACCCATATGGCGAAGCACACCGACAAGACGTTCCATCTCTTCATAACGCAAAACCGCTGTATGAGGAATAAAATTTTTCGCTTCATTACTGCAATAAAAACAACGTAAATTACAACGATCTGTCACAGATAGGCGTACATAGCGAATACTGCGTCCCAAAGCGTCTTCCAAAAAAGAGCCCGTGGCGGCTGTGTGCGGTGCCGGCTCTGCCGAGAAAGGCCGATGCATATGGATAAGTGTCCTTGCCCGACGCAAGTCGTCAGGATAATTAAGATTAAAAAAAGGTTTTGCTTCTTTTTCAGAATATACAATGTCCACACGCCGTGCAGGATCGATCACGCTGTTGAGTTTGTATATACCCAAGCTCAACGCGTTTTCAAAAAAGGGCAACGCCTCATATTCATAAATCGCCATAAGCCCTTCAATAAAACCTGTTTTTTCCTGTCTGTATGTGGTCATTAACGGTAACGGTACATCGTATCGCAAGGCGTGTTTTCGTGCACAATCACGTTGTCGTATCAGATTTTGTAATGTTTCAGTCGTCAGAAACGGCAAATCACACGGTACAACCAAAATAGGCGCTTTTAACGTTCGTAAACAAGAATAGACAGCACCAAACGGACCGAGATGTTGACCCTGCGGCACAACATCCGATATAAAATGGTATAACGACGCGTCCTGACAAACAGGTTTCTCTTCGGCACGGTGCGAAACGGCAATCTTCTCCACACACTGTCGCAACACCTCAATCACATGTTCCAATAACGTCATGGATTTGTCATCAAGCCGCACGATACGTTTATCATGCCCAAGCCGCCGTGAACGTCCTCCTGCCAACACAACCCCCACAAGTGAACATGGAAAATCTTTTTCTTTCGTGTTGTTATTCGCTATAAGGGGCATTGTCATCCCGTTCAGAAATGGCTGCGGCAGGGCGTTCTCCACATAAAACCGCTTTGGCATGAGTTAGGATCCGAGCGTGATCAAAAACCAGTTCAGGTAAGGCTTCAAAAGAAAAGAAGCCTGCATCAGCGGCGTCGTCACCGGCTTTTAATGTGGACAAATCTTCGGCTTGTGCCAAAAAAACTGTTGACATGGTGTGTTTTCTCAAATCGCGTTTCGGATTGGAATATACCCCAAGTAACGCTGTCAAACGCACAACCAATCCCGTCTCTTCCAAGGCCTCGCGAACAGCAGCATGTTCCACACTCTCGCCTTCATCCACAAACCCTCCGGGCAAAGCATATCCCAAAGGCGGATTGGCACGACGAATCAAAAGTACACCGCGTTCGGCATCCATAATCACAACATCAACCGTCGGTGCGGGATTGCGCCAAGGAGAAAATTCATACCGACATTGAGGGCAAATCAACGGCATACTCTATTCCTTACTGTTAATAAATGACATGATGATACACAACACGAATCCACTCCCTAAAAGACATACCAAAACTACAAGAGCAAACTTTTTTTGACAAGTGGGTTTATACACAAAACATCAACCGGAGAAGACTTGACAACATGAAACTTTTAGAGCAACGTTCGTCAGCACAACATCAAAGCATACTATAAATGATGTATCATAAAAGTTGTTAACTGTTTGTTTTTACATTAGTTTTGCTGAGTGAATGCCGAGACGCGCTAAATATATATTGACACTAAAATGTAAGACAGAGCCTTGAAAAGGCATTGCCTTTATATTTGATTCCGTGTAAACATCATAAATAATGATTTTGTAGACGTTTTTATGTCAAGTCTGGCCACAAGCCCTTGTCTGTTTTATTACCTATCCTTCCTCAAATATGCACAGAACACAAGCTCCCTTGAACACCTTTTCGAGAACGAAACGCGTGACGGACGTTATCTCTATATATTTTGCTTTTTGTGAACCTTATTTATAATTTTTATGAATCAGGTTATTTTATCTCTTCTTTCGTTGTATCATTTTATTGATACGATTGAAGAGTTGTTTACCTTTTTGCGCAGCCCCTATCATGGAGGAGCCCGATCATGAGCGATCAGCACTCATTCCACCGTTTTTCTCAGCCTCGAAGTGAACATTCGGAAAACGACAATCCCTCAGAGCACGAAAAAACTACCCCTACTAATGATGAAAACAAAACGCGCTCTGCGGATTTTCCCCGTGACCGCCAAGACGGACGCTTTCATCGCGAAGATCGCGGCGACCGCTTCCCCCGTGACCGTCAAGAAGGACGCTTTCATCGTGAAGACCGCGGCGACCGCTTCCCCCGTGACCGTCAAGAAGGACGCTTTAACCGCGAAGACCGCGGCGACCGCTTTCCCCGTGACCGTCAAGAAGGACGCTTTAACCGCGAAGACCGCGGCGACCGCTTCCCCCGTGACCGTCAAGAAGGACGCTTTAACCGCGAAGACCGCGGCGACCGCTTTCCCCGTGATCGTCAAGAAGGACGCTTTAACCGCGAAGACCGCGGCGACCGCTT
>CAYJFB010000005.1:61031-112040 GCA_964369685.1 uncultured Desulfovibrionaceae bacterium | reverse complement strand
TTTATATGGTGCGCCCGGCAGGAATCGAACCTGCGGCCTACAGCTTAGGAGGCTGTCGCTCTATCCAACTGAGCTACGAGCGCGACATAAATATATACTGTCAGTCCGACTTTACTGTCAAGTTTTCTGTTTTAAAAGTCAGTCAAAACTTATGACAGCACGGAAGGTCAACATGTCAACTCAAGCGAGTAAAAAAAAACAACGACTTGACAATGAACAAAGACCTGCCTAAACAAAAAGAATTGTGTGTCGATGAATGTTTCATGTAAACAAAACAGATAAAAATGATTATGGAGGTGTATGATGGTAAAACGCTTCGGATGGGCTCTCGCTTTGGTGCTCGTATTGGGTCTTGGGGTAGGATGCAGCTCGAAACAAGTGATTCAAGAACCACAAGAAACAACGGCACCCAGCCTTGAAGGCTCTGCTACTGCGGTGGAACGTGCGGCAGAAACAATCACAAGCGGAATCATTTATTTCGACTTTGATAAATTTGATATTAAACCGGAATATCGTGATATTTTACGCCAAAAAGCAGAACTCATGAAAGCCTACCCCAGCATTCGTGTCCGTATAGAAGGTAATTGCGATGCCCGCGGAACACAAGAATACAACCTCGCTCTTGGTGAACGCCGTGCCCGTGCCGCGTATGAATTTATGGTTATGTTAGGTGTGAATCCCGCACAACTTGAAATCATCAGCTACGGAAAAGAACGACCCGCCGTTGACGGGACAGGCCCCGCTGTTTGGGCACAAAATCGTCGTGATAACTTCGTTGTCATCGCACGCTAGATCGGTCTGATATCAACATTTTTTGTCTCCTACGTTCAATTTCATGTTCTTTTTTGGTCATATGCATGTCTGTATATACACCCTCAAAGCTTGTTTATCTTTCTTGACAAAACATATAAACATTCATCTCATGGCAAAGCAGTTTCGTGTGAGCATGAGATGAATGTTTTGTAAAAAAACTATTCTGCATCCGCTAAGAGACGATCCAATTCTTCCAAAAACGCTTGCAACAGTGCTTCTTGTCCGTTGGCATGGCGAATAATTTCACCTTTACGAAAAATGATGCCTTTATTTCTTCCCCCTGCAAGGCCGATATCTGCTTCTTTTGCTTCTCCCGGGCCATTGACCACACAACCCATCACGGCAACCTTTATGGAACGTGTTTCATTACAGAGATGATTTTCAACTTGTTGTGCCAGATGCATCAGATCTATTTCTGTCCTGCCGCATGTCGGACACGAAATGATCTCAGGGCCGCGATGACGCAAATTCAATGCACGCAACAATTCCCACGCAACCTTCACCTCTTCAAGCGGATCGGCTGTGAGAGAAATACGAATGGTATCCCCCAACCCTTCGGCAAGTAAAATCCCCAACGCAACAGAGGATTTAACCGTACCACGCATCAGTGTTCCCGCTTCAGTCACACCAAGATGTAACGGATAACTACATTGCTGTGCAAGCAAACGGTAGGCCGTGACGGTATCTATAACCGATGACGACTTGAGTGAAATCTTGATGTCGTAAAAATGCCGCGCTTCAAGCATACGAATATGCCCCAATGCACTTTCGACCATTGCTTCGGGCGTAGGTGAACCATATCGTTGAAGAATATCTTTTCCCAATGAACCACCGTTGACACCGACGCGAATCACAGCATTATGCATTTTTGCCGCATCCACCACCGCGTCAACCTTCTCTCGTCCGCCAATGTTACCGGGGTTGATTCTTAAACCGGCAACACCGCTTTCAAGTGCCGCGATCGCCAAACGCGAATCAAAATGAATATCGGCAATGAGCGGTACGGGACTTTGCAAACATAACGATTGCAACGCTTGCGCGGCTGCCATATCAAGCACGGCAAGACGCACAAGTTCACACCCCGCCTCGGCTAAATCGGTAATTTGTACCAACGTTTCTTCAACATGGCGCGTGTCGGTGTTGGTCATGCTTTGTACTACAACAGGCGCTCCGCCGCCCACACGAACAGAACCAAGGGTTAAAGAACGAGTGGTATTTCGTTGTGTCATATTTGCAGTGGTCATGTTTTGTGGCAAGGGATTTTCAGGTATGTGTGACATGAGCGCTTATTGTTCCTCTTTGGCGCGTGCGGCGGCTTCATGAGCGGCTAACGAATCCCAACCCAAGCGTTTCCAAAGATTTTCATAACGTTCTTCCGCAAGATTTCGCCCTGTGGCCTGCGCGTTTTCAATTTCTGCCAAAAAACATTCAAGCGTTGCATCGCTGAACGTTTCAAGTTCACAGGAACGGTATCTTTGAAAATCTTCCTGATCACGTCCGCGCATAGATAACGGATAAATTTGTTTGGCTGCATTACGCCATGCATTTTCTGTTTCGGCGATCAGGGCAATGGCAGGATGATCCGAAAGCGGCGGCAAAAGATTTTCCATACGAGCATATTTTTCTGTCATCACATTACGCCCTTCTGCCTTGGCTGTTGTTAAATCTTCAAGATACACACGCAAAGTCGCGTCTTCATGTACCGAATGATTCATCCAACGCATCAAACGAAACATATCGGGATTTTGTTGACAGGCTGCAGGGCCACCACGATTGACCGTCGCCAAAAACATTTCCAACTCACAATCAATAATGGCCTCAAGAAGCTGATCTCGTCCGCGCTCCATACGTCCCTCCGTCTGTTTTTGTATTCTATTGGAGATCACAGTTTGCCCTTAAATAAAGACAACATCCTCTGTCCATGCTTTTTTCTGTATTGACAGGCTCGCGACTCTCTGAAAGAGTCTGTATGTGTAGACGTCTTTTTCTCAATCAATACAGCTTTTGTCAAACAACAAAAAAAGGTTGTGCAATGGAAAACAGCGGTTTGATACTGGCTCATCGCTTATATGCAGAGCATGGAAAAGTGTTGCTTGAACGACGTTTGCCGAGCCTCTTTTCACAAATGGCGTGTGGGCTTGTCGGTGAAGGTTCAGAATGCTTTGGCTTTGACGATGAATTTTCTCGCGATCACGATTGGGGGCCTGCCTTTTGTATGTGGTTACCACAAGATATGGTCGCCGAGGCTCGCTTACGAGTCAACGCCGTGTTGAGTGACTTGCCACAAGCCTTTGAAGGTTTTCCCGTACGCTTACATCATCCCGATCCACAAGGACGCATTGGTGTTTTGGGTATTGAATCATTTTATGCACGTTTTACGGGATTGCCCACTCTACCGCAACATTGGCATGAGTGGCGTGCGATTCCCGAACCGTTTTTGGCGGTGTGTACAAACGGTGCAGTGTTTGACGACGCGCTTGGTGTATTCAGCACCCACAGAGAGCACTTGCTCGACTTCTATCCTCGTGACGTGTGGCTCAAAAAACTTGCGGCACGCTGTGCAGGATTAGCACAAACAGGACAATACAACCTGCCGCGAACGTTGCAACGCCACGATACCGTCACCGTAGCACTCACTGTGGCACGCGCCACAGAGCAAGTCATTTCATTAATTTTTTTACTGAATCGTCGTTATATGCCGTTTTATAAATGGGCTTTTCGAGCATTATCCGATTTACCTATTTTAGGCAAAACGGTTGCCGAACAGCTCAAACAGCTTATGGAAAAACACACAAAAACAACACGGCAAGCAGAAAGCGTTTGTGAAACAATAGAACACATTTGTTCGTTGGTGGTCTCAGAACTTCAACGCCAAGACTTGAGCCATGAACAAGACACATGGCTGATGGAACACGCAACAATCATTCAATCCCAAATTGAAACAAAAGAACTGCGCACAATGCCTGTCCTTTCGGAGTGAGTGTATGGATATAACACAAAAACGTGTGTCTCAAAAGCAAGCGTGCCCAAGTCAAACGAGTTCAAATGAAATGAGTTCAAGCCAAGCCTGTCAAAATCAAGAAAACACAATACCAAAAAGTCCTGTACAAAAAAAATCTGTGCAAGACTGGCTTGTGGCAGACATTGGCGGCACACATTGTCGTTTCGCTCACTTCCGCTATCATCCCGAGGCACACAAAAAAAATATGTTGGTGTTGTCTGGGTACCTCCATTTGGCAACAAAAGATTTTTTATCACTGCAAGAATTGTTGGAAAACGTTTTTCAACAGTGGTCTTTTCCTTTTCATGCGTGTGCCTTGGCGGTTCCCGGAGTTGTCTATAACGAACGTGTCGCAATATTGCCCAACGTGTCGTGGAATATTGATTTAGATATATTGTCTTGCGCACAGCTTCCAAAAAAAACATGGCTTTTAAATGATTTTATAGCACAAGGGTGGGCGTGTTTACTGCCCGAGGCACAACAACACCTGCCCATACACACACCAAACACGTTGCCCAACAACACCGTATCGGCCTCCAGCACGACAACGTTTGCTGTCATCGGGGCGGGAACAGGACTTGGGTATTGCAGTGTGCGTTTTATGGCGGGCACATGGCATGTGTTGCCTTCTGAAGGTGGTCACGCACCGTTTCCTCTATACCCCGAAGAAAGCGACTATGGACATTTTCTCCGTAAAAAAGACTTACCCATCATCGGCGATACTGTTTTAACAGGAAAAGGCTTGACTTTACTCCATGAATACTACACAGGTGAAATTCTGACGCCTGCCAATGTCGTCAAACACTTGGAGCACACTCCCGTAGGTGAACATTTTGCGCGACTTTACGGACGCGCCACGCAAGCTTTGGCCTTACAAACCTTAGCCTTTGACGGTATTTTTATTACGGGAGGTGTTGCCATGAGTACCCCCTCACTTGTACAGCATCCGGCATTTTTGGATGCATTTATGGAAAACAGTAAGGAATATCAAAATGTTTTACAGCGTATTCCCGTGTCGTTGGTGACCAATTCGCAGGTTGCTTTATGGGGTGCCGCGCGTTTTTTACAAGAGAGAAATAACGACAGATTCTCATAACTGAGTATCCTTCCGGAGCGTGTTGTCGTCTCTCTTGAAGAAAAACGATACGATAAAAAAGAAAAAAGGATAAACCGATGACACGGTTTTGGCTTCCTGCACCTTCGGGTAATATTTCACGACGTATATTTCCCGTTTTTTTACCGTTTGCAGGCTGTCCACAGCGCTGTATCTTTTGTGCGCAAGAATTACAAACAGGGCAAAATCTACAACCTCTCTCTCAACGTTTGGAAGCCGTACAACAGGCTCTGGAGGAGCGAGTCCTTCGCGGTGCTGAGCCTATTGAACTGGCTTTTTATGGCGGCACCTTTACCGCGTTGCCTTGGCACGATCAGTTGGCTTGTCTGGAACTTGCCGCTTATGGACGAAAACAAGGTGCTGTGCATCGTGTTCGTTGTTCGACACGCCCGGACGCCGTCGATTTGGATCGCTTGCGTACCTTGCACGAATTGGGACTTGATTGTATTGAATTGGGGATTCAATCCTTTGATGCGCGTGTGTTGCGTGCTTCTGAACGCGGATATGAAACGACGACAGCTCGTCGCGGTTGTTTACTTGTTCGTGAGGCGGGCTTAGAGTTGGGTATCCAGTTGATGCCGGGTTTACCATGTATGACAGAACGTACTGCGTTGGAAGACGTACACACGGCGTTGGCACTACAACCAAACTTTATGCGTTTGTATCCATGCTTGGTTATTGCCAAAACAGCTTTGGCGAAACGTTGGCAAGACGGACTCTATATACCGTGGGATATAAAAAAAACCGTTGACTGTCTTGCTCCTGCGGTTGCCGAGGCATGGAAACAAGAAATTCCCATTATTCGTTTGAGTGTTGCGCCCGAAGCCGAATTTGACGCACAGGTTCTTGCCGGCCCTCGGCACGCTGCCCTTGGCAATATGATTCAAGCCAAAGCATTATTTTTACGTGTACGTGATATCGTTCATACGCAGGCGCAGAACCGACGCCTAGTGGGAGCTTCGTTCCCGCGCCACTGCCAAGGCATGTTTGCCGGTTATAAACGCAACCTGTTGCCCCTTTGGGAAACACTGGGATTGTATCCCCAAAATGTCTCATGGGTTGACGGCAATCAGGCGTGTTTGTATTGGGATATCATGACACCGAAATGATTCAACTTTGAATGTTGTGAACAGACAATGGCATTATGAATCGCTGTAGCTTATGACTCGTCGCATATATTGTTTTTATTGTGTAAAAAACATCATGCATCGCCGTTGCCTGTCGAGTTCTGATACTTGAACAGTATGTTTTTCACCTGAATCCCACGAACAAGACTGGACATTGAACAAAGATGCTTTATTGTTTACTTCTACAGAAACTTTTTTAAAAACAATTTTTAACGCTTATATTGGGTTTGCCATGTACAGTTTGGGGCGTTTTCTGGCATTGATTGGCACAGTGATCGGTGCTGTCGTCGCGTTGTTTTTTTTCACGACCATCGGTCTTTTTGTGCTTGGATTTATCGCTGTTTTGATGTTTTTTGGCGCGTTGTCATTGCGTCATTCCAAAACAGAAGGACAAAACAACACCTTTCGAGTCATTCGATTTCGACACATGAATATACCGACAGATGTAACACAACGCGCAGAAAAACAAAAAAAGCATACACAACAAAATCAAACAACATCCGAATCACTCCGCGCGCATGAAACTATCGATCTGGATCCCGAAGACTATAAAACGATTGATGACGGTCGTCCGAAACAGTGATGTTTATCTATCCCGTATCCTTTTGACCTCCTTTGCTCACATAAAGAGATAGCATGTCCATTGCCACAAAACAAAAATTAACGCCCATGTTTGAACAATACCTGAGCATTAAGGAACAATATCCCAATGCCTTATTGTTTTACCGCATGGGTGATTTTTATGAACTTTTTTTCACAGATGCGGAAGTTGCCGCTCGAGAACTGCAACTGACCCTAACAGCAAGAAATCCCCATGCAGAAAATCCCATTGCCATGTGTGGGGTACCGTGGCATTCAGCAAAGAACTACATCAATCAGCTGATCAACAAAGGCTATACTGTTGCCCTCTGCGATCAAATACAAGATCCCCGAGAAGCCAAAGGTTTAGTCGAACGCGCCGTTACACAAGTCATCACCCCCGGCACAACCCTTGATGAAGACAGCCTCGAAGCCAAAAGACATTGCTGGCTGGCCGCTGCTTTTTGGAATAAAATGACCGACACGGGTGCCGTTGCTTGGGCAGATGTGTCTACAGGGGTTTGGGCAGGGCTTCAGGTTCGCAAGCGTTCGGAAATGTGGCAGTGGATTCTCAAAATGTCGCCGCGTGAACTTCTGATTCCCGAAGGCTTTGAACTGCCCGATGCCGTCAAAAACGGCAATGACGGCAAAATGCATATTGTTTCGTTACCCACTCGCACGGCCTTTCAATATAAACGGGCTTTGGAACGACTGCTTCGCGCCCAAGGTGTTCAAGAAGCTGCAGCGTTAGGGTTGGAAAAACGCTCTGAATTGGTTTGTTGTTGCGGTGCATTATTGGCCTATTTGGAGCAGACACAATTGCGTGATATCACACACTTTGTACCATTTACAGCCCTTGATCCCGCGCAATATATGGTGCTTGATGAGGTCACAGAACGCAATTTGGAATTGTTTCAATGCCTTGACGGTAGGAAAGGTGTCGGAACCTTGCGCGCCGTGCTTGATCATACACATACCCCCATGGGCGGACGATTACTTGAAGATCGCTTACACAATCCTTGGCGTGAGAAACAACGTATTCAAGAAACACACGATGTTGTGGCGTTTTTGGTTGAAAACGAAACCTGTCGTACAGCCCTGAGTTCGTTGTTGCAAACAGTACAAGACTTGGAAAGACTCTCTACCAGAGTAAGCCTTAATCGCACCGTACCGAATGATTTGTGTGCCGTGCGTCAAAGCCTTGCCGTTTTACCTACCTTGTATCAAACGTTGACCAAACTTCCATCCTTACCTGATTCTTCCGAAGTGTCTTTTGAACATCTTCCGACAGCCTTACGTTCCTTGGTGCACCATTGGGACGACTTAGCTGACATTCAGAATCTACTCACACTCGCTTTGGTTGACAATCCGCCCACACAAATCACTGAAGGCGGCCTGTTTAAACAAGGGTATCATGCAGAACTTGATGAATTGATTGATCTTGTTGACCACGGCGAGCAAAAACTCAACGAACTTCTTCTTGAAGAACAAAAAACCGTTCCCAAACTCAAATTGGGATACAATCGTGTGTTCGGCTATTATTTTGAATTGTCCAAGGCCTCCGGCGGTCGCCCCCCCGCACATTTTGTTCGTCGACAAACACTCGCCAATGCCGAACGTTTTTCTACCCCGGCGCTTGTGGAGTTGGAACAAAAAAGACTCTCTGCATCCGAAATGCGCAACAGCCTTGAGTATAAACTTTTTCAAACTGTGCGCGACGAAGTTGCAGCGTGTCGCACACGATTGTTATTCATGGCGCATTGTTTGGCACAACTCGATTTTTGGCAAGCGTTGGCCGATGTGGCTGTGCGGAACATGTGGAACCGTCCGGAATTGGACGATTCGGGAAGCTTGGAAATTCGCGAAGGACGTCATCCCGTCATTGAAGCCTGCATCGGACAAAACAGTTTTGTACCGAATGATGTGATCATGGATCGCGAGCGACATTTCATCATGCTTACAGGCCCCAACATGTCCGGAAAATCGACAATATTACGTCAAACAGCGTTGATTTGTCTTTTGGCACAGATGGGTTCTTTTGTTCCTGCACGGGTGGCACGAATTGGTTTATGTGACAGAATTTTTTCTCGAGTCGGTGCTTCAGACAACTTGAGTCAAGGACAAAGCACGTTCATGGTTGAAATGATTGAAACAGCACGAATTTTGCGTCAAGCGAGTAAACGCAGTTTGGTTATTCTTGACGAAATAGGGCGCGGCACAAGCACATTTGACGGTTTGGCGTTGGCATGGGCTGTTGCCGAAGAATTGGTACGTCGTGCAAACGGACAAATCCGCACACTTTTTGCCACACATTACCACGAACTGGCAGCACTTGAAAAAACATTGCATGGTGTCCATACCATGAATGTCGCCATTCATGAATCAGGCGGCGAGATTGTTTTTTTGCGTCGTCTTGTTCCGGGCCCCGCGGATCGCAGTTATGGTATTGAAGTTGCCAAACTGGCAGGCGTACCGCAAGGAGTGGTGCAGCGCGCACGTGAGGTTTTGGCAAAACTTGAACAACAACGCCCCGCCGTGTCTCCTGTGCAAGCGCTCATGCCGGGTGTGCTTCCGGGATTGACATTGCCCACAAAACCGGAAACTCAAAAACTTCCACCACCAAAACCGGATCACCCTCTTGTTGTGGCTTTGAATAATCTCAACCCTGAACAATTGACGCCGCTTGAGGCTTTTGCACGGTTGGTGGAGTGGAAAAAACTTTGGGGTACGCCAAAAAAGGATGTCTGATGTTTCGGATTGTATTGTTTGTTTTACTGATTATGACAGTCACAACGGCCTGTGGTAAACGTGGCGCACCAATACCACAAGACGCTATCAACATGTTTACATGGCAAGGCTCTACAGCAGAACTGACAACGCAAGGCTGTTTGCAGATTACGGCAGACATGAAAGGTGCGACACACAATGTAGAAATGTTTATGCTGGAAATTGAAGCAGACAATGAAGCCATTTGTCGAGATTGTCCGTTTTTACCGAATGAACGTGTTCAAATTGAGGCTGTCACGGCACAACAACATGATGAAATCACACGCTACACGTTCCAATATTGCCCGCAAACATCTGCAATATCTTATCGTTGGCGTTTGATTGCCCAAAACGTTTTTGCAGCACTGCCCCACGCACTCACAACTCCCAAAGCCGTCTATTGAGCCTCTCTGTAAGGGGAACACATTTCTGCGTAGGAATACCGTCCCCAGCCCTTTGTCCCACCAAGGCCGCACCCCAAAAAAGACTGAAACACGGAAAGACATGTTCTGTGCTTTTTCGCGTTTTCAATGCAACGCGTCAATCGACTCTGAATGTCTTTTTTCATACAAATAAACTGAACTTTTTTGTTTTTTCACATTGCTTTTCAATAAATGACAACATAGGAGCCACAATGAATACAATCCTTGAAACAATCAAATCCAGAAGAACATGTAGATCTTTTAGGCAGGAACAAATCAAAGACGAAGAATTGAACGCCATACTTGAAGCAGGGAGTTATGCCCCAAGCGGTCTTGGGAAACAGTCGCCGATTTTTGTTGTTGTTCAGGACAAAGACACCATCGCAAAAGTATCAGAAATCAACACCGCGTTGTGGAAAAAAGGCAAAGACGGTTTTTTTGGTGCACCGACGGTCATTATTGTTCTTGCCAATCCGAATCTTTGCCATACGTATCAACTTGATGCAATGGCTTGTGTGCAAAATATGCTTATTGCTGCAGAATCATTGGGGCTTGGAGCCGCTTGTATTTCAAGAGCAAAAGACGAATTTGAAACAACATTTGGTCAAAATCTGTTGGAACAATTGGGAATTGATAAAAGCTATGTCGGTGTTGAACATGTAATTTTGGGCTATAGAGACGGTGCCACGCCACAAGCACCTGCAAGGAGAGAAGGACGTATCTATAAAATATAATATTATTATATGGTTATGCTATTTTTGGGAATAAAAGAACTCAGAGAAAAAGACGCTTTAAAAGCACAAGAAAAACCTTGACAACATACATATAAAAAAGGTACTTGCACACTGCCTTGCTTGCACCATGGTGGTGTAAGCCATAGACCATAAGGAGTTTTCTTATGCGTAAGTTTGAAACCTTAGTTCTCCTTTCCCCGGAATTGGCCGGAGACGCTCGTGAAGCGCTCATCGGCACATTTACCGGTGTGATTGAGCGGGAACAAGGAGAAATGGTAACGGTAGATCATTGGGGTATGCGCGATCTTGCTTACCCTGTGCAAAAACAAATGCGCGGCTATTATGTTCGCTTTGAGTATTGTGCTCCTGGCAACGCTGTGGCTGAACTGGAACGCAACATTCGCATCAGCGACGGCGTGTTTAAGTTCATGACGATTCAGCTTAATGCTGACAGCAAGCCTGAAGTGAAGGAGGTTGCGTAATCATGGTATTTAAAAAGAAATTTCCTCCGCGGCGCAAATTTTGTCGTTTTTGTGCAGACAAAGATTTGCCTTTGGATTATAAGCGTCCTGACATTTTGCGTGATTATGTGACAGAACGTGGCAAAATCATTGCTCGGCGGATCACGGGTACTTGTGCCCAACACCAACGCCAACTTTCTACAGAGATCAAACGCGCCCGCCAGATGGCGCTGCTTTTCTACACGGCGACGCATTCCAGCGACGTGAAGAAAAAGAGCACGCTCTAGGAGGCCGCTATGAAAATTATTCTTCGTGCTGATGTTGAAAACTTGGGACGTCTCGGCGATGTTGTGACGGTTAAAGCCGGCTATGGTCGCAATTTTCTTTTGCCCCAAGGTTTGGCTATGGTTGCGACGCCCGGAAACCAAAAAGTTTTTGAGCTTGAGCGTAAAAAATTGCAAGCTCGTATGGACGCTTTGCGTGCCGATGCCGATGGTCTTGCCGCTCGTCTTGACGGTTTGACCTTGGTTATTCCCATGCGTGTCGGTGATAACGACAAGCTGTATGGTTCGGTCACCAGTGTTATTGTCGGCGAATACTTAACGGCTCAAGGTATTGAGATTGACCGTCGTCGTATTCTTTTTGATCAGGCTATCCGTACGCTTGGTGAACATCCCGTGCGTGTGCGTTTGCATGCCGACGTGGTTGCTTCGCTGACAGTAAAGGTTATTTCTGAATCTGAAGCTCGGATGGGTGAAGTGGCTGCACAAGAAGCCGCTGCTGCCGAAGCTGCTGCGGCTACCGAAGCAGAAAGCGCACCTTCCGACGAAAACGCGGCTGAATAGTTTTTTTCTGGGGGGGGATAGTCCCCCCTGCCCCCTTGTCGCGCTACGCAAACAATAAAAGGGTGGATGATGGCATTGCTTCGCACTGCTTATCATCCACCCTTTTATTGTTTGCGTAGCGGTATCAATCGACTTGAGGAGTTTTTATAAAGAAGCTTATGAATATAACGTAGAAAAAGAATTAAATACTACTATAAATATAGTTTTATATGTATATGTTTGAGTCGCCGAAAGTGTTTTTTTGTGGCAAGATAAGATTTGTGAAATAACGTTGAAATCACTTTGGGAGTTTCTTTTATGTCTACAACTTTTCCAAAAAAGTTTACAGCTCGCGGCAATACTGCTCGAGATTCTGCTTTTAATAATCCTGAAGAATTGATTCGACGTGTCCCCCCACACAGTGTGGAATCTGAGCAAGCTGTGTTGGCCGGCGTGTTATTGCGTAACAATGTTCTGCATACATTGGTTGATTCTGTTACGGCAGATGATTTTTATTTACCGGCGCATGGGATTCTTTTTTCTGCTTTTGTTGAGTTATACCGACGTAATGCACCGATTGATCTTGTTTCTGTTTCTGAATATTTGAAGAGTATCAACAAACTTGAGGCTATTGGCGGCACGGCTTATCTTGCACAGTTGGTGCAAAGTGTGATTAGTGCAGCGAATCCTGAATATTATGCATCAATTGTGCGTGATAAATCACAGTTACGCAGTTTAATTGACGCCTGTTCGGTTATTATTGGTAATTGTTTTGAAAGTTCAAATAGTGTTGAGTCGTTACTTGACGAATCTGAACAGGCTGTTTTTGCAATTTCTGAACGTTCGTCGTCGAAAAAATTTCGCAGCTCCAAAGAATTAATAGCGAATGTTTTTGATGTCTTGATTCAACGGATGGAACAGAAGGATGTGGTGACGGGTGTCACGACAGGATACAATCGTTTAGATAGTATGACAGCGGGATTACAACCTTCAGATTTGATTATTGTGGCAGCACGTCCTTCAATGGGCAAAACGGCTTTTTCGTTAAACATGGCGATGCGTGCCGCTGTGCAAGATAATGTTCCTGTTGCGATTTTCTCTTTGGAAATGTCTATGGAGCAACTGATGATGCGTATGTTGTGTGCGTGGGGAAAGGTTGACTTATCGCATTTACGACGTGGTTATTTGGATGACGGCGAGTGGGAACGTTTACAGACAGCGGCGGATGTTTTGAGTCAAGCACCTATTTTTATCGACGACACCCCGGCTATCACACCTTTGGAGTTGCGAGCAAGAACACGACGTTTAAAGGCTGAGTCCGGTGTGGGATTGGTGATGGTGGATTATTTGCAATTGATGCGTTCAGCACGAAAAACGGATTCACGCGAGCAAGAAATTTCTGAAATTTCTCGTTCATTGAAAGCGTTGGCAAAAGAGATGCATATTCCTGTCATTGCGCTTTCTCAGTTAAACCGAAAATTGGAAGAACGCACAGACAAACGTCCGTTGCTTTCTGATTTGCGTGAATCCGGTGCTATTGAGCAAGATGCGGATGTAATTATGTTTATTTATCGTGATGAAGTTTACAACAAAGCGCCGGACAATCCACGTCGCGGTGTTGCAGAAATCATTATCGGCAAGCAACGTAACGGACCTGTCGGTACGGCGGAGCTTGCCTTTTTGCATTCGCATACAGCGTTTGAAGATTTAGAGCCGGGGTTAATGGCAACACCTTCTGAAAATGTTTAAAGCATATCGTCATATGACGATTGATTGAAAACCGGAATCTGCTATATATGTGTTATATTCTAAATGATTATTGAGAATGTTTTTGATCCCATATTTCTTTTGCTATGGCGTGTTCTTCCATCATAACGGGTATGTCATCTTGTACAGGATAGACTTTATTGCAGAAGTGACAAAATAGGCCTTGTTCATGATGAATAGGTTCTACAGCCGTACGGCAGGTAGGACACACCAACAGGTCAAGTAGTGCTTTATTGAGTGCCATATCGTGTATACTCCTTGGTGATATTGACTTTTATATGGATTGAATGAAAACTTATTTTTCGTACGATGACACACAGAGTTTTCTTGTGTTGTTTATTTTTATGTTGTCAGACTGAAAAAGCAAGAACAATTTGTTTAATAGAGGCTTCAACGTTTGTCAAAAATACTTGAACTGAGATACACGAGTAGAAGACTTTTTCTTTAATTTTTCTTTAAATAGTATCGATACGATCTAAGAATATTCAATGGTTGTCGTTTTCTTTTTGGATGAAAAAACTCTCAGAACAGCTTGTTTCCGCGGTACAATTTGAGATGTTGACTCAGCGCAAAGCGATGAGAAAACACCCCAAACCACACCGCGGAAACAAGAGAGGCTGGGGGAAATGATTTTCCCCGGAAAAAAGAATGTTCAAGTTTGATTTTTTTGAAAAGAGGAGTACGTATGCGTCCAAAGCTTATTGATTTACATACACACAGCACAGTTTCTGACGGTTCTGATTCACCGACAGAGCTGGTACGTAAAGCTGCGGAAGCAAACCTCATGGCTCTTGCTTTAACCGATCACGATACGATTGCAGGGCTTGAAGAAGCCGAGGAAGCCGGTCATCATTATAACATAGAAATCATTCGAGGCTGTGAAATCAGTGCATCGAGTCCGTATGGCGAGGTACATTTTCTTGGTCTATGGGTTCCGAAGAAATGTAATGAATTAGAAACTTTTCTTGCAAGGTTGCGCGATATCAGAAATATTCGCAATAACCAGATTTTAGAGAAATTGGCTACAATAGGTAGACCTCTTTCTCTTGAAACTGTTTTTGCAGAAAGTGGTGGAGAATCCATAGGCCGTCCTCATATTGCCAAGGCGATGGTTCGGCAAGGATATATCGAACACATGGACGACGCTTTTAGGCTATATATTGGTAAAGACAAACCTGCATTTGTTCCCAAAGTAGACCTCCGACCGGAAGACGCTGTACAGATGTTGCACAATATGGGGGCAACGGTTGCGTTTGCGCATCCGATGCTGTTGCGTTGTCCCAAGGGGTGGCAGGCAGAGTTGGTTGCGCGTTTGCGTCCGTACGGTTTAGATGCCATAGAAGCGTATCACTCAGAGCACAGTGCCGTAGACGAGCGTTATTGTGTTGATATAGCTGCACGCCATCAACTGTTGCTTACAGGCGGTTCAGATTACCACGGAAAAAGTAAATCGCGTATACGGCTTGGTGTCGGTAAAGGTGGCTTACGTGTGAGTGTCGCTATATTAGAAAAACTCAAAGCACAACGAAGAGAGAAAGGATTACTGTGTTAAGATATAAAAGAGACATACCCCTTGTTTTCAAATTAAAAAAGCAGCGTTGTTTATGTTCTTATAAAATGTTTAAAATGATGTTTTGTAGTATGGAGAAATAGAATATGGCTGTCATCATCTCTGTAAACAACACACTCGATTCTGAATTACAAGATTTAGGTCATCAAGTTATTTCAAAAACGCTTTTAAAAAAAGGAATTTATTCTGCACGAAAAATATTGGAAGAATGTAATATTATGCCCGATTTTTTTATACAAAAAGAACATATAGGAACCCGAGTTTTATTTAATGATATACATTTACTATCTTGTAAGACGGCCTTTTGGTCTATTGATACTCATATTAATTTTTTCTGGCAAATGACTTATAGTAAAATGTTTGATTTTTTTCTTACACCACACAAAGCGTATATTGATCGGCTTTCTCATTCATGGAAACATCAAAATACATACAGATTACCTGAAGTAGGGTATACCTACCCTTGGAAAGCTCATAGTGAACGTAAACACTCTATCAATTTTGTAGGCCGCTTAACAGGTGCGCGTCCATTGCGAGCACGTATGTCCAACGTGCTTAAAAAGCATTTCGGTACGACGGTTCGAGAGAAGCTTTCTTTTCAAGACATGATGGCTTTGTATACTGATACTTGTATTATTCCGAATGAATCTATTGCGTTTGAGACCAATTTTCGACTACTTGAGGGAGCCAGTTGTGGTGCATGTGTTGTCACTCCTCATATTGAAGAGGATCAGAATGTACTTTTTGAACCCAATCGAGAAATCTTGACTTATAATAATATAGATGAATTTATATCAATAATACAGCTTTGTCAAAAAAATAAAACATTGTGTGAATCCATTGGTTATGCCGCATGGTTGCGTACACGATCTGAACATACCGCCATACATCGTGCAAAACAGCTCAGCAACATTTTATTAAATGGTGAAATGATTTTTACCAATAAGAACACAAGTGACATTTTTTTTACTTTAGGAATCATGCACTTACAAGAATTACTTGTCATTGAACATTTTGATTCTTATATCGAACAAAAGATCGATAATCAAGCCTTGATCATCGCTTTGAAACTTTTTTCTGCTTTGAAAAATAAACAGATGGATGACAACCTTTTTGCAATACTCTTTGCTCTTGCCGATGATCTTCTTGTCGCACAAGATTTACCCTTAGAAGATGTAAAAGTCATGTGTGCTGCTTGTGGTGGAGCCGCTTTATATCTTGGACAACGAGCTAAAAGTCAAAAATATCTGACAGACTATCATCGTTTATGTATGATGGCAGATCCCTCGCATGTCGACACTGCTGGAGGCATCAGTTTGTTATGGGCTATGGCATTGCTTTTTGAGAATAAGCAAGTACTTGTAGGAGAAAAATATATAGACGGTTGTTGTCGAAGTGCTGCAGATTTTGGTTACTTAGCGTGTGCTTTGGAACCACACGAGCGCAGTTGGGCAGAGATATTTTGTATGTTACCGGAAATTCAACGGACTGTGCCTTTGCTGGATAATACAAGTCTATGGCATTTAGTCAAACAAAGTCGGGGTGAAGAGCTTCAAATCCTTAAAGAAAAGCTTTTTCACAGTGAAAAACGTCTCTTTGAAAACATCAACTAAACAACTTGTTTGGAGAAATTGCCAACGCTATTTCTTTTAAGAATATTTTAATAAAATCATTTATTTTGAAAATGTAAAGGCGCTATACCTCTCGATATAACGCCTCAACATACAATACAAATTTTATGTTTATAGGCTCCTTTTGGAATCTTCATCCCAGAACAAGATCCTATGCTCTGATTTTATGTTTTCTTAAAAATCGACTTTTTCACCATAATAGGCGCATTTGAACAATTTTGCCATTGTTGCGGCGTCAATAGGTCTCGGATTTGTGCCTGTGCACGGATCGCCAACGGCAGCGGCAGCAATATCGTCCAATTGTTTTAAGAAAGAAGCTTCGTCAACACCAAATTCTTGCATTGTTTTTGGCATATTCATTTGTGCTTTCAGTTCTACGAGCTTTGCAATAAGCGCATCGACAAGTTCGTCTGTTGTCGAACCGGCAAGGCCAAGATATTTGGCTATTTGTGCGTAACGCTCACCGGCAACCTTTGCGTTATATTTCACGGCAAACGGCAAATAAATCGCATTGGCACAACCGTGAGGAATATCAAAAATACGTCCCGTTTTATGTGCCATTGAATGCACAATACCCAAAATGGCATTAGAAAATGACATGCCTGCCATGCATTGAGCAATATGCATTTCTTTTCTTGCATCGTCATTGCCGTTATAGGAAGCAACGACGTTATCCACTATCATTTCAATAGATTTAAGAGCTAAAGAATCTGTGATGGGATTGGCCATGATGGAAACATAGGCTTCAAATGAATGGGTGATGGCATCCATGCCTGTGTTTGCCACAAGCAAGGGAGAAAGACTTTTTACCAAATTTGTGTCTACGATCGCCACATCGGGGGTGATGTTATAGTCGGCTATAGGATATTTTGTTCCTGTTTTTTCATCCGTAATGATAGAAAACGCCGTCACTTCTGTACCTGTTCCACTTGTTGTTGCAACAGCCACAAAATAGGCTTTTTTACGCAGTGCAGGCAAATTGAAAGGCTTTGCGGCTTCTTCAAACGTAAATTCTGGATTTTCATAGAAAATCCACATGGCTTTCGCCGCATCAATGGGAGAACCGCCACCAATACCAATAATAATATCAGGTTGATATTCATTCATGGCCGCAACACCACGCATAACCGTGGCAACACTCGGATCCGCTTCGATACCGCAGAAAATAGTACTTTCAATACCGGCTTCTTTAAGATTCGCTTGTACAAGAGCCGTGGTGCCGTCTTTTATCATTCTTTCAGAACCGATAACAAGAATGGCCTTTTTTCCGGTAAGATTTTTCAAATAATCAAGGGCATTTTCGCCAAAATAAACGTCTCTCGGAATAGTAAATCTTTTCATCATCAATCCTTTGCAGAAAATTTCGCAAATCAGTGCGTAATCTTTTTATAAGCATAAGAAAAAAAAGCACAAGAAGGCACTTTATTGTTCGATAAAAACAAAAAAGTATGAAAGGCACTTTTGGGTGCCTTTCATAAAAGAGTTATTCCAAACAATTCCAGAAAAAACAATCGGAAAATATATTTATCATCCGAATGAATTATTCGTTATGCGAATGGATAACTTTTTTTCCCCAATGATTCAAATTTTCTAAAATGGGAATGACGTCTTTGGCTAAAGGAGTCAATGAATACTCCACGGTCGGCGGCGTTGAAGGATATACGGTACGCACCACAAGTTTATTTTCTTCAAGTTTTTTTAATTGCTGTGTCAGCATTTTTTGCGTAATACCGGGAATTATCTTAAAAAACTCACTAAAACGAATTTTTTCGGAAAGATGCAAGTTCCACAAAATAGTCGATTTCCATTTTCCGGATATGACTTCAAGAGCCACTTCCATTTCATGTGTAAAATTCGTACAACTGATTTTATTTTCACGATCTTCAGGCAATGGAGCCTCCAAGCATGTGTATTATCGTTAAAATGTTCACAATCAGAGATTCTGCCAGATGTTCTATAAAAATATTATATGCGCATTTAAAAAATCAATCAATTTTTTTATGAAATCATAAAATAACTGCAACAACACATACCAATCAATGCAGGTGATACAAAAAATCCTCCTTCATAGAACGATGCTTCTGCAACGTTGCTTGTTTTATTGGTTTACAAAAAAACAAGATCTTGGTATCTGCTTATGAACAGCAAACCTCATGTGTGAATTTTAATGATTCATTGAAAGGAGTGATTTCTTATGAATTTGAGTGTACCCAATGGTAATGATGCAACCAAAACATTCAACCGTTCCAAAAGCGTCGTCCCTTGCAGCGGGCTTTGCTCACGCTGTATCGACGGTTGCCGCGGTAATTGTGAAGTATTCAAAGCCACCTTCCGTGGCAGAGAACTCATTTATCCCGGACCTTTTGGCGATGTGACTGCAGGTGCAGACAAAAACTATCCCCTTGACTACTCGCATCTTAATATTCAAGGCTATGCCATTGGTGCCAACGGCTTGCCTGAAGGTGTCGAACCAAGCCCCGAAACCGCTCGTTTCCCTTCGGTATCCACGGAAACTGCATATGGTTGGGATCAAAAAGTAAAAATGTCTGTGCCGATTTTTACGGGTGCTTTGGGTTCTACCGAAATTGCCAGAAAAAATTGGGAACACTTTGCCATTGGTGCCGCCATTTCCGGTGTGACCATCGTTTGCGGTGAAAATGTCTGCGGTATCGATCCGCAACTTGAACTCGACAAAAACGGTATGGTTACCAAAGCTCCCGATATGGATCGTCGTATCGCCGCCTATAGAAAATACCACAGCGGCAACGGTGAAATTCTGATTCAAATGAATGTTGAAGACACCAAACTCGGTGTTGCCGAGTACATCATCAACAAACACAACATCGAAACCATCGAACTGAAATGGGGTCAAGGCGCCAAATGTATCGGTGGCGAAATCAAAGTAAAACAACTGGAACGCGCTCTTGAATTGCAAAAACGCGGTTACATCGTAACCCCCGATCCTTCCGATCCAATCAACCAAGCGGCTTTCAAAGCCGGCGCTTTGGATGAATTTGAACGCCACAGCCGCCTCGGCTTTGTGACTGAAGAAGGCTTCATGTCTGAAGTGGAACGCCTGCGTAAACTCGGTTACAAACGCATCACGTTGAAAACCGGCGCCTACAGCTTGCGTGAATTGGCCATGGCCATCAAATATTGTTCCAAAGCCAAAATCGATCTGTTGACCATCGACGGTGCCCCCGGCGGTACGGGCATGAGCCCTTGGCGGATGATGGAAGAATGGGGTGTGCCTTCACTCTATTTGCATAGTGCAGCCTATGAATTTGCCTCTATTTTGGCTGCTCAAGGCGAACGCGTGCCCGATATGGCTTTTGCGGGCGGCTTCTCTTCTGAAGACGGTGTATTCAAAGCCTTGGCGCTCGGTGCTCCGTATGTCAAAGCTGTGTGCATGGGACGCGCCTTGATGATCCCGGGCATGGTCGGCAAAAATATCGACGAGTGGATGAAGAAAAACGATCTGCCCAAAACGGTTTCCGAATTCGGCAAAACACCCGAAGAAATCTTTGTCAATTACGAAAACGTGAAAGATCTCGTCGGTGCCGACGAAATCAAAAACGTGCCCCTCGGTGCTATCGGCATCTATAGCTATTCCGACAAAATTAAAGTCGGTTTACAACAAATCATGGCCGGTGCTCGCTGCTTCAACTTGAACACCATAACACGCCGTGAATTGATGTCCCTCACACAAGAGTGCGCCGAAGTGACCAAAATCCCGTACGTCATGGAATGTTATCGCCAAGAAGCCATGGATATTTTAAAATCCAAATAAGCATAGTTGTTTTTTGATTGCTCAGAGAGGAAGAAGGCTTACCTTCTTCCTCTTATACTATATAATATATTATTGTATCATATAAAATGTTTTTTCTGTTGCCCTCATCTTTGTATCAGAATATCTTATTTTTTATTATAAAAAATATTGATATCAAAGCTGTTGCTCTCTAATGTCTAAAAAAATTCAAACACTCTTTTTCTTATGCATAGTGTTTATACTGCAGACCTGATTGAGGTCTTGTCTTAAAGGTAGTGCATGTTTATATTTTACATATAACATGGGTTATCTTTTTTTGTTTATTGTTCTCTTGTGAATCTAAAGTGTAACACTTTGATATTTTTGGAGTTTTTATGAATGTCGCCACAAAAATTTTGCTTCCTCTGTGTAGCAGCATTTTGATAGGAATGCTTTTTATTGCCTATCAAACCTACACTATGAGTTCTGAAAATATGCAACAAGCCCAACAAGAACTCAATGTTATGGCTGTCAACAATACGATTTCTGAACTGAACGGCATTCACGAATTTAACGTACTCAATGCCATCTCTCTTTCACAGACAGGTCTTTTCCAACCCTACTTCACGGGAACTCCGGCAGAAGTTGACGCCAATACCCAAGGTGCTATCGATAGAATTGTCAACATGCGCAAAACATACAGCTATGCCATGATCGGTATTGTCAATACAGACGGTATTGTGTTGCAACATACAGAAAAAGATCGAATAGGTAAAAATATTTCAAATGATCATGTGTTTACAAGCGCCATGCGAGGTGAAGTTTCTGCGGGTATTCCGTTTCTTTTTAATGGACGAATTGTATATACCGTGTCTGCACCTGTATATAAAACAGGAACAAAAGATATCATCGGTGTTGTTTTTAATGCAACCTATATTGATGATTCTTTCAGTAAACGGATTCCTCTCGGTCAAAAAGGTTCTTTTCTTGTCGCAGATAAAAGTGGGTTAGTGTTCTTGCATAGTGATCCAAATCAGATATTGCAATTGAATTTGAAGAATACCCCATGGGGTAAAAATATTTTGCAAAATCATACAGGAAATATTACTTTTAACGTGGATGGTGAAGAAAAATTTGCGTACTTTAATGAACAAAAAGACACAGGTTGGATTGCTGTTGCTGCATTGGATGTGAAAGAATCCAGTGAATCCAGCTTGGCTCTTGGACAAAGGATTTTTTTGATTGCGGCGATTGTAACGGTTTTTATTGTACTGGTGACCGGTGTTTGTGTCTTGAACATGCGTAAATCACTGTTAATTTCTGTGAATTTTGCACGCGATATTGCCAACGGTAAACTCGATACCCAACTCAAAAACACCTCTTCCGACGAACTGGGCGTGTTAGCTTGTTCATTACAAAATATTGCCGAAGTGCTGCAAACAATCATTCATGAATACAATAAACTGGAGCAAGGCGTCAAAAACGGTGATTTATTGGTGAAGGGTGATGTTCAACGTTTTAACGGTGAATTTGCCAGTCTTGTACAAGGTACCAACGCCATTATTGACAGCTATCTGACTATTATAAACAACATTCCCTCACCTGTTGTCGTTCTTGACAACAGATTGCGTGCCAAATACATCAATGACGCCGGTATAAAACTTGCCGGTACAGACTATATCAACAAGCCCTGTAAACAATTGTTTAGTCGTGAAGACGACGGCACAGCCACCGATGGCTTACAAAACGCTTTGCGCCTTAAAATTGCTCAACGCGGCGAAACAAAAGCTCATCCACAGGCAGGCGTCTTTGATGTAATTTATAACGCCATCCCCTTGCTTGATCGTCAAAGCGGTCAAGTCAATGCCATGTTGCAATTAATTACGGATGTGACGGAATTTAAAGCCACTCAAGAAACCATCATGCACGTTGCAGAACAGGCAACCTTTATTTCTGCTCAAGTCGCTACCGCGTCACAACAACTGGAAGCACAGCTCAAACATTCTGAAGAAATTGCCGCAACGCAAGCCTCTCGAGCTTCTGAGGCAAGCCATGTCATGCATATAATGAATACCGATGTAACCAATATGGCCGCCTTAGCACAAGACGCATCAAAAGCATCAACAGATGCCAAGCAAGAAGCAGAAACAGGATCTGAAGTTGTTGAAAAAGCTGTAAAAAGCATTCAACTTGTTGAAAAACAATCACAAAACCTCAAAGAGGGCATGGAACGTCTCAGTACCAGTGCCAACGCCATCAATGAGGTGATTACAACGATTTCCGACATTGCGGATCAAACGAATTTGTTGGCTTTGAATGCAGCAATTGAAGCGGCACGAGCCGGTGAATCGGGGCGGGGTTTTGCTGTTGTGGCTGATGAAGTTCGCAAATTGGCAGAAAAAACAATGGCCTCCACTATAGAAGTACAAAATGCCATTATTGCCATCCAAAAAAGTGTTTCTTCAAGCGTATCTCAAGTGAATGATTCTGTACATGAAGTGTATCAAACAAGCCAACTTGTTAGCGAAACAGGCACTGTATTCAAAACCATCATGAATATGGTTGAAAATACAAGTGAAAAAGCGTACAGCATTGCCGAATCCAGTATTGAACAACGTGAGCACAGCGAAAATGTGAATGAAGCATTGACAGAAGTCAGCGGCTTAGCCTCACAAACTGCAATGAGTATGGAAGAATCGCTCAACGCTATCGGACAACTTTCCTCGCAAAGCCAAGCTCTGCAAGAGCTTATTGAAAACATGAAAAAACAATAACCGTTTTTCTTTCTTGGGGGGGATAATCCCCCCCAAACCCCCTTGATTCCGCGGTGTTATCCGGCTGGTTACTCATGGCTTCGCTCTGAGCAACCAGCCGAATAACACCGCGTTTCAAGATGCTTTGAGAGCCTTGAATCCAAAAAAGTAAAAATACCCACGAACAATCGCTCATTGAGAAAAAGGCCCTAGAGCGTGTTCACATAAAATGATGAATCATGCTCTATTTAAAGAATTTTTTGCACGTCCATGACTAAGGTGTTCCAATTTCTTTGATTTTCAAGATCATGTTCCATGCCTTTCTCATCGGCTATTGTAAAACGTTTGATAGCAGGTGTTTTACTGGTTGCCTGATAGAGCCAATAAGCTTCGGCTTTAAGCGCTTCTTCAATCGGTTTATCGATCGATTCATAAACCATTTGCTTGCAAGCATTGATCGATTCAGCCGGAAATTGGGCAATACGTTCTGCCAAAGCATTCACATAATCATCAATTTGATCGGCATCAAACGCTTTGTTGATTGTGCCATAGGCTTCTGCCTCATCAGCATCAAAATCACGAGCACTCAAAATAATTTCCAATGCACGCCCTAAACCAACCTGTCGTGCCATACGAGATGCTCCTCCACCGCAAGGAAGAATCCCCATACCGACTTCCATCTGCATGAACTTGTACTTACCGCGCACGGCAAAACGCATATCACAAGCAAGAGCAAATTCATGACCGCCACCTCGGGCAAAACCTTCAAGTTTGGCTATCGTCGCTTGAGGCAGTTTACTTATACGCTCCAAAACAGCCTGTAAGTCCAAAATCTTGACTTCATCTCGCGAAACCGCTTCCGTTGACATGTCTTTCAACAAATTTGTGTCATAGTGACAAACCCAAATTTCCGGATGAGCCGATTGAAAAATCACCACTTTAATATCCCGATCACACTCAAGGCGCATTGCCAACCCATTTAAATCAGACAACATCTCTTGACCCTGAACATTGACAGGCGGAAAATCAAACGTCACTCTGAGAATCCCGCCTTCTTGCATTGCCGTAAATGTTTTATAACCTTGATAATTCATAACTCTCTTATCCTTGTAAAAGTGTAATATCATTTATACTTCATGAAGATAGCTTTCCAAGGAACAACACTCAATGATACTCAGTCGCTCCCTTGGCAACAAGGCGACAGTGTCAACAGAAGTTCTTTGAGGATGTCAAAGAGTTGCACCGAATACTTTGGTGCAGGCACAAAAAACATTTTATATATTGATTTTATTGAATATATTAGTATGGAATCATTTTTGCATTGTTTTCATCATAAAATTCTATATTGCTCGACCCAAACAAGGGGAAAACAATGCAAGACGCTCTCTTTACAGGTGTTTTTGCTGCGCTGACCGCGGAGCACCGTTTGGACATTACCGCCAATAATTTGGCAAACGTGAATACATCCGGTTACAAGCAGGATCGTACGGCTTTTAAAGACACCATGATTCAGTTTGCTCATGATCAAATTCGTGAGCCCTTAGCCAATACTCGTTCAAAGCCGCTCTTTCCCGAGCCGCAATTGGCTGCCCGTGTGCGTATCGCCGTGTCTGATTTGGATATGACACAAGGCGCCGCACAATATACAGGCAACGCCCTTGATGTGGCGTTGGCCGGTGAAGGATTTTTCCAAACCAATGATTTGGAAGGCAATTTATACTTCACACGCAACGGCGCATTCACCACCACCCCCGACGGAACTTTGACAACCAAAGAAGGATGGCCTGTAGTCGGTACAGGCGGCCCCATTGTTATTCCTCCGGGCACAGCCAATGTGCATATTGATTCATCAGGCAACGTTTATGCCGACGGCGCACAAGTCGGCACCATGCAACTGATGTCTGTTGACGATCCCAAAGGACTCGAAAAATTTGGTTCAAACATGTATCGATTGCGTGAAGGTACAGCCGTTCAGGTTATAGCCCCCGATGAAAACAATGTACTTGTCAATCAAGGGTTTCTTGAAGGTTCAAACGTGAACGTGGTCACATCTATGGTCGATATGATTGAAACCAACAGATATTTTGAATCTATCATGAAAGTCATGCAGGCTGCCAATGCGTTAGATTCTGAAACCTATAATAAAATCGGTAAGCCTCGCTAAGATTTTTTTCAGATATGAACAAAATCTTTATTGACGTGTATTGCAAACAATCCGAATTCTCCTTCGCCAAACAAACCATTCGGTATGAAACCTTTTTTGTTATGGCAGAACAGAACACTCGGGGGAAAGACATGCCTATAGGCTATCCTTCCACTAAAAAAAAGAGGAGCAATCCATTATGATGCGTTCACTTTGGACAGGAGCCACAGGCATGATGGCTCAACAGCTAAATATTGATGTCATTTCAAATAACCTCGCCAACGTAAACACTTCGGGCTTTAAAAAAAGTCGGGCAGAATTTGAAGATCTGATGTACCAAACCATGAAAATAGCCGGTTCTGCCACAGACGGAGACACGAGCGTGCCTGTAGGTATCCAAATCGGTATGGGTGTGCGTCCGTTGGCCGTACACAAATTTTTTACACAAGGCGATTTTCAAAACACAGGTAATCCTTTGGATATAGCTATTGAAGGCGACGGTTTTTTCCAAGTCATCGTCGGTGACCAAGAAATGTATACCCGTGCAGGTGCTTTTAAACTGAATCAAGACGGTGTTGTGACCACTGCCAACGGATATATCTTACAACCAGAATTTGCTGTTCCCACAGAAACCAAAGCAATTTCCATATCTGAAACCGGACGCATTGTCGCACTTGATAGTAATGGCGATGAATTGGCCGCAGGAGATATTCCTGTATATACCTTTGCCAACCCCGCAGGTTTGGATGCAAGAGGCAGAAACCTCTATACCCCCACAGAAGGATCCGGTGATGCCGTCGAAGGTGAACCCGGAACCGATAACGTCGGCACGTTGGCTCAGGGCTTTTTGGAAATGTCAAACGTTGAAATTGTTGATGAAATGGTGAACATGATCGTGGGTCAACGCGCTTACGAAATGAACTCCAAATCCATTCAAACCTCTGATTCTATGCTTCAACAAGCCATTCAACTCAAACGAACTTAAAACTGTTTGGAAGGCTTGTTTGGAGGCAAGAAGGGGTGCTGTATGCGCATTGTGCGGATTGCCTTCTGTTTTTGGGTCTGGATCGTCTTTGTTTTTATCATGCCTTGTTTGGCTGCAGACTCAGCTTGGCGCATTCGGTTGCATGAGGCGGCGATTGTCCAAGGCGATATGGTGTTGCTTGGTGAAATTGCCGATATTTACGGTAATCCGCCTGTAGGACTTTGGGAAAAACTTGCGTTGCGTCCGCTCTGGCCGTCTCCACCGACAAAGGGGAAACCATTACAGATCAATAAAGTCCGCCTCGAGGAAGCATTGCGACAAACCCTCGGAGACGTGGCCGATCGTTGTTTAATTCCTACAGGTATGGTGATTCAACGCGGCGGTAAAGTTTTACGAGAAGACGATCTGCGTTCTTTGGTTGTCAGAGATCTGACGCCACAGATGCGTATCATGGACGGTCAAACCGAATTGGCTGACTTTCGCTTGCCTGCCTACATTTTTTTGGCACATTCGGGACAGTATGTAACCTTGAGTCCCGTCACTTTGGAAGCGGGACGAAACACATTGCGTTTTAATCTGCACGAAATCGACGAAACGATTTTACGCAAAGTGACAGGTTCCGTAACCTTGGAACACTGGGTCAACGTTCCGAGTGCCGCAACACCGCTTAACCGCGGTGATCCCTTAACCCTTGACGACATACGTTGGGAACGCGTGAATCTTGCGGCGTATCGTGGCGGTGAGGTTTGGGATGGACGCGGCGGTCCTTGGCAAATGCAACGCTCTCTCGGTATAGGTCAACCTATTTCTCGAAATGATCTGATTCCCTTAGCTATGATTCGCAAAGGTGCTGTTGTAGATCTTGTGTATAATCAAGGCAATGTCCACCTTTCCATCAAGGCTGAGGCACTTGAAGACGGCGGTCCCGGTGATACCATCGCGGTACGCAATCTGCAAAGTAAAAAACAAATCTATGCCACTGTACAAGATTCAAATACCGTTGAGGTTCAATAATCAACGCTGTCGAGGCTCTTTATGAAATACGCTTTTCTTACACTGGCCGTTTTGGTTCTGACGGGATGTAACGCCACATCAAAACAACCGTCAATCATGCCGCCCCTCACTCCACCGCAAGCCTATGTCGAACCGGAACAGCAGTACGCCAATCCCGGTTCACTATATCGCCCAAGTGAACAAGCAACGCTGTTTACCGATAATCGTGCCAGTCGTATCGGTGATGTCGTCATGGTGAAAATCATTGAAAACGCCATCGCCGAAAACACCGCCGATCTGACGTCCAATAAAGAAACAACAACCAGCTTTGGTGTGGACGCCTTCTTCGGACAAAGTAATCTGCTTGGCATTCCCATCGGCGGAGCCGCATTGGGTACGAATTCCACTACGGAAAGCTCTTCCGACGGTTCCACAGAACGTTCGGGAACCGTCACTGCGACTGTTGCCGCACGCGTGACCCGTGTCTTACCCGGCAACCTCTTGCAAATTGAAGGTGCACGACAAACACGCGTCAACAACGAAACGCAATATCTGGTGGTGACGGGACTCATTCGCCCCAGTGATATTTTGGCAGACAACTCCATCCCCTCAAACCGCATTGCCGACGCACACATCGCCTACTATGGCGAAGGTGTTGTCTCAGATACGCAAAATGTGGGTTGGTTTACCCGATTAATGAATAATGTCTGGCCGTTCTAAAGCGTGTCACCACGCGCTAAATCGTTTTATTTTTTTAATTGACGAGCACCCTGTTCTGAGAAACACACACCGTATAAGGATGAAACCATGAATTATCAAAATCTATTCGCGGCGTTGTTTTTGGCCCTCGTGTTGGCAATGCCTGCCCATGCGGTACGAATAAAAGATATAGCCACCTTTTCCGGTGTTCGAGACAATCAACTTGTGGGTTATGGCCTTGTTGTCGGTCTCGGCGGAACGGGTGACAAACGTGACGCACCGTTTACAACACGCTCCATGGCCAACATGTTGGAACGCATGGGCGTGGGTGTCGATCCCGATGATTTGGCACCGAAAAATGTTGCCGCTGTTATGGTTACGGCAAAAATGCCTGTTTCGGCAAAACCGGGTTCAAGCGTCAGTGTTACGGTATCCAGTGTCGGCGATGCCACCAGTTTGTTGGGTGGTGTGTTGTTACAAACGCCGCTGAAAGGTGTTGATGGCAATATTTATGCCTTGGCACAGGGTTCTATTGCTTTGGGCGGTTATACCATTGGCGGCGCGGGAGCCGTGACACAAAAAAATATCACCACCGTGGGAACCATCCCCGGCGGCGGTATTATCGAACGACCGGTGCCGTTTGAATTCAATCAACAAGATCGATTGACCTTGAGTATGCACAACAGCGATTTCTCTACCACCATGCAGATTGTAGAACGTTTAAACAATGTTCTTGGCGGTAATTATGCACAAGCTCCCGATCCGGGGACTGTTGTTTTGGATGTACCGCCTGCTTATCGGGGGAATTTAGTGCCCTTAGTGGCTTCGGTGGAAAACTTGGAAGTGATCCCCGAACACATCGCCAAGGTGGTTGTTGATGAACGCACAGGCACTGTGGTTGTCGGACGACATGTTCGTCTGTCGCAAGTGGCTGTAGCACACGGCAGTTTGCAAGTTGTGGTGCAGGAAGGAGCACAAGTTTCTCAACCGGGACCGTTCAGTCAAGGGCAAACCGTGGTCACGCCGGAAACCAATATTGAAGTCAACGAAGAAACACGTCGATTGCATATTCTTGAAGGCGCAACCCTCCAAGAATTGGCCGACGGACTCAATGCCGTGGGAGCCACACCACGTGATCTCATTTCAATTCTCAAGGCACTCAAGTCTTCGGGTGCGTTGTATGCCGAGTTGGAGGTCTTATGAGTTCTTTTCTTAGCGGAATCGGCATGGGTGATGTTTCCATGGCACAAAGCGCTATGTCAGAAGCCAGCACAACAGCCGCGCGCCGTGCCGTGGAGTATGCAGCAAAAGACACCGACAACACCGATAAAATGTCAAAATTGCGTGCCGCATGTGAAGATTTTGAAGCGCTCTTCATCCAAAAAATATGGAAAGGCATGCGTGATACCTTACCCAAAGACGGTCTCATGCACAGCAAAGAAGAAGAATTTTGGCAAGATATGTATGATAAAGAATTGGGTAAAAGCATGGCATCCTCAGGCGGTATCGGCCTAAGTGACATGATGATGTCTCAACTCTCGCGTCAGTTACAAGACGCCAGCGAACTGGCTGCGGGCAGTCGTCGACGTCCCATGGCTATCGAACCTGCCCCGCTCTTACCCAAAGCCGCACCTCTCTTGGCTGAACAACCGGAAAAACAACACATTGCTGCAGTCAATGACACCACATTGGTAAAACATACCGCCGTAATGGCAGACGACATGTACAGCGGCGAAGCCGCTCAAGCAACCGATGCGGAAAACGTTACAGGAACTCAAACAACACCTGTAAACCCCGATGTGAATCCGCTCACGACAAACGCCTCCTCAGCACAGGATCAAAATCCGCATGTGAGTGCCGCACTCCATAAAGTGGAACAACAAGTATCCGCACAACAAGCCACACGAGAACCATTGTGGAGTGTTCAACGCAGCAGTGCCGATTTGGCCGCCGGCGACAGCAAGCGCAGTGATATACCTCGCGTTCGTTCCGATAATCCCATCGTTACGGGACGCTACTCTGAAAATAACGACACAACACCTCAACCGGCACAAACACCAAAAATCTATCCCCCAACACGCCCCGTCTCTGAAACAACACAAGGTGACAACACCTTTGAACGCCCAAACACCACAGACAACCCACAAACATTGGGCACACTTCCGAGTCCTTTAGAACAGTTGCGCGCTCAACGCCGCAACCAAGCGGCAGAATATGCCGCCACACAGCGGCGTAATAATGGATCAGAAATTGCAAGAAATGAGAATATGCAAACCGCAATGGCTGAAACAGGGCAAAACTTGCCCGACAGCTCACGGCAAAACTTGAATGCCGTCGATCTGTTAAAAGCCCAATTCGGAAATTAAAACACATCTTTTTTGCAAAAACCAAGAGACTGTCTGTGAACAGGAGTTGTTATGTATAGCGTTATCCACACAATGATGATTCGCCAAAACAAAGCGTTTGCGTTGTTGGCCTATTTGTTGGAAGAGGAATTTGAGTTGCTGATGGAGCGTAACACCGCCGAAATCATGTCTCTTGAGCTTTCGATTCATGAATTGTTGCGTCAGATTATGGCGGAAAAACGCGATCTCAAGCAGAGTTTGGGCGGTGGCATGTTGCGTGATTATGCCGCTATGCTTCCTGAAGAAGAATGCAATGAACTACTCAGACTCTACGCCAAAATAGACCGCAAAGAACAACTCTGTGCACGACGTTCGTCACAAAATGCCGATTTGTCGGTCGCACTACTGGATCAGAGTCGACGGGTAATGGAATTTTTACACAACAGCGTACAACGTCCGCAAGAACCGGCCTATTTACCGAGCGGAAGCATTCGTAAACCAATGCATCCCGAAGCCAGTATTTACTCAGGGAGGTTTTAATGGGCGTCAATTCTCTTTTGAATATCGGCGGTTCAGCTTTGATTGCCAACCAAACCGCTCTGCATGTTACCGGTAATAACGTCGCCAATGTCAACACTGAAGGCTATTCTCGACAAACTGTCGAATTTAATGAAATGCCCGGTGTCAATTCCATTTACGGAAGACTGGGCAATGGTGTTCAAGTCACTGATATTATTCGTAGTTTTGATCGTTTTGTTGAAGACGCTTTTTTGGATCAGTCCACGTTGTCCAGTCGTTGGGATACCCAAAGCACCGTCATGCAGACTGTGCAAAGTATCTTTAACGAATCCAACACCATCGGTATCAACGATGCCATGAGCGAATTTTTTAACTCATGGCAAGATCTTTCGTTATGGCCTGACGACATGGCCACGCGTGAAGAATTGATCTCGAACAGCTCCATGATGTTGGAAATGATTCAAAGTGCTCGTGAGAGCCTTGATGAAATCCAATACGAAATGGATCGCTATATTCAACAAGACGTAGATAAAGCCAATGAGATCGTTGAAGAAATTCAAGCACTCAATGAACAAATAACACGTGAAAGCGTTGTCCACAACGCCAACGATTTGTTGGACAAACGCGATCAACTTGTGCGCGATCTTGCAGAAATTATTGATATTCGTGTTGACGACAAAGGCAGCAATAATTTTTCAATTTATACAACCTCAGGTTTGCCGCTCCTCGATATTAACAATATTCATAAGCTTGAATTGCATACAGGACGGGTCGAAAACAATTTGGTTGAAGGTTCGACCTATGACGGCACCTTGCTCTATAGCGGTGAAGACACCCACGAATACCTTTTTGAAGTGGTGACACCGCCTGAAGCGGGAACCGAAGGCACCATGCGTGTTTCCCTTGACGGCGGAAAAACGTGGATGCGCAATGAAGACGGTTCGGAATATCTTGTGTCTATTCCCGATGCCGTTGGGCAAACAGTGCAAGTCAAAGATTTGGAAATTTCCTTTAACGCCGATCCCACAACATTAACGGCAGGCGATCAATTTGAAGTACTGCCTTTTACGGGGTTATATTGGAATGAACCCACACGTCCGCCGCTGAATATCACACCGCAAGTGTTGTTGAACGGTTCTGAAAACGGCGAACGGGTTACAGGCGGGACGCTTGCCGCATATTTCAGTGTGCGCGATCATCATATCGGACGCTATGAAGACAAACTTGATGCCATGGCAAACAGTTTAATTTGGGAAGTCAATCGTATTCATTCACAAGGTGCTCCTGCAGGCGGTTTAACACACGTTCTCGGAACATACCAGGTTGATGAACCCGGTTTGGCATTGGGTGTTTCCGGTTCAGGGCTTGATTATAGCTCGCGACTCACAACAGGTAACGTGTCTTTCCAGATTTATGATGACACGGGCGAGCCCATTCAACCGTTACCTGAAGGACTCGATTTTGATCTTGCTACAGACGGTGTTCAAATGTTTGATCCGCAAAAACATTCAATCAATGACGTAGCCAATGCAATCAACGGCACCTATGGAG
Organism: uncultured Desulfovibrionaceae bacterium; assembly: GCA_964369685.1. Taxonomy (GTDB): domain Bacteria; phylum Desulfobacterota; class Desulfovibrionia; order Desulfovibrionales; family Desulfovibrionaceae; genus Avidesulfovibrio. Next base: position 79,495 of record CAYJFB010000005.1, on the reverse strand, counting down.
CCTACATGCAAGCTGATGTGCTTGACGGACGCTTGCAACTGACAGCACTCAACAACCCGACACACGGAAGTACAGCCTTTGCGATCAATACCGACAGTACAGGTCTCATGGCAGCCTTAGGTATCAATACCTTCTTTACAGGCACCGACGCGTTGACTCTTGAATTAAACAGTGCGGTTGTGAACGATCCCATGGGCATCAATTCCGGTAAAGTGAACAACAACGGAGACATTGATCCCGGTGACAACTCCATCGCTTTATCCATGGCTGATTTGGCTACCAAAACAATTTCTTTCAATACAGGCTGGGAAAACACGTCCATGACACTTGGTGAATACTACAACACCACTGTCAGTGTGATCGGTGCAGAAACCCGTACATCAATCAGTAATGCCGATTATATAGGGACTTTGGCCGATGATTTGGAAGCCAAAAGCAGTGCTGTTTCAGGTGTCAACTTGGATGAAGAAATGACCAGTTTAATCAAATTTCAACATTCTTATACTGCGGCTGCCAAATTGATAACCACAGCCGATGAAATGTTGCAAACCATTTTGAGTATGAAACAATAAGCATTGATTGTACTGAGAGCATGGCGATGTCAGTGTCTTTTCGCCTATCTCTGTATCAGATTTTACGGACTTTTCGGTCATGTATAGAAAATGCACCCCTCAAAGCCGTTTATTTTCCTTACATAGAATACGAAAACTCATCTTTCGTCGACACTATCTTGTATATGCTTGTAAACATCTCGGAGAAAAATCATGCGTGTGACACAACAAACCATGTACGACAGCATGTTGAATGGAATGCAGGGCACATTGGCTGACTATATGGAATCCATGCTGCAAAGTTCGACGCAAAAACGAGTCAATCGTCCATCCGATGATCCCGCCGGTGCAGCCAATATTTTGGATTACCGTTCATCCATCGCTTTGACAACACAACACATTCACAATACCGAAACCGCACAAGGATGGCTTTCTCTTGCCACACAAACACTGGGTAACGTGTCTACAACCATTACTCGTATTCGTGAATTGACCGAGCAAGCCGCCACAGACACCTATAACGCCGAACAGCGTAAAGGTATTGCCACAGAAATCCGTCAACTTTTGGGTTCAATCATGAACCAAGCCAATACGGAATTTAACGGCAGACAAATTTTTGCGGGACAAGATTACAATGAGTCTTCTTTTGATGAAGGCCTTGCCGTAACACAACAAAATCTTGTATCGAGCACAGGAACACCGCCGCAAGTGACCGGTACGCTTTCATACAGTGCCATGGTGCGTTTTCAAGGTGACGGAAGCGGTACAGATACGTTCACGATTCCTCCTGCTGTCGGCGGTACTGCAGTCGCCTACGAATACACACTTGACGGTGGCGAAACATGGCAAACCGGTACGATAAATCCGCCTGCAACAGCCGATGAAGAAGTGTTTTTTGACGTAGGCGGTGCGCGTGTGACCTTTCCTCAAGGCTCGAGCATGGAAGTCAAGGGTTATGGTACCGCCGAAAATTTGGAAGATATTTCTGAAGGTTCTTCACTCGTCTTGCGTCCCAGCATGATTTATAACGGCGCAGATAACGAAGCCACGGCGGCAGTCAATCAATACGGAACGGTTGCGATTCCACCTTCTGTTGATTTTTCGACAACGGGCACCTTTCCCAGTAACGTACTGATGCGTTTTGATGACGGTGTTGATCTTGGTACAGCGGGTGAATTTGCATTTTCATACAGCTTGGATAACGGCAGCACTTGGATAGAAGGCAACATGTCAACCGTGCAAGGCACACCGCCAACAGCACGACTTGTTGTACCCGGAGGCTTTGTAGATATAGATTCTACAGCCGTTGCACCCGACAACCAGATCCCTGCAGGCGCACAAATCAATATTCAGCCACAACGCACCAGCGTGAGTTATGAGATCGCCCCGGGACAAACGATTGATGTCAGTAATGTTGGTAAAGATATTTTCGGCGGTTTGTATTATGCAGACAACGGGGATAACCTTGAATCGGCTCTTGGTGGCGATTTGAATAAAAATTTGTTTGAGACAATCGGTCAATTGATTGGCAATTTAGAAACAAACAATGTGGACGCTATCGGTGAAGCGCTAGAATATATCGACGCGGCTCACGCACACCTATTGACCGAGAATGCAGCCATCGGCGGCAAACTCAACAGAATGGAAGTGACACTGTCTGCGCTTGATACGACACAACTGAATCAAATGGAGCGAAAAAGCAATATTGAAGATATCGATTTGACAGAATTGTTGATCAATCTCTCAAAACAAGAAACCGCTTACCAAAGTGTACTGAAATCTTCATCAACCATCATGGGCATGACTCTCATGGACTATATTTAATTTTTTTAGGATAATAAACCGACCAAAACATGAGATAAAAAGATTCTTTATATATAAATGTGTTATGTTGTTATGTGCATAACACATTTTTTTATTCGTACACTCAAGTTGAAAGTGTCTCATTGTAGAAAAGGTTCACGTTTTCATTATATTATTGAAAGAGCATTATTTAATATAGCGTTGCCATCTCATTGTTTCCGATCCATCGTTCATGGCGCTGTGTGGCACAAACATGAAAGCGGATAAAGAGCCATACAAACCGTGCTCTCATCCGCTTTTCATTTCATGCTTTTTATATCACTATACGACAATATTCAGAGAGATGAAGGAGACGCTGTTCTCAGAGAGACTGAGAGCCCTCTGTTCGTGTAGAACAAGCTTTCCCTCAAAAAAACGTTTACTCGGTGACCGGGGGCGTATTGGGGTTCATTTGGTTCAGGTTAAGCGGATACGCCACCACGGTTGTACGAACTTTTGTCAATCCCAATGCGCCGGCGTAGCTATTTATATTGGCCACAAGGTCAAGCATGCCGTCGTTATTGGCGTCAACCACTGTAAAATCAGCAACAGAACCTTTTATGCGACGTGTTTTCCACAACAAATTCAAACCAATACCGTCCCAGCTCAGTGCTTGAATATCGCATTCAGGGAAGTTACGAAACCGTCCAAAGAATTCGGCAGCCAGCGAAGAAGGGCTGTTGACCAAAAGTTCCCACTTTTTATTGTCGTCAAAATCTGTAATCATCATCCGCAACGGAATATAATATTTACTGAGACCAAAGTCTTCAGCTTCGGAACTGCGCCCCGTTCCCGGCAAATCACTACGCAAGGTCAAACCCACGGTCGAACCGGAAAACATTTCATTTGTTGTTGTATAAAGCGCATGTAAAGACGTATCAAACACACGCAATTCTTCATCGGGAGTCAACATCACAAAACGGTCGGATTCCGCGCCGTCTTCTCCCGGAAGCCATGCAAAATTATACAAATTCCCCCAAGACGGCAAAGACACTTTTCGGCCAAAAACATATTCGTTGCCTTGACGCAGTAATTCATAAACCCCATTATGACTGAATATATTTGATGGATCACCACGCTGACCAAGCAAAACGGGCACAAAATCAGGTTGCATCCGTACGACATTGACAAAAAGACGTTGACGCGGCAACATTTCTGTCAACTGATTGCCGTTCATGGTTAATGTATATGTATAAGGAATCGTTAAATTTTCGTCATACGTTGAAATAAGCAATTCGTGTTTTCCATCACGATCCAAATCCATGGAACGGACGGCAACCGGATCAAGACCGGGACCCCAAGTGAATTCAGCAATTTTTGTAAATTGTTCATCCCAAAGATAGATCAACACTTTGTCATCATCAAGCAGCGCGATTTCGTTGCGTTTGTCACCGTTGAAATCGGCAATCTCCATACCTGCGGAAGCAAACGAAAACGAAGGACTGCGTAAACGTGAGCCTTCTGAGCCTTGATAACGTATTTGAGGATTTAAATAAACTTGTTGCTGTGAAGATTGATTTGACAACAGAGCCGTATTTTGTGCAGAACCAGTCGTACCGCCTTGTGGCATGGGACGACCAAAGACTTCGGCACTGATCGTGTCAGCCATGGTTTGCAGAGCGGGCACAAGACTGTTGACAGAGGTTTGTGTGCTTTTTTGCCATTGGCTGTTGCCTTTACCCGTCGCATAGACGGTGACTGCAGCGGTATCACCCACAACATTGATATCACCCCAAATGACATAATCAGCAGCCACTTTTTGTAGAAGATGTTGTGCCGCGCTGTGTCCCGAAAGGGGCGCAAGCTCTTCTACAGAGGCATGCTGTACAGGTTCCATGTTCCCTTCCCAATACAAACGTGAAGACAACATTGAAGGAATCGCACGCCCAAGATAACCCAAACCGTCAGCACCGTTCACCGTAAACGGAGCCGTCACATATCCTGCCGCTTGGGCAGACGAGGCTTGCACAACAAAAAACAGCATTGTACACAAAACGCACACTGCATAAATCATTCGTCTCATAGTAACTCCTTAAAACATCAAAACGATGTGTGACGATAATCGTGCTTCTTTTACTATGTCTTTGTTGATGCCGCAAGTACAACATATTGAACACAATCTTGTTTCCCTACACTTTTAAACACCTTTATACAATTATGAATACATTTGCTTCTTCTGTTTGTCGTTCATTCCGCTTGGTTTGCCGTAAAGAGGAACACTCTTTGGTTGAGGCGTTGTTACAGGCACAGGGTTTTGTTTTTGAACCTGAACCTTTTTGTGATTTTGCCATGCGTTTGTTGCATGAACCGTTTCCCCTTGGGCGGAGTTTGGCAGCGTTTTTTGGTTTGATTTATATCCAAGATCGTTCGTCCATGTTGCCGCCGCTGTTGCTGAATCCGCCTCGAGGGGCACGCGTTTTAGATTGTTGTGCGAGTCCCGGAAGCAAGACAGGATTGTTGGCACAGCTTGTCGGTTCAGAAGGGCTTGTACTTGGCAATGAACCGACACCGACACGGTTGGCAACCTTGCGCCACAATCTGCAAACACTCAATGCTTTTCAAGCAGTGACATGTTCATGGGCAGGACAAGACTTACCGCTTACTGAGGGTCAGTGGGATTGGATATTGCTTGATCCACCGTGTTCGGGCTGGGGCACGCTTGATAAACACCCCCAAGCCAAAAAACTTTGGAAAGGCGATAAAATTCAACCGTTGATCGCTTTGCAACAACAGCTTTTGCGTAAAGCGGCGATGTTGTTGCGTCCGGGCGGTCAGCTCATTTATTCGACATGTACGACCAATGTTACGGAAAATGAAGCCCAAGTGCGCTTTGCTCTTGGTTTAAACACGATTGAGTCTGCAAAAGCAGCACAAACCGAAACAGATCTCGGCTTAGAGTTGGTGCCTTTACCCGCGCCTGAAGGATTTGTTTTTGCCGATCCGCTGTTGCCGAACTGTGAGGGCACGTTACGAATAGACGAACGTTCAGACGGCCAAGGATTTTTCATTGCTCGTTTCATAAAATCGCGGACGGGGGCTGAGTCTGCTGTGTGTTCAGCGTCCGAATTGCCGAATCATCAACGCTTGCCTCTTGAATGCTTAGAAGAGGCCGGTTTTGATTCTGCTCGTTTGCCGTGCGGTGAATTGGGTGTTTTTGGCGATAACATTCATTTTTTACCGCAACAAGCCCTTGATTCTTTGACAGATCCCATTCGTTGGCAGGGTATGCATATGGGTAAATTAAGCGGCGGACGTCCGTTATTTTCTCCACGGTTGCGTAGCTTAGTAGACACAACGTCAACAACAAACGCACAGCTTGAACTTGACGATCACCAAAATATTCAAAAACTGTTACAAGGACAAAGCTTACGGACGGACTTGTCGGGACGAGTGGCGACATTGTCTTGGCAAGGCTTGTCTCTCGGCCTTGTTCGGCTTAAAAACGGACGAGTGCTCTGGACAGAGAAATAAACGTCTATGCATCACACCGAAAAGGAAAACGTTATGGCACGAAAACAACACTATCAATGGGATGACGAACATGAAGGATACGCTGATGACGACACACTCGTCAGCCGTTCACAAAAGAAACGCGACAGTACAGCCCTACAAGAACTTGGTGAAGCCTTGAGTGCGTTGGCGCCGAGCGTTTGGCAAAGAATGCCTCTAAGCGACGATTTACGCGAAGCCTTAAATGAATTACGCACGATGCAAAGCTTTGGCAGTCGCAGACGGCATATGCAATATATCGGACGCCTGATGCGTGAAGAAGACAATCCCGAGGCCATCCGTCAAGCACTTGCCGATCACCGCGGGAAAAAATAATTTTTTATCAATGAGCTGAGTTTTAGGGGGAGAGGGCATCTCCCTCCCCCAAAAAGACACATCATGCCGTGTGCACAAAATTATTGTAACCACTTGGTTTCAGCTTGTGCCAAGTCACCGCGTAACGCAAGGGTTTCCCATAAGAAATTCATTACACGAACAAAATCGGGATCGTCGTTTTGTAGCATAAAACCGAGGGTATTTGGTTTCGTGAGCGGAGCATCAATAAAAGCGGCATACAGTCGAGGGTCATTTTTGGCGTGAAACAACGCTTCAAACGTTTCTGTAATCATCACATCGCCTTTACCTGAGGCTATCAATGCAGGAATTTCATCATTTTTTTCATGTGTTGAGACGTTCGCTTTGGTCAGGTTCGCCAAGACAAATTGTTCATTCGTGCCGCCGGGATTTTTAATCACACGCACATTGGGTTGATTCAAGCTTTCAAGCGTTGCCAGCTTGTCTTTATCGGTTGCACGCACCAATGCCACTTTGCCAAAAGGAGCATAACCGGGTAAAAACGCCGTTTTGCTCAAGCGTGCCACGTTGCGAGTGATGCCGCCCAAGGCCACATCATAACGATCCGCTTGTAAATCTGTTAAGAGATTACGCCACGTCGTGGGGACAAATTCTACTTGAACACCCATTTCTTCAGCCATTTTATTGATTAAATCAATATCAAATCCGGAATATTGACCATCGCGTAACAACGAAAAAGGACGATAGTCACCGGGCGTGCCGACGCGTAAAACTTTTTTTTCTAAAATCGTGTCCAAGCGCTCACCGGCAAAGGCAGCGGTTGTCGGTAACATCAAAAGAGCCATCACAATCAACAGACATGCTTTTTTCATACATTTTCCACTTTTATTCACAGCTATTTTCGTAATACTGCTTGTTTAAAGGGTTTTAGAGTCTCCCGTGTCTTGGGAACAAGCCTCTCAGAAAAAGAAAAAGACGTTATCGCAAGAGTTCGCGACTGGCATCGCGAGCCTCTGCACGGCGTTTGAGTTCTTCGCGTTGGTCGTGGAGTTTACGTCCGCGGCCAAGGGCAATTTCAAGTTTTACCCGTCCGTTTTTGAAATACATCTTTACAGGAACAACACTCAAGCCTTTTTGTTCTTTTCGTGCTGTCAGCATGTTTATTTCTGCTGCATGAAGCAACAGTTTTCTTGCTCTGTCGGGAACTTGTTGTACATACCCTGCGTTACTGTATGGAGCAATGTGTGTTCCCACAAGCCACGCTTCACCTTGCCGAAAATCGACATAGCTGTCCAAAAAATTCACTCGTCCGGCGCGCAAACTTTTGACTTCAGGGCCTGTCAAGACAATCCCTGCTTCAAAAAAATCCAACAATTCATAATAATGACGTGCCTTACGGTTATCACTGATCAGAGCACCGCCTTTTTTGGAACTCATGGCTCTTCTCCTTCTTCACGTTCTTGTGTCGTTTCAACACTCAGCATCGCATAAATGGCTTTTACCGTCCAGCCGACCGTGCGCGCTTGAACTCGTTTTGCTTGATTGCGTGGTGAGCCTCCGTGTTTTTTTTCTTCGGCGATGAGTTGTAAAACACGCTCATAGGTTGTTTGTGTGATTTGCTCCGGAGGTCCCAAGACCACGGTGAGTTCACCCAAAAGATTTTCAATATTCGGTAGATCATCAAGACGTCCGACCAAATATTCTTCATGTGTTTTGGTCAATTCACGAGCAACGCACACTTCACGCACACCAAGGATAGAACGGGCAATCCGTAATGAGTCCGACAACCGATCTTTACGTTCAAAAAAAATAATACTGACAGGCAATGTCGCATACGGTTGCAAAATGTTTTCAATATCGGCAAGAGATCGAGGTAAAAAGCCAAAAAATACAAAAGGTTGAGGCGCAATCCCACTCCCTGCAAGCGCGGTGACCGGCGCACAAGGCCCCGGAATAACAGAAACACCGATGCCTTCCGATCGACACGCACGCACCAGACGATACCCCGGGTCCGCAATCAACGGCAAACCGGCATCCGACACCACAGCCAACGTTTCACCGCCATGCAAACGTTGCAGCAACAACGAAATTTTTTCTTTCTCGTTGTGCTCATGAAAACTCATTAATCGCTTGGCTTGTATTGCACAGCGTTGAAAGAGCAACCCTGTGCGTCTTGTGTCTTCAGCCAAAACACAATCCACTCGCTCAAGAATGTCTTTTGCGCGGGGAGAAAGATCGTCGGGGTTACCAAGAGGTGTGGCGACCAGCCATAGTTGCACTGTATTCAATGACATGGATATGATGCTCGATGTGGGGTTGAACGGTATGAAGAAAGGATTGAAACGGTTTTTTCCAAAGAGGGAGTGCTGATGCTATAGTGTTTGTTTGCACACAGACCAAATCACAACGACACGGTGTTTGCCATTGTTTTGTTGTAAACAAATACAAATGCACAGCTTTTAAAAAAGCACGTATTTTTTTTGGTGTCAGTGTTTCCAAAGGATGCACCATACCGGAGTGACGGCGTGTACGAACTTCCACAAAAACCAACGTGTCGGCATCACGGCAAACGATATCCAATTCATACCGCCCGTGCCGCCAATTTCTGGCAACAATTTGTAAACCTTTTTGACGCAAATACGCGGCGGCGAGTTCTTCGCCTTCACGACCGAGATCCTTTGCGGTCTGTTGATTGGGCGTACGCTTCATTGAAGCACCTTATTTATCTGTTCTCTTTCCGCAGGAGACATCCGTGAAGTATTGCTCCAAAAGTCAACAAACAGTGTTATGAGACCGCTGAGGATTGACTTTTGGAATGCAACATACTTGGATCAAACAAACACTATTCACCGAGCCATTTGGCCATGATGGGTTTATCAAGACCTTTTTCTTTTACAGCTTTGATGCCTGCGTTAATTTTTTCAAGGAGTTCTGTATCGTTTTTACGTAAGGCATAGCCAAAAAACTCTTCGTCTTCCGTAATGAAAGCAATTTTAAAAAGATCGTTATACTCTTCTTTTTTATTTGCATAATACATGGCAACGGGATCATCACAGATCACGGCATCAAGATTGCCTTTGGCAAGATCTTCAATAGCCAAGCCCACATCGTCATAGGATTTGGGGATGGCAGTCGATTTTGCCAAGGGCAAAGCTTGAATCAAACCTGTGGTACCGATTTGTCCTCCGACTTTTTTGCCATCAAGATCGGCCATTTTACTGATCGTAGAGTCAATGGGCACAATCACGGCTTGTTTGATGACATAGTAGGGGTCGGAAAAAGCCATGGCTTTTTTGCGTTTATCTGTAATAGTCACCGAAGAAGAAATGACATCGGCTTGATTTGAACCAAGTGCGGCAAAGATGCCGTCCCACGCGGTATTGCGAAACTCAAATTCAAGCCCTGCTTCCTTCCCGACAGCTTTCAAAAAATCAATGGAAAACCCGACGACATTTTTGTCACTGTCAAGAGTTTCCATAGGCGGCCACATGGCATCGGCTGCCACTATATACGTTTTTTCCGCAAGGGCAGGAGCCGCCATAAAAGCTGTAAAAAGAAAAGATAAAAAAAGCTTACGAAACATTTAGTGTCTCCTTGACATGAGATATTTTCAAAAAATAAACCTGCTGATTCTAACCTCAGAACATATACGTTTTCTTTTTATAATTCAAGAGGATTGTTCAGTGAGGCATGATTGATAAGAACGCGCTGAAAAGACTTTAAATATTGACAAAGTAAATTTAACTCTTTGAGTATTTTTGTAAAATATATATTTTTGGGATCTTGCTTTTATATCTTGATTATTCTAATATGAATTAGAACTTATTTTTTACCACAAGGAGAAAATATGAAAATTTCTAAAGTTATCTTTGTGATTTTAATAATAAGTAATATTATTGGCGTGACATTTGTAGCAAAAGATAGATATAATGAACTCCTTGTCAGCGAACAAGAACTGTTACAGGTACATACCGAGCGCCTGAAGCGTGCGGTTGAATCTGAAATAATGGTTACTGAAATAATAGATGAACTTGTAAACATTAACAATGGAAGTATAGATGAAGATGATTTTTATTCCCTTTCCGAAATTCTTTCGACAAGTTTAGTAAAATCATCCATTGCTTATATTCCAAATGGTATAATAAAATATTTATATCCTCCCGAGTTCAGTGAGGGTGTTGTCGGCAATAATGTTTTGCAAAGTGCCAATGATGCCACTGATTCCATAAAAGCAAGAGATACCAAAAAAGTCGTTATTTCAGGCCCATATGAACTTTTTGAGGGGGCACTCGGCATTGTTATTCGCAATCCTATTTATTATGAAGGAAAATTTTGGGGGCTTGTCACCGTTGCTCTGGATGCCAACGATTTGTTTGACTACGTAGGTTTTGATACACTGAAACGACAAGGCTATGAATTTAAGCTGACTACTCAAAGTAATACATCCTCTGAAACATTGGCAACAGAAACCGAGAAATACAGTTCAGAAGATGCTCTTTCACATACTGTTGCTATTGGAGATTCTTCTTGGACGCTGGGATTATATACCAAGGGAAAAACAAATATTGTTGTTTCTGATGTGATGTTTTGGTTTTTGATTTTTCTTTTTACTATTTTTATTTTGTACTATTTTATGCAAAGAATCGAAACAACCAAAGAGAATCTTACAAAAAAATTAGAACATGACAGTTTGACCGGTGCATACAGTCGTATAAAATTACAAAAATATTATGATACTACAAAAGCATCGCTTGCAAAGAAGCATTTTGCTCTATTTTTTATAGATTTAAATAAATTTAAACCTGTGAATGACAATTACGGTCATAAAGTGGGTGATAAGCTTCTTAAAGCCTATGTAGAGCGTTTAAAAAATGAAATGAAGGCAGAAACACTCATTGTAAGACTCGGTGGTGATGAATTTGTCGTGCTGACACCACATGTTGACAATGATGAGCTTTGTACAATCATTAAAAGAAAAATAATTACTCTTTCTGAAGTGGTCTTTTTGATTGATTCACTTCAAATTCATATTTCTGCAAGTATCGGGTATGTTCTTTCTACAGAAGCGGACACACTCGAAACGTTACTGACTCTTGCCGATGAAAAAATGTATTCAGAAAAAGGTGAGAAAGCAAGATAAAGAGACTTTAAACCATTGTATTTTATCTATCGAAACAAATTTTACTAAAAATATACGACTCAAAAAGTATTGCAATAACTAAAAATACAATACTTTTAAATGGATGCGCCTTGTTGAAAAAAGCATAAAAATGTATTTTCAGCATCTATTATTTAGAAACAGTTCCGAGTAAAAGCGAGTGTTGTTTACGACGCTGAGCGTCTGTTCGTGCCACATAAAGAGGTTTTCCTTGCGGATCTTGTGCGGCATAAAACATGGCTGTGGCTACTGTTCCAGGTGTCGGGATAAAACACTGCACTTGTTGCGGAGACCAATGTCTGGCACGCAACCATGAGGCCAGTTCGTTCATGTGTTGTTCTGTGCAGCCGGGGAACGCACTCATTAAATAGGGAATAACGTATTGTTCTTTGCCGTGGGCACGAGAATAATCCGTAAAATGCTGTAAAAATTTTTCAAAGGCCGCCATATGTGGTTTGCGCATCAGCTGCAAGACAAAACCGTTACAATGTTCCGGAGCAATTTTCAATTGTCCGCCTGTAAATTCTCCTGCATACGCCTCCAGTGCCGCGTGATCCTGTAAAGCCAAATCAAAACGCACGCCACTGGCAACACGCACATGTTTAATGCCTACCATTTCTTGAATTTGACGTAAAAGCCTAACACATTCATCTTGCGGTGCTTTAAATGATTTGCAGATTTTCGGAAACATGCAGCTTGTGCGATTACATTTTTGGGGTTCTGCGGTACAGGCTGCTTGCCACATGTTGGCACTGGGGCCACCCACATCGGAAACAGAGCCGTTAAAATGCGGCAAAGTGGTCATTCGGCGTGCTTCAGTAAGCACTGACTCGGATGAACGTGAGGCAATACGGCGTCCTTGATGCAGCGCCAACGAACAAAACGAACAACCGCCGCCGCATCCGCGATGGGTGGTAATGCTGTTTGCTATCATTGTTTCTGCAGGAATCGGTGCTGTATATGTGGGGTGTGCCCGTCGTGTGAACGGTAATGCATAGATGGCGTCCAGCACAGCAGTACTCAACGGTGCCGCAGGCGGTTCAAGCAACACCGCTTTACCGCCTTCTTCGGTATTTGTTTGTACAAGGCGTCGTGTGCTTTGGTGACACGCTTTTTCAAGTACAAGAGAAGCATGTAGCAAGGCGGCCGGAGCATCAAGCATGGCTTGGTGAGAGGGTAAGCGTATGGCGTCATTGGGGATATCTTGACTGTGAATCAAACGCGCAGTGCCTGCAATGTCGTGCCACACTTGAAAACTGTCATAAATGTCTGCTGTCAAATATTCGGGATCGTCACCCATGACTTCATGAACGGCATCGAGACGTTGTGCCAAGGTCAATAAAGCGGCTTCACCCATACCGAAGGACAAAATATCCAAACGCGCGTCAAACAACAATGAACGCCGTAAACTATCAGACCAAAAATCATAATGTGAAATGCGTCTGAGTGAGGCTTCAATACCGCCGCCGAGCACGGGAAGATTCGGAAACGCTTTACGCACCAAATTGGCATATACAATAACGGCACGGTTGGGGCGCGCACCGGCTTTACCACCGGGGGTGTAAGCGTCGTCGTGTCGTTTTTTGCGAAAGGCGGTATAGTGCGCCAACATGGAGTCGATCGCGCCTGCACTGACACCGGCAAAAAGCCGCGGACGCCCCATCGACATGACGGCTGTGGGATCTTCACCTTGCCAACGCGGCTGAGCAATGATGCCGACTCGATAACCATGAGCAACCAAAAAACGCCCCAATAAAGGCACGCCGAAAGAAGGGTGATCAATATAAGCGTCTCCGCCGATAAGCAAAATATCTAACTCATCCCAACCGAGCTCCTCCATTTCTGCGCGAGACATCGGTAAAAAAAGGGGCTGCTTCAATGGCGTACGTTGCGATAACAACATGAATATAATTCTCATTTTTTTAAGAAGGAGGGGGGAGCACACTCTCTCTGCCTTCTTGTCACACTAAGAACATGCCGCACCGAAAACGCGAAAGAGAGCATTCCATTTCATGACTTCTCTCGGTCACATTCTCGATGCGGCGTATCAAGAAACTCTAAAAAACGCTTTTACCAAAAGATGAAAAAATATTGTTTTATAAATAATTTCATCTCCTTGTATTAACATTAAACAAAAGATTGCAACAATCGACCTGATGCTGTCAGCAGTAAGGCTTCACAGTTTGGCAGTTTGCGAATCAATTTGAGTCCTTCTTGGGCAGGCATAACGGCAAGAGCGGTTGCCAGTGCGTCGGCTTCAAGCGTTGTCGGTGCCAGGACTGATGCGCTGACAACGTGTGTTGCACTTTTGCCTGTCTGCGGTGCAATCAAGTGGTGATGTTGACCTGTTGCATCGTAGTGTGTCCGATAACCGCCTGAGGTGGCGATCGCTTGACTTTGAGCATCGGTTGCAAGCGACAACACGGAAAGATGTTCCTTTGCTTCGGGAGATTCCACAGCCACACGCCAAGGCGTGTTCGGTGCTTTGGTGCCGCTTGCAAGAATGTCGCCGCCTGCATTAATCAGATGATTATGCACCCCAAGAGCGTGCAAGGTGGTCGATATGACATCGGCAACAGCCCCCTTGGCGATCCCGTCTAACGTGATGCCCATACCTTGGCGATCAAAATCTATGTTCTTGTTGTTGACACGCACGCCTTGGATATGAACCAGCTCTTGCGCCGCGCGCATTTCACCTGCGTCCAATGCCAAAATTCCATGCGGATTTTGCTTACTGCGCAACAAATCCACAACGGGTTGAACAGTCATGTCAAAAGCGCCGTCGGTCAGGGCTGTCATGCGTTGTGAACGTGTTATGAGTTCAAGCAACGCTGACGGTGCGTCATTCAAACGTCCGCTTTTGTTGAGTTCGGCAAGCGGTGTTGCGCTGTCATGGCGATTAAATATTTGTTCTGTTTGCCGAGCGGCATAAAACGCTTGTTCAAAGATTTCTGATGCCTGTGTCTTAGAAACATCGGCAAGCGTGATGCCGACAAACGTGCCCATCATGACACGCGTTTCTGTAATCGGGGCGTCCGCGGCAAAGCTTAATTTCGGAAAAACACCCAAACAAAGCCCCGCGCTCGTAATCCCCGCCATACCAAGAAAATGGCGTCGCGTTGAGGTGAATCCTCCGATCATGCGGCAACTCCCTTTTCAGCCGTTCCATCAGCTGTACATTTTGCTTGTTGTGCCGTAGGGCAAATCACTTGCAAGATCTTGCGCGGACACACTTCGGCACATTTCTCTTCACATTCGGCACCGTAAGCAAGACACGCTGTTTGGTCGATATGCAAGCGTGCATCTTTGAGTGACACGGCCTTTGCAGGACACGCTTTAATACAGCGTCCGCACTTGATACAGCCCACACCACACACTTCCGTCACAGCCTTGAGTTTCTCTTGCGTTGAACACACAACAGCCACTCGGGCACGTTGCGGAATCAATTCCAACACCTCATGGGGGCAAACAGAAATACACTGTCCACAACCGATGCATAATGTCGGATTGATTTGTACCAAGCCCTGTTCAATCTTCATAGCGTCGAAAGAACACGCCTGGACGCAATCGCCATATCCCAAACAAGAATATTTACACGAGTCGGCTCCTTCTGACATGAGCGCACTCGCCGCACACGTCGGCAGACCTTGATAATCATGACGCTGTTTGACGTGACCGGAAACCTTGTCACACCGTCTGAACGAACAAAGCGGTTCGGCAGCACCGACAGCCTTACCGGTCAATTCACCCACAGCGGCACTGACATCAGCCCCCCCTGCACAACATAACCCTGCGGAAATGTTTGGATCGTTGACCACAGCAACCGCATAGCCTTCACAGCCTGCATAGCCGCAACCGCCACAGTTTGCTCCCGGTAAAACATCCATCACCGCTTCCACACGCGGATCTTCTTCTACATAAAAAACACGCGAAGCCACAGCCAAAATCAATGCGGCCACAAGCCCCAAACCAAACAAGGTGAGTATGGAATAGACAACCATGTGTCGAATCCTTATGACGTTTTGGGTGTCTCGGATCTCAACGGAGACGTGACACACCCCTTTTCAACAAAAATTACACCATGCCCTTAAATGCCATAAAGGCCAACGACATCAAACCCGCCATAATCAATGCGCTGGGCGGTCCGACCATGGTTTTCGGTACGCGAGAAATGTCCAAGCGTTCACGAATGCCCGCCATTAAAATAAGTGCCAACACAAACCCAAGACTGGAAGCCAACGCATACAACAATGACGTTCCCAAGCTGAATTCTTCGCGTTGAACCATGATCGCCACACCCATGACTGCACAGTTTGTGGTGATCAACGGCAAGAAGATACCCAAAGCCGCATACAACGGCGGCACCATCTTTTTCAAAAACATTTCAACAAATTGCACTAAAGCCGCAATAACAAGAATAAAAACAATGGTTTGCAAATAGGCCAAATCAAGAGGTATCAACACCCCATACTGAATCAACCACGTACACAACGTTGCCATGATCGTAACAAAGACCACAGCCCCACCCATACCCAAAGCCACTGTTTTGTCTCGTGAACAGCCAAGGTACGGACAGTTTCCAAGATATTGCGCCAACACAATGTTGTTGACAAAAATAGCGGCAATAAAAAGCTCAAAAACACTCATGGCACCCTCTACTTATGCATGCTGCAAGCACGGCAAGCTGCACAACCGCCGCTGACATTTTGTGGTTCTTCACCTCTGCGGCGAGCTTGCCAATGATTAAACATATTCATCGCCACAAGGATGATCCCAAGACCGATAAACGCTCCCGGAGCTTCGCGCATGAGCGCAAAAGGCTGATAGCCATCCCACATCACCGAATAGCCAAACAGCGTGCCCGAACCCAAAACTTCACGCAACGCGCCAAGAAAGGTCAAAGAAAGCGTAAAACCAAGTCCCATGCCCAAGCCATCGGCAATGGAAGGCAAAACGGGATTCTTGGCGGCAAACGCTTCAGCACGTCCCAAAATCAAACAGTTCACAACAATGAGTGAAACAAAAATCCCCAACTGCTGATACAAAGGATACGCATACGCCTGCATTAACAGTTCAACAGAAACCACCAAAGAAGCCGAAATGGCAATAAAACACACAATACGCACTTTCTTTGGAATAAAATTCCGCACAAGCGAAATGATTAAATTCGACAAGGTCAACACAAAAATGACCGCCGCGCCCATGCCTAAGCCATTGCCTGCCGTCTGTGTGACCGCCAAAACAGGACAAAGCCCCAACAGCAAACGAAACGGAGGCAATTCTTCCCACAAGCCTCGGGAAAACACTTTAATCAACGGTTGCATGTGCGTCTCCTATGGCCATGTTTTGAGAATTTCAGATTTCAAGGCCGCATAATCTTGGGAAGCGTTATTCAACGCCGTCAAGGTGCCGACAGAAGAAACCGTCGCACCCGAAATGGCGTCGATATCGCCGCCTTCAGACGTGAATTTCAACGGAAACGTTTTTCCCGCAAATTGTCCTGTAAAAGATGGTTCAAGAATGCGTGTGCCGATGCCCGGTGTTTCTTTCATGGTGGTGACGCCGATATTGACCAGCGTGTCTCTTTCCACATCAAAACGCACCATAACACCGATGTTGCCGCCGTAGCCTTTGCCAAAATGTTCAATGGCAACGCCTGTCAATTTATCGCCTTTTTTACCCGGGAAAACGGTCACTTTTTTACCGTCGGCAAGGGTAAACACTTTCCGTTCGGCGATGGGATCGTTGTCCACATCGGTGAAAACGTTGGCAATGGCCGGGCCTTGTACATATGTCAGCACTTGTTCTTCAATGGTCGGTGCCGTGACGGCCTTGAGCGAGGACAGCGCAAAACCCGACAAGCCACAAATCAGTGAAAGCACCGTGACCATGCGAATGATCGCGTTCATACACTACCTCTTACTGAACGGTTTTGGACGCAAACAATCAAGCAAAGGAGCGACCAAATTGATTAACAAGATGGCAAAAGGCACTCCGTCCAAATGAATGCTGTGTGTCCGAATGATAATGACCAACACGCCGCCGAGCGCACCGTAAATCATCATGGGCAACGGGCGTTGCGGAGCGCAGGCGTGTTCCGTCGCCAAGAAAAAGCCACCCAATATGGTACTGCCCGCGAAAAGATGAAACATCGGCGAGGCATAGGTATCTGAATCGACAATGTAGTATGCGGTTGCCGTGACAAACAGCGCAACAAAAAAGCCGGCTACAATTTCCCAGTGAATATATCTGCGTGCAACAAGAAACATGCCGCCGACAAACAACGCCAAGCCCTGTGAAGCACCCAAGGCACCAACTTGTTGCCCAACCATCATATCCGACAGATCAAACAAATATAAGCCGTCAGTACCCAAATATTTGAGATGTACAAGGGGATCTGTCCACAATGTTTCAAGCTGCACAGAATTGGGATCGACCAAGACCGGCCAAGAAATATACAACATCGCCCAGCCGACAGCAGCAATACTCAACGGATTGCAACCAAAACCGCCAAATGCCATTTTTCCAAGCGAAATAGCCAACCCTACGCCAATAATGACTAACCACCACGGCGCGTCGGCAGGCAACAAAAAAGCTAACAACAGACTCGAAACCACTGCGGTAAAATCATCGACAGTGATTTCGCGTCCCATGCATTTTTGACACAACGCTTCAACGGCAACGCCTGTGGCGATCGCCAAAGCCATGACCGCCAAAGCAGACATGCCCCACGTATACACCGCCATAACAGCCGCAGGCGTTAAAGCCATCAACATGGCATAACTGGACTTTTGTATAGTGCGCCCGCAATGCCAATACGAAGGCGTGCTCATCGCCAAAAGAACAGGTTTCCCCGTAAACTCAGACATGTTCACATTCCTTTTTTCTTTTTCTGGAAATCTTTATTTTAAAAATATTTATACATTTCAAACAATAAACATTACATATGACAATGAGGATCTCGTCTGAATCCCATGTTGACACCGCGGCAAGCGAACGGTGCGCAGCACCGAAGGTTGCCGCGGCGACACACGGCGCTCAGGGGGGGCGGGAAAACACCCCCCCCCAAAAAAAAAAAAAAAAGAATTAATTTATTAATATAGACCCGT
>CAYJFB010000005.1:36729-61021 GCA_964369685.1 uncultured Desulfovibrionaceae bacterium | reverse complement strand
GGGGGGGGGCGCTGTGTCTGTGTTGTTGTGGGGGGGGGGGGGCCCGCCCCCCCCCCCCGGGGGGGGGGGGGGGGGCGCCCCCCCCCCCCCCCCCCCCCCCCAAAAAAAACTAAAGAGCTTGTAATGTTTTGCTTTCGGCGAGTTTGTGTTTTGCCATGCGAATGTATTGCAGAACGGGACGACGTGCGCTACAGATATAACTGCAGAGTCCACAATCAAAGCAGTGATCCACATATTCTTCACGGCAGCGTTCGTATGCGCCAAACTCAGCACAGCTACTGATTGTACCCGGTGCCAAGCGTGCAGGACATACAGCAATACATGCGCCGCAACTGATACAAGGGCTATCCCCTTTACGCGGGGGAACCGTTCCCGCTTCAACAACAAAGATGCCGTACGTTGTTTTAGCCACACCACGATTGAGATCGTCCACACTTTCCCCTCGTAAAGGGCCTCCACAAACCACCGTGTCACCATCGGCAAGCGGAATATGAGCAAAGTGCAAGAGCTCACCGACAGGACACCCTTCACTGACCACATAGCTTGCAGAATGTTTCCGACTGCCAAGCGTCAACAGCGTTTCAGTGAGTGGCTGTTTGGTTTGCCCAACATGCCCAAGGCTCCAAAGATCGTGTAAACTCACAACACCGACGCCTTCGGGTGCTTCTTCACCTGTCACGGCTTTGATCACCAAGCTGTCCAAACTGTTTGGATAGCGCGGTTCTATACGGCTTACTTGTAAGTCCTTATACGGAATATCCAGTCCTTCGGGGGCTGCCAGAATGATTGTTTCTGCGGGACTCATGCGCCGCAACAGCTCAAGAGCTGTTTGGAATGTTTCCACATGCGTCACCAGCATCGATTCTGCCCATGTGACACCCGGATCGGGATTGAGCCCGTTGATAATAAGCGTTTTGCAATCCTGTGCCAAAAACTCGGTTGTTATGCCAAGTTTTTTGGCGGCTTCACACAGGACTTCGCCCGTCAGGCGCGATCCCAACAGATCAAAACCTTCTGTTACGGCGTTGTCTTCTTGTGTGTTGTTCCCTTCAATCATCAGAAACCGTTCGTTAACCTCGGTCACAACACCGTGGATAGACGCCAACAAATCCCCTTTACATGGCGAGGGGTGCGTTGCCAACAGCATTCCCCGATGTACAACCGCTTTTTTCTTTATATTGGCAGCAAGCTCCAACCCCACACGGTTTAAACAAACCCGTTGTGGTGTTGGCATTGCTTTAAAAGGCTGAATCAAATCGTTGATCAACTGAAAACGTTTGTCGTTTAGCCAGTGAAAATTTTTTCGCATGAGTTGAAAGTGTTGTTGCATGATGTGTCCGCCTATTTAAGATGACATTGATTACATTGATCTTTCTGATACGGTCCCACATCCAACGCTTCATGACATCCCATACAAAGTCCGTGGAAGGCATCCATACGCGGCAGAATCAATTCAGACGAGGGCTGTTCTGTATGGCAGGTAGCGCAATTGGCATCAGCCGGTGTCACCAAGTTTGTTTCGCCTTTGTTAAAGGCTTCGGGGTTGTCTCTCATACTGTGACATGACGCACAGCCTGTGGCTCCTGCGGCAAAAAAGTCTGTATCGTGACAGGTCATGCATTTTGTATGAACAGCGGTTTTCAAATCAGGAAAGGCTTCTGTTCCCGGGTTTGTCGGTGTTGCGGGCTCATGGCAGTCTCCACAGTTTGTCGGTTCCGGTTCAATGGATGTGTCCTCATGGTGACAGTCTATACAGCTAAGCCCATAGGCGTCATTGTGTGCGTCATGATCCCAAACGAGTCCGCTGACAGACTTATGGTGGCACACGACACAGGAAGCTTCATCGTTAGAAGCTTGAGTGTTCGTAAAAGCCTGCACATGATCTGCTTTAAAGGCTTCATCAATAGGTACACCATGACAGGTACCACACGACAATAAGACGTTGTTGTGGTGACAATCGGCACATTCAAAACCATATTCTTCAATGTGTTTTTGATGGGTAAACACAACCCGTCCGCCGGCGTTGTCCAATAATAGACGCGCTGTGGGTTCTTCTGTGCTTGATGAGCTCACCGTGTAACCATACACAGCCACAACCAACATCAGTAAAACAAACGCGGAGACAACAAAGTAACGCTTTTGCATCACAATATTTCCTTTCCTCTTTTTACACACCACACAGCACCTCTCGTTAACATGGGCTTGGTATGCGTGTAAGCAACATCAGGCGTAAAAACAGGCTGTTTTTGTCAAATGATGGCAATCATGACACCTCTTTTCAAAAACAGCCTTTATTTTACAACGGTTTATGACAACTTTTACAACCGTTCAAAGAATCTTTGAGATCCGGATTTTCGGCAATAGCCATGGTATGACAACCCACACAGGATTTTTCAGTACCTTTTTTATGGATTGCTTGGTAATAGCTGTGCACGGATTTATCTTTCGTACCCATCACATTGTGACAACCGTCAACGGCACACGACACATACACAGAACCTTCGGAATCCGCCACATGGTGACAGATCTCACAGTCAACAGATTCGTGTGTGTTATGGTTAAAGGTCACAAAACGTTTTTCATTGCCTGTATTATCCATCATGATGGGTTTAGCAATGATTTCATCCATGCTTGCGGTTTCTGCGCTCGGCGTTACGGCTGTTTGAGTGAGTGCAGAAGGATCTTGCACTTCATCAGCGACGGCTTGCGCTGTGGGAGCAGGATTTTCTGCTATTGCGGGGGATTCCGGTGTTATTGCAACAGGAGCTTGCACAGAAGCGGGGGATTGCGTTGTCACAGGATTGTTTTTCAGTGCAGCGGCGAGTTCACGCACTGCGGCAGCGAGTGTTTGCATCGCGGCAGCGAGATCTTCTGTTGCGGTATTCGTTTTTTCTGCCGCAGCGGTGGGGGCTTCCAAGGCAAAAACAGGTATGGAAAATACCAAAGTAAAAATCAATCCAATGATACAGCGCTTCATCTCATCTCCTCCGATGAACATAAAAAAATAGATATACAGTAAATTTTGCGAAAGGGTACACTAAATTTTACTTTCGTCAAGCTTGGAAAGGCTTTTTGCAAAAAAAAACCATATAGTGAATAATATCACATATCTTTTTACTTGTCAAAACGCCACATCTTCACACGTTGTTTTCATAGGTTGTCATATTTTTTATGACAGCATTCAATATTTTTCACGCACTATCTTAAGGTAAAAAATCAAAAAAACATCTCTGGTTCTTAGACCTCACTCGGTTCATCAAAGTAACCACTCAAATGCTGACTGATAAGCAAACGATCAACAGGCAGTTCACCTACATCAATGGCTTTTTGAATGCGTGCATATACGCGTTCGGAAGAGATTCCAAGTTGTAATAAACGTGTCTGTCCATCGTTACGAAGGCGCCAATCAGGTGTCGCTATATCAACTTGAAAAGCTATCTTTGTTAAATATTTCTCAATAAAAGCTTCACGCATTGCCACATCATACAATAAATCAACCGTTATGGGAAAATCATAAGCAAAACGCGTGAATAAGCAAGGACGTGCCCGTTGTTTGGGCTCGGCAAGATCCGTGTGTTCAGCAAGGGTGTAGATCTCTGCTTTTGTCAAGCCGACCTCAGCAAGTGGAGAACAAACGCCCTGCTCCTTCAAAGCCCTCAGCCCGGGGCGATAGACGTGTTGATCCGAAGCATTGGAACCGTCACAAAGTGTATATGTATAGGTTTCATATTGTGTGCGCATGTGGTTATGAAAAGTTTGCAAAAGATATGTCTTACAATGATAACAACGGTCTTTGCGGTTGTTGGCGACCTGCGGCAACACAAGCGGATTGAGCGGTATACAGTGTAATGTACATGAGACAGTCTTTGCCCATTCTTGCGCCCATTGTGTTTCGGCGAGAGGAATGTGTGCACCCGTTGCATGGAGCAAGACCGGGGGAGGATAACCTTGTTGCATTCCGACACGGCCTGCCATATGCGTTAAAAAACGGCTGTCTAGACCGCCTGAGTAAGCAATGGCAATGGTTCCGTAAGAAAAAAGATCAGCCAATACGGATTCAAGAGCCTGTATTTTTCCTTGCAACACGCTCTCAAGCGAATCATTTCTCAGCATTGTGCTCCTTCATTTTTCCTCGTGTCTCATTGCAAAAAAGAGCACTCTTTATATAAAACAGTACTCTTTTTTGCAACACTATAAACGTTTTTCAATATATTATCGTATTAAAATAACGTTACGTATTAAAACACATAATGAATAACGTTAAGCTTTTTTCTCTTGTTTTGCCCATGAATCTTTCAGCGTTACAGTACGATTAAAAACAGGCATGTCATTCTTTGTATCCGGATCAACACAAAAATACCCCAATCGCTCAAACTGCACAGTCGTGCCGACAGGCAAGGTAGCCAAAGCAGGTTCAACATAAGCCGTAATTTTTTGTAATGATTCAGGATTCAGAAAATCAAGAAACGTTGTTCCTTCAGGTGTGTTGTTGGGGTTTTGTTCCGTAAAAAGATGATTATATAAACGCGTTTCCGCTTTAACGGCATGATCGGCAGAGACCCAGTGCAGCGTGCCTCGTATTTTACGTCCGTCGGCGCTTGTGCCGCCGCGTGTTTCGGGATCGTAGGTACAACGCAATTCAATGACATTGCCGTCTGCGTCGGTCACAACATCTTTACATGTGACATAATACGCATATCGCAAACGCACCTCAGACCCCACAAACAAACGGTGAAACTTCTTCGGCGGATCAAGACGAAAATCATCACGCTCAATATATAACTCACGAGTAAACGGCACTTGACGCGAACCACTGATTGAACCGTCCTGACTCACAGGCATGTCAAACCACTCAACGTCGCCTTCAGGATAATTTTCTATCACTATTTTCAACGGATCAAGAACAGCCATATAACGCGGAGCAATCGCATTCAAATGCTCGCGGATACAAAATTCAAGCAAGCCATATTCAACCATGTTTTCTGCACGAGCAACACCGATACGACGACAAAAATCACGCAACGATTCCGGCGTATACCCTCGACGACGCAAACCACACACTGTCGGCATTCTCGGATCATCCCAACCACTCACGTGTTTTTCTTGCACTAATTGAATCAATTTACGTTTAGAAAGCACCGTATACGTCAAACTGAGTCGTGCAAATTCCAACTGAATGGGACGATATGTTTGCAATGTCGCCAATGTCCAATCATACAATTCACGATTGTTAACAAATTCAAGTGTACACACAGAATGTGTGATGCCTTCAATTGAATCAGATAAACAGTGCGTAAAATCATACATCGGATAAATACACCAAGCGTTGCCTGTCCGATGGTGTTCGGCATGCCGAATGCGATACAATGTGGGATCGCGCATCACCATATTCGGCGAGGCCATATCAATCTTTGCACGCAAAACATGTGTGCCGTCAGCAAATTCACCGGCACGCATCCGACGGAACAAATCCAAGTTTTCTTCAATCGTGCGTTCTCTGTATGGACTGTTCATACCGCCTTGGGTCAGCGTGCCACGATGTTCACGAATTTCTTCTGCACTTTGGCTATCGACATACGCGTTACCTTGTTCAATCAACGTTTCGGCATACGCATACAGTTGCTCAAAATAATTGGAAGCAAAAAACAACTTATCGCCCCAATCGGCACCGAGCCAACGAACATCTTCTAAAATCGCCTCTACATACTCAGTGTCTTCTTTAACGGGATTGGTGTCATCAAAACGCAAATGAAAAACGCCCTTGTAATCTTGTGCCAAACCATAATTCAACGAAATGGATTTGATATGCCCAATATGCAAATACCCGTTCGGCTCGGGAGGAAAACGAGTGCAAACGCCGGAATAACGCCCTTCGGCAAGATCGCTGTTGATGTGCGTGCGAATAAAATCAAGAGGGGTGTTTTCTTGGACAGTGTTTTCAGAGTCCGAAGCCTTGGCAGAATGTGTCATGATACATGTACCTTAAAATAAAAAAAAGAATGAACATTGCCGAACCCAAAAGGTTCGGCTTGTTATAGAGCCATTTGACTTTTTGTACGCGACATAGACCATGAAAAGACTTACTGACTCGGAGGCGTAATCAAGGGCTTGCCTGTCGGTTTACCTTGCGAAGGCATGCCTTGCATGGGCATACCCTGCGGTTTTCCGTGGCCTACAGAAAACGTATTCCATTCTTCACGATTGATGGCCTTATTCTTATCTGTATCTATACTGTCAAAGGCTTGCTCGCGCATACTCGGAATGGCTGTCGAAAATTCTTCCCAACTGACCGTACCGTTCTTATCGGTGTCCATTTGAGCAAAACGGTCTTGGGCTTTCTCGGGCATGGCTTGAGCGCTGCCGACGGTAAGTAAAGTAACAAAAGAAAACAAAAACGCGTGCTTTATCATTGAAAGAGTCCTTTATCTTTAGAATCAGTTAAAATAGCTGCTTAAGCAGATTTTCACCTTGTTCAACCAATTGTTCTCTGTTTGCCGTTTCGGCATCGACTGCAGGTCCTGTCCCGACATAAAAAGGCATGGTGATTGAATTTTCTGCTGTAGGCAAAGCCAGTTTGCCTGTGGTTTTATCCACCGTCAAGTTGGTTATGGCCGGCGGTTCCGGGAAGTCTTCGATAGGATAGGCTGCCAAGGCTGTCTTTGAATAGTCTACAAAGATAGGCAAGGCCACATTGCCCCCTGTTTCAAATTTGCCCATGGGTTTGACTTGATCATAGCCCACATACACCCCCGTAACAAGCTGTGGAGTAAAACCAAGAAACCATGCATCGCGTTCTTCGTTGGAAGTGCCTGTTTTCCCTGCAACGGGCCGTTCTAACACTTTGGCTTTGGTTCCCGTACCTGCATTGACGACTTCTTTCAACAAATATTGCATGAGATAGGCATTTTGCGGCGAGATCACCTGTTCGCGTTCCGGTTCGGGTGCGTACAGCGTATTACCCCAAAAATCTTTGATACTCAAGATAAAACGCGGTTCAACTCGTGCTCCGCCGTTAGAAAACACGGCGTAAACTTGTGCCATATCCAAAGGTGTCGCTTCAATCGCACCAAGGGCAATGGATAAATACTCGGGAAATTCACCCTGCAGGCCCAAAGCGTGTGCACGTTCAATAATCGGAGCCACACCCACTTGTTGTGCAACACGAATCGTACACAAATTGCGCGACAACGCCAAAGCCGTACGCAACAACATGGGGCCACGGAAATTGTTTTCAAAGTTACTCGGACGCCACATTTGACTGGTCGTTTCATCGATTTGCACAACAGGCGCATCAATAACAATCGTTCCGGGGGTAAAACCGTTATCTAAGGCCGTAGAATAAACGATAGATTTAAAAGACGAACCGGGTTGGCGTTTGGCCTGCGTGGCACGGTTGAATTGGCTTCCCGAAAAGCTATAACCACCCGTCAAAGCAATCACATCACCCGTATGCGATTCCATAGACACCAACGCACCCTGCACAACAGGATATTGTTGTAAATTGAGCGGAATGACAGTGTCGGGCGTGACGGTTAACGGATCATAGGGGATGCGTTCTTTGCTTTTGGGTTTATTTTCCTCGCGTGCAGAAACCCAAATAACGTCACCGACTTTTAATACCGTCGTTGCGTCTTTCACCGCGGGAGCGTAGACTGCGGCAATTTTGGGGTTGGGTTCTCGCGCCCAACTCATGCCTTTGAGCTCGATCCGTCCTTGATAGAGCCCCATGCGTACATCGGCGGCGTTTTTTTCTACAGCAGTGACGACAGCTTTTGTCCAGCCGTTTTCCGATAACTGTTGAGGGGCAAAGGCGATATTGGCAATGGTTGTTTCAAGTTGTTCTTGCGGTACCGTTTGTTGTGCGCCACGCCAACCGTGTCGTTTATCTGTGGCTTCAAGACCGTCACGCAAGGCCTTGTCTGCGGCACGTTGCGCTGTGGGTTCCAAAGACGTTTGCACAGTCAGACCCAATTCATATACGGCCTGTTCGCCATAGAGCGGCAATTCAAGACCCATACGACGTGCGTTACTTTCGCTGAACATATCAATCAGTTTGCGACGGACTTCTTCAAGATACCACGCGCCTTCCCAGCCGAGGTTTTCTGCCATGGATATATACGTCAACGGTTCTTGAACAGCGTCTTGATAGTCAGCCTCAGAGATCCAATCCAAGGTGCGCATTCGTGAAAGCACATGCAGTTGTCTTGTTTTGGCTGCTTGGGGATTGCGATAAGGATTGTATGCCGAAGGCGCTTGAGGCAAGCCGGCAATCAGCGCGCTTTGAGCAAGCGTGAGATCTTTGGCGTGTCGACCAAAATACGTGCGTGCAGCAGCTTCCACGCCATAAGCATTGGAACCGAGAAAGGTTTGATTCATATAGATGGTCAAGATCTCGTCTTTTGTAAGCGCTTTTTCCAATCGATAAGCCAAAATGGCTTCTTTCAGTTTTCGTTCATAGGTTCTTTCGGGGGAAAGCACCAAGCGTTTGATCACTTGCTGCGTGATGGTACTGCCGCCTTGTGTCGCTTTACCCGATTGAAAATTGATGATTGCCGCACGCAGAATTGCCATGGGATTGACACCGACATGTGTATAAAATTCGGCATCTTCCACAGCCAAAATCGCTTTGGGTAAATACGGAGACACTTCATCCAGTTCAACAAAGAAACGTTTTTCATTATAAAACAAGCCCATGATACTGCCGTCTCGCGCCAACACCGTCGTTGCCAACGGGGGGCGATAATCAGCCAAACGGGTAAAATTCGGCAGATCGTTGCTTGCCCATTGGTATACGGAAAACGCCAACACCCCCGAAGCACTCAAACCGATGAGGGCAAGAATGAAAAGAATCTTTAAAAACGTTTTCCATTTTGAAGATTTTTTTTGGGGAGGGTGCGAATCGGCTTTGGGTTGTGTTTCGAGTGTGAGTGTGTCGTCGGCTATGGTATCAGTCGTATTGACGTCAGTTCCGTGTGTGTGTGTTGTTTTTTCAACATCGTGTGTATGTGTCATGATCGGTATTTCATCTTACGTAAGGGGTGAATATATGTGTGTTGAACCGTATTTTTGAAAAAACAAACACAATACTGATTTTAAAAAGGAAAACAAACACGATTTTCACATTTGCCATCATGATTTTTTATGTTTATTTTCACAATTTTTACATCTTTTACAGGTAAAGTGTCTTTCCACAAAAAATAGCCTGTTTTTTTATGAAGGTAAAGCGTTCTTACCGTCTGTTTGGTCTGCGGTAAAAACCGTGTGCCGACAACCGACACGATCCAAAATGGCCATCCATAATTCTTGGATACCACGTCCTGTTGCGGAAGAAACCGCCAACGGCTTGATGTTATCAAGGTTTTCTTGCCATTGTTTTTGCCGAACGGCCAGCTCACGTTGTTTGCATTTGTCGGCTTTGGTCAAGACAGGTATAAGGATTAAACCGTTGCCTCGCGCGTAGTCTGCCAGTTCCAGATCCAAGCGTTGCGGTTCCAAACGCGAGTCGATGAGCAGTGCCAAGCCGCAGAGTTGTGTTCCGACGGTTTTGATATAATGATCAATCAATTTTGCCCATGCGGCGCGTTCTTCTCGACTACATCGTGCGTACCCGTATCCGGGCAAATCGGCCAAAGAAAAACTTCCGGGTTCAACATGATAAAAATTGATTGAACGGGTTTTTCCCGGTGTGGAGCTTGTTTTTGCCAATTTTTTTCGTTGTGCCAAGGCATTGATCAAGGATGATTTTCCCACATTTGAACGCCCTGCCAAAGCGATTTGCGGTTCTTGTGTGAGGGCAAGTTGTTTCAGATGATCATTCACTTGTCCTGCATTGAAAGTGGTGGCGGCGAGTGTGAGTGTTGGGGTATAGCGTAGAGGCATAACAATTCCTTCTTGTATAGAGCGTGTATGGCAACGCTGCGCTGTTCCCTTTATGGTTTCGGTGTTGACAACAGTCGCTCAATCACCGATAATGACAGATTAAGGCTATAGGGAACTCCTCGAAATAACGCACCTTCACCTGAAACGCAAGATGTGGTTTTTTCGAGCTTATGTTATTGGTATGTTTATAACTGACTTTGAGCTGTGCAACAAATCTCACACACACGTTTGCAATGCGGGGACAACCGTTGCACAAAGCATGTTTAGCCGGAGGACACATGTATTCTACAACAGATTTTCGTAAGGGTCTCAAAATTCAAATTGATGGAACACCTTATGAAATTATTGACTTTCAACACTTTAAACCCGGTAAAGGCGGCGCTATGGTGCGTACAAAGTTACGCAACATTCTCAACGGTCGGGTTTTGGACAACACCTTTCGTTCTGGCGAAAAAGTAGAACAACCCAACCTTGAAAGCCGTGACATGCAGTTTTTATACCATGAAGACAAAAACCTTATCTTCATGGATCTGACAACGTATGAACAACTCGACATGCCTGCCGAAATCTGCGGTGACAAAGCCGATTTTTTATTGGATGCTCAGCAATGTCGTGTACTCTTATATAACGAAAAGCCCATTGATATTGAAATACCTGTAACCATGGTTCTTGCTGTTGTCCATACCGAACCGGGCGCAAAAGGCGATACTGTCAGCAACGTCACAAAACCCGCAAAACTTGAAACCGGTGTGGTGATTCAAGTGCCGATTTTTGTGAATGAAGGCGATCGTGTCAAAGTGGACACCCGTTCTCGCGATTATTTGGGACGTGAATAACGCCGTTGTGCAAACGATTCTTTAGGGGAAGATTCACTTCCCCTACCCCACACACACTCAAAAAACGCGCTTCAAGGATACGCTTTCGTGGTAACCTTGCATAACAAAAAACATTCTGCCGAGTCCAACTCCCAAAAACGAAACCGACGTCTTGTTGTTCGCGAGATGCTGGGTCTTTTGTTATTGTTTTGGGGACTTTTTTTATTGTTAACCCTCGTGACATACAATCATCAAGATCCGGGCATCAACCATGTTGTCAGTACAGCCAATGAAATCCACAACAGTGGCGGCATGTTTGGAGCCTATTTAAGCGGACTTTTGGTTGATCTTTTTGGGTTGGCGGCGTTTGTGTGGCCTGCATTGTTTTTGGTTTGGGGTGCAGGGTGTTTTTCTGACTGGTTCAATATGCCTTGGTGGCGTTGGATGGGTTTTGTGTTATTGACGGGCTGCTTGATCACGGTGGGGGCAGCTTGGCAAATTGGTATTGGCGACGTTGTCGGTGGCGGCATGTTGGGGCTATCGCTTTATAAGCTCATTTCTGCCACAACAGGATATTTTGGTTCCGGCCTCATTTGGCTGTTTGTGTTTTGCATGTCCATTGAATTGGCTTTTGGTTTGCGTTGGATGGATTTGTTGCAACAGGGGTGGTATACATTTTGTCTGTTCATGGAAGAACGCAAACTCAAACATCGTTTTTTACAAACGTTTGCCAAACTTCGCGGCGCAGATCCGAACAATGAAAAAACAGAAAAAACCATAGCGTTGCTTTCTATTCATACAGAGGATTCCGCAGAAGAAGCCCCACCTGTGATGGGGTATCCTTCTCTCACTGCAGCTGTTCTCAAATTAAGTCATCAACCTCCTGAGCATGAGCACTTTGATTCTCTTTCAGAAAAAGAAGAAACCGCAGTAAAAAAGAACCAAACACTCTCAACCGAAGAACCGCATAGCCCCATTGAAGACGAAAAGATCTCGACAACGACAACCCAAAGCGAAAAATTGCTTACTGTTACGCACACAAAACAAATCTCCGACCCCCTTTCGGCAACGCAAGATATTCAATCAAATAGAATAGAAGAGGCATCGGAATCCGCCAAAGCGTTAACAGAAACGGCAGGCTATGGTGACAACATGTTGCCCGTCGTGCACGCCGACCCCACAGAGCTGTTTGCTGCTGAACACGAAAACCTTGGCGATGTTGATTTTTCAAAAGACAATACGCGTTCACAACATCTTGAATTATCACAAGATAACGCACTCTCACAAGACAATGAGGTGTCGCAATATACCCAACATCAACAAACGACCGAACCATCCGTAGCAGAGACTGTTTCTATCCTCGCACCTGTACGAGCCAAACCCGTCGTGTTGCGTAAACCCAGTGGGAAAAACACCTATGCCACATCGCCCACCCACTATGAACCAACCCCGACAGAAGATTTTTTACAAACGGTCAACCCGTTGTCAACCATGACTGACACAACGGATTCGGCGTTTTCCAGCACACATATTGCCACACAACAACCCCCGGCACAACCTGTGTTACTGGCCAAACGTCAACCTCCGACAGCCTTATTAGAACCACAGACCAAAAGCGTGTCTCCACCACAGACGCAAGAAAACAACACGGAAAAGAAAACAGTACCGCACGCGCGCACGCACGTTTCCGTTGCAGAAACAGAATCTCCTGTTCGCCTTACAGAAGCCCTCACGGCACATCAAGACCTCGCGACACATGAAGATTTCGTGACACAGAATGTGCATACAACAGACGAAAACCAACCTGATGAGACACCAAGGCAAACACCTGACGACGTATTGTCGTCTGCTTTGTCGGTTCTGGATGCACTCAACACCCCACCGGAACAGCACTTGAACGCGCAAACGCTCCCCGAAAGCATGGCACTCGACTTGCCGCCTGTCACACTTTTGAGCGAGCCGACAGAAAGCGATCAAGTCCCCGATCAGTCAACCATGAATGCCAAAGGTGAGCAACTGATGACGTGTATCGGCAACTTTGGTGTGCGTGCGGAATTGGTCAGAGTTACTCCGGGGCCTGTTGTCACATTATTTGAGTTGCGCCCTGCTCCCGGTGTCAAAGTTTCACGAATTCTTGGCTTGACACAAGATATTGCCATGAGTTTAAAGGCCTTGGCTGTTCGTATTCATCCTATCCCCGGTCAAGATACTGTGGGCATTGAAATCCCTAATGAAAGTCGTGCCACCGTCAATTTTCGTCGCTTATTGGAATCTTCGGCTTTTCAAGACGCGTCTTCCCTCTTGACACTCACATTGGGTGCAGACATCAGCGGTAAACCTGTCACTGCCGATTTAATGAAAATGCCGCATCTTTTGGTTGGCGGAACAACAGGTTCTGGGAAAAGTGTCTGTATTAACGCGTTGCTACTGAGCTTGCTATACAAAGCTACGCCCAACGAAATGCGTCTGTTGTTGATTGATCCCAAAGTGGTTGAATTGGCGATGTATAAAGATTTACCACATTTAATTCACCCTGTTGTGTCTGATCCGGGATTGGCCAAAAACGCGTTGGAGTGGGTTGTTCATGAAATGGATCAACGCTATGCTCGTTTGTCGAATGCCGGCGTACGTAACATTCAAACATACAACGAAAGAATCCGTAATATGGATCCCGTGCGTAACCCTGAACTCATCGATATGCAACCGATGCCGTATTTGGTTATTGTTGTTGATGAATTGGCAGATTTGATGCTTACCGCGGGAAAAGACGTTGAAACGGCTATCGTGCGTTTGGCACAGTTGGCTCGCGCTGCGGGCATCCATTTAATCATAGCAACACAACGGCCGAGTGTAGATGTTGTTACAGGGCTTATTAAAGCCAATTTTCCAAGCCGTGTGGCATTTAAGGTATCCAATGGGCACGATTCACGCACTATTCTAGACACAACAGGCGCAGACGCCTTGCTCGGTAATGGAGATATGCTTTTCAAACCCAGCGGCACAAGTCCACGCAGATTGCACGGCCCATATGTTTCCGAAGAAGATGTTGAAGCCGTAGTTGGCTATTGGAAATCGACGTGTGAAACCAATTATGTCGTTGATTTTGCAGAATGGGGTGCACCAAAAGCTACAGATTTAGGCCGCCGCGGAGACAGCTCAACCCTTTCCGATGAAGACGCCATGTACGCAGAAATTGTTCAATTTGCACTTGAAGATCCTAAGAAACTGTCTATTTCAAAACTGCAACGGCGCTTCCGAATCGGGTTCAACAAAGCCGCACGTTTTGTTGAACGAATGCAACAAGACGGCATCATTCCTCCTCCGGGCCACGCCAACCGCGCCCGTGACGTCATTACCGATTAATTTTTCGTTTTGTTTTTGTTGTTTCATTTTTGTTTGTTTATTTTTTTGGGGGGATAATCCCCCCAAACCCCTTGTCGCGCCGCACCTCAAACACGAAAATAGAACGCAGTTTCTGCGTATCAATCTTGATCGCGTTTGAGGTGCGGCGTGTCGTGTCGCTCTGAGCGTCTCTCTCTACCCAAGCAAAAGGTACACGACGCATAAAGCAAAACACTCTTATTACAAGTGATATCATATGATGCATAATAAAGCGTATTTTGTAGGCATTATTGAAGCGTTGCTTTCTGCCGTTTTTTTTGGCTTAATCCCGCTCTTTTTTTTACCACTGGCTCATGACGGGTTTAGTACTGCGGCAAATTTATTTTTCCGTTTTAGTTTTGCCAGCCTAATCATGGCTTTTTTTGCTTGCGTACAAAAAAGAACATTTCGTTTATCTTTTCAACAAGTCATCCTCGTTACTCGTGCCGGCTTTGTGTATTTTTTGGCGACTATCACATTTTTTCAAGCATTAACACTTCTGCAAAGCGGCATTGCAACAACACTGTTTTTCAGTAACCCTTTCTTTGTTATGCTCTTTATGGTGTTGTTTTTTAAAGAACCTTTTGAGACGTATAAGTTTTTTTGTTCCTTAATCATATGTCTCGGTGTGGCGTTGCTTTCAGGCTTTTTTGAACAACACATTGAGGTCAACACTATAGGTATCGGTTTAAGTTTATTTGCCGGCTTGTGCTATGCGTTGTACATTATGGGTCTCAATACGATACAGAAAGAACCTATCTCAAAAGCCATTTTATCGTGTTATATTTTTATCATTTGTGCCGTATGTAATGGACTTGTGGCGCTCTGCACAAACACAATGATGATGCCGCGCACCACGTTTGAATGGTCCATGCTCTTTGGAACAGGACTGATCACGGCAGTGTTAGCAAACATTCTTTTAATTGCAGCCATTAAAAAAATCGGTTCAGTCATGAGTGCTATCTTGGGTGCAACAGAACCACTTACCGCATTACTTGTGGGAATTGTGGTCTTTCATGAACGCATGACATTACATATGGGGATCGGCATTTTTCTCATCCTTGCATCGGTTCTGTTGCTTACATGGATTCCTATGTTACGTATACGGCATGAAACAAAGAAAGCATTGTAACATTAACCGGTTTTAAAAAAATGGTTTTCTTATTTTTGCTTTTTTCAGAAAACAGGTATGTTGTTTCTTGTTTTTATTGACTGAGTTTTTCATAACGATGCGGTTGACAAAGTCATTTTTTGGACGCATTGTACAGTTGTCGGAGTAACGACAAAAAAGGTACCGTGTTCATACTTTATCAACAAAGTACCAACACATATGACCTCAAATAACCTTTCTTTTTGTGGAGATATTCTCATGATTACCATAACTGACAAAGCCCGTGCAGAGCTGGAAGGCTATTTCACAGGCAAAGACAAAACCCCCATTCGTTTGTATCTTGCCGCCGGTGGCTGAAAAGGCCCGCGACTTGCACTGGCTCTGGATGAGCCTACTGAAGATGACCAAACTTTTGATGTCGACGGGTTTAGTGTTTGCATAGCCAAGGAATTGTTGGAAACCATTGGTGGAGCCTCTATTGATTTAAGCTATATGGGCTTTACCATTGACCCTGAAAATCCATTGCCAAACGCCGGCGGCGGCTGTGGCAGCTCTTGCGGCAGTTCCTGCGGCATTTAAGTTCTTATACACCGATGAAGTGGTTGGACTACACCACCTTTGATGCATAATAACAAGAGTGAATGTCCAACAAACCATACTTAGGGTACGAACACAAAGGTATATCTTTGTTGATCGTGCCCTTTTTATATTCTGATTTTGTATTGTTCGATATGCAATGTTTTGAAGTGTTGGAAAAGAAGGTAAAGGAAAGATGAGTCTGGCAGTGTTGTGTAATAAAGAACGTATTCATCGATTATCAACGGTGTTGTTGTCTTGGTTTGCCGAACACCGACGGGCGTTGCCCTGGCGTGAAGAATATACACCCTATGCGACGTGGATAGCAGAAGTGATGATGCAACAAACACAAATGGAACGCGGTGTTGCATATTTTACACGTTGGATGCAACGTTTTCCGAGCATTGCCGATGTGGCTGAGGCAGAGTATGATACAATTTTACACTATTGGGAAGGATTAGGATATTATCGCCGTGCACGCTACATCAAAGCCGCGGCAGATATAATCATGACGCGCTATAACGGACAATTTCCTACAACATATAAAGAAATTCTTGCCTTACCCGGAATCGGCGCCTACACGGCAGGCGCTATTGCCAGTACCGCGTTCAATCATGCGGTGCCATGTATTGACGGAAATGCAGAACGGGTATTGAGTCGTATTTTTGATATTGATGTGGATGTAAAGACTGAGCCCGGAAAGTCACAGGTGCGCAATCTGGCAACGGCCTTGATTCCTGAAGGACAAGCCCGGGATTGTAATCAGGCTATTATGGAGTTTGGCGCATTGGTTTGTCGTAAAAAACCACTTTGCACTGACTGCCCTTTGTCACAAAAGCACAATCAATTGTGCCAAAGCCATTATCTTGGCATTGTAACAGAACGCCCTGTCAGGCGATTGAAAAAACCTGCTGAAATGATTGTTGTCGCCACAGGAATCTTGTTGCATAACGGTAAAATCTTTATTCAACGACGAGAACCAGAAGGCGTTTGGGGCGATTTATGGGAATTTCCGGGAGGCTGTGTAGAACAGGGAGAAACTCCCGAGCAGGCGGTTGTACGGGAATGGCAAGAAGAAGTTGAATTTCATGTCGTTCCAATAGAAAAATTGATGACGATCAGACATGGGTATACAACCTATAAAATAACGCTCCATTGTTATCTTTTGCGCTTTGTGACAGAACAACCTCCTGAACCGACTCCAAAGATATTGCGTGAAGCCACGGATTATCGTTGGATAAAACCTGAAAATATAAATGCATTTCCTCTTCCGGCACCACACAGAACATTGGCCGATGCCATTTTCAACACATAAACACTCTTTTCCTCCAAATACGATATAAATTGACGAAATAAGAGAAAAGAAACTTGACCTTGCCAAAGAAGGTGTGCACACTTGTCGTATCATTCATCTTTAAAAAAAAAGAGCATACAATACTCTTTTTTAGGGTTATTGAAGTGAGACGCTTTACAACACTGGAATCTGTGATTGCCAATAACGAAAATCCCAAAGGCTATTCTTTACGCGAACGCGTATACCAATATATAAAAAATGCTATGAGCGAAGGCACCTTGCGCTATGGTGAATTTCTTGATCAAGATCTCATTTGTGAGAACCTACATGTGAGCAAAACACCTTTACGAGACGCCTTAATTCGCTTGGAAGCAGAAGGGTTTATTACAATTTTGCCTCGTCGTGGCGTCTATGTAAACGCCATCAGTCGCGACTTTATCCGTAGTGCCTATCAAATCATCGGTGCTTTAGAGGCTGATTGTATCGCAGAGGTCTTTGACAAATTAACAAATGAGCACATTCAACGCTTTGAAGAATCAAATCAACGCCAATGGGAATTGCTCCGTAAGAATGATTATGCAGAATATCATGACGAAAACTTGCGTTTTCATGACATTTTTCTTGAGCTCTCCGATAATATTTTGTTAGAAGAGCTTATGACGCCGTTGCGTCGTCGCCTATACGACTTTCCCCGTCGGGAATACAGCTTTGAATGGGAAGCCTTTAATCTGAAAACCCATCAACGCTTTATTGATTCTATCCGTTTCCAAAACCGTGAAGCGGCAATCAAGATCATTCGTGTCGAACACTGGTCGTATGAGGTCAATGAACCGTATTTAAACCGTTATTATGACTTCGATTTGGAGATTATTTAATGGAATACCATAACTCTTCCGAGTCTTCGATAACAACACCATCCAAGTCAACATCTCGTGCTGTACTTTTTGTCAGTCTCTTTGTTGTTTTTTTTGCTATCGGTGGTGCTTGGCTGTGGTTAGAGCAAGACTCCCAAACAGGCCGTTCGGTTATCAAGACCTTGAGCCCATTTATCCCGGGGTTGGAAACACCACGCTCAGAAAACCAAACCAATACAAATACAAGCTCTCGTGCAAATACACTCTCTGACTTCGCGCCTTTGCCTTCCACCATGCAAACACAAAATCAAACATCCCCCCTACAACCTTTTTTGACAGATACAGGCAATCCAGCCTCAACACCGCCTGTCAACAACGAAAACACCCCGCTTTCACAACCCGCTTCTCCCCTTACCGATACAACACAAACACACGTTGAATCGGAAACACACGGGATTGACGCTTTCGAATCGCGTGATCCACTTGCGGATCCACTGTTCGATCCACTGGCCGAGTCACAGATCGAGCCGCTTGCAAATCCTCTCGACACTCCCTCTGCGAACCTCAATACAACTCCTGAGACCGTCGTCGATGCATCAGCAGAAAGAACACCACTCACAGAATCGCCTTTCTCTATCGAAAACAATCCCAAGACACTCGACACATCAACAGAAAAAACACCGAACACCGATACGCCTGCGAGTGCCAAAGACAACACAGGTACACATGCATCGTCGGTAACAACAACACCACTCACAGAATCGCCCTTGACTCTCGAGGACAACACAAACACATCCGAAAACAAGACACCAACAACACAACAACCACCATCCACGACAGAAGAATATCGTCAAAAATTACAAACACCACAAACCCAAACAAACAACAATCCCATCACTCGCGGCACACTGACCGCTGAACTGACCAACACAAACCAACAAAGTGTCGTTCAAGAAGATATTATTGTTCGTCAAGATTTTGTCAGTGACGTGGCTTCATGGTTGGTTGACGGTTTTGAACCCACAAAAAACGGTGAAGGCACAATACATGTGAGTGTGCAAGGCGGTAATCAACGCTATGGAATGACGTTGGAAGGGTTATCGTGGATGGGAGACAGTATCGCTCAAGGCCGCAATCAAGTGTTGGATTATATGTTCACACCAAGCATGCTGAATGCCCTCTATGCACTATATAGTGATCGCTTTATGCTCGATGTCGACAAGGCACTGGACACACACCTGACCGCAGAGCAACAACCGCTGACAGATACACAAAAAGCAACCATGTATCGTCAATATGCACGACAAATGCGCGGCCTGTCCGCCGCACTGAAAAATACACTCAATGTCAATGAACTACAAAATAAACTCCATATTATACAAACAGCAACAAAAGTTGTCACGGGCGCCAGTAATCAACACGCAGAATACCTCTTTGCGTATGACCAAGCTCGTGCAGATGGTGAACCCACACGTTTAGAAGTCGCAAACCGTAAAATGCATGCGGCAGGTGTCGTCTATCAACGCACCATTATTCAACGCGAACGCGCACGTGAAAAACTCGCGGATGAAATACGCAACAACTCAAACGCACAAATACTTGATACAAGCACACTGCTCTTTGTGGCAGAATGGGTTGAACGCCGCTTGCAAAAACAACGCGAAGGCCGTGCAGCCACAGCGCAAGCCGCAACATTGTTAAACGATTTGGCCGAACGTTTTGAACGCGCCGCCGCAAGGATATAAGTTTGGCTATGGAAGCATTCTTTGGATATATCTTTGTCTTGATTTTGAGCCTCACACTCCTGCTCAACATTGTTTCTTTGCCTGCCAACTGGCTGATGCTTTGCTTGGTCGGCCTCTGGTATTGGATTCATCCTGCACCGACAGGCATGGATTTGATGTTTTTTGTTACGCTTATCGGCTTGGCTATTTTGGGCGAAGTGATTGAATTTGTATTACAGGCTTGGGGTTCCAAAAAATACGGTTCGAGTACGGGCGGCATGTGGGCCGGTTTGGCAGGGGCGTTTATCGGTGCTCTTTTAGGAATGCCATTTTTTTTGGGATTGGGTGCGTTGTTCGGAGCCCTGATTGGTGCTTGGGTTGGTTGTTATCTTCTTGAACGATTGCGTGGACGTTCTGCCGAAGCCGCCTATGAAGCGGCAAAAGGTGCGCTGGTTGGACGTTTGTTGGGACTCATTATAAAACTTGCCGTTGGTTTTGTCATGGTACTTTTGATTTACGGAGCATTACAAACCGACAATACAAAATTTTTGCAAGACACATTGCTGCCTGTTCCTTTATAAATCATACAGCAAGATGTACCGTCTTCTTTTCAAAGAATAATCTTCTTTTCAAAGAATAAAGCACACAACGAAAACGAGAACAATCTTATACAATTTGAGGCGTATCATGGTAACAATTGGCTGTATCGGCTGTGGAAATATGGGTGGAGCGATCATGCGTGGGATCGCGGAATTAAAACAAGAATATAGACTTCTCGGTTTTGACACCGATCCCCAAAAAATAAAAGAATGCGGTGTTATTCCCTTCCAAAGCATGGCACAAATGGTTGCAGAAAGCGATGTGGTCTTGTTGGCTGTTAAACCGCATATTGCGTTGGATGTGTTGCATACCGCACTGGAAAGCGTGACAGATGATAAAAAACGTATTATCATTTCTGTTGCGGCAGGTGTCGGAGTGCCTGCGTTGCGGCGTGTGGCAGACAACAACCATCGTCCTCTTGATCAAACCGCTGTGATTCGCTGTATGCCAAACACACCCGTTGCCGTGGGTATGGGGGCTTTTGCCTTATGTTTGGAAGACCCTGCATTAACAGAGCCAGAAAAAACACAAATCCAAACACTGTTTGCCGCACTCGGACGTGTGCTTGTTTTACCTGAAAGCCAATTTGCCGCATTTACGGCTTTAATGGGATGCGGGCCTGCGTATATTTTTTATGTGTTGGACGCTCTTGCGGAAGTGGGCGTACGCATGGGCTTTTCACGTAAAGATGCTCAAGAAATGGCGTCATGGTTGGGTGCCGGTTCAGCAACCTTGGCTTTAAAAGCAGAAACGCCGCTTGCTGTTTTGCGTGAGCAAGTGTGTTCGCCTGCAGGCTCTACCATTGAAGGGATTGCCAAATTGGATCAACACGCAGTGCGTGCCGCTTTTGCCGATGCGGTTTTAGCTGCACTGGATAAAGAACAACGACGCGAACAATAACTCTATTTTGCTAACAGCTTGTATAAACAAGTTTTTCGGATTTTTCATGATTGATTCAGAGTCTCAGTCGTCTGCCTCGTCAAGCACACAGTCTACACAAGAAAAACCTTTGGGACGCGCACCGCTTTCAGCAAAAGAACAAAAAAATCTTTTTCTTTATGTGACTGTCGGCATTGTCTTATTGGAATTTGCCGTAACGGTCGGTGCTGTTGTGTACAGCATTGCCAATGCCGATCGTTTGGCTTCGGGAGCGGTACGTTTTAATTTTCCTTGGCTCGGTTATTTGGTTTCGGTTGCGTTGGTACCTGCTGTGGTCATGCTGATTTTGCATTTGGTCAGCCTTGGTTTTTCGCGCACCTTGGGAACGAATGAAGAATCTGTTGCCGCAGAAGCGGTTTCAGGAAGGATGGGAAAATTTTTTGCTTTAGTGCGCGGTGCGCCTGCAATTTTACTATTCGCAGGTTTTGTTATATTGGGTGCGGCGATCTATTATCTGGACGGTGTAATGGCGTTGTTACTCAAATTGAGTGAATCCTTCGACGTTGTTGCTATTTGGATTATTGGTGCTTTTGCTGTTGGATTTTGTGTCACAACCGTTGCCAGAGCCATTTTTGCTTATAAAACACGACAAATGGAAGCAGAATATGCCTTTCGCCGTGAGGTACTCGAACGCACGGGAACCGTGCTCTTAGACGCTCGTCATGCGCCGATAACCAACGTACAGCCTCTTGAGCACGCGGTGTACGCCTTGGAAGCAGGGTATACAGAAGTCAATCCAGAGGACATTCCTAAAGCGCAATCCCCACGTTCTCCTCTTCAAGACGGCACAAATACAGAGTTAGACGAAGAGAACACGATACAACACACCAACACTGCCAATGCTACCAACACAACAACAAAAGAAAAGCATACTGCCGAAAACCTACAATTATAAATCAAACGGTTCTGCATACTCTTGTATACCGTGTGCATACAAATCTCCGCCAAAGCAATCGGCAACAACAATCGCAGGAAAGTCTTCAACTTGCATGGCTGCCAAGGCCTCAGGTCCCAATTCGCCATAGGCCAAAACTTCGTAGCTTTTGATTCGTTCTGCCAACAATGCACCCGCTCCGCCAATGGCTGCAAAATATACAGCCGTGTGTTCTTTCATGGCATTGAGAACCGTTTGTGATCGATTGCCTTTTGCAATCATGCCTGTCAAACCCAAAGCAAGGAGTTGTGGCGTGTAGGCGTCCATGCGTCCGCCTGTTGTCGGCCCTGCCGAGCCGATCACTTCATTGGGTTTTGCGGGGGAAGGCCCTACATAATAGATGATTTGATTTTGCAGTTGAACGGGCAAAGCTTCGCCACGTTGTAACGTTTCGATCATGCGTTTGTGTGCGGCGTCGCGTGCGGCGTAGATGAGGCCGGAAATCAACACCTTATCGCCTATGCGTAAGCGTTTGACGGTTTCTTTGGTCAATGGTGTTGTGAGCCGAATTGTATCAGACATGCGTTTTCCTTTGCGTCATTTTTTCTTTCTTTTTTGAGCGGCTTCACAGAAAACAAAAAATGATTCAGATTGTCATTTCGGCGTGTCTGGCAGCATTACAGTTGATATTGACAGCAACAGGCAGACACGCAATGTGTGTGGCACCGCATTCGATATTGACGGCATAGGCGGTAGTACGTCCGCCAAGCCCTTGAGGACCTATACCAAGTTTATTGATCAGTTGAAGCAAGTCTTGTTCGAGTTCGGCATAACGCGGATCGGGATGTGCGCTTGTGACTGAGCGTACAGAGGCTTTTTTGGCATAGAGACAGGCAAGCTCCATTGTACCGCCGATACCGACACCGACAACCATCGGCGGACACGGACTCGCACCCGCTTTTTTCACAGTTTCTACAACAAAACGTTTAACACCCACAAGCCCGTCTGCAGGAACAAGCATGGCTAACGCGCCTTTGTTTTCACTGCCTGCGCCTTTCGGTGCCAAACATAAATGCAACCGATCACCCGGTACAAGGCGAGTATGCAGCATGGCAGGGGTGTTATCTTGGGTATTTTTGCGTTCAAAAAGTGGTTCGGCAACAACGGATTTACGCAAATAACCTTGTTGATAACCTCTGGCAACACCTTGATGTATGGCCTCTTCAAAGGAACCGCCGATAATATGTACGTCTTGTCCCAACTCTGCAAAAACAACGGCCAAACCTGTATCTTGACAGACAGGTTTTTGCTCATTCACCGCGAGCGTAGCGTTTTCCATGAGTTGCTGCAGAACATCTTTTCCTATTGGTGACGGCTCGTTGTCGATATGTTGACGAAGTTCGTTGACAAGTTCATCAGGCAAAGAACAATTTGCTTGAATCGCCAATTGAGCAACGGCCGCAATAATGTTATCCACATGTATTTCTCGCATGGGATTGTGTTGTCCTTTTTTTGTTAAGGATGTATATAAGGCATTCTTTTTACAAATATATAAATAGAAATGCTACGATTTTTTTAATTTTTTCGTTTCAAAAGGTCAAGTAAAAATCAGATGACAAAACAGTTCCCAGAGTGTTGATATTCACACATGAATATTGGCGACAAGGCCCAAACTGTCTGTTTCCATGGCAGCACGCAGAGCGATGGTTGCGGCGTTGGCTTCAAAACCGCGTTGAGCCATAATCAGATATGCACTTTGTTCTACAAGACTGACGGTATTTTCTGTAATGTCAATTTCATTATGATATTGTGTATACGTCGTGAGCTCAGAAGGCACAAACGTTGGCGCGGGGTCTATGGGAGCTTGTGTCGACATGGTTGCAATTTCGACATCATCACTTATCGCATACTGAATTTCAACATTCCCTGTAGGGCCTGCACCATATGTAAAGTTTTGTTGTGTATATTGAGGTGTCGTGATATTGGCAATATTGTGTGCAATGGTTGCAGTGCCTGCCGCAAAACTTTGCATGGCGGAGAGATTATCATAAACCATACGTCCTCCTTATTTATGGAAGTCGTTCTTATAGACTTTTTTTCAAAAATATACGCTCTTTTTAAAGGCTATATCTCTTTTTTCAAAAACATATTTCACAAAGAATACTCAATCTATATAGTATACAATCGGGATCTGTGTCTTGTCAATTGATAGCATCTTCGGTGTCGTCAAAGATATCTTCGGTGT
>CAYJFB010000005.1:28482-36629 GCA_964369685.1 uncultured Desulfovibrionaceae bacterium | reverse complement strand
ATCTTCGGTGTCGTCAAAGATATCTTCGGTGTTGTCAAAAAACATGTATGATAAAGCGTTGTAACATGAAGCATGTCAAGGACGTGTGATGAACGAAAAAACTAAGATGCATTCTGATAAACCTGATCCGTTTTTTCAAAAGACTCAAACCACGGTGTTAAACCCCTTATTGTTTGAGGAGGCACAATGTGTTTATTCTGAAAAAGTACCGCATGGTGTCTCACTTTTTTTTATTCCGCACGTTGATTCAACCAATATGTACCTTGAAAGACATTGGCAGGTTTTGCCACCTTTGAGTGTCTTATATTGTGATACACAATCTGCAGGCAAAGGACGTTATGATCGCCCATGGCTTTCAGATTGTGCGAATAATATATATGTATCGTTGTTATTTAAGCCTGTCGATCCACCGTTTCCTTGTGTGAATATGACTCAATATCTCAGTGTCGCACTGTGCAAGACCTTACAGGAATGGGGCATTACAGCAACCATCAAATGGCCGAATGATGTACTGATTAACGGAAAAAAAGTGGCAGGAATTTTATCACGCTTGATTGTTGAAAACAGCAAACCACAAGCGCTTATCGTTGGCATGGGAGTGAATATTCACGCGCCGACATCTTTTTTAAAGCAGGTACAAAAACTTGGAAAAGATGCAACCTCTGTACACTTGCACACACAACGTGCTGTTGATCGCGATGTTTTTTTAGAATCATTTTTACAACATTGTATGTGTGATTATGCCATGTTTTCTACACAAGGCTTTGCAAGTATTCGCCGACAGTATCTTACTTTGACAGACATGTGTAACAAGCATGCCACAATCAATCGTTGTGGAGTATGTTTGACCGGTACAGTAAAAACAGTTACGTTTGATGGTGAACTTGTTCTTGAAGACGATCTCGGTATTCAACATATCTTTACAATGGGAGACATGACATGAGCACATATGTTTTATTGGGAGAAGGGTTTACTGTGATGTTCATTGGCATCACCACGGTGTGTATTTTTTTAAGTCTCTTGGTTTTATCTATGAAATTTATGAGTCATGTTGTCAGCAAACTCAATGTGTTATACCCTGAACCGGTAGAATCACAGAACACACAACCTCTTTCAGCAAACAAATCTGCTGAACTGGAAACAGAATACATTGCTGTTGCTCTTGCTACTATTGCTGCGCAGCGATAGCGTTATTTTAGATACATGAGAATTGTTTTGAATACGCTATGATTCTAGCGTATTGTATACATTGATCAGCGATTATAACTCGTAAGAAAAATCAAAACAAGAAACTTGAAAAACTTTTTTATGTACGAGCTTGAATACCGATATGCGCCTATTGCACACTTCAGACTGGCATCTGGGTCGTCGATTATATAATAAGACGCGCCATACCGAACACGCGCTGTTTCTTGATTGGCTTTTAACAACACTTCAACAGCAGGCCGTGGATGTCTTGCTGATTGCCGGTGATATTTTTGACACCGCCG
The DNA here is from genome assembly GCA_964369685.1 of uncultured Desulfovibrionaceae bacterium. Classification (GTDB taxonomy): domain Bacteria; phylum Desulfobacterota; class Desulfovibrionia; order Desulfovibrionales; family Desulfovibrionaceae; genus Avidesulfovibrio. The sequence goes on along the minus strand of CAYJFB010000005.1, from coordinate 35,139 downwards.
CACCGAGTTTAACGGCACAAGAGTTGTATTATACGTTTTTGGGAAGAGTGGCAAAAAGCGGTTGTCGACATGTAGTGATTACCGCAGGCAATCATGATGCCGCGGCTTTTTTAAACGCACCGTCAAGTATTCTCAAGGCGCTTCAAGTTTGGGTTGTGGGTGCGGCAAGTTCCCAAAAGGAAACAGAGATTCATCCCGAAACACCTTGTGCTGCATTGAGCGAAGAAGTGCTTGTTTTACACACTGCCGATGGCGAACCAGAACTTATCGTCTGTGCAACACCGTACCTGCGTGACAGTGATGTGCGTCGGGTGAGCCCGGGTGAAAGTCTTGAGGACAAAGAATACAAACTCAGCGAAGGCATTCGTGCACATTATGCACACGTCGGACAATGCGCCAAACACTTGCAGCAAAAGCACCATGTTCCTGTTGTCGGCATGGGACATCTTTTTGCTGCGGGAGGGCGTGTTGCGGAAGATGAAGGAATCCGTGAATTGTATGTGGGATCATTGCAGAGAGTTGCGGCGACTGTGTTTCCAAAGGTTTTTGCCTATACAGCCTTGGGTCATCTGCATGAAGCTCAAAAAGTCAATAATCGTGATGATCTTCGTTATAGTGGTGCGCCTTTGCCCATGAGTTTTGGTGAGGCTCGCCATTGCAAATCGGTATGCCTTGTTGATTTGGAATATGAATCCGACGTTCAAGTAACCCTGCTGCCTATCCCAATATTTCAACATTTAATTCAGGTACGCGGAGGGCGTTCAGCTATTCTTCGAGAGATAGAACACTTGGTGGAAGAGCAAAAACAAAAAACAAACACTTCGGTTGAAGCAGAAAGGCTCGAAACGAAACACCGCTGGCTTGAAATATTGCTTGAAGGGACTGAACCTGCGGGCACGTTGCGTGAAGAACTTGAAGAATATATCAAAGAAAGCGATCTTGAGATTCTTTGTATAAAAGACACCAGATCGCGAAATCAAAGCCTTAGCTCACAAGAAGAACGCCCTGAAACACTGGAAGAGCTTCAGCCTGAAGATGTTTTTTTGCGCTGTCTTGATGCACATCATATTGCAGAAGAAGATCGTCCTGAATTGCTGGCTGCGTTCCAAGAAGTGCTGTACGAAATGTATCAATCATCCTAAAAAAATTTCTGGGAGAAACAAGTCTCCCAGAAAAAAAGCACATTTTTTGCGAAAGGCGCGTGTCAAAAAACACATACGTTGAAAAAACTACACGTTGTCGCAAAAAGCAGCATGTAAAAGAATATATTTAGAACGAGTCCCTAATTTGCGACAATATTGACCAGTTTACCCGGAACAACAATCACCTTGCGTACGGTCAGTCCTTCCAAAAATTTACTGATTGTCGAATCGGCAAGCGCAGTTTGCTCCAACGTTTCTTTTGTCATGTCTGCGGCAACATCCATCTTACTGCGCAGTTTTCCGTTGACTTGAATAACAACAGTCAACACATCACGTTTAAGCGCGTCTTCAGACCATGTCGGCCATATCTCTTCGCCAATGGGATGCGGTGCTTTATTGTTAAACAAAATCGTCCAAAGCTCTTCACAAAGGTGTGGCGTAATCGGAGCCATTAACGTGAGTACCGTACTCAACGCAGAAGAAAACACCTTGCACCCTTGCGCAGTGGTGAGTAATTCCGTTTTTGCCAAATAAAGCGTGTTGACAAGCTCCATCACCGCTGCAATAGCTGTGTTGAATTGATAACGATTGCCGATGTCCTCACCCGCTTTTTTCACTGTGGCGTGTTCTTTCAGCCGCACTTCACGTGCCAAAGCGGAAAAGGCTGCGTCATCGGCTGTTGCCGAGCACGCTTTCACCGCGATCAAGGACTCGTTGCTTTCGGCAAAAAGACGCCAAATGCGTGTCACAAAACGATACGCGCCCTCAATACCTGTTTCACTCCAGTCAAAATCTCGCTCGGGTGGTGCGGCAAACAAACAGAACAAACGCACTGTATCCGCACCGTATTTGACAATCATCGCCTCGGGATCAACCACATTGCCCTTGGACTTCGACATCTTCGACCCGTCCATCAGCACCATGCCCTGAGTCAGAAGATTCGTGAACGGCTCGGCCATGTCTTTGGGAAGATACCCAAAATCACGCAACATCTTTGTAAAAAAACGTGCATACAGCAAGTGCAAAATCGCGTGCTCAACACCGCCGATATATTGATCGACAGGCATCCAATAAGCCAATTCTGTCGGATCAAACGGTGCGTCTTCCGTGCGTGCGCTTGTGTAACGAGCAAAATACCATGAAGACTCCACAAACGTATCCATCGTGTCTGTATCACGTTTTGCCGCACCTGAACACGTGGGACACACACAATCCACAAAACTTGGCGTGTCAGACAAAGGCGAGCGTCCGTCGCTGTGTGTTTTCACATCCGTCGGCAACAGAACGGGCAACGCATTCAACGGTACGGGAACCATACCGCATGAAGGACAATGAATCACAGGCACAGGCGCACCCCAATACCGTTGACGAGAAATATTCCAATCCCGTAAACGCCAATTCACTGTCCCTTTTCCCAAACCTTGCTCTTGCAACATCGCAACAATTGCGGCTTTGGCTTCAACACTCGGCAGACCGTCGAAGCTATCGGAATGAACCATCACTCCGGCATCGGTATACGCTTCGGTCATGGTTGTGCTGTCGAGTGTTTCCCCTTCGGGTTGAATGACAACACGGATGTCCAAAGCGTACTTTTTGGCAAAATCAAAATCACGTTGATCGTGTGCGGGAACGCCCATCACCGCGCCTGTTCCGTATTCCGCCAACACAAAATTACCCAACCAAATAGGCACACGTTGTCCATTTGCGGGATTGATGCAATATGATCCTGTAAACACGCCTTCTTTTTCCAGATCATCGGCTTGACGCATGATCCGATCCATCTTGCCGATTCGTTCAATAAATGCGCGGCATGCGGCTTCTTCAGGCTTACCCGCAATCAAACGCTCAACCAAAGGGTGTTCGGGAGCCAAGCTCATGAGCGTCACTCCGTACACGGTATCGGGGCGTGTGGTGAATACAGGAATCGTTTCTTCGCCGTCTGCCAAGCGAAACACAAGCTCGGCTCCTTCAGAACGACCAATCCAGTTGCGTTGCATACTGATCACGCGATCCGGCCAGCCGCCTTCCAGTTTTTCAAGATCGGCAAGCAATTCTTCGGCATACGCGGTGATACGCATGAACCACTGAGTCAGCTCTTTTTGCACAACAGGGGTATCACAACGCCAACAACCGCCGTCTACCACTTGCTCATTGGCCAATACCGTGTTGCAACTCGGACACCAATTCTGATTGGCTTTTTTGCGATACACCAAATCTTTTTCAAGACAACGCAAAAAGAATTCTTGCTCCCAACGATAATACCCGGGGTGACACGTTGCAAGCTCACGATCCCAATCATACGAGTATCCCAATTTTTTTAATTGAGCGCGCATGTTGTCAATATTTGAATACGTCCATGCGGCAGGATGTACGTTGTTTTTTATTGCGGCGTTTTCTGCAGGCAATCCAAAAGCATCCCAACCAATGGGGTGCAACACATTATACCCTTGCATTCGACGAAAACGAGCGACAACATCACCTATCGAATAGTTGCGTACATGCCCCATATGGATGTTACCCGAAGGATAGGGAAACATTTCCAACAAATAATACTTGGGTTTTGTGTCATCTGCCGCACAGCCATAGGTTTTGTTTTGTTCCCAATGCTGCTGCCAGCGTGACTCTATATCGTTTGGCTCATATTTTTGAAACGTCGTCATAAACCTGTTTTCCTTTTCATTTTCAGGGAGTCTTTTCCACAAAGTAACAAATCCACGGGTATTGTTTTTTTTGGAAAATGGATTGCTGCATAAAAACGTCCCCCAAAACAGAGAGGACGCAACGCATGGGCATTTTTTTGTCTAACACACGTCTTGATAAAAGGCGGCGTTGGTTCAGGGGGAAGACATCCTCCCCCACAAAACCAAAACATTTATTGTGTCGTTTTTACACGACGGGTATAACTTTCTCGGGCTTGTTCGAGTTTTTGTTGCAGTGTTGTCAGATTTGTTTCCACAAAACCTTCGGCAGTGGGAGAAAAAATATACAAATCTTGTTGTGCTGCACCACTTGGCGACCAACGCAACGGCGCCATACTCCAATCCATATTTTGCGCTTCTTGAATGCGTTGATTCACCAAAGCGGCATTCCAGTTCGGTTGGAGATTCAACGCCGAAGCAAAACGCACAAAATCATAGCCCACACCTGTCCACAAGTCGGCTTCATTCGTGCCAAGTGCAGACAACCGACGCTGTAAAGACAAAGCAACACCTGATGTAGAATGAGGATTCCAAGCACTCGGAAAAACAGCCAACCCCGCATTGCTCACATCAATACGCTGCGCGCCGTTCAAACCTTGTGCCCAAAGGGTTGTACCCATCAACAACAATCGCTCTTCACCATGGAAAAAAAGATACGGAATCAACACGGAACTGTTGTCCCATACATCAGGTAAAAAGGCCGCTTGAAATTTTGCAGAGGATACAGGCGTTTGTCCGACCATGCCGCCACCGACAAAATCGCGGGTAATTTCATTCCATGACGTGGTGTTTGTGGGATCATACAACATATTTTTTAAAATATTGTTCCCTGCGGCATCGGCAAACAGTGTTGCCATACGCTGACCGTAGGGTTCATCGGGTGCAAGGATGCCGTAGTTGTCGATACCCAATGCGTTGGCAACATGGAGCATGGCGTTGATTTGATCTTGCGGTGCCGAAAAGAAACGCCACGCCAAAGAACCTTCATCATTGCCTTCAAGCGAAGGCAAAAAGGTGAAAAACGCTTGACGCGTCAACGCACCGCCCGCCTTCGCCGCCGCATAGACTTCAGGCAACAACGGGCCGCCGACAACAGGACACATGTCAGACATCCGCGTCAATTCTTCCAACCACAAGGGTTTATCGGTATCGATCAAACTCAACTCAACGGTCACGTTGCGTTGTGCCAAGTCGGCAACACCGGCTTTCGCGCCTTCGGCAATCCGTGTCCCAATTTGTGCATAATTACCGCTCAAAGGCAAGGCCAACACAACACAACCTGAATTGAGCTCCACGGCAGAAGGCGAAGACGGCGCAAGTTCTATATCTTTTGCGGTCAAAATATCGGCAAACAACCGGTTGTCTGCATAGCTGCTTGCATTGATACGCGACAAAGCCGAACCGTCAGGTGCTGCTTTTCCCTGTTTAAAAAAGCCCTCACGACGGGCCTGATCCAACAATAACACCGACCAAGGAAACAACCTATCCGTGTCCGCAAGGCTATATTGCAACATGCCGTGTAAGGTTTCGGCGGGTACCGAAGGCAACAGAACGGCAAGCCCACGTTCCATGGTTGCTCTATCGGCTTTAGAACCTGCATTATATACGCTGTTCAAAGCCTCCATCCAGCGTACTTTATCCGTTTCCGGAGCCAAAAGCATCAGCACATCGGCGCCTTGCGCACGCAAAGAAAGCGGTGCGGCGGTGTTTGAGGCCGCGGCGTTGGCGCGTTGTTGAGCATCAGTCGGCGCAAGCAATATCAACGCGCGTCCCCATGTTTGTTGCCATAGGGGATTGTCTTCTACTGTAGGATCTGCATCTTGCCACGCTTCCAAAGCCAAGACCGCCGCAAGGCCATTGCCGTTTTCAAGTGCGCTGTACGCCAAACGAGAAAAAACAAGCGGACGTTCTTGCTCCCCGAGCGACGAACGAGATAAAATACCATACAGCCGCTCGGCTTCAAGCATATTTTGGTTGCTCCACGCGCTTTCTGCTTGTGCACGCAAGAGCTGTTCAGGGGTTTGAGGGGTCGGTTCCGGCGCTGTTGTCGGCTTTTCCAATTGTGTACTTGCCGACGTCGTTTCAGGTTGTGTTTGTTCGGATTGCAAAAAATTGAGGCTGCTGCAACCGCTTGTCAATAAAAGAAAACACAACAGAACGATCAAAGGCATGGCCAAAAGTAGACGGTTCAATCGTTGTTCAACGCCTTGTCTCATAACAATAACTCCAAAAAAACTGAATAACACAATAAAAAAAGTCCTATTCGACACACGCGTTTTGAGATGCCGTCAACATACTGTGTTCGTGTTGTATCAAACACTTTTTGAGGATTCTATGCCTGTCATAGGTGATAGGTGTCAACACATTGTGTTCATGTTACATCAACACACAAACAATGTTTGTCACGCCTTTCTGCAATTGCTCTTGGCAGACAAACATCGAACACGCAAACGCACAACAGCTGTTTTATGACAAAGGGTATCAATATAGGCATTACCTTCTTCAATAAAATCAGCGGAATATTTTTTTATCAGCAACATGAGTAACTGTTTTTTCAAGACTTCGTCATGTTCAAGACACGCTTCACCATACGCGATAACGCTCCTGTAGTGTGTTGTAAACTCTTTTGGTTTTATATCGGCTTGCCCCACAACTGTAAAGCTGTAGTTGGGATTGTTTATCAGGTTTTCTATTTTATGTCCTTCTTGCGCGGCATGAAAAACGATTTCAAGTCCCTCGGGGTTGTCCCATAAGGCATAGTTAAGCGGAATGCCATCGGGTTGTCCTGTTGCGTCAACAGTTGCCAACACGCCCCA
>CAYJFB010000005.1:21973-28382 GCA_964369685.1 uncultured Desulfovibrionaceae bacterium | reverse complement strand
ATCATAGGGGGACAATGTCGGCACTTCGTTATGGCAACGTTCCTCGGCATAGGGACAACGCGGATGAAAGGTACACCCCTTTGGCGGAGCAAGAGGACTTGGCAATTCACCTTGCAGAACACTACGTACACGTTTTTGCGGATCAACGAGCATTCGCGGTGCGGCATTCATAAGTGCTTGAGTATAAGGGTGTTTTGGGTTTTTAAAAAGTGTTTCTCGGGAAGCGGATTCCACAATCCGTCCAAGATACATCACCGCAACCCGTGTGCTCATATAACCGACAACAGGCAAGGCGTGTGAAATAAAAAGACAGCTAAACCCAAACCGTTCTTGAATGTCTTTCAAAACATTGAGTACCTGAGCCTGTACAGACGCATCCAATGCCGAAACAGCCTCATCACAAACAATACACGCAGGACGTGTAATCAATGCACGAGCAATGGCAACCCGTTGACGTTGTCCGCCTGAAAATTCATGGGGATAGCGTTCGGCATAGCTCGGGTTTAAACCAACGCTTTCCAAGGTTTCCGCAACCCGTTCTTTCTTTTCTTTGGCAGAAAGTTTCAAAGCAATCAAGGGTTCGGCAATGGATGTTCCAACACGTAAACGTGGATTCAATGACGAAAACGGATCTTGAAAAACCATTTGTAAACGTTGCGGCAGTGAACGCAACCATGTTGGGGTGTTGTCCCAAAGGTTATGGCCTTGCAGCATGATTTCACCTGTTGAAGGAGGTAACAACCGCGTGAGCATTCGTGCCAAAGTTGATTTTCCGCACCCCGATTCCCCGACAAGTCCCAATGTTTCGCCATGAAAAAGTTCAAGACTGACACAATCCACCGCATGCACCTGACCGACAACCTGTTGCAACAAACCACGCTTGATTGCAAAGGATTTGGAAACTTCATGTAAAGACAGCAGTGGTTCAGACATCGGGACGTCCTTTTTTCTGAGAGACTTTTTTATCATTAAATACAACAAGCATTGAACAAGTCTGAGAACATGTCAAAAAGGGATACGCTACTCAATAGTCATATGGTGATGTTATACATTTGTGCTTTGCGTACGACTGAGCTTTGACTGATTCCCAAACGTTTTGCCGCCTTTCTTGTACTGCCTGTTTCGAGAAGCGCCTTGGCGATCATGGATTTTTCAAGTTCGGCAACGGCTGTTGACAACGACTGCGGCAAATCTATAGACAACGGTACGGCAAGTTGTGTCTGTAAGTAGGGAGGTAAATCTGTTGTGGAGATCACCGATTTTTCACTCATACTGACCAAAGAATGCACCGTGGCACGAAGTTCACGCACATTACCCGGCCACGAATACGCCAAAAAACAATTCAATACGGCAGGATCAAAGCTTTTTTCCAAATTATTTTGTTTGCACAATGTACGTAAAAAATGCATGGCCAAAACAGGGATATCATCCACCCGTTGACGCAACGGCGGCAAATGCAAAGAAATCACACGCAAACGATAAAATAAATCTTCACGGAACTGTCCTGAAGCCACCATATCAGACAAATGACGATTTGTTGCCGTTAACACACGCACGTCAACATTGATGGGTTTTGTGCCACCGACACGATGAAAGGCTTGCCCGTCCAATACTTGTAAAAGTTTTGCTTGCGTAGGTAAAGGCAATTCCCCGATTTCGTCCAACAATAATGTACCGCGGTGTGCCAACTCAAACATCCCGAGTTTACCGCCTTTGCTGGCTCCCGTAAACGCGCCTTTCTCGTAACCGAACAATTCCGATTCCACAAGTGACGGTGGGATTGCACCACAATTGACGGCAACAAAAGGTTGTGCGTGTCGGGCACTTTGTTCGTGAATGGCTTTCGCTGCGAGGGTTTTTCCTGTTCCCGTTTCGCCTTCGATGAGTGTTATGGCTTCACTGCGCGCGGCTTTTTCCATATCTTTGCGCAGGTGTCTGAGTTGCGCGCTGTGTCCGACAAATCCGTATTCTTTATTATTTTCTATAGTTTGAAGTTGAGCTTTATAACTTTCTGTTTCTGTTTCCAGTTCTGTCAGTTTGCGTTGGAGTTGTTCCAGCTCTGTCATGTCGCGAATGGATGCGATCACGCGCCATACATTGCCGTTTTCATCAAAAATGGGCATACTGGTGTTTAAACAACGCTTCCCGTTGGCATAATCGTCAAACATGGTGACTGCGCGTTTTTCTTCCAGTGCCTGTAGTGTTACGCAGCGCGTAAAACTGCCTCCAAGCATAGGGTGTGTCACATGATGGCCGATGACATCTTGTGCTTTGATATTCGCTATGCGTTCCAAAGCTTTGTTGACACGCAAGGTGATGCCGTTGGCATCAATCACCCAAATACCGTCATGCATGGAATCCAACAACACATTCATTTCTTGCCATGGCAACGCCGCTTCATCACGAATGTGTGCAAGAGGAATGGGGGAGAGCGCGATCACCCAACGTGGTTGAGGCGCCGGGCTTGATTGCTTCCAACTGAGCGCATACACCGTCCCCAAAGATTGATATAAAACCGTTTCTCCTGCTATAGAATGCGGATCAAAGGCTGTATCGTACTGAAAGCCGCACTGAGCCAACACCTCCGCCAAAGGATGACCCAGCACCGCACGATCATTCACCAATGAGAACAGTGCGCGGTTGCCGTAAACCAGTTGCCAACGCATGCCACGACAAATGCCGACAGCGATGGGTAACTGACGTTCAAAAAGATCTGAGTAATTACATGTCGTCATGCTCCAAGTGTATCTTAAAACCGATTCAAATTCAACTCGCGATGCAAAAAAGAATCATTTTTTTACTCTATATTCAACAAAAAAGCGATTCAAAAATGAATCAACACGTAAAGTAAATCAATGCGATAATTTTTATTTATCAAAAAAATAAACATGTTACATGTTTTGAGAAAAATGGAACGACTATTGCTTTATGTCAAGACAGATGGCACATCTGTGGTGTTTTATGTGCCTTTTTGAAAAATAAACAACAGACAATTTAAAATTTAAGCCATTTTTTGGAGGCTCATCATGCGTGTTGGTATCCCAAAAGAGATCAAAGTCCAAGAATATCGTGTCGGTATCACCCCTGCAGGCGTTCATGCTCTGAAAGAAAACGGACACGACGTCTTGGTGCAAAAAGGTGCCGGCCTTGGCAGTATGATCACCGATGACGAATATATTGCAGCCGGAGCCACGATTGTTGATACCGCCAACGAAGTGTGGGCTTGCGACATGGTTGTCAAAGTAAAAGAGCCCCTTGCACCCGAATACGAACTCTTTCACGAAGGCCTGTTGCTTTATACCTACCTGCACCTTGCCCCCGAACCGGCTTTGACCAAAGCGTTGCTTGAGAAAAAAGTTGTGGGCGTGGCTTACGAAACCGTGCAATACGACAACGGCGCATTACCGCTTTTGGCTCCCATGTCTGAAGTGGCAGGCCGTATGGCCACCCAAGTCGGCGCACAAATGCTGACCAAAATTGAAGGCGGCATGGGACAACTGCTTGGCGGTGTTGCCGGTGTGACGGCAGCGCATGTTGTGGTGCTTGGTGCCGGTGTTGTCGGTCTTGCGGCAGCCAAAGTGGCCATGGGAATGGGCGCCCGCGTGACCATCCTTGATAATAATATCGGTCGTCTGCGCTATATTGACGACGTGTACGGCGGACGAATCCAAACGTTGGCCTCCAACGCCTATAATATCGCTGCAGCCGTGAAAGAAGCCGATTTGCTGATCGGTTCGATCCTCATCCCCGGCGCACTGACTCCCAAACTCGTCACCGAAGAAATGGTTAAATCCATGAAACCCGGTTCTGCCATCGTTGACGTGGCCATTGACCAAGGCGGTTGCATTGAAACAACAGCCGCACACGGCCCCACATACCACGACAACCCAACCTTCATTAAACACGGCGTGGTACACTATTCTGTAGGCAACATGCCCGGTGCCGTTGCACGGACGTCAACCTTCGCACTCACCAACGCCACCATGTCTTATATGGTTGCCTTGGCAAACCAAGGTTGGAAAGAAGCCTGCAAAAAAGATTGCGCACTGGCTCGCGGTATCAACACCTGCGCAGGTAAAGTGTATTATAAAGGTGTCGCCGACGCTCTCGGATATGAACTCTGCGACTTAAGCGAAATCTTAAACTAATTTTTTCAGGGGGGAAGAGGATAATCCTCCTCCTCCCTGCCCCTTTTATTGTTCTTTTCGTTCGCTGAATGGACGTTTCAGTTCGCTTACCTACCTTACCTTTTACGGAGAAAGAGTCATGAGCAAGATTGATGACAAAACTCGTGCAGAGTTGATCGCGTTAGATAAAAAGCATGTTTGGCACCACCTGACACAACACAAAGTGTATGAAAATGCCGATCCGCCTATTTATGTAAAAGGTGAAGGCATGCGTGTTACCGATATCAATGACAAGACGTTTCTTGACGCTCTCTCCGGCGGCGTATGGACTGTCAACGTTGGGTACGGCCGCAAAGAAATTGTTGACGCCGTCAGTCAACAAATGCTCGATATGTGCTACTTTGCCAACGGCATCGGCAATATCCCCACAATCAAATTTTCTGAAAAATTGATCAGTAAAATGCCCGGCATGAGCCGCGTATACCTGTCCAATTCAGGCTCCGAAGCCAACGAAAAAGCATTCAAAATCGTCCGTCAAATCGGTCATTTGAAACACGGCGGCAAAAAAACAGGCGTCCTCTACCGCGCTCGTGACTATCATGGAACCACCATTGCCACGCTGAGCGCAGGCGGACAATTTGAACGCCGTCACCAATATGGCCCATTCTGCCCCGGATTCTACGAATTTCCCGACGCAGACAGCTACCGCTCAAAATTTGGCACTTGTGATGATCTTGGCGTAAAAATGGCCAAACAAATGGAAGAAGTGATCCTGAGTGTCGGTCCCGATGAACTCGGCGGCGTGATTGTTGAGCCCATGACCGCAGGTGGCGGCATTATTGTTCCGCCCGCAGGTTACTACGAAACCATGCAAGAACTTTGCAAAAAATATGACCTGTTGTTAATTTTTGACGAAGTTGTTTGCGGTGTCGGACGTACAGGCAAATGGTTTGGCTATCAACACTTTAATGTCCAACCCGATATCGTCACCATGGCAAAAGGCGTTGCCAGCGGCTATGCAGCCATCTCTTGTACGGTGACCACTGAAAAAGTCTTCCAAGATTTCGTCAACGATCCCACAGACCCCGACGCCTTCTTCCGTGACATCAGTACCTTTGGCGGTTGTACCGCAGGCCCCACCGCAGGCTTGGTCAACATGGAAATCATTGAACGCGAAAACTTGCTGGACAATGCAAAAAACATGGGTGACTATTTGCTTGAAAGCTTACAAGGCTTGGCTGCAAAACATCCTTCCATCGGTGATGTTCGCGGCAAAGGTCTTTTTGCCGGTGTTGAATTGGTCAAAGATCGCGCAACCAAAGAACCCGTGACCGACGCCTTTGCTACAGCCGTTGTCGGTGCGGCAAAAATGGAAGGTGGCGTGCTGATTGGTAAAACCACACGTTCTTTCCGTGAATTCAACAACACCCTGACACTGTGCCCCGCTTTAATTGCAACAAAAAGCGATATTGATGAAATCGTTGCAGGTTTGGATAAAGCCCTGACAACGGTTGAGAAAAAATTTGGTATGTAGGGTGATTTAATGTGCTTTCATTCTTTATTCTCAATGAATATTGACTGAATGTTATGAAAACGGTGGGACGCGTTTGTCCTGCCGTTTTCGGCATATCGCAAGCCCTTAATCATTAACGACGCAATTCGTAACGTTGTACTGTCTTTCTTGACAGAGACAGCACGTTTCGTATGCAAAGAGGATATTTGTCATGGCGTTTACGCATTATACAGTAAAAAAGATTGTTCATGGATTGGGTTCTGTCAAACAAGCCGCCGACGAAGTCAAAAATTTAAAAGGTTCTAAAGCCTTTATCGTCACCGATCCCGGCCTGGCAAAACTCGGCGTGCAAAAACCGCTTGAAGAAGCCCTGACGGCAGGCGGTATTGCATGGACACTGTATGCCGAAGCACAGCTTGAACCCAGCATGGATTCTATTCAACATTGCACCGACGAAGCCAAAGCTTTTGGCGCCGACGTGATCATCGGATTTGGCGGCGGTTCTGCTTTGGATACCACCAAAGCAGCGTCTGTATTGCTTTCCAATGAAGGCCCCATTGACAAGTATTTTGGTATCAATCTTGTTCCCAATCCCAGTCTGCCCTGTATCCTTATCCCCACAACGTCGGGCACAGGCTCTGAAGTCACAAACATCTCTGTGCTTGCCGATACCAAAAACGGCGGTAAAAAAGGTGTTGTTTCTGAATTTATGTATGCAGATACCGTCATTCTTGATGCAGAATTGACCTTTGGTTTGCCGCCGCATGTG
>CAYJFB010000005.1:5643-21963 GCA_964369685.1 uncultured Desulfovibrionaceae bacterium | reverse complement strand
CCGGCGTCGACGCCTTTGTACATGCCATGGAATCATACTGCGGTTTGGCTGCAACGCCCATTACCGACGCTCTGAACCTGCAAGCCATGAAACTTGTCGGAAACAACCTCCGTCAAGCCTACGCCAACGGTCAAAATGCTGCCGCACGTGACGCCATGATGTATGGTTCAGCTCTTGCCGGCATGGGCTTTGGCAATACCCAAAACGGTCTGATTCATGCTATCGGTACGACTTTGCCCGTGGAGTGCCATATTCCTCACGGCATGGCTATGTCATTCTGCGCGCCTTTCTGCGTAGGCTTTAACTATATTGCCAATCCCGAAAAATATGCCACTGTTGCCGATATCTTGCGCGGTGATGATCGTTGCGGTGTCATGAGCGTTCTTGAACGCGCCGCCGATGTGGAACAAGCATTCCGTGATTTCCTTTATGATCTGAACATCAAAACAGGACTTTCCAACTACGGAATCAAACGCGAAGATCTCGACGCTTGCGCCGACCGTGCCTTCGCCGCAAAACGCTTGCTCAACAACAACCCACGTGCCGCAAGCCGTGATCAAATTCTTGCACTCCTTACAAACAACTTCGATAATTAGTTCTTTTTTCCGGGGATAAAGGCGAGGGCTTGTCTCTGCCTCCCCAAAACATCTCTTTTGCCGCGCCCCAAAATCGCGGCAAAAGAGAGTATATATTATATATAACAATTTATAATCATATCCTATCTTCACATACCGCAAATAAAGCTCTATATACTATAACAACTATCGACATCCCACTTTGATTTTTCCAAATAATATTCGATGCTTAACTTTTGAGCTTTGTATAAAAAGACTCTCAAAGCAGATTGAACTGCGGCGCATAAACAATGCAAAGCATTGGAATGCGCCGCAGAATCAAGGGGGTTTGGGGGGAATTATTCCCCCCAAAAAAAAGAAAAGTAAAAGTAAAAGTAAAAGTAAAAGTCAGTCTAAAAATGCTCTAGTGTTTTATCAACCGATGCACGTCATCAAGAATGAGATATAAAGCAGGCACCAGCACCAAGCACATAAATGTAGCAAAAATGATCCCAAATCCCAACGATAACGCCACGGGAACCAACATTTGCGCCTGACGAGATGTTTCAAAAATCAAGGGAGCCAATCCCACAAAGGTTGTAATTGTGGTTAATAAGATCGGACGAAACCGCTGAATGGCCGCCTGACGTACAGCCTCAAATGCAGACATCCCCTCAAGGCGTCGACGGTTGGCAAAATCAATCAAAACCAACGAATCATTGACCACCACACCGGAAAGCGCAACCAAACCAAACAAACTGATCACACTGAGGCTGTAGCCCATAATCAGATGACCGAGTACAGCACCGACCATACCGAAAGGAATCGTCAACATAATGATCAGCGGTTGGGTATAACTTTTAAAAGGAATGGCCAATAACGCGTAAACGCCGAGTAAAGCGAAAAGTAAACCAAAAAGCATGGCTGTCGTGCTATCACGCATATCGGATTGCCGTCCGCTGAATTCCCAAGACAGACCATTATAATCTTGCAACAACGCAGGCATGATTTCATCGGTCACCGTACTCATCATTTGCCCTGTTGCCGAAGGCGGCGTCACATTGGCTTCCACTGTGGCGGTACGGCGCCCGTTGGTATGGCGGATGACAGAATCGGCACGCCCGTCTTCCAAATCTGTCACGTCACGCAACAAGACTTCGCGCCCGTTCGGCGTACGTAAAATCAACTCTTCAAAGGTGGCTTCACGAGTACGTTCTTCCTCGGGCAGGCGTACACGCACGGTCACTTCGCTGTAATCTCGCTGTTGACGCAAAACGACAGAACCTTCAAAGGCGCTACGCAACTGACTTGAAATTTCTTGTGCAGTCAAACCCAATTGCTCGGCAAGGGGTTTTAGTGTCACATCAAATTGGCGTGTGGTTCTGCTGGTTCCTGTATCCACATCTCCGATCGCCGCGTAGGCAGTGAGGCGTGTGGCAAAATCTTCAGCGGCTTGTTCCAAAACGGCCGTATCTCGATGCGAAAGACGCACACTCAGACCTTTTCCGCTACCGGGACCACCACGGTCGGCTTGCATTTCCAGATTTTCCACACTGGGAATAACCCCCACACGTTGACGCCAAAGTGTCGTGAACGCCTCGGTGCTCATGGGACGAATCTCAGGATCCACAAGCATCACATAAACAAACAATTCTGTATCACGCACTTGAGTAAAAATCCCTTCGGACAACGCTTCGCCACCGTGTTCTTCAACCAGTTGTTTGGCTGCATTGACAAGACGATTTTTTACTTTGTCAATTTCAGTGCGTGGTGCGCCTGCAGGTAAATCGGCTGAAGCAAAAGCAAAATCAGCCTCTGTACGCGGCATTAAATCAAAGCCCATGCGCCCCGAAACCACATACCCCACAGTGATCAACAACATCAACACACCACAGCAAAACGTAACATAACGCATTTGCAAAACTTTATATAATATGCCACCAAACCGCTTTTCAACACATTGCAAAAAAACATGACTAAAACGCTGCTGCCACGCCGCAAACGCGGCAAGTCCCCGTGAAAAAATGTTTTTTGACACTTCGTTTGTTGTTTGTAGGGTGTTTTTTGGCATAAGCGGTGGTTTATAACGAGTGTGCGACAAATGTGCAGGCAAGACGTAGAGGCTTTCAAGTAAAGAACAAAAAAAGACCGCCATGACGACAACAGGAATGGTCATCCAAATTTTACCCATGGTTCCCGGAATAAAAAGCATCGGCATGAAAGCAACCATGTTTGTCAAAACACTGAAAACAACAGGCCCCGACACCTCTTCCGTACCGCGTATTGCCGCTTCCAACGGTGTATAGCCACGCTCTTGCCACGAACTGACATTCTCGCCAACCACAATGGCATCATCCACAACAATACCCAACGTGATGATAAATGCAAAAAGCGTCATCATATTGATGGTTTGCCCAGCGATGTCAAAAAACCAAAACGCACCAAGCATGGAAACAGGAATCCCCAAGCTGACCCATAACGCCAATGAAGGACGCAAAAATATCGCCAAACACAAAAAAACAAGTAAAACACCTTGTAACGCATTTTTGATCAGCAATTCTTCACGCTGTAAATACACCTCAGCGGAGTCATCAAGCACATGAAGCTGTAAATCACCGGGCATGGAGGCATTAAACCTGTCTACAATCCGACGCGTGGCTATAGACACAGATTCAGGCGTTTCTTCGCCGATGCTATAGACTTCGATCAACAATGCCTCTTGACCGTTAAATTCCGCCCAACGTTTGGCATCATCAAAGGTGTCTGTAATCACGGCGATATCATCGAGCAATAAACGACTGCCGTCGGCATTGGTACGAATAGCCACATTGGCAAAATCTGCGGCATAGTCACGACGTTCGTTCAAACGCAACATGATATCACCGCTTGAGGCTTGTACGGTTCCGCCGCCTTGCTGAATGGCTGAACTGCGGATTGCCGTTGCCACTTCATTGATCGTCAAATTATATCGACGCAAGGTGTCTTGTGGAATCTCTATCAACACCTCATGATCAAGCACGGTATCCAACTCAACTTGTGTGATCTCGCCGTCTTGTGCCAACTCGTCGCGAATGAGTTCTGCCCAATAGCGTTGTGCCTGTTGTGTGCCGCCGCCTGTGAGAACCAAAGAGACGACTTCCCGACGCAACGAACGCAAAGAAATATCGGGGCTGTCTGCGTCTTCGGGAAGAGTAGAAATACGATCTACAGCGGCCTTCACATCTTGCAGCAAGATGTTCCCATCTGCGCCTTCATTGGCTTCAATACTGACGGTTCCTCTACCGGCAGAAATGGTTGCCGTGGTTTCTTTGACTCCATCCAAGCCCTGAACCGCTTCTTCCACGGCTTTGACAATGCTCAATTCAATTTCTTCGGGGGTTGCGCCATCATAACTCACTGTGACCGTGACTAAATCAAGATCAAATGCCGGAAACACTTCTTTACGAATTTGGGAAGCAAAAAGCAGTCCCCCAACAACCATAACAACCATCAACAAGTTTGCAGCCACAGGGTTTGCGGCCATCCATCCGACAGTTGTGCGTGTGAGTGCGCGAACAGAACGTGCTTTGGGTGACAGAGCCTGCTCTTTTATCGAGGACGTGTTCTCCGACGACTGGTTTGTATTTGAAAAAGGCGTATGCAACGGTTTCTTTTTCATACTTGAATTTCCTTAATATCTGCAGAAAGAATCACCTGTGAAAGAGAACACACCGCTATATCAATGGTGCCTTTTTAATTTTATATATGGGAGAATCAAAATCATGAATGATTTTTATTGAAGCTCTTGTAACAGCGTTTTGACAAGTTTGCCGTTGGGGGTTGTGGCGTTTGGATTGATTTCCACAACGCGTTCCCAGGCCACGCGGGCTTCTGCCGTTCTTCCCAAGTCATAGTACAAAACAATACCTGTATTGAAAAAGGAGGTTTGGTGTCGTGGATTAATGCGTTGTGCCTTTGCAAACTGCTCCAGCGCTTTTTCATATTGTCCCAAGCGACGATACATGACGCCGAGATCAGTCAAAACATTGGCGTTATCGGGACGAATAGCAAGAGCGCGTTCATAGGCGGTGGCGGCTTCTTGCGAGCGTTGCGAATCAAAATAAAGATTACCGAGCTCAATCCATGCCTGCACATCGTCAGGTTTTGCAACAACACGGTTTTGCAACTGTTCAATACGTCCCGCAAAACGATCCTCAACAAAATTTCCCGAAGTTGCAGAACTGCCCACAGGGGATTTGGAAACAACACTCCCTTGATTGGAAAAAGCAACGCTAAAAACAATACCAAGCCCAAGAGTCAAAACCATGGCCAAAAGCAATGTGTTTTTATTACCTGATTGTTTTGACGATGTTTGAGAGGGGCGTTGTTTTGCGCTTTTTTGTTGCTGAAACGAAGGGACTTGAGTTTGTGAAACAGATTTGCGATGTGCCTTGGCAGTACGAAGCTTGCGCGCCATGATATGTTCATCTCCTTAACAACGTAATATATGGATAAATATAAAAAAAACAAACGTCTTATCTGAAAAACACGGTTATATGTGCCTCATTTTCAGACAGACGTCAATTTTATGCAATTTTTACACCATAAAAAATATGATAAAAGCAATATCAATATGTTTTTAAAACAGTTACCTTTTTCAAGCATTGATTCTACGACGTGCAGTGTGTAAAAACAATACATCTGCGTATTTTTTTTACAGGTGCGCTGTGTTATATGGCTTGTTAGTTGTTCCATTTTATACTTTTCATATGTTTCATAATATGATTTTGATTTTCTGTATCAAGTACGCATACCGTTTAACTCACAATCTCTATGAATGCACCCATTACGTCAGGCCACCAAAGACTTTGAGGAGGAAACATGAACACAGAACAAGAAAAAATGCTTGCGGGTTTACCCTATGATGCAGGCGATAAAACATTGCAAGCATTGCAATTGAAAGGCAAACATTTGATTCGTGAATATAATACACTTGACGTTCGAGACCATGTCGCTCAACAGCGTCTGTTGCGTGAAGTCTTGGGGGAGGTTGGTGAACATGTGCTGATTGCTACACCGTTTCACGTTGATTACGGTGCTTTTATTCGGCTTGGTAATGGTGTTGAGATCAATATGAATTGTGTTTTTTTAGATTGTAATTATATCACAATCGGTGATTTTACGTTGATTGGCCCCAATGTACAATTGTATGCCGTAGGACATCCTGTAGCGGCACAAGACAGATTCAATGCCGATTCAACAAGTCCGTTCCCATACGCCTTGGGCACATCCGCCCCCATAACAATCGGACGTTCTTGTTGGATTGGCGGCAGTGTTGTTGTATTGCCCGGTATCACGATTGGTGACAACGTGACTATAGCTGCAGGAAGTGTGGTCACAAAAAACATTCCTTCAAATTCATTGGCTATGGGGTCGCCAGCACGCGTTGTGCGCACTTTACCGTCATTATAAATTTGGGGGGGATAATCCCCCCCAAACCCCCTTGATTCTGCGGCAGGCTTCATTGCTGCGCACTGAAACCTGCCGCCGTCTAAGTTGCTTTGAGAAGCATCGTTCACGTCTTTTTACCTAAAATGTAATACAAGTAATCATGAACAGCACTCAAAATATTTTATGTAAAAACAGCCTCCGGGGACTATCCCTCCCTGATAAACTCGACACTATCTAAAGATTTTGCCTTTAAATGTACTGCGATGGGCATATTTATTGATAAAGACAGACAAAAGGAGCAACAAAAGCGCACCCGCTGCACACGGCATCAGTACATACCAATACCCCAATGCGTGGATGTGCTCCCCTCCTGTCACCGCAATCAAAGCTGTAGCCCCACCGGGGGCATGCAACGTATCCGTCACTTGCATTACGGTGATTGCCGTTGCCACTGCCACACTGGACGCAATCAGCGGATACTCCCCCAAAAATTGAAAAGCCACAACGCCGATCAATCCCGAAAAGGTATAGCCAAAAATGATGTTCTTTGGACGCGCCATTGGGCTCTGCGGTGTCGCAAAAAGCAACACCACAGACGCACCGAATGAGGCTATCAACAAAGGGTTCGCAAAATATTTTTGAAGCAAATCTTCCAACACAGACATCAAAAAAACAGCCGTTGCACTGGCAAGCCAAATCCAAAGTGTTTGTTTAATCAGCTGTATATGTTGTTCCTGCACGGTGTTGTAGAAATATGCCTTTGCTGGATGTGGTTTTTTGGGGTCGTCTTTATTCATAAAAACAAGATATCCTCTTCAAAAAATGATAAGATTAAATAAAAAGCTGTGATAAAAGCCAAACACAACCCAATCCCGTAAAGCCCATAACCAAAGACGCCATACTGTGCGCCTTATAAGCGTTTTTCAAATCAAAACCGGAAAACTGTGACACAACCCAAAAATATGAGTCATTTGCATGGGAAATAACCATAGAACCACACCCCACAGCCAGCGTTACCAACACAGCACCCGTCGGAGAATCAAAACCCAACGTCGCTAAAAGCGGATACACAATGGTTGATGCCGTGATCAGCGCGACAGTCGAAGATCCTTGAGCCGTTTTCAGTGCCGCAGCCAAAATAAAAGGCAAAAAGAGTCCAAGATTGTATTGTGCCAAGGTTTCACCCAAAAACGTGCCGATGTTTGTTCCGGCAATGATGGCTCCAAAGCTACCGCCTGCTGCCGTGATCATAATAATGGGCGCGGCGTCTTTAATGCCTTGCCCAACCCAATTCATGGTGACTTCTTCAGTCAGCGTGGGGACAAGACGCACACAAAGCAACAAACCAAACAATAAAGCAATAACCGGATCGCCGATAAAATTGAAAAATTGTGGGATAATGCCTTCTTTTCCACCCAAAAGATCAAGAATAACAGGAAAATTCACAAGCGAACGCACGGCAATCAAAACAAGCGGAACCCCAATAGGCGTAAACGCTTTTTTCACATCGGGAAGCGCTGTACGATCGATGTTTAGCCATTCTTCACCGTTTTCTGCGGTATCGTCAAGCGTGCTGTGCGCAACATACTTGGCAAGCAAGCCCCACAGCAACCCAACCAACGCAACAGGAATGGCAACAAGAATACCAAAAAGAATCAACAATCCCAAATCGGCATTGAGGTTTGCCGCGGCAGCAATGGGCCCCGGTGTCGGCGGCACAAGCGTGTGTGTGGCATATAAGCCCGCCGCCAAAGCAACAGCCATAGTCACCATGGAAACCCCTGAACGTCGAGCCAAGGTTTTGTTGATCGATGACAAAATGACAAAGCCCGAATCACAAAAAACCGGAATGGAAACAACCGCACCAATAATATTCATTGCCAACGCAGGACGCTTTGGCCCGACTTTTTTCAAAACCGCGTCCGCCATCGTGAGGGCAGCACCGCTCTTGTCAAGCACCGTGCCAATAATTGTTCCCAAAAGAATAACGATACCGATGGCTTTTGTTGAGTTTCCAAAGCCTGTAAGAATGGTGTCGAGCACTTTTAACGGTGCCATACCCGCTGCTAAACCTAACCCCAAAGCCATCAACAGTAAGGCAAGAAAAGCGTGTACTTTCCAACGAGCAATGAGTAATACCAAAAGCACAATTGAAAGTACCAAAAGCACAAGTAAAACTGTTCCGTTTAGCATCTGCGCCCCCTAAATTTTTTCGTGATTGTGTATGATTTTATAAAAGAAACAACGTTGTCTCCAAAAACAGCATAGAACACAGAGACTTGATGATAGGCGTTTTGTTTTTAAAGAACAAGAGGGTGTAGCCTTTTCACCTTAGAAAATTTTTGATTCTTTATCAGCATGTTTTCGTGCCCTCACTCTCTTGACTGTCTCTTGCAATGATTTACATACATACATGCAACAATGTTGACGTGTACAGAAAAGGGGGAATCATGGCTCCACAACAAAACGATTACTATAAAACACTTGAAATCTCTCGTGATGCAAATAAAGACGAAATAGCCAAAGCATATAAAAAATTGGCAAAAAAATATCATCCGGATTTAAATCCCGGAGATAAGGTTGCCGAAGATCGTTTTAAAGAAATCACAGAAGCCTATGAAGTGCTGAAAGATGCCGATAAACGTAAAATGTATGATCAATTGGGTTCAGATTGGGAACACGCGTCTCAATTTCGCAATGCAGGCGGTTTCGGTGGTTTTGGCAATGCCCAATCATTCAATTTTCAAGATTTTGAAAGCGCCGGTTTTGGCAGTGTTTTTGACACCATTTTTGGTTCTTCGACGAGCCGCCAGCACGAACAAGACATATTCGGTCAATACAGCCACCCCCAGCGTGGACGCGATATAGAAACAGAAGTCAGCATTCCTCTGGAACTGGCCGTCACAGGCGGAAAACAAACGGTGACACTGCACAGTGGTGTCAAACCCCGTACGCTTGAAATCAATATTCCTGCCGGAGTGAAAGAAGGGGCAAAATTGCGTTTATCGGGACAAGGACATCCGGGGCCGCAAAGTGCAGGTGATTTATATTTACGCATTCGTTTTGCACCACATGCGTCTTTTACAGTCGAAGAACAAAATCTGATTTATGAAGCCAGAATATCCCCGTGGACAGCCGTTTTGGGCGGTAAAATCCGTGTTCCCACATTGGACGGTGAGGTAAACATTACCATTCCCGCAGGATCGGGAAGCGGACGCAAAATGCGTCTGCGCGGGAAAGGGCTTGGAAAAGCCGAAACGCGCGGTGATTTAATGGTACAAATCGGTATTGACGTTCCACAACAGCTTTCCGATGAAGAACGAACCCTATGGACGGGACTCGCCCAATTGGCTGAACCAAAAGAGGAAGAAAACCATGCCGAATAAAACACTCATGTGTATTACGGAAGAACGCTCAGACATGCTCACGCGCTCTACATGGATTGTTCGTTCTGAATTTGTTGAGCTGTCCGGCGTCAGTGCCCACCGCCTTGACGAATTGCTTGAAATGGGCTGGCTTGTGCCCACCCGTACAGCCGAGGCTGAATTGTTATTTCAAGCGGCAGACGTATATCGTTTACGTAAACTTGAACGTTTGTGCCATGACTTTGAATTACATACGATTGGAGGCACAATCATTGTTGATTTGTTGTCACGAATCGAAGAACTTGAAAATAAGCTCAAAAAATAATTATTCCGCCTGCCTGCAAAGAAAGATCTTGTTTTTCTCAGCATGGCATACGGTGTGGAGAAGGTTTTTATGGATATTAACAAATTTACACAAAAATCACAGGAAGCCATCAACGATGCTCAAGGACTTGCCGCACGCGCAGGGCATCAATCCGTTGATGCAGAACATATTGCCTTGGCTCTGGTGATGCAAGAGGACGGTTTTGTCAGTCGGGTTTTGGAACGCATGGGCACCCAACCTCTTGTGGTGCGTGCGGCTTTGGAAGACGTTTTAAAGAAAAAACCGAGTGTTCAAGGCTCCGGCGCGGAGATGAACAAGATAACAATCACTGCGCGTGTTTCAAAGGCCTTTGCCGAAGCCGACAAGCTGGCCAAACAATTGCGTGATGAATATATCAGTGTTGAACACCTTTTTGCGGTGTTGTTGCGTGAACCCGAATCGACAGGTATGGGCCAGGCCGCCAAAGAATGTCGGTTGTCAGAGCAAGCTTTTAAGGACACCATGTTGGCTGTTCGCGGTTCACAACGCGTGACCTCGGCAAATCCCGAAGAAAGCTATGAGGCGTTGACAAAATACGGGCGTGATCTGGTCGAAGCGGCAACAAAAGGAAAACTTGATCCTGTTATCGGACGAGACGATGAAATCCGTCGTGTAATCCGCATTTTAGCACGGCGCACAAAAAACAATCCTGTATTGATCGGTGAAGCCGGTGTCGGTAAAACAGCCATAGTTGAAGGCCTTGCCTATCGCATTGTCAAAGGTGACGTGCCTGAAGGTTTGAAGGGCAAAACCATTTTTGCCTTAGATATGGGTGCGTTGATCGCCGGTGCCAAATATCGCGGAGAATTTGAAGAACGCTTAAAAGCGGTGTTGGCTGAAATTGAAAAATCAGAAGGACGCATCATTCTCTTTATTGACGAATTACACACCATCGTTGGCGCAGGAAAAAGTGACGGTGCCATGGATGCGGGTAATCTCCTCAAACCCATGTTGGCACGCGGCGAACTCCATTGTATCGGGGCAACAACGATCGATGAATATCGTAAATATATTGAAAAAGATCCGGCCTTGGAACGCCGTTTTCAACCTGTCCTGGTCGATGAACCGACACCTGAAGACGCCATTTCCATTTTACGAGGATTGAAAGATAAATTTGAAGTCCACCACGGTGTACGAATCAGCGATTCGGCGATTGTCGAATCTGTCTTGCTTTCGACACGGTACATCTCAGACCGTCAACTGCCCGATAAAGCCATTGACTTGATTGACGAAGCAGCGGCAATGATTCGTACTGAAATCGATTCGTTGCCTTCCGATTTGGATGCGGTCAATCGCAAAGTGATGCAACTTGAGATTGAACGTGAAGCCTTGCGCAAAGAGAGCGATCCCGCGTCACGCGAACGTTTGGAACGTTTAGAAAACGAATTGCGCGAATTGGGTATGGAACGCAGTGCGCTAAAAGGCCAATGGGAACAAGAAAAAAACGCGATTAATGCCGTGCGTGCATTGAAAGAACGCATTGAACAAACCAAACAAGCCATCGAAGATGCCGAACGGGCATACGATTTGAATAAAGCCGCAGAATTGAAATATTCCACACTGTTTGACTTGGAACAACAGTTAAATAACGCGGAATCAAACGAAAATAAGAGTGCGCGGCTTTTGAAAGAAGAAGTCCGCCCCGATGATATTGCAGGCATTGTTGCTCGCTGGACGGGCATTCCCGTCACACGATTGTTAGAATCTGAGCGCGAAAAATTGTTACGCTTGCCTGAAAAATTGCATGAGCGCGTGATTGGTCAAGACGATGCCGTTTCTGCTGTTTCTGCAGCGGTGTTGCGCACTCGGGCGGGGCTGTCTGATCCATCGCGTCCGCAAGGGTCATTTCTTTTTCTTGGGCCTTCGGGTGTTGGGAAAACCGAATTGTGTAAGGCCTTGGCCGAAGCACTCTTTGACACGGAAGACAATATTGTTCGCCTTGACATGAGCGAATATATGGAAAAACATTCGGTCGCGCGTTTGATCGGTGCGCCTCCAGGATATGTCGGCTACGATGAAGGCGGGCAACTCACCGAAGCGGTACGCCGTAAACCGTATAGTGTTGTCCTGTTTGATGAAATTGAAAAAGCACACCCCGATGTGTTCAATACACTTTTACAACTCTTGGATGACGGACGCCTGACAGACAGTCAAGGACGTACCGTTGATTTTCGTAACACCTTGGTGATCATGACGTCAAACATCGGTTCACATCAACTGCTGGAAGGAATCACGTCTGAAGGCCGCTTCCAAGACGGTGTCCGAGAATCTGTGATGCAAGATTTACGCAGAGCATTTCGTCCTGAATTTTTAAATCGTGTCGATGAAACGGTGCTGTTCCATCCGCTGTTGGCAGCACAACTCGGCCATATTGTAGCTATTCAAATGCGCCGTTTGCAAGCACGTCTTGCATTACGCAAAATTGAAATATCACTGACCGAAGCGGCGCACGATTTCATTGCCAAAGAGGCCTACAACCCGTTATACGGGGCGCGTCCGCTGAAACGGTATCTGCAAAATCATGTGGAAACCCCGTTGGCAAAAGCGCTCATTGCAGGCAATATTCTTGAAGGAGAACACGTTGTTGTTGACGGCTCAGAAGACGGATTGCGCCTTGGTATCAAAACAACAGATGCAACCCGCTGGATATCGCCGACGAACAGTGCTATGAAAATCTTTTAAAATATATGTCATGATAAAAAACAGAGCAGATAAAATCCGTTTTGTATAATGTGTTTTATATGCTATACTTTTTTGCTGTTTTATTCCCACGAGACAAAAAGAACTTTGTCTCGTGGGCTATCTTGCTTAAAAAACAACAGCAATAAATGGTATTATGGTGTTGTGTATAACGTTTTGTGTCAAGAAAAAAATAAAAAATACAAATGCGTCGCGCTTTTCTTGAAAAATGAATTATTATAAGTATACTGGCGAAGGTTTTTGGGTTCTCCACAGAACCGCGCTTTTATAGAAACGTTTGTACTAGGTTGAGAGTATTATGCGCATTCTCATAGCTGAAGATCAGCAAATGGGTAGAGTGGTTTTGGCAGGTCACCTCCGCAGGTGGGGACATGACGTGATTGAGACCTGTGACGGGCAAGAAGCCCTTAACGTGATTGTTGAACAAAATCAAGATATTGATATGCTCATTACAGATTGGAGCATGCCCAATATGGATGGTGTTGAATTGGCGCAACGTGTCCGCCAACTCACAAAAGACAATCAATATATTTATATTATTTTGCTTACTGCGCGCAATGAATTCAACGACATGATTGAAGGGTTCTCTCAAGGCGGTGTAGACGATTATATTGTCAAACCCTTTGAAGGCACAGAACTTCAATTGCGTATTCAGGTCGGAAACCGCTTTATCAAAGCCGAACGCGCACAACGCCAAATCAATAACAACCTGCAAAGCATTGTCAATTACCAAACCTCACTCATCCAAGAAACGCAAGATGAAATTGTAAATCGCTTATTTAATGCACTCGAATTTCGTGAAGGACAACCCGATTCGGGAAGCAGTGTGTGGCATATCGGCTTGTTGAGTGCCGCCATCGGTGAATTGCACGGTTGGGGTGAAGAACGCCTTACCGTTTTAAAAAGTGCAGCACCGTTACATGATATCGGCAAACTCGGTATTCCCGACAACGTGCTACGAAAACCCGGAGCGTTGACTCCCGAAGATTTTGTGGCCATTAAGGAGCATACCTCAATCGGTGCCAACTTACTCAAAGATTCACAGAATCCAATCATTCGTATGGGAGAAGTGATCGCCAGAAGTCACCACGAATATTGGGACGGTTCAGGATATCCCAACGGATTGAAAGGCGAAAACATTGCCGAAGAAGCACGCATTGTTTCCATCGTCGATGTCTATACCGCACTCATTTCTGAAAGAGTCTATCGCCCACGTTTTTCAGAAGATGAAGCTCTCAGCATTCTGCAAGCCGGTCGAGGTACACAATTTGACCCCATATTATTGGATCTTTTTTTGAATAATTTGCACGTTATTAAACAAAAACTCACTGTGACACAGACTGTTGCCGTATAATAACCTTAATTGAAGCAATCAATTTCCGACAGCCCGTTCACATTGCTGTTTTTCAACGGACTGACAGAAGTTTTTCTTTTTAATGAAGGCAACGTCTGTGCGCTTGCCTCTGAGGGACTCATCCCTACAAAAAACACGCAGGACTGTGTATGGGACGAGAATCTCTTTCATATGCTCAACAAGTTTGTATCAAGAGCACAGGAAAACTGATGCAACAAACAGAAATGTTGTATCCTCATGCCCGTATCGGGATTGCCGTATCGGGCGGAGTAGACAGTTGGGTCTTGCTTGAAGTGTTGCGTCGTCGTCAACGCATCGTGCCTTTTCCGTTTGAACTCATGGCCTTACACATCAACCCGGGCTTTAATGCCGAAAATCACCAACCGCTCAGTGAGTATCTCAGCCACCACGGTCTGCCGGGACATATCGAAACCACCGATCACGGCCCAAGAGCTCATTCCTCGGAAAACCGCAAACGATCGGCATGTTTTTACTGCGCCATGTTGCGCAGAACACGCTTGTTTGAATTGTGTAAACAATATGGATTGACCCATTTGGCCTTTGGACACAATGCCGATGATTTGGTCGTCACATTTTTTATGAACATGGTACAAAACGGTCGTATCGATGGCATGAGCATTGCCGAACCTTTTTTTGGCGGAGAACTCTCTGTGATCCGCCCCATGCTTATGGTAGAAAAAAATACAATTATCCAAGCAGCCAAACGTTGGGCATTGCCAATCTGGAGCAATCCCTGCCCCTCAGCAGGCAAAACACGCCGCAGCCTCTACCAAGAGCGCATCAAAGAACTTCATGGACAAGACAAAATGTTGCGGAAAAATATGTTCAATGCTCTGCAAAAATGGCAATTGGAACAAACCAAAAAGAGCTTTGACAAATGTTCATAACCTTTGCTAGGGTGTGACAGCACAAAAGTAAAAAATGTTGAATCGTTTGTTGCTTTCATGAATACATCTCACTCACTTGACGCAGAACACGTCAAAAAATAAGCATTCAATGCTTATCATTGCAGGAAAAGAGTATGTTTTTGGGCAAATATCATGTTGTTCTTTTTCAAGAACGTACAGGTTCCAGTCGCAGTCTTCGTGTTTATGGTTGGTTTGGTGTCGTTCTCTTTGCGCTTTTCATTGGCCTCAGCGCAGGCAATATCTGGCTTTTTAGAGAATATCAACACTTGAAAGGCTATCAACAACAAACCTTCAAAACAGAAGACAATCTTGAAGATCAAAGCGCACAAATTTTTGCTCTGACAGGAAATATCGCCCGTTTGCAAGCCGAATTGGAGCGCTTGCAAACCTTTGACAGCAAAATGCGTTTAATGATGGATGTTGAAACCGATACCCCGACAACCACAGCCATGGGCGGTGCCGCAAGTGCAGAAAATTTAGCCGCACTTCCCTTGCATCGCCAGGGTGTGATGTTACGTAAACTCAACACCTACCTCAAACAATTGGCTGAGGACACGCGACTTGTCGAAGTGCGTCAACAAGAATTACTCACAGCCATGCGTGAAAAACAAAATATTTTAGCCTCAACACCCTCAATTTGGCCGACAGAAGGTTTTATTTCCTCTCGTTTCGGATGGCGTAAATCGCCTTTCAGCGAAAAACGCGAAAAACACAACGGCCTTGATATCGTTGCAAAAGTGGGCACACCCATCTATGCTCCGGCAAACGGTTTTGTCGCTCTGGCCGATGTCAATAATGGGTACGGCAATAACGTTGCACTCAATCACGGAGGCGGCATCACAACACGTTACGCACATATGGAAAAATATGTCGTTAAAAAAGGCCAACGCGTAAAACGTGGAGAACTCATCGGTTATGTGGGCAATACAGGACGCAGTTCCGGACCGCACTTGCATTATGAAGTGTTGCTGAACGGCGTGCATGTCAATCCAATGAACTATATTATTAATAATTAAACATGTTTTAACCCCATGCAAACATGTTCAAAAATCAGCTGGAATGAAGTCCTCGAAACGCACCTTGACAGTGAGCAACGTAAGGTGTTGTTTGCAGCCAAAATAGGTCTTGCAGGTGCGGGAGGTTTGGGTTCCAACTGTGCAACGATGCTTGTCCGTTCGGGCATTCGGCAGTTGGTCATCGCAGACATGGATATTGTTGCTGCTTCCAATCTCAATCGTCAAACATACACAGCTCAGCAAATCGGACAAAGCAAAGTCTCTGCTCTGGCGGACAACCTGCAAAATATTATTCCGCATGAACCGTTGAATCTTTCACTCCATCACTGCGCCCTCACACCGAATAACCTCGATGCAATCTTTTATCATTGTCCTTTAGTGATTGAAGCTGTTGATGATCCGCAGACAAAAGCGTGGTTGGTTCAAAGGTTGTTGCAAACAGGAAAAACCGTTGTCGCGGCGTCCGGCATGGGCGGTTGGGGCAGTACCATGCACCGCAAGCATCTTGCTGACGGACGTTTGCGTCTTGTCGGTGATTTTCATTCTGCCGTAAGTTCCAATAAACCACCCATGGCACCGAGTGTAACCATGGTTGCCGCCATGCAGGC
>CAYJFB010000005.1:0-5543 GCA_964369685.1 uncultured Desulfovibrionaceae bacterium | reverse complement strand
GTTCCAATAAACCACCCATGGCACCGAGTGTAACCATGGTTGCCGCCATGCAGGCTGACGAAACACTTTGTTGGCTACTCGGCTCTGCGACTGTATAAATACTTATGAAAAAAAACATGTCTTTGTTGTTTGTATGTTTCCTTGTGTCTTTTTTTATAAAAAATAGCCTCGCAACACCGCTTTTTGATTTATATCTGGGAGCGCCATACATCACTAACCCTTTAGGCGAAGGAAAAAATACGCTCTACGCGCCCGCACCGCTCATCAGAGAAGACGGTTTTGATTGTACCACATATGTTGAAACCGTTTTAGCGCACCACAAAGCAACAAAAGAATCTCATAACGACGTACAAACCATTTTACAAAATATCAGATACCTTGACGGCAAGATTGATTTTTTTTCTCGTGCCCACTTTATGGAGTATCAGTGGATCCCCAATGCTTTAAAACATCATTTTATTGAAGTCTATCCATTTGAAAAAACAAATGAGAGTCGTGTTCAGCTTAATCTACAAGAATGGTTTCTAAAAAATCCTACAGTGCTCAATAAAGATAAAACATACATACAAGCCGCACAGAAACAGCCTACGCACATTCAAGCGTCGATTCCCTACCTCTCTCCGCACGATATCACACCGGAATTCATTCAAGGCCTTCCTGAATTTATGGTTGTTTTTTTGTTGAAAGACATTCCTCCAAATTCTTGGATTGGACAAAAAGAACAACAACTCCTGGTGACACACATGGGATTGTTAAAAAACCACACCTTTTATCACGCAAGCAGTAAAGAGCAAAAAGTGTGTGACGTGGATCTTGTCCGGTATTTGCAAGAGAAACAAGATGTTGCCGGTGTCAGTTTTTATACTGTTCGATAATGGCCTTATAGGTGGTCTTGACATTTTCTGTAGTGCTTTTTTTTAATACAGCTATCGTGTCGGTAAAAGGCCTAAACCACTGTACAGTCAATGCGCCGTGTTCACCTGTTGTATAAAACGGTATGTTTTGTGTTGTGAGCAGAGTTTTCAACGCGTCGGAAGGCAACAGATAACGATTGTATTGTGCGCAGGAAACCAAGACCCACTGAGGTTGAACGGCGTTGATGAACGTGGGTGAGATATTGTTTTTTGAGCCGTGGTGTGGGGCTATCAGCACATCACTGTGTAAAGCTTGCACAGCGACGGCAGTATTGTTTTGTGCGGCAACACCGGCATCGCCGGGAATCATGACTAAACCATGTTGACCGCGAGCAAGACGCAAAATCAAACCGTCATTATCGGTTCGTGCAGAACCGAGTGCTTTGAGGCCTCCTTGTGGTGGAGCCACAATATCCAATGTCAATTGATCAAAGACATATTGTTCTCCGCGTTCCAAAGTGTGTATTGTTGTATGTTGCTTTTTGAGAGTATCAAGTAACATATAAAGTTTGGGTGTCAATGTTTTTTTGGTTTGAAAACCTTTAGCCAAAGAGAATGTTTTGGGCTGTAGCAACGGCGCAATGCTCAACAAGCCAAAAAGATGATCGGCGTCGGGGTGTGTTACAAAGATGTGCTCGACTCGTGGCGGACGATTTTGCGTGAGTGTCGGGAGCAGGATTCTTTTTCCGACATCATAGTTGCCGAAGCTGAAACCGCCGCCGTCAATCAATATACGGCGTTGATATGGCAGTTCCAAGAGTACAGCTTGCCCCTGTCCCACATCCAGAACCTTTAATGTCACTTGCGCACTGAACCCTTCAAACACACGTAATGCCGCTCCCGTAAAAAGCAAAAACGCACCGAAAAAGACAACAATATGCTGTTTGACAGAAACCTTGCGTCCCAATGCCCATGCAAGCGAAGCCATCAGTATAAGCACACCAAGCATGCTTGCAGCGTGCGGACGTAAAACAACAAAGCTTGTCATGCCATGGCTGTTGAGCCAAGCTAAAACGTTTACCAACGCTTCACACGGCCATACCGCAACAGTAAAAAAAAGTGTTGCCGCTGTTGTCAGTTGTAAAACCAACGCGATGAGTCCCAAAAACGCCAAAGGCAACACAACACATCCCAATATGGGCAACCAAAGCACATTCATCCAAGACCATACTGTTGTTGTACCGAACACATGTGTTGTCAGGGGCAATGTAGCAAGCTGTGCAGCGAGAGAACAGCAACAAAGCCCGATAAAAGCTCGTAAAAACCGAAGAGATATACTGAGTTGTTGTTTATTCCGCTCTTTCAAATAAAGAGTACCGATATGGGGTGAAAAAAGCGTAATACCCGCCACAGCCAAAAATGAAAGTTGTACCCCAAGTTCAAGTAAACAACTCGGATTCCAAGCAACCATAAGAAAGAGTGCAGTAAGCAGGGCATCGGGAAACGCACTCGGGCGCCGCAATCTATTAAACACAATCCAACACACCAGCATGAGAGTTGCCCGTGTGAGCGAATCAGGCGCACCGCCAATCCACCAATACATACACGCCAAAGGCAATGCGCAATATCCCACCCAAAGACTTCGCGGTTGTTTCAAAAACATGTTCGGATAAAACGTGCTTAAAACACAAATAAACCAAAAAGCAAACAACACGGTGACACTCAAATGTTGTCCTGATAACGCAATGCTGTGTGATAATCCTGCCATGCTGATCCGTTCCAGATCGCTTTGAACAAGAAAAAAGCGATCGCCAAACAAAAGAGCAAGCACAATACCCCATGCCGGCGTCTGTTTAGAGCGCGTTGCGGATTCGAAAAAAGGTGTTGAAAGGTGTTGTTTCAAAAAATGTTCAGTCTTAAAACGCAGTTGTTCACGCCATCTCGCAAGGATATTTTCTGAAGGCTTCAGTATGCGAACATGTGCTTCATAGCCATAGGTGTATGCACGCCACAATTCATTTTGCAGTCTGCGCGTTGTAAGATAATTTTCCGAGTTGCCGTTACGAAACGCGGTTTGAGGGCGTAGTTTAAATTTGACGGTGAGGGTATCACCTGTTATCGGCCGAAAGGCAGGGTTTTGCCATGTCCAGACGGCTCTCCCTCTGATTTTTTCACCCGTGTCACGATATTGCAAATGATCAAGGACAATGCGTAAACGCCCTTCGGGCAAGCCTGCCACGCGTGTTACAACGCCTTGTACTGTTTCTGCTTGGGTCATCAGCGCGTGTCCGGACGCCAAATATTCGCTGAGGGAATCAGTAGGTTTGTTATCGATATGCCAAGCTGAAAACCACCCCATGCCAACGGCAAGACACAACAAGATACCACGCAACACATGATGCGTCCTGCTGTCAAGGAAAGGAATCAGAAAAACAACAAACCAGAGTATGGGGAACCAATACGCAGCAACACCGGCAACAAACCCTACAGCCAACACTTGCCAAAATAAAAAAGGAGGCAATGTGCGTTGCGGCACATTACCTCCGCGCTTTTGCGACAGGTCGGAAGAAACAGCGTGATTTGAGTGAGTGTGCACCATAAAAAGCCTTCAGCGGAAAGCCTCTTTATGCAAGAGGAAGCATCGCCTTGTAGAGTGCATTCTTTCTATGAAAGACACGATATAAAGACACTTATTGTGTCGTATGTGCATCCAGAGAACGCAATGAAACCTGTTTAAATTGTACATTGTGGATTTCGATATAGGCCAAGAAGGTATTTTTATCCTCTTGGCTAACGAAGTCAAAGCCCATCAGGGCACGTCCGATTTGTTCACCGCGATAGGTATAGTTGAAATAACAGATGTTACACCAACGCGCCACATCGTCCATAAATTCCATGAGTGCGCCGGGGCGTTCGTAAAATTCAAGTATGGCAAAAATGGGACTGGAAAGCAGGCTTGTATCGTGCTTAATGATTCTAAAAAGCACATCTTCACGTTGATTGACGTTTTTAAATGTATAATTTTGTTCTTGCAAGCGCGTTTCAAGTTTAATCAAATTTTCTTCTGTACCTGAAAAACCAAAAACGGGAAACGCATCCGTTTCGTGTGTTTTTCCATACAGGAAATCAATAATATTCAAATCCAGATCGGCAATACTTTGCAACAAACTCAACATACTGCCCGAATATTCGGGAATTTCTACTTCCATATAACGATTGCTGTGTAAAGCAACCCCCGAACGTTGCGAAACCCAAGATAAGCGCGAAAAATCCATATTGGCGCCCGTAACAATCGCACAGACTTTTTGTCCCGCAAATTCTTCCTGACGTTTCATAAATCCCGCCATGCCCATGGCACCGGAAGGTTCTGCCATGGTGCGGCTTATTTCCCAAATACGTCGAATCGCGGCACACACGTCGTCGTTGCTGACAGTCATGAATTCATCAATATATTCTTTACAGTATGTAAAAGGCAAAGAACCTGCTTGTTTTACCGCCGTACCGTCACAAAAAACATCGACGTGCGGCAATGGCACCGGTTTTCCTGCTTGAATGGCTGCCTGCATACTGGCTTGTCCTTCGCCTTCTACGCCGATGATGCGCGTATTCGGTGCATACGATTTGATGATACAGGCGACCGAAGAAGCCAAACCACCGCCACCGATTTGTAAAAACACCACGTCAGGTTTGGTATGGTGGGTCATGATTTCATCACCGACGGTACCTTGACCTGCCATAACCAAAAGCTCGTCATACGCAGGCACATACAATTTATTTTGCTTGCGTGCCACATCTCTGGCGGCTGCGCCTGCATCGTCATAAGAGTCGCCCGTGATCACGACTTCAACAAAATCACCGCCGATACGCTTCACTTCGTTTGCTTTCATGCGCGCGACAGACGTTGGCATATAAATGTGTGCCATACACTGCAAACGCGCCGCAGCCAAAGCCACACCTTGACCGTGATTGCCTGCCGAAGCCGTAACAACACCGCGTGCCAACGTTTCTTGCGTTTGTGCAGCCATCATGTTGTATGCACCGCGCCATTTGTACGCATGAATGGGAGAAAGATCTTCACGCTTGAGCAACAACGTTGTGTCGTTGGTAAGGGTATGACTTTCTATGGGAGAAGGCGAGCCGACTTGGTAAATACGCATTCTGGCTTGCATGACTTCTTGGATAAGCTGATTAGACTGACTCATGACTTGTTCCTTCAAAAAATAATCACATAGATTATGATATTATGAATGAACAACTTGGCATGTCAAGTTGGTTTTTTTAAAGGAAATCATGTTTCATAACGCTAAGTTTTCCCTACTTTCCTTGACCTCTGTTTTTTGGCAAAAAGCTATAGCTTTTAATATTCATTATACGATAGTGACAACACAAACGTTTACCTCTATCATTATTTTACGGGCGCTCCTTCGGTGACGAAGGAGGATAGATCTATGTTTATACATATAAATGTAGGCTTCTTTATTACCCTGTCAGATTCGCTGATGCAAAGTCTTGTTATACAAGTCGTTGCAGGCGTTCTGATTTTTGTCATTACTGAGCGGTTGCGTAAGTGACAAGGTGTATTCTTGGCTAAGGCGTAACTTCTCTTCAAAAAATGACTATCGCCCATGAGAGTCGGTCTCATGAGCGATAAAAAGGTCTGACACTCTAACTGTCAGGAAGGGGTCGCCT
>CAYJFB010000004.1:57987-129977 GCA_964369685.1 uncultured Desulfovibrionaceae bacterium | reverse complement strand
ACCTACGACCTTCGGGTTATGAGCCCGACGAGCTACCGAACTGCTCCACCCCGCGTCAACAAAAAGAATCTATTCGGAAGAGAGTATTTTGTCAAGCGTTTTTTGTGAAATGGTTCTATTTTATTTTATAATAAAAATAAAAATAAAATTCAAATAGTTACATGGTGTTGTTTAGGATTATGAATCAAACCACCCCCAAGTAAATGACCCTCGGTATCAAAAATAGCGGCGACTTGCCCTGGAGCAGTGAGACTTTGAAGATCTTGAAAATGCACATTAAGGCCAGCTACAGTGCCGTTTGTTGTTTCCTCAATGTATGTAAGCGTAGCCGCTTGAGCCTGTTGACGGTAACGAGTACGCACAAAAACATGCTTCGGCCACAGTTTGAGATCCACATGAATATTCAATTTTTCAACATGACATGTTGCACTGTATAAATAATCTTTTGTGCCTAAATATAATGTGTTTGTTGAAATGTCTTTGCCGACAACGTACAAGGCTTCTTGCCAAGAAATACCGTGCCCGCGTCTTTGACCTTCGGTATAACGCCAAAGACCTTGGTGTTGACCTAAAACTTTTTGACTGCCTGAAAGCAGTATCGGCCCCTTGCCTGATAATATGTTTGTTGAGCTTGTTTCAGACAAAAACGACTCAGCAAGCGTTGTTTGTAAAAAACTACGGTAATCATCTTGTGGAATAAAACAAATTTCTTGACTTTCTTGCGGTACGGGTACCGTTAAACCATGTTTGGACAAGACTTCACGAGCGGTTTCTTTGCTGTGATTGGAAAGAGGAAAAAAAACATTTTCTAACGCATGACGAGGGGTAAGAGCCAGAAAATAACTTTGATCTTTGTTATGTGCAAAAGCGGGAGCAAGCACTTGGCCATAGATTTGATGGTGTATCAATCGTGCGTAATGTCCGGTTGCAAAGGCATCGTACCCTAAAGATAACGCTTTGTTACGCAATAAACCAAATTTAATATGCGCGTTACAATGTGCACACGGATTTGGGGTTTTCCCGTTTGCGTACTGCCTTGCAAAAGGACGGATCACTTGTTCTTGAAAAATTTTTCGTGCATCATAAATGTATAGAGGTATATCAAGTTGTTTACAATTTTCAAGAAGGCCGGGCAAAGGATCAACTTGTGGTTTGTGTGGTAAAAATTGTCCATGCAATGCCAAAACATCATGACCTTCTTCATGTAAAGAAAAAAGAGCATACAGACTATCAATTCCACCACTGACAGCTACGGCTATTTTCATGAATAGGCCCCCTAAAGAAACAACTTGATATATGAAAAGTTTTAATCTTATATGTTTTTTTTAAAAAAGTCCAGATCTTTGATTTGCATTGTAAACTTTATATATTTTCTTTTTATTCGTGTAAAAATATGATCTCAAAAATCATAAAAATACTTCATGACACGGAGGAGAACACATTATGACACAAATTCCTGAACGGAATTTAGCTTTCGATCTTGTTCGGGTGACTGAAGGTGCTGCTCTGGCTTCAGCACGTTGGCTTGGGCGTGGTGACAAAAATGCCGGTGACGGCGCCGCTGTTGATGCCATGAGGTTGTTGTTTAATGCCATGACGATTCGAGGGCGTGTTGTAATCGGTGAAGGTGAAAAAGATGAAGCACCGATGTTGTACATTGGTGAAGAAGTGGGCACGGGAGACGGACCGCCGTTAGATATTGCGGTTGATCCCGTAGAAGGTACAAATTTACTTGCTTATGGTCGTCCTAATGCTATTGCTGTTGTCGGTGCTTCGCCCGCAGGAACCATGTTTCAACCGGGACATAGCTATTACATGCAAAAATTGGTTGTTGGTGCTGCTGCACGCGATGTGATTGATCTTGATGCGCCTGTGACCACAAATCTTATCAACATAGCAAAAGCTGTAGGTAAGGATGTCAAAGATCTTGTGGTGTTTGTCCTTGATAAACCACGGCATATAGATTTGATTCATCAAATTCGTACTACAGGTGCCCGTATTCAATTACACACAGACGGTGACGTTGCCGGGGCTTTGATGGCGGTCGGTTCACGAGCTGATGTTGACGTGATGATGGGGGTTGGCGGCACACCTGAAGGCGTCTTGGCTGCGTGTGCCATCAGAGGCATGGGAGGGGCTATGTTGTCGCGTTTAGCCCCTCAATCAGAAAAAGAACGTACAGCTCTTGAGGCGGAAGGCGTCAATCTTACACAGATTCTTTCACATGAAGACTTGGTGCAAGGTGATGACGTCTTTTTTGCCGCTACAGGCATTTCCGGAGGAACCTTTCTGCAGGGGGTGACATATGACGGCGTCGGCGCCACGACACATTCAATGATGATACGTAGTAAAACAGGAACACTACGCTATATCGATTCCCATCACAACTGGGAAAAATTGATGCAAATTAGCTCTATTCAATATTATTAACGTGTTCAGGTTGTGCTTTTTTCTGTAAAATGAAATATCGTAAAGCTTTCATGTCTATGTTCTGTCTCAGTATATATCAAGAAAACATGTCATCGTTTTACACTGACTTTACTTTTTTTTGTGTGCTGGATATTGTTATCAAAGACCCTTTTGAGAGGGGCATTACGTGAGATTTTATGAGCTTTTCGGTCATGCATGTCTGTAATATACTTCTTCAAAGCCTGTTTATGAATTGTTAACGACCATAACAATTCATGATTTAAAGGTCTTATCTACGAATGATGATCGTTTGGGGTGTTCTGTTGCGACAAAAATGTTTTTTGTTTTTAATCATTTTACAGGATTCTTTTTTGAAAGAGGTTGAACGATGTCTACATCTTTTGCTTTGCTTTTTTCGGGACAAGGCTCACAGTGTTTTGGTATGGGACGTGATGTTGCCGAAAACTCTCGTGAAGCTATGGAGTTATGGAAAAAAGCAGAACGCCTGACAAATACTGATTTACGTGCATTGTATTGGGAAAGCCACGACGAACAAGTTATGGCTGATACACGGCATTTACAGGCGGCATTGACGGTTGTGGAAATATCTCTTTGGCAAACTTTGGCTCCGCGCCTTGAACGTCGTAATGCTTTTGCGCAATGCGCGGCGGGGCACAGTCTTGGAGAATATGCCGCACTTGTGGCTGCGGGCGCACTCAGTGCCGATGCAGTGCTTGAACTTGTTGCCTTGCGTGGCGCACTGATGGCAGAAGCCGACCCTGATTGCCGTGGAGCCATGTCTGCCGTATTGAAATTGTCTTTACCTGTGGTTGAAGATATTGTGAAACAGGTACACGCTGAACTTGGTGCAGAAGAAACATTGGTTATTGCCAACTATAACACACCGGGACAATTTGTTCTTAGCGGAACTAAAGAGGCCATTGCCGCAGCCGGTGTGCTTGTCAAACAGAATAAAGGACGGGCTATACCTTTGGCCGTCAGCGGTGCGTTTCACAGCCCTTTGATGAGCGATGCCGCACACACTCTTGCTACGGCGTTAGATAAAGCGTCTTGGGCGACGCCGCGTATACCGGTATACTGTAATACTGTCGGGGGTGCTGTACAGGATAAGCAACAGTTGAAAGCCGCAGTATGCAAGCAAATGACTTCGTCGGT
This sequence comes from uncultured Desulfovibrionaceae bacterium, assembly GCA_964369685.1. Classification (GTDB taxonomy): domain Bacteria; phylum Desulfobacterota; class Desulfovibrionia; order Desulfovibrionales; family Desulfovibrionaceae; genus Avidesulfovibrio. Next base: position 126,392 of record CAYJFB010000004.1, on the reverse strand, counting down.
TTTGTGGATTGACAGCATTGGCAATCAATATCAAAACGGTGTGCGCAGATGGTTGGAAATCGGTCCTAAACCTGTGTTATCCAAGATGGTTAATCCCATTTTACAATCTTTTTCGCCCCTCTTGCAGAATGACTCCTGCCTCTCGTTTAGTGTAGGAACTATGGAGGCTTTTGATGAACTTGAACAACACACAGAATATTTCTTGTGATACACGTTTTCTTACACAAGAAAAAACTTTGCAAAATGCTTTAGCACCGCAACAAGCATTAGAAAAAGCGTGTGAAATTTTTAAGGTGTATACCAATGCAGACACGTTGCAAAAATTGGCTACACTGCTTTTGTTGTCTACAGACAAAAAATCTTGTAGTGAGACATTGTTACGCTTACGACAAGAATGGTACGGATTTATACATGCAAGTGTTTTGTATGCAATGATGGGACGTATGACTTCAAAAACCATGAGTCAGTATATTGAAGTTACTCGAGAGATTATGCATGATTTTGAATCGTGTAATGTTCCTTTTGAATTGTTTATGAATGAAACACTTACGGAATATGTTGAATATTTAACAAATAATGAACAACAACAATGTCCTACATTTTTTATTCATAAAGTCATTGGAAAAGGTGTTGACAAACAAACATCAACACAATTTTTGGAAGCAATATCCGGAATCATGATGACAAGTTTATGTGACATTCTTGATATTTTTGAGAGCTATACATACCTCCAAGAAGATTGATATACAAGTCTTCCTCGTGTCGGGCGTTATATCATAGCGATATAACGCCTTTTCACTCTTTTAGAGCGTGTTCACATTCAACCTTGTCAAAAAACCGAAATGCTCTATGCCCCACCTTTTGAATGCCCTCCCCCGGAACAAGCGAGTACCTTCTTTAGGGAGGCTGCGTTATTATATTATCGAATTATAGAGTTTCTTACATACACAATCCCATCCATAATTCTTCTGGCGGTTCTTTCATATGCCAAATGTTTAAATGAGATAGATGAACTGTGATTTTCTGTAGATGTCGCTTTAGGTGTATCTCTGACAGCTTTGACGGTGATGACTCCACTGGGATGTCCTATCCTCAAAATTTCATGTTTTTTCGCTTCTTCACTGAGCATATTATACACAACCGTACCTTCAATGCGTGCTGCAGCACCTGTTGCCACCGTCCCTGTGCCGGGATATGTTTTGTGCATGTGTAACATGAAACTCAATCGCGAGACGATATCCACTTCTTCTGCTTTAACAACGCTATTCTTTATACCATGCGTATACTCGGCAGGCTTGCTCACAATAGCAAAAAACGGATTATAAGGCATCGCGGTTGCTTCTTCCGTTGTTTGAAACATACCTGCTTTAACAGCGGCAGCAGAACGAATTTCTTCAAGTTTGTTCATAAGTGTTCTGTTGCCTTCCAGTTCCATGGCAGATTCCGTGCCTTGAATGCCAAAAGCTTCTGCCGTAATAAAAACAAGAACATTGCCCGCATCCACTATGGAAACTTCAAAGTCACCAAAATTTTTTGTTGTAACAATGTCGGTCACACTGCCCGTCGGTAAAACCTTTTTTGTTGTAGAACCTGCCGTATCATAAAAATCCAACAGTATCTTACTGCCTGTTCCCGGAACGCCGTCAATACGGCAATCACCATCAACACACGCTTTACCATCAAACACTTCGACATCGGCTTCAAGGATACAATCGGTGTTGACTTGGTGGATTTTTACCTTCGTGACAGGATAGGTAATGGGTACCAGCCCCTCATCAATGGCATACGCACCGACACCTGCGGAAATGTTTCCACAGTTGCCGCCAAAGTCGACGATCTCATTGTCAAAACTCACTTGCGCAAACGTATAATCAACATCACAACCCTCTTTTGTCGAAGGACCGATAATGGCAAGCTTGCTTGTTAAAACTTCCGCACCGCCAAGACCGTCAATCTGTCTGATATCAGGACTGCCAAAAATGGCTCTGATAACCGCATTTCTTTCTTCTCGATCTTTGGGCAGCTCATTTTCATTAATAAAAATGCCTTTACTTGTTCCACCACGATGAATACACACTCTGTAAGGAGTCATTTGTGGGTGCATAATCAGTATTCCTTATAAGGCTAGTACCTTGTAAAAGCTAAAAAAATATAAATTTTTTTTGGGGGAGATAATCCCCCCCAAAAAAAGAAAAGTATCGTTAAAATCTTAGAATGGGCCGAGGTTGATTACTTGGGCAATATAAATAAAGACCGCTGCCAGGACTGCATAAAACACAAATAAAGGGAAGAAGAATTTGACCCATTTTGACCAAGGTATTTTGGCAATCGCAAGCACACCCATAAGGATGCCATTAGATGGATAGAGATAGTTTGTTATGCCGTCACCCATAGCAGATGCCATAGCGGTCACCTGACGATTCACCTCGGCAATGTCGCCCAACGGAATGATGATCGGTCCTGTCACGACAGCTTGACCGCTACCCGAAGGAATCACAAAATTAATCATTGTCTGTACAACATAAATCATAACAGCCGCAAAGCCTTCATGAAGACCTTGCACCATTCCCGACAAACCATAAATAATCGTATCAATAATTTGTGCTTGCTCCATGATGACCAGAATGGAACGAGCAAAGAGTAAAATCATTGCTGTGGGAAGCATTTCTTTTGCTCCCTGAGTCATATACTCGCAGATTTCATTGGGTTTTAAACCGCCGATAAGCCCCGGAACGAAGTTCATCGCCATGAAGACAGCAGAAATCTGGTTAAAACCAAAGCCAAGAGAAATTGCGCCGTAGATAAAATAAATAAAAAGTCCAACCCATGTTATTGCCGCCAATTTTTTGCGCAATGTAAATTCGGGAACATCTGTATCGCCGGAGCCTAAAAACTGCTCTCGGTTCAACTCATCGACATTGGTGCCGTACATGAGTGCTTTTGTGGGATCTTTTTCAATCTTCTTCAAATACCGAATGATAAAGAAAACACCGGCAATGAAGAACACAACTCCAACCATAAGACGATAACCCATTGCCGAAAACATGGGTAAGCCGGCCAAACTCTGCAAAATACCAATAGAATATGCATTGGCAATACTGGCAGAGAACCCGGCACATGAAGCAATCAATACCATACCCAAAGCCGCGGCGGTATCATAACCCAGAGATAAGCAGATAGGAATGGCAACAGTGATAAAAATCACATCTAAATCACGCCAACCGGAAAATCCTGTCTCCAAAAACAAAAAAGTCATGATCACAAGCGTGATAGGAATAATGCCTGTGCGTTTGCCCATTTTTCTGATGGCATCCACCGCAATATCAATAATCCCCATACCGCGGAGGACAGCAAAAGAACCGCCCACAAACAAAACCGAACCAATGATACTTGCCGAGCTCAAAAAGCCTGAGGGAAAAGACATAAAAAAATCGCCAATCCCCGTGGGGTGCGATTCAACGAACTGAAAAGAAGAGGGATCAACAACGGTACGGCCTGTCGCTTCATCCACTACGCGCTTAAAAACACCCGCAGGAATAAAATACGTGGATATACTGGTGATGATAACCATGATGATCAATGCCAAATAAGGATGATTGACTGTCCGTTTTTTGGTTTCGACAGTATTTGTCTCTGCAAGAGTATTACTGTTTGTCATGTACGGTTTCCTCCTATTAAAGGGGTCAAAGGTAAACATGGTTGTAAGCGCGGCTATAGGCGCGGCTTATTGAACAAAATCTCCAATAATCATATCCATCAACAAAGAAATCTGCGATACCTTTTCAAGGTGGAACACAATGTCTGTGACAGCTTTGATTTGCTCCTCAGTCAAAAAGTCTTTGGTTAAAAGGGTGAACTTTTCTGTCAACTCCGCAAAACTTGCCGGATTTTCAGGATCACCTTTTGGAAAAGAAACATATTTTGAGCGCGTACTTCCATCATGGTAATGTATGGTCACACGCGCAGGATATGCTTTAAGATACAGAGCATCGGATTCTTCATCGCTTGTACATTCAATTTTTTTTAAGAAATCTAAAAGTTCCGGGTCTCTGTAAGTCGCTTCTTCAAACTGCTCGACGCCCAATTGCCCTTTGAGCAAACCCACACCCACGACATACGGCAAACTAAATTGCGCATCAACATGGTTCATGGGAGTGTATTTTGCCTCAGGCGGATTACAAAGTCGCTCAACAAACGGTGTACAGGTCGTCACAACAACTTTGGCTATGCTCTTGGGATCGATGCCTTCATGGAAAAACTCCACAGCCAAATCACCTGCCGATGCCGCAAAACGACAACACGCTTGGAGCTTTATACTCGTCTCTTCTACAAGCCAGCGTGTACCTAAATCTTTTGTGATAAGACTTAAATCATAATGGTCTTTGTGTGCATGAGCGCGGATAAAATTATCGGGACCGTCAAAGATACTCGTGGTACCGACAAACCCTTTCTCTGCCATCAAGGCACAAAGCACTGCACCCTGCGCCGCATTACCTGCATTAAAAGGTTTTTGCCATGAACTCTCGGTGCGCCATTCCCATGTTCCCGATGTCACACTGCCCGCAAGTCCCAAGGCATACGCCGTGTACAGTTCATCCAGTCCGCAAAGCAGCGCGCAGGCCAACGCTCCGCCAAAAACGCCGCAAATGCCTGTCGGATGAAAACCTTGATCATACGCACTGCCCAAAAAAGCCATTCCAAGGCGATCCGCCAATTCCGATCCAAGAATATACGCGCGCAGAAGCTCTTCACCGTACGCGCGGGTGTAAGCGCGGCTTGTGCTTTGTTGTAACTCAGCCATGGCAAGAGCTGCGGGTAAAACCACGGCGGAAGGATGCAAAACCCCCTCACGATGATCGTCATCGTAATCCAAAATATGCGCATTCGTACCGTTTAACAGTGCGGCCTGTGGTGCAGCAACACGCATACCGCAACCCCACACCGTCGCCTGAGGACTTGTTTCTTGCATCTGCATGATTTGCTGCAATATTTTACTCTGTTCACGATTTCTTGCGCCTATCGCACAACCAAGCGTGTCATACAAATATTGCTTGGCTTTTTCAACAACATCGGATGGAATGTCTTTGTATTGTGTGTTCACTGCAAATGCAGAAAATTCTCGCGCAATGTTGAGACGCAGCTGTTCTTTTTTAAGTGTACTCATATCTTCTTCCTTAACACTTACGGTGATATCATCAGCGAAGCTGGTGCCATGAAATATATCACCGTAAGTATTGTGTAAACACCATTATCGAAGTCACGCTTACAGCCACGCTTTAAGCGGCGTTTACGATGCAATATTGAGCATTTCCATAAGTGTTGCGACAGACTTTAACTCCTCAAGATTTTCGATGCAGTCCGCAATCTTCTTGACGTGGGCTTTGTCGGCAATCACACGCGATGCCAAATCCGTAAACTTGCCGATGATCTCTTCATGGCTGACAGGATTGCGCCAATCACCTTTCGGATCTTCGACATATTCACTATATTTTGTACCGTCTTGCATCTCAATAATGACTTTTCCCGAATAATGCTCGGGGTACAACTTTTCAAGCTCTGGATCCACGACAACATCAACCAACTTAATCAGACGCTTTGCCATGGGATCCTGACACGCTTCATCAGAAAATTCATCAATACTCGCCCGACCTCTCGCCAAAGAAATGGCTGCTTGGAACGGCATACTGAATTGTGCATCGGGTTGACTTTGTGGATTCCATTTGATTTCTTTCGGCTCTGTTTGCAACCAACGCTGTGCTTCTTGTGTCAAAACCGTAATTTTTGCAATCTTTTCCAGATCGGGATTGTGCTTTTGTTTAATGAGCAAGCAAGCATCAACCGTCGCTCCTGCAAAACGGCAACAAGGATACGGCTTGATGCTTGATTCCGAATATAACCAACGCTTACCCAAATCTTTGGTTATTTCGTTCAAATCATATTCACGCTTCGGCGCATGGCAGTAATAAAAACCGCTGTCACCTTCGTAAATGTCCAAAGGACCTTTGTAGCCGCGAGAAGCCAACTGCGCCGCAACAACACCGCTGTGTGCCGCATGCCCCGCATGAAGACGTTTGCCCCAATTGTCACTCTTACAAACAACCATCATACCCGCACTCATACAACCTGCAAGCCCCTGTGCATGAGTCAACTGCTCAACAGACAAATTCATCAACTTACCTGCGGCTGTCGCTGCACCAAAAGTGCCACACACCGCAGACGGATGAAACCCTTGATCATACAAATGCCCCAAAAAGACAGCACCGGTTCTACAAACAGTTTCATTACCCGCGGCAATAGCCTCGATCAGCCGTTTGCCATCCAAATTGAGGCATTCTGCCATAGCCAGAGCCGCAGGAATCGAAGCGGCACTCGGATGTGATTTCGACTCGTTTTGGTCATCAACAAAGTCAAAGCTATAGCATTGATTGGCATTTGCCATGGCAGCATTCGCCACATGAACCTTTGTAGGACTGCCAAGCAGCGTGGACTGCGGCTTACCGCCCAAATCCAAAGCCATGGCAATCGAAATCTTACCGGACTCAAGTTGTGTCGCGGCGATCATTGAAGCCAACAAATCTGCCACAAACTCTTTAGTATGATAAATAACCTCGGCAGGAAGCTCGTCATATTTAATGTCTGCTACAAATTGAGATAACGTTTGTGCTGTTGTCAAAGTGCTCATACTGTTGTTCCTTCCTTTGCGAGGAGGCAGTGCCTCGCAGCAGTGCCTCTTTGTTATGCGTTTATATTGCTGGAACAGGTATTACCTGTTATGCCTGTGATACCGTACACAAAGAATCAATATGAATGAGATGACCGCTGTAGCTGCCTTGTACATTTGCCTGTAAGTTTTTTGCAAGCGCGGTCAGCTTCGTTATGTCAATGCCTGTGTCGTAGCCCATATTTTCAAGCATATACACCAAATCCTCACTGGAGGTGTTACCCGAAGCCCCCGGGGCAAATGGGCAACCGCCAAGTCCACCCAAAGCAGATTGTACAAAGTCTGCCTCTTCTTCTATGGCGGCAAGGGTATTGACAAGCCCCATACCTCTCGTATCGTGGATATGCACACCCAGTGTGATGTCGTTAAACGTTTCTCGTACTGCCCGGATCTGCTCTCGCACGACATTTGGTGTTGCCAGTCCGACAGTATCACAAAGGCAAAATTCCCGAATGCCCATGGCGTATATCTTCTCAATAAAAGAAAGCAATACACCCTCTTGAGGAATACCTTCGAAAGGACAACCAAACGCCGTTGCTATATCCACACAGATGGAGAACATCTGTACAGATGACAATTGAGTCAGAATGTTACCAAGCTCTTGCAAAGACTCCTCATGGGTCTTCTTGAGGTTGGCTTGGTTGTGCGAAACACTCAACGAAATGACAAAAGAAAGCTTCTTTATACCGCATTCAATCGCCGTTACCGCACCGCGAAGGTTTGGAACCAATGCAAAAAAACATTGCTTAGGATGAAGCTGCGGATACTTTTCTGTGCAATAAAGAGCGACTTCCTTTGCATCTTTCATCTGCGGTATAGCTTTGGGATTGACAAAAGACGTGATTTGTATGTCCTGTACCCCTGCGTCGATAAGCCCTTCAATGTACTTTATTTTTTCCGACGTTTCAATAAACTCCGAAAGATTTTGAAAACCGTCTCTTGGACCCACCTCTTGTACCGATACCTTTTTACGGTGAGCAACACTGCTGACGATGCCAGCGCGGCTTTGTTCTGAATGATTGTTCATGAACACACCTCTGTAAGCGTGGCTTGGTCAAGTGATGTTTGGTCAAGCGATGTGTGAGCGCGGCTTATCAGCGATGCTTTGAGACCACCGGCTTCAATCAACACCAACAAATGATTTGGTATGGGACTGCATTTGAGCACCTCCCCTGTTGTTACATTGGTGATTTCGTTTTTTTCTAAATCAATGTTGAGTTCATCAAACATCGAGATTTTCTCTGTTTCGGCACATTCCAACGCCAAAAGCCCTACATTAATGCAGTTCCGATAGAATATTCTGGCATAAGATTTTGCGATAATGGTGTGGATACCAAGCTCTTTAAGCGTTAGAGGTGAGGTTTCTCGGCTTGAACCCGAACCCAGATTGTTTTCTGCAACGAAGGCATCTCCTTCTCTGCAATTTTCGGCAAAACTCGTATCAATGGCACTCATTGCATATTTTGCCGCTTCCTTTACCGACAACTCCATATAGGCAGGCGGAGAGATAATGTCTGTATTGATGTTGTCTTTGTATTTTAAAGCTCTTGCAGTAAAGATTTTTTTCATCATCATTGCCCCTTTATATGGTTCTGGGGTCAGTGAGCGTTCCTGTTATAGCACTCGCCGCCACAGATAATGGAGAAGCAAGATAGACTTCGCTTTCTTTGCTTCCCATTCTGCCGATGAAATTTCTGTTTGTAGAGGAAACACAGACTTCCCCTTTGCCAATAGCACCCGAATGAATGCCAAGGCACGCACCGCAACTGGAAGCAAGAATCGTGGCTCCTGCCTCTGATAACGTCGAAAGGATGCCATCGCGTGCGCATTCATTCCAGATCTTCTTGGACGCTGGTGAAATCAAAAGCCGAATGCCTTTAGCTATTTTTTTTCCTTTGAGCAACTCGGCAGCCAACTTCAAATCATGGTAACGCCCGCCTGTACATGAACCGATATAGGCTTGATGAATCTTTATATCATGGAGTTTTTTGATCCGCATAACATTGTCCACTTCGTGAGGACACGCCGCCAACGGCTCAAGATCCAAAACGTTAAAATCAATTGTTCGTGCGTACTCTGCATCTGAGTCGCTTTGAAAGAGTTGCCCTTTATGAATGTTATTTTTCAGCAAAAATTCTTCAGTGACACGATCGGGAGCGATAATACCGTTTTTTGCCCCTGCTTCCACCGCCATGTTGGCAATGCAGATACGCTCATCCATAATCATGTCGTCAAAGGTTTCTCCTGCAAATTCCATAGCTTGATATGTAGCACCATTGTGTCCAACAAGCCCAATAGCATGTAACACAAGATCCTTGGCCATCACCATGGGTTGCAATTTGCCCGAGTAGCGAAAAAGGATTGTTTGAGGAACTTTCAACCAGATCTCGCCGGTTGCAAGCACACCCAACATCTCTGTAGAGCCGATTCCTGTGGCAAAAGCTCCCAAGGCACCGTAAGAACATGTATGAGAGTCCGTACCCACAATAATATCGCCAGGTGAAACTCTGCCTTTGTCAATCATCACCTGATGACATGGACCTTCAAACTCATAATAATGCTCAATGCCGTTTGTATTTGACCAATCTCTGGTAAATTTAACTATCTCTGCTTGTTTGGCGTTTGCAGGCGGTGTATAATGATCTGAAATAACGGTGACTTTATTGGTATCCCAGATTTTACAACCCAATTTTTCTAAATTCTCGGCGATCTCCACCCTGGGACCCAATATATCATCCATCATCGCGCCTGTGACTTTTACGGTACAGATATCACCGGCTTTTACCGACTCCAATCCCGCACCTGCCGCCAAAATTTTTTCTGTAATGGTCATGCCCATGATATATCACCCCTCGGAACAGTGTAGTACCTGTAAGATAAACTCTTATCTTAACATGATAAAAAATCTATTATCTCAAAGAGTTTGAGATATTCACTTAATAAATTTTTTCTTCACCTAAGGCGTCGATCTCCGCATCATCCATACCAAGAAAATCCCGAAGCACTTCCTTTGTGTGTTGAGACAGCAATGGAGACGGTGTAAATGTATCAATTTTATTGTTTTTAAGTTTGATATGGTTACCTGTCATTTTCAATTTACCGGCTTTTGGATGATCGATATCCACAAACATTTCTCTGGCACCTGCAATGTGCGGATCTTTGGTGACCTGCTCAATAGAATTAATCGGTGCAGAGGGAATCCCCGCTTCTAAAAGCGCATTGATGACATCTTCTGCTTTTTTGTCTTTGAGCCAATCTTCAATAATGGGTTTCAGTGCCGCATGATTAAGAACTCTACTGTTATTTTTTGTGAATCGTTCGTCTTCCAACAATTCGGGCATTTCCATAATCTTGCAGAGCAGTCCGAATAGCTTGTCATTGCCTGCTCCTATGACCAAATCACCGTCTGCGGCGGAAAAAGAATCATAAGGGTAAATGGCTTCATAGCGGTTACCGATTCTTTCCGGAGTCTTGCCTGTACACAGATAGATGATATTGATAATTTCAAGAGCAGAAACCATAGAATCGACTAAGGCTACATCGACCTTTTCGCCCTTGCCTGTTTTCAGCTTGTTGATGTACGCCGCCAAAATACCTGTGGCGCAAGAAACGCCTGCCATGACATCCGCAATGGCGGTACCTGTTCTTGTAGGTGAACCGCCTGGCCAACCTGTTGTATACATTAATCCGCTCATGGCTTGACCGATAATGTCATAGCCGGCTCGCTGACTATACGGCCCGTAATGTCCAAAACCTGATACAGATCCGTAAATGATACCTTCATTAATTTTTACCAAATCATCATAACCGAGCCCCAGTCGTTCCATCACACCCGGGCGATAATTTTCAATGACTATGTCACTTTTGGCGACCAGTTTTTTAAAAATCTCCTTGCCTTTTTCGGATTTTAAATTGAGGGTAATGCCTTTTTTATTTCTGTTTAAGTTCATAAAGTAGGCGCTCTCTCCGTTGAGTATGGGAAAGTTGCCTCTTGCATCATCACCTTTTTCCGGCATTTCAATTTTGATGACGGTTGCTCCCATATCTGCAAGGAGCATCCCACAATATGGACCTGCCAAAACTCTTGACAAATCCAAAACAACAACATCTTTTAACAAACCTTGATTACTCATGTTATATAGCCTCACAATCATGATTTTTGTTCATTAAAAGAACGTTAGATCAAATTGAAAGAAAAAGTCTGTAGTAAATGCAACGAGGGCAGTATAAACTACAAAAAAAGCAAACCATATAAATAAAACTTTTTATTTTAATGATTTGCAATAAACAAGCAAAGCTTGAACGAATCTCATACTCAATTGATAGTATAGGAAAAATAAAAAAATAAAGCGTCTGTAGTAAATGCAACGGACAAAAAAACATATATGATATAAATTAACAGCCTTTAACAAGAAGAAGAGAAACATTGTCTCTATTTGTAAAAAATAACGGAGGCGCAGTATCATGAAGCAGTACTTCAGTATTCTCAGCAATTCCCCATTGTTTGCAGATATTTCCGAGTCTGATATTGAATCGATATGCAGAAACTTGGGAGCGAAAGTGTATACGTATCCCAAAAATGCCGTATTATGGAGAGCCGGGGAAAAAGTTTATACACTGGGCTTTGTTTTACAAGGTGCTGTTTGCGTTGCCAGCAGAAATTTTTTGGGATGTAAGAATATTCTACGAACCGTTCCTCCTGGAGAATATTTCGGAGAATCTCATTCCATTTGTGATGAAAAGCTCTTTTTTGACGTGGAAAGCGTTGAAAATGAAACGGTTGTTATTTTCTTTCGTTCAGAAAAAATATTGAATTTTAACACGCCGCCGCATATAGGTATGCAGATCAGAAAAAATTTTATCTATATATTAGCTCAAAAAGCGGCTTCATTAAACAGTAAAGTATATCTTTTATCCTGTCGTAGTATCCGTGATAAAGTGTTGTCCTATTTGTCTTTTGAGGCACATAACCAAAGTAGTAACATCATTAGTATACCCTTTAATCGACAAGAGATGGCAGATTATCTTTCTGTAGATCGTGTCGCTCTTTCCAAAGAATTGGCTAAGCTTAAACAGGAAAAGAAAATTGATTACTATAAAACAGAGTTTAAACTCATCAAATAAATTCACTACTGTTTTGTAAAGACTAAAGAGGTGAGTACTTAAGAAAAAGGTGTTATGTTCTATTGACATAACACCTTAAAAATGAAGTTTGTTTTATGTTTTTTAATTAACGAGTCTTCCCTTTCCTCCCCCCAAAAAACGTACTTATGCTATATCTTGAGGGACTATGTCTTGAGCGGGGATTTCTACACCGACAAGATCAATAGATTGAGGTGCAACATTGCCGAGTGATCGTCCTTCATATTGTCCGTATAGCAAGAAGTGTTGTGTACCGGTTATCCAGCCTTGCTGTACTGCTACGGCAACATCTTGATTTGCTTGTAAATAAGCTTGTTCATTAAAGGCAGCACTTCCTTGGCGACCTTCATATTGACCATTGTATATAAAATGATCATAACCCGTGATCACACCTTGCTGTACTGCTGCCGCAACATCAGGATTGTTTGTGAGATAAAAATGTTGGTCATAGGCAATATTAGGGCTACGACCTTCATATTTCCCTGTTGTTGCGTAGTGAGCACCGCCGGTTAAAATGTATTGAGCATCAATGGCTGCGGAAATATCGTCATAAAGGCTGTCATAATAGCCTTCGTTAAAGCCGACAGGCACAGCTTCTGCGCTGGTGTTTTGTGTTTCAAGTTGCAGTGCCGCTTGAGCTTGATTAAGCCATGGTTGGTCTGCGAAAAAAGACCACGAAACATACCGGGCATTTTGTTGATTTTGAACCCAAAATTGATCAAAATCATAATATCTGTTCTCGTCTGTCGAGTAAATGAATTCGACTTTGCCATTACCGAAAGCGTCAGCAATACCGACCCAATCATCTGTGATGTGGTCATCGTCATCATAATCTGTAATGAGAAGATGTTTTCCGTCAACGACATACAAAGATGTTGTATCCGGTAAATCAAAAGACAATAGATCTTGTGAACCTGATGTATCCAAAATGAACGTCGGCGTTTCTGAAACAAAATATGTATCATTTCCTGAGCCGCCATACAGTGTATAGAATTCATCATGGATGTCGTAGGGGGTATCTATGGTGTAGAAGGTATCGTTTCCTGCTAGACCGATAGAGTTGCTGTTTGGTTTACAATATAGCGTATCGTTATTGGCTGTGCCGACAGTTGTCAACATAATACTCACCTCCCAAAAGGCTCTTCAATGTCTAAAATATGATAGCCGCTGTCAACGAAGAGAATTTTCCTGATCACCCCGTCAGAGAATGAACATCACCATGACACCGAGCTCATAAGCGCATCCCATATAACGCACTGCGCGCAAGAAAAATTCCAACACACAGGCATAATAAATATAACTTTTTTTAAAAAGTGCGTCTAGGGCTGTTTCTATTTCCGTGCCGCATAGAGATAAACGGTGGATGTGTTTGTTGTTCAATGTATAAGCCAACGGCATGCAAAGCGGTTTTCTGCCTTTTTTGTGCGTCATCGTGTTCTGTTTTTGGATTATTTTGTACAGAAAATAGTTGTATTTTTTTCTTATCATGCATTAATGTAATAATAAATAAGGAGTTTTATATGTATTGTAATCAATGTGAACAAAGAGCGAAAGAAATTGCTTGTGAAACAATAGGCGTGTGCGGAAAAAAGCCTGCTACAGCGCAAATCCAAGACAAGTTAATCTATGCTTTGCGTCTTTTGGCGCAAACAAGTCTTAAAGCAGACGATAAAGGGATGGTTGACATTCAGGTAGATGCTTTCATAGCTAAAACACTTTTCAAAACCCTGACCAACGTAAATTTTGACGATGCCGCTTTACACAGCTGTATTGAAGAATGTATTATTATACGCAAAAAACTTGCTGAAAAGTTAGGCTGTACGCCGCAATGTACTGCTACCGCCATTGAAACGGCTTTGGATGATGTGCATAAAAATGCCTGGTCAGTAAACACGATGTCTGAAGATGTGAACATTAATTCGTTAATGCAAATAGTGCTTTATGGCACTAAGGGCGTGGCAGCTTATGCAGACCATGCCGTACTTTTGGGACAGCATGATGCAAGTGTTTATACCTTCATTAAAACAGCTTTGACCGCAGGCTTACCTGATAAGCAAGGCCATATAGAAGAACAATCTTTACAAGATTGGATAAACCTTACCATGGAGTGCGGTCACGCCAATTTACGAGCCATGGAACTTTTGGAAAAAGGCAATACGGAGCATTTTGGGCATCCTGAACCCACACAAGTTCCCCTTGGGCATAAAAAAGGTAAAGCCATTGTGATTTCAGGGCATGATTTGTTAGACTTATATCATCTGCTACAACAAACTGAAGGCAAAGACATATATGTTTACACCCACGGAGAAATGTTGCCTGCGCATGGTTATCCTAAACTTAAAGCTTTTTCTCATTTTGCAGGACATTTTGGCACAGCGTGGCAAAATCAACACAAAGAAATGGCAGATTTCCCCGGTGCAGTACTTTTTACCACGAATTGTATTCAAAATCCTGGCACTCATGGAGATAAAATTTTTACCACAGGCGCTGTAGGTTATCCGTCTATCGCACACTGCCCTCAAGGAGATTTTTCTAAAGTCATTGAAAAAGCCTTAAGCATGGAAGGGTTTACTGAAGATATCGACAAGGGGCAGGTGACTGTGGGCTTTGGGCGCAAAACCTTGCTTGACGCGGCACCGGCCGTGCTTGATGCGATAAAAAGTGGTGCTTTACGACACATATTCCTTGTAGGTGGCTGTGACGGTGCCAAACCAGGTCGTAATTATTATACGGAATTTGTTGAAAAAAGCCCCAAAGACACACTTATCTTGACCCTTGCTTGCGGAAAATTCCGATTTTTTGATAAAGACTTAGGCACATTGGGACTTTTTCCTCGTTTGCTTGATTTGGGACAATGCAATGACGCATATGCCGCTGTACAAGTGGCACGAGCTCTTGCTGAGGCTTTGGACTGCTCGGTAAATGATTTACCTTTGTCCTTAGTTTTGTCTTGGTATGAACAAAAAGCCGTATCTATTTTACTTACTTTACTGGCTCTAGGTATAAAAAATATACGCCTTGGCCCATCTTTGCCTTCATTTATTTCTCCGGATGTTTTGCAAATATTAGTGGACAAATGGCACATTCAACCCATTACCACCGCTGAAGAAGATCTTCGCACATTGTTACAAGCAAAATAAATATGCTATACTGTGCAACAAAGTTTTTTTGTTGCACAGTAAAAACTTAAAATATAAGAATATGTTAAAAAAATCCACTTCAGGTGATATCTATTCATCAATAATCCCAACTGGATCTCATAAAGAATAATAGCATTCTTTCCACAAGCGTCACAATAACCAACTACACTTGAAGATGTTTTTTCTATGTAACAAAAAAATACTTTTTGGTAGAATTTATCTATCTATGTGGTACGAAGCGATTTGTTACAAAGTTATATCCCCAGAATTCTGTAAAGGCTAAAAACGTTTATATACTTTAGGCGCTTTAATCATTTGATTTAAAAGAATATCGTGTTTTTTTAATTTTTTACAAAATGTGCAATCTCTCTCATTTTTTCTATATTTGTGTATTATATTTCGACTATAAAATTACATTTTTGTAGAATTTTGATTTATTTAAAGCTATATGGTTTACCTTTCAATAATGTGCCTACATTTATGCTTAAAACCTGACAGATAAGTACACTTTTCTCTTCTGGTATTTTTTAAAAAAACACATTTTTGTAGATTTTTATACAAGAAATGTATCTGTCTACTTATTATTTATTGTAATAATAAGTTTTTTTCATTTGGCACACCCTTTGCTTATAATAAAACAGATTTTGTATGAATGCGATATTTCATTTTACTTATGTAAAAGTAAAATATCATAAAGGATATATATGAAAAATTTTGTTATTACCATAGCCAGAGGCTTTGGAAGCGGCGGTAAATATATTGGTTCTATGCTCGCTCAAGAGTTAAATATACCCTGTTATGATACACAGTTACCTGCGATGCTTGAAGATTATTCCGGCATAAATAAAGCACGATTTGCACAAGTAGATGAAAAATTAAACGTATCATACTTTCTTAAAGTGCTGAGTAATACAAAAACCAACTATATAGCGACTCCCATGGAGAAAGATTTTGTTTCTGACAATAATCTTTTCAATATCCAGTCAAAACTTATAAAAAAACTTTCTGAAGAACATTCTTGTATCATCATCGGTAAATGCGCCAACCATATTTTACAGAAAAAAAGCAATGTTATTTCTGTTTATGTAGAAGCCCCACGTGCAGTCTGTGTAAAAAATGTGATAGAATTGCTCGGTCTCACCGAAGAAGAAGCCCATAAGATGATTCAAAAAACAGACAAATACCGTGCAGACTACTACAAGTATTATACCAATGGTGCCTCTTGGACAGATCCTGTGGCCTATCACATGACACTCAATACAGGCAAAGTGAGCCGTGAGCATTGTGTTCGGCTCATCATACACTGTCTCAAGCTGAAAGGACTCGTGGAAGTGTGACCTCAAGAGGTGTAATCTAAATATCAACAAGGTTTTTACTTTGTTCATATAAATATTATTTTTAGGAGAAGAGAAATGGAAAAAGCAATGTTCAAGCCGCGTATACAAAAAATTGTGGGTCTTGGAGTCAGTTTTGCCATGCTGTGTATGCTTGGTGCTACACCTGCCCATGCCGCAGATACGGTAAAAGTGGGATTGTTGCATTCTCTTACCGGTGCCATGGCTATGAGTGAAAAGGCGGTGCGTGATGCCGAAGTGCTTGCCATTAACGAAATCAACGCTGCCGGTGGCGTGCTTGGCAAACAGATTGAATATGTGGAAGAAGACGGCGCCTCTGAGCCTTCTGTATTTGCTACCAAAGCCGAAAAATTAGTGGACAGCGAAGGTGTCGCCACAGTGTTTGGTTGCTGGACTTCCTCTTCCCGTAAGGCCGTAAAGCCCATTTTTGAAGATTATGAAGCCCTTTTATGGTACCCTGTACAATACGAAGGCATGGAACAATCTCCTCACATTATCTATACAGGTGCCGCTCCCAATCAACAAATTGTACCTGCCATTGAATATCTTTTGTCGCAAGGCTACAAGAAATTCTTTCTCCTCGGTTCTGACTATGTATTCCCAAGAACGGCAAACCTTGTCATCAAAACGCAGCTTGCCGCTCAAGGTGGTGAAGTCATGGGCGAAGAATACGCCAGCATGGATCAAACCGATTTTGCTGCCATCATAGGCAAGATTGAAAAAGCCAAGCCTGAGGTGATCATCAACACCCTAAATGGTACGGGGAATGTCTCTTTCTTTAAACAAATGGCAGAAAAAAATTATACCAGTAAGGACTATATGACCATGTCCTTCTCTATCGCCGAAGAAGAAGTGGCCACTATCGGTGCGGAAATATTGAAAGATCACCTTGTGTCTTGGAACTATTATCAAACCACCGACACCCCGGAAAACACCGCCTTTGTCAAAGCATATAAGGACGCATTTGGAGAGACCCGTGTTACCTCCGACCCCGCAGAAGCTGCCTATAGTGCCGTGTATCTATGGAAAACCGCTGTGGAAAAAGCCGGAAGTTTTGATGTTGAGGCAGTGCTGACAGCCATCAAAAAAGGCGGCATATCCTTCAAAGCCCCCGAAGGTCTTGTGACTATTCATGCAGAGAATCAACATTTGGCCAAACCTGTGCGTGTGGGCAAAATAAACAGCGACGGTCTCATTTACGAAGTCTTTGCCACCAAAACTCCTGTAGAGCCCGACCCTTATCTCACCACCTATAGCTGGGCAAAATCCATTCAAGTAAAATAATTAAACGCCAAGCCATACAAAAGATCGATACGATAATATTGTGTGGCTTGGCAAAGTCTCCCAAGGAGCGCAGCGCGCAAAGCACAGGGAAAGAGAATATTTTTATGGAACAATTCATTAGCACCGTATTCAATAGTTTGAGTTTAAGCTCAATAATCTTGCTTACTTCCATAGGTCTTGCCATTACGTTTGGTCTTATGAAGGTCATCAACATGGCTCATGGAGAATTTGTAATGATTGGTGCCTACATGACCTTTGTGGTGCAGCAATGCTTTAAGGCCTATCTTCCTGCTGAAATGCTTTTTCTCTACTATCTTGCCGCCATACCTGTGGCTTTTTTGGTGGCGTTTGCCGTCGGCAGTTTTTTGGAAAAAGTTGTCATTTCCAACTTGTATGGACGAGAAATAGACAGCTTACTGGCCACTTTTGGCGTAAGTATCATCTTACAACAACTGGTACGCACCATTTTTGGCGCCCAAGGGGTTAATGTCGAAGCACCTTCATTTTTAAATGGCGGTCTTGCCATCATGAATATGACTTTTTCTTACAATAGGTTATTTATCATTGCTCTTGTATTATTGAGTCTTTTATTCTTGTGGTTTGTACTTTTTCGTATGAATTTTGGCAAACAAATGCGTGCCGTTATGCAACATCGCCCTATGGCTCAATGTATGGGGATCAATTCACGTAAAGTAGATAATATCACGTTTTCTTTGGGCTGTGGCCTGGCAGGTATTGCGGGCTGTTCCGTAGCGTTGCTGGGATCCATTGATTCCACAGTAGGTCAAAGTTATATAGTCAATTCTTTTATGGCTGTGGTATTGGGCGGTGTCGGCAAGCTTATAGGTACTGTTTTAGCTTCCATTATGATTGGTTTTACCGGTATTTTTACAGAAATTTACACCTCGTCTTCCATTGCCAAGGCCATTGTACTTTTATTGGTGGTGACCATTTTACAAAAACGCCCTCAAGGACTTTTTGTTATAAAAAGCAGAAGCTTAGAAGGTTAGGACACATCATGAAATGTTTACAACACATGCACGATAAGATTTTTGTTCTGCTCCTGATATGCTTATGTAGTGCTCCTGTGCTCTTACATTTAGGTATTATCCAAAGTACTTCTACCGTACTTTTTATTGGTAAGTGTATCTCCTTTTGCATTTTGGTTATCGGTCTTGACCTTATTTGGGGATACACGGGTATTTTAAGCCTTGGACATGGTTTGTATTTTGCCTTAGGAGGCTATGCCATGGCCATGTATTTAAAGCTACAAGCCACAGGGGGTGAAATTGCTGATTTTATGTTTATCGGAGGTTTGAAAGAACTTCCCTTAGTATGGTTGCCTTTTCAATCTTCCTTCCTCACCGCCATACTTATTCTCCTGATTCCTGCGGCAGTGTCCGGCATTATTGGTTATTTTATTTTTAGAAACAGGATCAAAGGCGTATATTTTTCCATAATATCTCAGGCGCTTACTTGGGCTACCTACTCCATGTTTATTGCCCTTTCACCGTATACCAACGGCAATACCGGCATTACAGAAATTAAATCTATTTTTGGCAGCATCAAAGGTAAAGCCAATATGGACAATATGCTCCTACTCTTTTACGGAACTACATTTCTCTTGGCTATTACATATTTTATAGCACGTTATCTTGTTAACAGTAAGTTTGGAAAAATATTGGTAGCCATTCGCGATGGCGAAAACAGAACCTATTTTTCAGGCTATAAAGTGAGCCAATATAAGAATTTTGTCTATGTGCTTTCAGCCATATTTGCCGGTCTTGGCGGTGCAGTTTTTGTAAATTTTAACGGCAGCATAACTCCATCACAAATGACCATAGCCTACTCCATTATGATGGTTATTTGGATAGCCATTGGCGGACGTGGCACCTTGCTTGGTGCTGTCTGCGGTGTTTTCCTCGTCAATTTGTGCGAATACAATATCAGCTCCGGAAGAATGGTAGAACTCTGGCAATATATCATCGGCGTGGCCTTTTGCGTCACCATCATTTACTTTAAAGGCGGCATCGTGGGTACCCTTACCAATTTTTTTCAAAACCCAAAAGCAAAACTGAGCACAAAATAGAGAACATATGCCATGAACAGCACGCCAAATACCACAGACACCATTTTAGATATTAAAAACATTTCCGTGAGCTTTGACGGTTTTTATGCTCTTACTGATGTAAAAGCGAAAGTGCAACGGCACAGCATACATTTTTTCATTGGGCCCAATGGTGCAGGAAAAACCACCTTGCTGGATATTATCTGCGCCAAAACACGTCCCACTATGGGGAATGTCTTTTTTTATCCCAAAGAGCAAGAAGGCATACGCATCACAGACTTAAAAGAATATGAAATTGTACAAAAAGGTATAGGACGCAAATTTCAAGTACCTTCAGTTTTTGCCAATCTCTCTGTGGAAGATAATATGGTACTCTCGCTCAAGGGTAATAAGGGTGTGTGGCAATCTATTTTTCATAAAACCACCGCTGAAGAGCTGGATAAAATTAGCCAAACCCTGGAAGACGTAAATCTTACCGATCGTCGCCATGTGCGAGCAGGTTCCCTATCCCATGGTGAAAAACAATGGTTAGAAATTGCCATGCAATTAGTTCAAGACCCTGAAATAATCATGCTTGATGAACCTGCCGCGGGCATGGGTAAGCCAGAAACCTTTAAAACGGGCGAATTACTCAAGCAGGTAAAAAACAGGTGTACCGTCATTGTCATTGAGCACGATATGGAATTTGTAAAGCAAGTTGCCGATGTGGTCACCGTATTGCACGAAGGGCGTGTGCTCATGGAAGGCAATATTGACGAAGTATTAGACAATGAAACCGTACAAGCCGTGTATCTGGGGCGTGGAAAAAGAGAAGAGTAGGTAGTGTCTGCACGCGTTGAATTTTTAAATATATATCAGGAATAAGTCATGCTACAGATGGAAAATATAGCCTGCTATTACGGTGAAAGTTGTGTCATTGAAAATCTCAATTTTTCTGTGCCTACAGGCAAAATTGTGAGTCTGATGGGACGCAACGGGGTTGGTAAAAGCACAACGCTTAAAAGCATTATGGGTATTGTAAAAACACCGCACGGAAAAATTCTTTTTGATGGAAAAGACATCATCAAGCTCCCCACGCATGAGCGCGCGAAACTTGGTATCGGCTACGTACCCCAAGGGCGAGATATTTTTTCACACATGACTGTGCAAGAAAATTTAGATCTGGGTCTGCAACCTCTTGGAGGCAAAGGCGAAATACCCGAATATCTCTTTGATTTATTCCCCATTTTGGCCAAATTTATTCTGCGCAAAGGCGGCGATCTCTCCGGCGGTCAACAACAACAGCTGGCCATTGCCAGAGCCCTGGTGGCCAATCCCAAAATTCTCATTTTGGACGAACCCACCGAAGGCATACAGCCTTCTGTCATTCAAGACATCGGTCACGCCATACAAAAAATTAATGAATGGAAGAGCATTACTGTTTTACTAGTGGAACAATATCTTGATTTCATTATGGACAATGCGCACATAGTCAACGTCATGGAAAAAGGAAATATTATCTATACCAATAGCATAACAAATTGTGATAAAGAACAATTACAAAACCTTATGACGCATTGATTAAGGAGTCATACTGTGCACTTAACACCACGAGAACAAGAAAAACTCTTATTGCATTTGGCCGGGTCGTTGGCCAAGCAACGTTTGAAGAGAGGCCTTCAATTAAATTATACGGAGGCTGTGGCCTATATTTCGGCAGAGCTTTTAGAAAAAGCCCGTGAAAACATGCGCGTCGCAGAACTTATGCAATATGGCAGAACATTACTTAAGAGTGAAGAGGTGCTGCCTGGTGTGGCGGAAATGTTGCATGAGATTCAAATAGAGGCCACATTTATGGACGGCACCAAGCTTGTGACGGTGCATAATCCCATAGAAACAACGTTAGAGTGTGTTCCCGGGGAAATTCTCACCGATGAGGGGTGTATTGAACTGAACGTAGGGCGTGAAAAGCGCACGCTCATCGTGAAGAATACGGCAGACAGACCCGTTCAGGTTGGTTCGCATTATCATTTCTTTGAAGTAAACAAGATGCTGGATTTTGACAGAAAAGCATCCTTTGGTATGCGCCTTGATATTGCTTCGGGCACAGCCATACGCTTTGAACCCGGTGAAGCTAAAGAAGTAACGCTGGTACGCATTGGCGGCACTCGCGAAGGCTATGGTCTCAATGGGCTGGTCAATGGAGCTTTTGATAAGAGTGACGTGCGTGAAGCGGCCTTTGCCAAAGCGAAGGAACAAGGCTTTAAAGGAATGGAGGTAGAACATGACAACACTCTCTAAAAAAATGTACGCCACCATGTACGGTCCCACTGTGGGTGACAGGGTACGCCTTGCAGACACTTCTTTGCTCATTGAAGTAGAAAAAGATTATACCACCTATGGTGAAGAGGCTAAGTTTGGCGGCGGTAAATCCTTACGTGACGGCATGGGGCAATCGTGCGTACACAGTGACCAAGAGTGCCTTGATTTGGTCATTACCAATGTGCTTGTGCTGGACTATACGGGTATTTTTAAGGCTGATATAGGTATTAAAGACGGAAAAATCCACGGCATAGGCAAAGCAGGAAATCCACATATGATGGATAATGTGGACGCGCATATGATTATCGGTGCTTCCACCGAGGCCATTGCCGGAGAAGGGCTTATTCTGACAGCAGGAGGCGTGGATACGCATATTCATTTTATTTCCCCCACACAAATAGAAACAGCTCTGTACAGTGGCATCACCACCATGTTGGGCGGCGGTACGGGACCTGCCGATGGTACCAATGCCACCACCTGTACCCCCGGCTCTTTTAATCTGCATACAATGCTGGAAGCCTCCATGGGCGTTCCTCTCAATGTGGGTTTTTTGGGTAAAGGCAATTCCTCCAGCCCCGAAACCTTGATTGAGCAAATACATGCAGGCGCTATTGGTTTAAAGCTCCACGAAGACTGGGGCACGACGCCCAAGGCCATTGATGTCTGCCTTGATGTGGCAGATCGCTATGATGTCCAAGTGTCTATTCATACTGACACCTTGAACGAGGCCGGTTTTGTGGAAGACACACTGAATGCCATTGGTGGACGCGTCATCCACACCTATCATACTGAAGGAGCAGGAGGAGGACACGCGCCGGACATCATTAAGGCGGCGGCACTAAAAAATATTCTGCCTTCTTCCACCAACCCGACCATGCCCTATACGGTCAACACCATTGACGAACATCTGGACATGCTCATGGTATGTCATCATCTTGATAAAAAAAATCCGGAGGATGTGGCCTTTGCCGATTCACGCATCCGTCCAGAAACCATAGCCGCTGAGGATATTTTACACGATATGGGTATTTTTTCCATGATGAGTTCTGACTCACAAGCCATGGGGCGTGTGGGTGAAGTCATCATTCGTACATGGCAGACAGCCCATAAAATGAAAATGCAACGCGGAGCTTTGCCTGAGGATACTGCACGTAACGATAATTTCCGTGCCAAACGTTATGTAGCAAAATATACCATAAACCCTGCCATCACCCATGGTATCAGTGAATATGTGGGTTCTGTAGAAGTGGGCAAAATGGCTGATCTGGTTCTTTGGAAGCCGGCTTTCTTTGGGGCTAAACCGGAACTTATCATCAAATCAGGTTTCATCGTAGGGGCACGCATGGGTGATGCCAATGCCTCCATACCTACGCCGCAGCCCGTGGTATATACACCCATGTTTGGTGCGCAAGGTAAAGCGGTCGATCATACAAGCATTACCTTTGTGTCGCAATATGCCCATAAAGAAAAACTGCTGGAGAAACTCGGTGTTACTCGTACATCTCTGCCGGTAAAAAATTGCCGTAGCATTGGTAAACATGATATGAAATTCAATGATATCATGGCTGATATTGAAGTTGATCCGGAAACCTATACCGTGAAGATCAACGGCGAAAAGATAAGCTGTGAACCTTTTAGTGAGCTGCCCTTGGCGAGATTGTATTTCATGTTTTAAGGAGATTCGTGGAACCGATGATTATCGAATACATTTTAGGTAATATTCATACAGAGCAAAGGCAAGAAGAAATTATTTCTGTACCCTTTGAATGGTTTGAGGTGGATAAAAAGCGTATAAAAAAAATGGCTTCGGACGGCACCGAACTGGGTGTTTTAGTGGAGGATGTGCTGAAAGATGGGGATATTTTAGCGAAAAAAGACGGTGCGTTATATGTGTGTGAAATTGTACCCACCAAGCTTACTCAAATCCATGTACACAGTATGCAGGAAATGGGAAGGTTATGCTTTGAGTTGGGCAATAGACATTTATCGTTAAAAATTGAGGAAAAATCAGTACTTATTCCCTATGATAAGCCCACTTTTTTATACTTAGAGAAACTAGGCTTTGAAATACAACAAGTACAAGAGAAGTTTACTCATTTTACCGAATGTAAAGCGCATGGATCTTCGGAAAAAAATCATAAACATGCACATGAACACCAGCCCGAGCATAGTCATTAAGGCATACCATGAATACGGCTCTTCTTTCCATGCTCCAAGTGAGCGACAGTGTTTTTCCCATTGGTTCTTTTACCCTTTCCAATGGTTTGGAAACCTTTGTACAAAAAGACAAGCTCAAAAACAGTGCCGACCTTGAAGCCTATGTGGCAAATATCCTTTCCTTTATGCCCTACAATGAGTTGGGCTTCTTTGCCCAAATATACCATACTGCTTTTGATAATTCCGGAACTATCAAACAAGAGGAACTGATACTGCTCGACGCTTTGTATGCGGCGTATACATCGCCATTTGAAGTGCGCCGCGGCAGTGAAAAGCTGTGTCAGCGGTTTTTGAAAGTATGGAAAAAAATTGAAATTTTACCTCATCTTGCTTTATATAAGCAGCTTATTGATGAAAAAATGTGCATGGGACATCATGTACTGGCTTTAGCTCTTTTTGTGAAAGATAAAGGCATAAGCTATGAAGAAGGTGCACATATTTATGCTTACAGTGCCATTTCCGGTATTGTGACCAATGCGGTGAAAAGCGTGCCTTTAAGCCAGCTTGACGGGCAAGTTGTACTGAATAAGGCTTTACCTCTCGTGCAAGAGGCAGTGTTTAAAGCCCGGCACGTGGGGCGCAGTGAGCTGGGCATAAGCGGCAGCGCTTTTGATATTTACGCCATGCAACATGAAACATTATACAGCCGATTATATATGAGTTAAAAAAGTTCCCTTTTCAAAAAAAACACAAAGAAACAGGAAAATATATGGGATACGTAAAAATTGGTGTGGGTGGTCCTGTGGGTTCAGGCAAGACGGCTCTTATCGAAAGACTGACCCGTAAGATGAAAGATGAGTATTCTTTATGCGTGATCACCAATGACATTTATACTCGTGAGGATGAAGAGTTTTTGGTAAAAAATTCCGCATTGCCTAAAGAGCGTATTTTAGGTGTAGAAACAGGAGGTTGTCCACATACAGCTATTCGTGAAGACTGTTCCATGAATTTAGAAGCCGTAGAGGAAATGGCGGAGCGTTTTCCAGATGTGCAGATTATGTTTATTGAAAGCGGCGGAGATAACCTTTCTGCCACCTTTAGTCCGGATTTAGCCGACGCCACTATCTATGTTATCGACGTGGCTCAAGGTGAAAAAATTCCTCGTAAGGGTGGTCCGGGTGTGACGCGTTCTGATTTGCTCATTATTAATAAAACAGATTTAGCCCCCTTCGTGGGTGCAAATTTAGATATCATGGCATCTGATTCTGATAGGATGCGCGGCGGACGAAAATATCTTTTCACCAATCTCATGAGCCTTGAAGGCTTGGATTCCGTCATAGATTGGATTAAAAAAGACGTACTTTTTGAGGGTATGTAATGAACTCTTGCGTACGCCTTTCTACTCAATATAACCACCATAAAACGGTGTATGACGACGTATATTTTACATCGCCCTATAAACTTATTGCGCCCTTATATGAAAACGATGAGGCGCATATCATTCTCCTTTCATCTTCTGCGGGTTTGTTGCAAGGTGATACAGTACATATGGATTTACATTTTGGACAAGAATCCAAGGTTCTGGTTGGTTCACAAAGCTATGAAAAAATTTTTAATACGCAGGACGGAAATGTACAAAAGACTTTATGTATAAAAGCTGAAGCCAAGAGCCGCGTACGCTATCTGCCACACCCAACCATCCCCTTTAAAAACAGCAATTATAAATGCAAGACACACATATATTTAGATTCTACAGCCACATTTTTCTATAGTGATATTTTCACTGCAGGGCGTATTCATATGGGAGAGAGCTTTCTTATGAAAGCGTTTCAAGCAACCGTGCATGTATCTGTCGAAAACAATCTCGCTTTTGCAGACAATACTTACATAGAGCCTGCACGTTGGGACTATAGCGATATTGGTCTGTGGCATGGCTTTAGCCATAATGGTTTGCTGTACGCGTATTTTCCTTCTCAAGAGCAAGAAGATGTTTTTATAATGCTTGCACGGCAAAAAGGAACAGAGAAGCTTCCCCATCATTTTGAAGTGGGCGTGAGCAAAGCGCAACAAGGCGTGTGTGTACGTGTTCTGGGGGATAATGGGGATAACATATACTCTTACTTTAAGGAAATAAGCCAAGATTACCAGTAGAGCTCTGTATTATTACTTTTATAAAATTTATTATTTAAAAATGAATTTTTAAGTTTCAACTCTTTAACTATAGCAAGTATACAGCATTTTTTACATATTCTACAAAAGCGAAAGAACGTTGTCTTTTTGAATGAAGGGCTGTTTTAAATAAAAAAACCGTTACTTCCGAGATTGCCTTTGGAATATTCTCTGCTCTATGGGGGACTTTTTCCCTTACATACAAACACGTTGTAAAGACAGGAAAAAGCCCCTTATGAGAGAAGGGTGTCAGAGGCTGTGATGATGCCATACGGTCTGACAGAAAGAGAAGTGTGCGGCTGCATTTCTTGTCACAGACTGAGGCTCTTCTTCAGGAAAAGAAATAGGCTTACATTGGCAGCGGCTCTTCATATGTCGACATATAGCGTGCTTTCAATTGTGCTATCGTGAATGAGTGGGTTTGGGTTCCACTTGTTTCAA
The DNA here is from genome assembly GCA_964369685.1 of uncultured Desulfovibrionaceae bacterium. Taxonomy (GTDB): domain Bacteria; phylum Desulfobacterota; class Desulfovibrionia; order Desulfovibrionales; family Desulfovibrionaceae; genus Avidesulfovibrio. The sequence continues at coordinate 99,614 of CAYJFB010000004.1, read as the reverse complement.
CATTATATGAAGCTGTTGTACAAGCCAAGCGCACTGCTTGCTCTAAAGGCAGATCCAAAATAAGCCCTTTCAAAAATCCAGCACGGAAAGCATCGCCCGCGCCTGTGGGGTCGAGCACTTGTGTCACGGGAACAGCAGGAATCAAAGTGTGTGCACTTCCGTTGATACGGCAGCCTTGTTCGCCGAGTGTCGTCAGTAGACAACCTGTCAGTTCTTGCAGTTCTGCCGTTGTACGTCCTGTATTGCGAGCAATCATTTCCAATTCATAGTCATTGCTGATTAAAAAATCAGAACCTGCTATCGCGTCTAACAGATTTTCTTTACTTAACGCGGGAATCAACTGACCGGGATCATAAATATAACGAACATTTGCTTCACGATACATACGCGGCAACGTGCGCATGTCGTCAAGGTTTCCGGGTGAAATAATTGCCAAATCGCCACGTTGAAACGCGCTGCTGTCGATATTACAGGACGTGTTCATGGCTGCAGGATGGAATCCATTGATTTGATTATTATTTCTATCTGTTATCAAATAGCAGGACGCCGTCACCTCACTATCAAGCACACGGACGGCAGAAACATCAATATCAACAGCTTGCAACTGAACAAGGTAGTCTTGCGCGTCTTTTCCTGCCGTTGCCAAGATACGGGAACGCTCACCAAGCAGACTCAGCGTATAGGCAATATTTCCCGCCGTACCGCCTTGTTGAATGTCTAAACGATCAATCAAAAAAGAAATATTAATAATGTGTAATTGTTCAGGCAAAATGGAATCGGCAAAATTGCCCGGAAAATTCATAATTCGATCAAAAGCCAAAGAACCCGAAATATGGATGGTCATATGCGCTATTCTCCGTTGGGTAAAAAAAAGCCGTTTTTGACGTCAAAAGACGTCGTATCGGTTTGTTTTATGATCCAATCTGCAAAATATTTTTCTACATAGGCAAAAGGCAAGGCTGTAAGACACGGGGTTTCATAGCTGTGCATGTGCCGCAATAACGCCTCTATAGCGGGTACATGCGTATCAACACTGTGTGCTAAAAGTACAATTTCACTATGCCGCTGAATGGCATCATTCCACCAATACAAGGATTGTACTTGTGGAATGAGATTCACCCCTGCAACCAGGCGTTGACGCAATAATGTTTCTGCCAACAGTTCTGCTTCAACTCTTTGCGATACGGTAATAAAGAGCAGTATTGGAGTTCTCATGGCATAAAAAGCCTTTTTTTACAAGATGTATCTCGTATTTATTCTTCTTAATGGTTATTGAGAAAGAGTCTCCACGGGAGGTTTTCATGTAACAATTATTTGCTTTTCATATATTGTTTTTTCCATTCATCAAGGAAAAGAAGAGCCGTTTCAAGACCGGAGAGTTCGCCTGATTCGCTTCGCAAACGTGTGAGCACGTCCTCAAATGGAGCATTTTTTGGTAACCGGAGCCGTTGTAGCAATGTAGCGAGCTCGTGACGCAAAGGTTCCGGAAGTTCATTCGGTAATTCAGTATGTTTTCGTAGAAGAGGCCAAGGTTGATTCGTTTTTATGCGACTCTTTTGTATGTATTCAAGGAGCGTATTCATGCGAATATGATAGGTGTGATCGTGTAAAATACGCGCACGCGCGCGTAAGCCCAAGGAAAAACGTTCTTTGGGGTGTGCAAGATAATAATCAATGGTTTCAAGCAGTTCAGGCATTGTTGTAAACACGACCAGTTCAGCTTCTGAGCCTTCCGTGTTAAAAAGTTCAGACAGAAGGCCGCGTTGATCGACCAGTTGAAAGGCTCCACAAGAAGCGAGCTCGAAGGTACGAGGATTCACAAAATCACCTTGTGAAACAAGTTGTGTGCTTTTTATGCTGGAATGAAGATTGAGATTAATTGTTGTCGCATTAAAAATTTTTATACTTTCCTCGGGTGTGATGCGTTGACCTTCTTGTTGAACATAGGGTTTAAGGAGCTGATCGCCGTTCCAATCCGAACCCCAAATTTTAAAATCAAAAGGCAGAAGTTGGCGAAAGGCTTGACGTCGATTGGGATAACCGGCTCCCATAAAGCTGATTTGTGAGCCATAGTATTGTTGCTCTGCCGCAGAAAGCTTTAATGGTTTATGAAATGTCGGTAACGCTGCCAGAGGTAGATAATACGCATTTTCTACACCTATAGCTTTTAATTCAGACAAAAAAGGCTCTTTTTGAATGACAAAAAAAGCATCATAAAATGGTGCAAACGCTTTCCAATATGTAAACAGTCTAAAATCTTCCACAAACCACATAGCTGTGGGAATACCATCTCGTCGTAGGCGTTGCAGGGTTGAACGTCCGAGGGGAGCTTGCGCCATAGCCAACACCAAGTCAGGTTCAAAACGTTCTGCTATGGCATGAATGGCTTGACCGAGTAAATGTAATAACCCTGTTTCCAATTGTTCTTTACGTTCCATGGCAACACCTAAAGAACGTAGAGATTCAAACGTCTGTAAATAAGCGGGTGCATCGAACACTTCTACATGGTGCCCCAAATCACGCAAAGCGGCAGCACAATAGTTGCCGATGGGAAGTGAGCCTCCATACATGGGAAGAACCAATAAAATGCGTAAGGGGTTCGAGGCTTGAATCATGTTGTTGTCTCCGAAAGAGGACATGGTGTTTTTGGCAATACCCAGTCAGTTGTTTCAAAAAGTTGTGTTGCGACTTGGGCTTCTTGGTATGTGTCGACAATGGGAAGACAAACCCCACAATAGGTTGCCAAAACACGGCGTGTAACTTGACGTTCTATGGGAGATGCACCGCTCCATGTTAAACCGAGTGCATCAAAGCGGCTTGTCATTGTTTGTAGGTGGGGTGTCGTTTCGTTTTCCGTAAGCAAATCTCGCAACCATGAAGCTTGTGTAAAGGGTTTTAAGCAGACATGATTTGCGTTGCAAGGCGTGTGTTCGGCGCAGGGTGCACAAGATGTGGTTGCCTGCCAAACACGATGCCCCAATCCATAGGGCCCCGTCTCAAACGCCCAGGCTGAAGAAAGAAAAAGACCCTCAACAGGCACTCCCAAACGCGCGGCAATGTGCGTTAACCCCGTATCGGGAGAAAGCAACACATCAAGTTCGGCAATGAGGCTAAATAACTCTGCCAAACTCGTGCGTCCGACGCGATTTTCAACTCGCGAAACCAAACTTGGCGGTAATTCTTCATATAACGCACGGGCAGCCGCGCGTTCATTCGCTGTTCCAAGCAATACAATGCGAGATGCATTGTTGCGCTGTACAATAGCCGTGATTGCTTTTACAAGCAGATGGGGTGGTAAGCTGCGGCGTGCATTACGACCCGCTATGGCAACTCCCAAACCGCCGCCGCGAGCCGTTGCTATAGGATTGACTTGTGCAGGCTCTATGGGATTTTGAGCCATCAGACCCCAAAAATCAACAAGATTTAATGGCGAGAATCGACGATTGCTTGTCCAACGTAAAGCCAAACGCATCCATGTGCTTCGTTCGTTTTGTCCATTGTGACAAGAATAGCCATCAACACGTTCACTCGGAAAAAGTCGTGCCATGGCTCTGTTGAAGCCAGAATGATTCAGATTGTATATTTGATGAAAACCGATATCCCGTAAGCGCGCAAACACGGTTGTGTTGTGAGACAACGCCGTTGTTTCTCCGGCACTGTGCACCATAACTCCATGAACAATCAACGTCGGGTAGGCATATTGAGCAGCCTTAACCAAACTTTGATCAACACAAAGATGAAGATCGTTCTGTTGCAGTGAGGCTACAAGTCGGGCTGTTTGCATAATATCGCCCAATCTGGCGAGTTGAATGATAAGAATTTTCATATGCTCTTAGGATGGCAGTTGTAGCCGGTTATATGACTTTTTTAGAAAGTATATGGTGTTGATCTCTTTTCTGCAATCGAAAAAAAGCTCTGTAAAAGAATGCCCTTGTCTACATCTTTTGATGTTTGATATAAAAAAAGCCAGAGTGATGTGAACAGAATTGTTATATGCAATATAAAAGATATTACTACATCAAATATTTTAAGATTTTTTGTTTAATATCAATAAAAATTATTTTGTTGACTTTTTATACTATATGATTATTTGCAAGTTATATATTAATAAATGAAATAGCGCTAATGTTTTAAACAGCAATATTAAATAAAACATATATTTATTTTATTACAAATAATAAAACATTTTATTATTCATATAGAAAGCCATATTCTTTCAAGATGTACTTTTCTTATTGCAGAATGTATTATAAGAATATATTAATAAGAACTATATGCTTTAAAATCTGTAACTGTTGTTTTTTTACTTGAGTTTTTTTGACTATCATCCACTTTGTGTAGAGGAGGCATTATGACAACAAGAGGACGCATCATTATTGGATGTATTCTTTTAACAATGATGGCTTTGTCTCTGGCTTTTTTTAGCTATAATTCTTCAAAACAATCATCTGATAATTTAAAGAGTTATATTAATTTAGACAAGGCTGACACCATCACATTCCAAATAGAAATAGATTTGTCGCAATTGACATATCGTCTCTCACAATTTCTTTTGCACCATAAAACGGAAGATCGTCAATTGGCGATACAAGCGGCACAAAATGTGCTTGATTATTATAAGGATTTGTTAAACTTGGTTGGAACAGGAAATGCTGCCGCACAAGTACGCAATACGATTACCAAACAAGAAACATTAATGCGTAATTTACAACAACTACTTGATAACGGTGCTTCCCTTTATCAGCGTTATCTCACTTCCTTTGTGCCTGCTCAGGAAGCATTTCAAAAAGAGTTGAGTGATTTGTTGGAATACGCTTTTGAAATTGACAATATTGATTTGGCGCAAGACTTGGTTCAGTCACAAACTTCTGCAGTTTTACTGGCAGAAAATACGATTTCTTTCTTCTTGTCATTGGATAGTGACTATATGAACGCTGTCAACAATATGCAAGAGGCGTTATCTGCGAGTATGGCAAGAATGGCAGATCAAAAAGGCAATTTACCCTTTGCCGCTCTCAAGGATGTTGAAGAAGTCGAAGCGCTCTATGCACACTTCAGCAAGCAATCTATGGAATTGGAAGAAAGTGCCCTGATTTTGGAAAAACAATTTCAACAGCTGACAGATCAGCGCCGAAGTATTTCTGAAGATACAATTATGATGAGTCGTAACGCAACTGAAGGCGCAACCAAAGAATTAACAACAGTCGTCACTCGCACGAATGACAATGTTGATCAAAGTTTTTTTATATCCGTGCTTGTTTTGCTGATAAGTCTTGCTATTACGGCATATATTGTTGTCTCTTTAAGCAATACGCTCAAGAAAATGCGTAACTATGCACAACATCTTGCCTTGGGAGAATTTGATTTTGATCCACAAATCAATGAAAAAGGCGATATTGGTCAAGTTGTAGAAAGTATGAAGGCCATTTCAGTTGTTCTGAACCAATTGACCGTACTCTGCCAAAAAACAGCCAATGAGGTTTCTTCAGGCGTGTTTGACAGTCAAATGGATGTTACAACATTTAAAGGCAGTTATTATGAGCTTACGTCTACCATCAACACAATACTCGCTTCCTTCACAACACAAATCAACAATTTACCTGTCGGGCTTTTTACAGGTAAACAAGATAACAGTATTGTATATATGAATAAGGCTGCCAAAAAGATGCTTGGCGAAGAACACGTTGTTGGAAAAAGTTGTGGCAATCTTTTTCTTTCACCTGCTTGTAACAATCCTGCAACGTGTCTTGGAAAACAAGCCCTTTCTCAACAGAAAGCCTTGCACGGCGAAACAACGTGTCAGCCGAAAGGAACCCATTTTGCTATTTCTGTTGCGGCAACACCGTTGTTTGATTTAAACAAAAAACCTGCGGGTTACATGGAAGTCATTATTGATATCACCGAAACTAAAAAACAAAGTCAACTTATTCAAGAAGTGTCTGTTCAGGCCAATGATGTGGCATTGCGCGTCACTGCGGCAACGGAAGAACTTGCGGCACAGACGGAACATATCGTTCAAGGTTCAAACTTCCAGCGTGAGCGCATCGAATCAACATCAACAGCCATGACAGAAATGAACGCTTCTGTTGTTGAAGTCGCTCGTAATGCAGAAAACACAGCCGATCAAAGCGCGCTTGTGCGTCAAAAAGCCAGTGACGGCATTAAATTGTTGGTTCATATGACTGAATCTATGGAAGCGTTGCAGACGTCTTCTGAAAAATTAAAAAACAACATGGCGCAACTTGATGGGCTTGCCGAAGGCATTGACAGTATTATCAATGTGATTTCTGATATTGCTGATCAAACGAATTTGTTGGCCTTGAATGCTGCCATTGAGGCTGCCAGAGCGGGTGAAGCAGGACGCGGTTTTGCCGTTGTGGCAGACGAAGTGCGTAAGTTGGCAGAAAAAACCATGAATGCAACTCGTGAAGTCGATGAGAGCATCAGAGCCATTCAAAATTCAAGTCGTGCCAATCAACAAGAAGTCGGTTCTGTTGTTGAACATATTGTGCGTACAGCAGAGTTGGCACAAGAATCTGAGGCTTCATTGCAAGAGATCGTGACATTTACAGAAGAAACATCTGAAATGATTCAGAACATTGCTTCTGCGGCAACTCAACAAGAAACCGTTTCAAATGAAATCTCACAATCAATGAATGACATCAATTATACCGTAGGACAAACCTCTGAAGCAATCATGCAATCTGCAGAGGCTATCCGTGAATTGGCGTCTCAGGCGCAAGAATTACAAGAATGTATTCAACGCACCAAGTAGGCGCTCTTTGTTTTGTGAACATTGATTTTGATCCTGCACGCCATTTTGTTGCTACAGGGTCGCTCACAAAAAGAATTGTAAACGTTTAACCAACTTATGTAGGCTTTAAATAAAAATCGCTCTTTTCACGAGCGATTTTTATTTTGAAACACACTGATCTCACAACGTTTTTAAGGGGGCATTCCCTATCCGCAAACTTTTAAACTGCGTCTGACGCCTGCTCTGAAAAAAGTGTTTTATTGAACTGACTCTACTATTCTTCATTTCGTGTAACTTTTGATGCTTCAGCTTCAATCAATAAATCTTCCACATACTTGGGAAGCATAAAAGCACCAATATGTAAATTGGTTGTATAGTACCATGTCTTCAGTTGACGTTGATTCCATTTTTGCGCATCAAAATGTTGGATGGGATGGTATTTTTTTGAAGCAAAACCAAACATCCAATACCCTGAAGGACATGTAGGAATGTGTGCTTGATACACTCGGCTGATAGGAAAGCTTTGAAAAACTTTACGATGCATGGTACGAAAAGCGGTTTCGTCTTCATCAAAGAACGGACTGCCATGTTGGTACACCATAATGCCGTCATCACGCAACGCACGATAACAACTTCCGTAAAATTCCTTGGTAAAAAGCCCTTCTGTATGTCCGAAAGGATCAGTGGAATCATTGATAATAATGTCATATTCAGCTTGTCTGCCACGTAAAAAACGCAAGCCGTCACGGTGAATCAAATTGACATGCGGATCATCAAAACATTTACCCATTTCAGGAAAAAACTCACGGCATGCCTTCACCAGCATCACATCAGGTTCAACAACATCAATCTGCTCAATTTCAGGATATTGTGTAAACGCTTTGGCTACACCACCGTCACCCCCACCGATGATTAAGACCTTTTTAACCTCAGGATGCACAGCCATAGGCACATGAACAACCATCTCATTATAAATAAATTCATCGGCAACCGAAAAAATCACATCCCCATCAAGCACCAACAAACGCCCGTATTCAACTGAATCAAAAATTTCAATTTTTTGATATTCACTTTCCGTAACACAAAGTTGCCGTGTCACACGAATACTGACTTGTCCGTTTACGGCATGAATCCATATATCCATAACTAATCGGCCTTAATGACTTGAAGATGATTGACAATCGGATCGGCAGCCCCCTGCAAAGAACAACCTTTTTCACGAGCAAAAAGGATGTGTTCAATAATCTTTTCACTCACCAATTCTCCGGGAGCCAAAATGGGAATGCCCGGGGGGTAACACATCACAAATTCAGCAGCAACCCGTCCTGCAGTTTGCCTGATAGGTAACGATTCTTTTTTTGCATAAAAAGGCCGTTGAGGAGAATAGATCACTTCCGGGAGTACAAAATCCGCATAATGCACGCCACCGGGCGGTTTGGCATGAAGCCGTTTTATATCTTCCAAAGCCCCCACAAGACGTTCAATATCTTGAATACGATCACCGATCGAAATATAAGCCATAATATTTCCGATGTCTCCGAATTCAATTTGTATATCGTATTCGTCACGCAACAGATCGTAGACTTCAATACCCGTCAATCCAATGTCTTGGGTATACACACACAATTTGGTGACGTCATAATCACAAACAGTTATACCGTCAATCAACTCACGCCCATATGCATAAAATCCACCGACAGAATTGAGCTCTTCACGAGCGTATTCAGCCATACGAATCACTTTTGCAAAAGAGTCTTTACCCCGTAAAGCCAAATTCCGTCGTGAAATGTCTAAACTCGAAAGAAGTAGATATGAAGCACTGGTTGTTTGTGTAAGATTAATAAACGTACGCACATGGCTTGGGTCGACATGCTTTCCTAGCAACAACACAGAGCTTTGTGTCAAACTGCCGCCTGATTTGTGCATCGAAACCGCCACCATGTCTGCTCCGACAGAAATGCCCGATTTAGGCAGACCTTCTGCAAAAGAAAGATGCGTTCCGTGCGCTTCGTCCACCAAGACTTTCATACCGGCAGCGTGTGCCAAATCGGTAATGGCTTGTAAATCTGAACAAATACCATAATACGTCGGATGATTGACAAAAACAGCCACCGCATCGGGATTGGCTTCAATAGCGGCTTTGACACCCAAATATTCCATACCGAGTGCCACACCGATTTTGTCATGAATGGCAGGATTTACATAAACAGGAATTCCCCCACAAAGAATCAAGGCATTGATAACACTTTTATGAACATTGCGCGGCAAAATAATTTTTTCACCGGACTGACAAGAGGCCATAATCATGCTTTGAACAGAGCTTGTGGTTCCTCCAACCATAAAAAAGGCATGATGCGCTCCAAAAGCTTCTGCAGTCAGCTTTTCTGCTTCACGAATCACAGATATTGGATTGCATAAATTATCCAATGGTTTCATGGAATTTACGTCAAGTCCGACACATTTTTCACCAAGTAAAGTCGCTAATTCGGGATTGCCGCGTCCTCTTTTATGCCCCGGTACATCAAAAGGCACCACGCGACGACGACGAAATTCTTCCAACGCCTCATAAATGGGGGCACTTTTTTGGCGATCCAAGTCCATGAATACTCCTGCAACAGACATATGTATAACGATACGTTAAAACAATAAAAAAAACCGCGAATGACACGTTTTCATTGTGTTCATGGCGGTTTGACTTCTGTAACCGAATTTTGAAGTCTTCTCTGATATTGAAGCGAAGAACGCTTTTTTTCCCAAAAACAAATGGATGGTTGAGACGCATGAGAAGTCAATCCATAACAGACAATACCGCCCTGTCACCAACTTTGCAGATCGGCACACAATCAAAGACGAACCATCTCATCTCGCACGTTTTATATATACCAAAGCTTCAAAAAACAGGCAAGTTTTTTTTCTGATTCACTCACGAGAGTCACTGAATTTTCTGGAAGAAACCGTGCTATCGACAGCTTTTATATATGGATACTTGTCAGTAGGTTTGCAAATATATTTTGTATGGTGTACAGAGAACAGCGATATAGATCCAACGCCTCTTCTTTAAGGAAGAGCCTTATCCATTGACCATTTCTCATCACAATCATAAGGCATGGCCATGCACAAGAATCAAAAACCGTGTTTAGAGGTTTTAGATCTGGGACACATTTCCTATCAACACGCGTTATCCTTTCAAAAAAAACGTGTACAATCTCGCATTGACGATGTTGTTGTCGATTCGTTGTTGTTAGCTGAACACGATCCGGTCATCACACTTGGGTTACGCGGCAGTGAAGACGATGTACATGCAGACATGCGCACGTTACAAGACCGAGGCATTGATGTTGTCAAAATCAGACGCGGGGGTATGGCGACGTTTCACGGCCAAGGTCAACTGGTTGCCTATCCGATTGTGCGCTTGGTAAAACAAACGGTTCCTCAATTTGTTGATGCGTTGCTTGATGTGCTTGAAGCCGTTGTAAATGATTTTGACATTAAAACAGAACGAAATGTACATGGTTACGGACTTTGGGCAAAAGGAGCCAAAATAGCCAGTGTGGGACTTGGTTTGCGTAAATGGACAACATTCCACGGTATTGCACTGAACATCAATACCGACATCAGCTATTTTGACCTGATAACCCCATGCGGCAATCCTCATGAACGCATAACATCCATGCAAGATCTATTGAAAAAAACGGTTGATTATGCCTCGGTTTCTGAAGCTTTTATCCATCATTTTGCAAACCGTTTTGGCTATACGCTTAAAGAAGCGCAAAATAACGGAACCGCACCGTTACGTCGCCCCAAATGGTTTGCTTTACATCCTTTTAATGCCAAAAGCATTCAACCCATGCAGAAAATGATTTCAGAACACCATTTACATACAGTCTGCCAAGAAGCCATGTGTCCGAATAAAGCGGAATGTTTTGCACACGGCACGTCAACATTTATTATTATGGGTGATGTGTGTACACGAAAATGTCGTTATTGTGCGGTAACAAAAGGCAAACCGAACGCTTTGGACGACAAAGAACCCGACAATGTTGCCCAAGCGGTACAAACATTGGATTTGAAACACGCAGTCATCACCTCAGTGACGCGCGATGACTTGGCAGACGGCGGTGCCGAACACTTTGTCCGTACGGTTCAAGCCATCCGCCAACGCAAACCGGAAACAAGTATTGAAATTTTGGTTCCTGATTTTCAAGGCAATGAAACCGCTTTGGCTCAAGTGTGTGCAGCAAAACCTGATATGTTTAACCACAATATAGAGACCGTGGCACGTCTTTTTCCGACAGTACGTCCCATTGCCGATTATCAAACATCGCTGCAAGTATTACAATTTGCAGCTCACCACGGTTTGCGGGTAAAATCAGGAATCATGCTTGGCCTTGGAGAAACATGGGACGAAGTCCATCAAACAATTCATGAACTTTACCTACATGGCTGTCGTTTCCTGACACTGGGGCAATACCTTGCACCGTCAAGAAATCACGCCCCAATCGCACGCTATGTTGCACCTGATGAGTTCGCGCATTGGAAAGAGATAGCACTTGAAAAAGGTTTTGAAGGGGTAGCTTCAGCACCGTTGGTACGCAGTTCTTATCGTGCTGAAGCCATGCTTGAAAAATAAAGATTATTTACAAACCATCACCCATAGACTATCAACGTATCGGTATATTTAACCGCCTATATGCGACGGTTGTCTGCCTCTTTGGGTTCTTTCCGTTTGGCTATATGACTGTGTCTAAAACGTGTTTTTGTACAAAACATAAGGCTTGGTCTAGCTCTTCAGGTCTAAACCAACAAATTCTGGAATCGGCACGAAACCATGTCCGTTGTCGTTTAGCATAGGCACGTGTATTTTTTATCCAGATGGCTCTGGCTTCGTCCAAGGAATATTTGCCGAGAACATAATGTGCCAATTCCAAACATCCGATTCCTGACCAACCGGGAGCAGAGAGATCGGGTGTTTTGTTCAGTGCTTTACTCACTTCTTCAACAGCACCAGCCACCAACATGTTATCAATGCGTGCAATCAATCGTGGCAACAGTTCTGCCAATGACAAATCAAGACCCAATCGTAAAACATCAAATGGCGGCGGTGGCGGCGTTTGTTGATGCCACCAAGTAAACGGTTTGCCTGTGCTTATTTGAACAGCCAAAGCTCTGATCAGTCGTTGGCGGTCATTTTGATGAATTTTTGCGGCATATTCGGGATCAACGGCTTGAAGACGTTGATGCAAATGTGCGCCGCCTTGTACGGTGAATTCGTTATCTAATTTTTCTGCGAGTTCTTGTGAAGGATGTGGAATAGTCACAATGCCGTCCAAGAGGGCACGCAAATAGAGCCCCGTTCCTCCGACAAGGATAGGCATCGTATGCTTTTGGTTCTCGTTGAGGATCAATGCGTGAGCCGCTTCAGACCACGTTCCGGCCGAACACACTTCTGTTGTTGCAAGGTATCCATACAATCGATGTGGAATGTGCTGTTGTTCTTCTTTTGTCGGCTGTGCTGTAATGATCGGAAAATCGCTGTACACCTGCCGTGAATCAGCGTTGATGATGTCGCCTTGGTTTTTTTGAGCGAGAGCCAACGCCAAAGCCGTTTTTCCTGTCCCGGTTGCGCCGACAAGGCAAATCAGTCGTTGTTTCATGAGTCGGAGGAAGCCTTGTTTTGTTTGTGCCAATGCAAATAAACTTCGGGGGCTTCCGGAGGAATGCGATCGTTGCTTGGCCCAAAGCGTTGAATCAAATGTTTTTCCACTACGGGAGGAACCAGACCGTGTACACTGCCTCTGAGTGATGCGACAGTTTTTATGATTGTTGAACTGATATACAACCAACGATAGTCAGAAATTAAAAAGACCGTTTCAATGTTTGGCTGCAATTTTCGATTCATCAATGACAACTGAAATTCATACTCATAGTCTGAAACCGCACGCAAGCCACGCAAAATGGTTGTCGCGCCGTGTTTTGCCGCATAGTCAACCAGCAATCCGGAAAACGGCTCAACGATCACAGCGTCGGTGTCTGCAAAAGCTTCTTTAGCAATGGTTACGCGTTCTTCCAAAGAAAAAAGCGGTGTTTTTGGCGTGTCTGCGGCAACTGCAATGATGACATAATCAAAAAGCTGCAAACCACGCCGCACCAAGCTGGCGTGTCCATTCGTCAACGGGTCAAAAGTTCCCGGGTAGACGGCTATACGAGTGGGTGATGTTGCCATATGCCTATTCTCGTTTGTCCATAGGTTCGATCGACTTCAAGCTCTAGGCCGGGGAGGTCTATTTGTGTGAGCTCAGGCTTAAGGTGTTTTTCTGCTTCGGCCAGGAGAAAGCCTTCTGCAGCCAACCAACCGCCTTTTACGACAGCTTTCAGCGTAACATCAAGACGACCCAGGCCATACGGAGGATCAATAAAAATGACATCAAAAGGTTGCCAAGGGCGTTGACGAATAAATGTGGCGACATCTTGTTGAAAAATTTGGCATTGTGGAGGTTGTAAGTGTAAATCATCCATGGTTTTACGCATACAAGCCACGGCGTTGGGGGCTTTTTCCACAAAAGAAGCTTCAAGCGCACCGCGACTCAAGGCCTCAAAGCCCAAACTACCGCTACCTGCAAACAAATCCAACACACGCACACCTGCCCACACCACACCGCGCGCCTCAAGCATTGAAAAAATGGCGCCGCGCACTTTTGCCGTGGCAGGGCGATAACCGGGACCTTCAACCGTACGGACAGTTCGACCACCGAACGATCCGGAAAGAATACGCATAAAAAATAGTCCTTTTTTCTTTTCAAATACAATTTGAATAGTTTTTATTCAGGAGAACATGTCTTGAAACGTTGTATAATTATGCCAACCATTCAGCATTAACAAGCCCTTTTGGTGTACCGTTTATCCAACTTTGCAACTTATCGGCCATGATTGCGGTAATATTACGCCGTGCGCGTTGCGATCCCCATGCAAGGTGCGGTGTAAGCAATGAATGTGGACTCGTCAACAACGGGTTGTCGGCTTGAATAGGCTCGACAGAGGCCACATCGGCAGCAAAGCCCCCCAATTTTCCGGCGTGTAACGCGTCTGCCACAGCCTGTTCATCAATAACAGGCCCACGAGCCAAGTTCAGTAAAATGGCTCCGTCAGGCATGGTTGCAATGCGTTCGGCATTCACTAAGCCGCGTGTTTGCTCCGTCAACGGACAATGTAAAGAAAGGATCTGTGAACGTCGGAACAATTCTTCTTCGTTGACAAAAGTACATGGATAGCCAAAAGAATCAGATTTTGGCGTACTTCTTGTGCAAACAAGCACCTCCATACCAAAAGCGTGGGCGATTTTTCCGACATGCTTGCCAATATTACCAAAGCCGTAAATGCCCATGGTTTTACCATACAAATCCAATTGCGGCGTTTTCCAGTAACACCATTCAATATTTGATGTCCATTCACCGACACGCACAGACGCATCATGCAAACTTGTACGCCGACACAACTCAAGCAATAACGCAAAAAGGTGTTCAACAACCGCCTCAACACCATACGCAGGCACATTCATCACAGGAATACCGCGTTTGCCTGCTTCAACCACATCAACGACATCATACCCCGTTGCCAACACGCCGATACAACGCAACTTCGGCAGTTTTGCCAAACGGTCAGCACGCAACGGGGTTTTATTGGTTAACAAAATATCGGCATTCATCGCGCGTTCATAAAACAGCTCATCGGTTTTGGTACGATCATAGACTGTAACCTTACCGAGTGCTTCAATGGCTGTCCATGGATTGTCGCCGTCAGGGTTTAATGTATAACCATCTAAAATGACAATATTCATCGTTTATGATCCTTTTTATTGTATTGTATATTTGGTTATCATATCGATTTTCTTTTCAATTAAAAATGTTTAAACTTATTGTTTCTTTGGAATTTCACCTGCCCATTCAAAACCTTTTTTGGCGATAATGACAGCGAATATTTCATTAATTACGGCAGCGGCTGCAATTGTTCCTTTTACAATCAGTGCAGACTCTGTGTCAAAAGTATTGAGTGATGTGACGATGATCCCTGTAAAAAAGAGTGAAACGCCTGAGTGTGTTAGCAGTGTAAAGCCCAAATATTTTTTCATTGTTGGTTCTGCATGCGAGATTGTTGCACCAAGATAGGTACTGAAGTATTTTCCGAACGTTCTTGAAAGAATGTATACAGCAGTAAAAAAACTCGCCCCCATGATCAAGCTGTAATCCAACGGCGCGCCCAAATTCATAATCATGACCATAAGCGCAATCCCAACAAGTGGGCCGACAGATTTTGCAATTTGTTCCATTTTTTCTTCAGAAACACGATTGGCAATGGTTGTGAACACAGCAATGCCAACTAAAATAAAATTTAAAAGAGGTTTAGATAAAAGAACATTGTTTACATAAAATGAAATGGCCGCGGTAACAATCAATAATCCCAAAGTGGAAAGCAGTGTCTTTTGGTGTCCACTGTCTTTTGTATAAAGAAATGAAGCAAGAAAACCAATCACCGTACCAAGCAGCAGAGGAAGAATGACAGAAAGAGAAAAAATTAAAAGAAACGGATCTGAAGTTCCTGCCCCCAATGAAATAATATACGAATTGATGGAAAAAAAAACTGCAATCGCAACAACATCATCAAGCATCGTTATCGGAATCAGGACACTGGTAACAGAACCTTTTGTTTTTAATTCATTGATGATGGCAAGTGTCGGTGCAGGTGCTGTGGCAAGGGCTATGCCTCCAAAAACAAATGCAACATAAAACGGTATCTGCATAAAATAACAAATGATCGCAAACGTTGCACTGACAATAAAAAATGTTCCCAACGATTCAAAGAGTGTTATCGTAAAAATTTGTGTCCCATATTTTTTTAATTTTTTAAATACCAATTCTTTGGCAAATAAAAGCCCCATAACACATTCCAGCGATTTTGTCAGTATATGATACCACGTTGCGTCTAAAAGATCTTGGTTTAAAATATTAAAAATATGCGGGCCAAACATCATGCCTGCCAAAAGCCAACCCAAAATGGCAGGCATTTTAAACTTTGCAACACATTTACCTAAAACTATTGCAAGAGCAACAGCAACTATCAGACGTAGAAACGGTTCAAGGAGTGTCATACGGTTTTTCCTTCTATGATGTGGAGCATCATTGTGAGTTTTTAAAACATCTTTAAACATAAAAAACAACATGGTACAGCATCATCAATAATGATACTCCAACATATAAACAGTATGACTTTTAATTGGTACCAACTTTATTAGATGATTTCCAAATGCCGTGCTTTTCTGCTTCACGGATCAAGCTGTCTCGAAAATCGGGGTGTGCAATATTAATCAAACGTTCTGTTCGTGCCCATATGGACTGCCCTGCCAAGTGTGCCATGCCCCATTCTGTCACGACATCGGCAACAAAGGCGCGTTGTGTTGTGACAACACTGCCTGATGCCAATGTCGGTACAATTCGTGAATGAAGAGTTTCTGTTTTTTTGTCATAGTAGGTCGATTGCAGGCATATATAGCTGCGTCCGTGCGGTGAATGTGCCGTTCCGCTTGCAAAATCAATTTGACCGCCGGAACCGCTAATTTGACGACATCCCGCAGACTCAGCACTGATTTGTCCAAAAAAATCGATTTCTAAGCAGGTGTTGATACTGACCATGGCATCAATTTTTGCCATGATGGCCGCTGTATTGACATGATCGACAGGTGCTGAAAAAAGACCTCCGTTGTCTTTCATCCAATCATAAAGACGTTCACTGCCTGCCGCAAAGGTAAACACGCTTTGGCCGCGGTGCTGTTTTTTTGATAAGTTGGTGATGCGTCCCGCTTCAAACATATTCAAATACGAATCAACCAACATTTCGGTATGAATGCCCAAATGTTTCAATTCTGAATGAACAATTTGTTCACCGATGGCGTTGGGTAAAGCACCGATACCAAGTTGAATCACATCGCCATCGCGCAATTCTTTAATGAGGTGTGCGGCAATATTGCGATCGTTTTCAGAAGGCGCTGCCATAGGTAAGGTCGGGAGCGGTGCGTTGTCGCCTTCCACAACATAATCGACTTCAGAAATGTGAATGAGTGCTTGTTTACCCGCTATACGCGGCAACGAGTCAGACGTTTCAAGAACAACAACACGCGCTTTTTCAATGATGGCTTTGGTTGCCGAATTGGTCAACGAAACATTAAAATATCCGTGAGCATCCATCGGCGAAACACGCAAAAAAGCAACATCGACATGTAAATGCTTACGATATAACGAAGGCATAAGGCTGTAAATGAGCGGCATATAACAACAACGCTGTGTATCGCTCAAACGTCGTTCATAACCGCCCATATGCCAACTGTGCCATAAAAAATGTTCTGCTTGTGGATCCTGTTCAATAATCGCCAAAGGCTCAAGAATAATGCCGCCACGAACAGAAATATTTGTTAACGTTTCTTTACGTGCTGCCAACGCACGATCCAAAACGCGCGGATGCCCAAGACAAAAACTGTAATCAACCCAATCTCCCGGCTTCACACAAGCGACGGCTTGCTCAGCACTCACATATTTTGAACGATATGCAGACATACAAAATCCTTAAAGATAGAATGCTTTTTTATGAGGAGAAATAAACTACGAAACGAGGCACAATTTTTCTACCCCCAATAATATAGCTCTTTGAAGCAAGGCACAGCCTTTGCTTTCCCTCCAAAACCTTCTGCCACCGCGGTTTATAAAAGAAATGGACGACGGGCAGTGCGTAACAATGCGTCGTCGTCCATTTCTTTATACATCACACAGCTCAAGCGGCTCTGCAAATTAAATTATTCAATGACACGAAAAACTGTGGCAGGACGACACATGAAATCCATATTTTCAATTGTTTTCAGCGCAGTTTTCAATGCTTTGGAAGTGGCTTTATGCAACATAAAAACCAAAGGAACACTTTCTTCTTGTGAAGGTTTTTGGATGGCTTGTGCAATGCTGACGTGCTGTTCTGCCAGAGCACTTGTAATGTCACGGATCACACCGGGACGATCCTTGACAGTAAAGCGGACATAGTAAGCACTTTCTGCTTCTTCCGGTGACAAAATCTTTGCCTTCGGCAACACTTGTTTCACAAAGCCTGAGTTATACGGCATTGTTCCGCGCGCAACAGCCAATACATCACTCATCACAGCGCTGCCTGTGGGTAAATCGCCCGCACCTTGGCCGTGCAAAAAAAGTGAACCGATAGCATTGCCCGCAATGCGAACAGCATTAAAAGGTCCCCCTACACGAGCCAACAGATATGTATATTTGACAAGTGTCGGATAGACCCCTGCATCCAAGCCCTGCTCGGTCATGTGTGCTTCACCCAACAGTTTGATTCGATAACCAAATTCACGTGCAAATTCAATATCCATGCTGTCCAGTCCGCGGATCCCTTGGATGGACATCTTGTTAAAGGGATAATCGACTCCCCACCCCAAACGAATCAACAAAACAAGTTTATGTGCCGTATCAAAGCCGTCAATATCAAGCGTAGGATCGGCTTCGGCAAAGCCTTTGGCTTGGGCGTCGGCCAATGCGGTGGTAAAATCTTTACCGTTACTGGTCATTTCGGAAAGGATATAATTGCTGGTACCATTTAAAATACCGTCAATATCGCTGATTCGGTTGCCTGCCAAACTTTCTTTCATAGTCTGAATGACGGGAATCCCTCCGGCAACGCTGGCTTCATACAACAAAAGAAGCCCTTTTTGTTCAGCAAGAGCAAATAATTCGGTACCGACTTCGGCTAACAATGCTTTGTTGGCTGTGACAACATGTTTACCGTTTTCAAGAGCGCGACGAATAAAAGCCAACGGCTTTTCAATGCCCCCCATCAACTCAATAACGATATCAATAGACGGATCCTCGGCAATTGACATATAATCGGTTGTCAGAACGGTGTCTTTCGGTAAATCAACAGCACGCGGACGCGCAAGATCGCGAACGGCCACGGTTTTCAAAACAAATTCACACCCTGAACGAGCCAGCAACTCCGAGCGATTTTCAGCAAGAATTTGTACAAAACCACTGCCTACCGTTCCAAATCCGGCCAGACCAAGTGTTAAGCATTGCTTACGGTTCTTATGGTGTTCCATAGCTCTCCCTTCAAAAAATGAATATAAAATACATCGAAATACAATGTGCTTGAGTAAAGAATCAGCGGCAAATAATACCTCTTGCTCGGCATCCTGTAAACATCTTTCTTTTTAAGAAAAAAAGAAAAGCTTGTAAGCCATTGGCAAGCGTTGCTATATTCTTAGATTTGTGGCACAATACATGCATAATGTCATTTTTTGTGCGGTTCTCAACGTTTAAATGAGAATCTGAAATTTGATATAATTATATACATTATAAAAGTGCGTTGCTGCACGTTTTTTTCTTTTCAATTTATTTGGAGATACAGAATTATGGCTTTGGAATTACGCCAACAATTAAAATTGGCTCAACAACTCGTCATGACGCCACAGCTTCAACAAGCCATTCGTTTATTACAGCTTTCGCGCATCGAACTTGTTGAAACTGTACAGCGAGAACTTTTGGAAAATCCATTTCTCGAAGAACGCCCGCACGATATCCAAGAAGACACCCAAGAAACACGTGAAACATCAAGCGAAGGGTATGACAAAGATGCCGCCAAATCTGCCGATTGGGAAGACTATCTCGGTGAATTTGCCAGCACACCACGCAGTATGCAAGGGCGTGATTATGAATTATCTGAAGAAATGTCTTCACTTGAAGCCCGTTATGCGGAAACACCAAGCCTTGAAAGCCATCTGATGTGGCAATTGCGTCTCTCTTCTTTATCTGAAGAGGATAAACATATCGGTGAAATCATTATCGGCAATTTGGGTTCATCGGGGTATGTCCAAGCCTCATTGGAAGAAATGGCTGAAATGGCTCACAGCACAACAGAATCCGTCGAGCACGTCCTCACAACCATTCAACGCTTTGATCCTGTCGGCGTTGCAGCACGCACAGCACAAGAATGTTTACTCATTCAAATAAAAATGCTTGGGTATGATCGCGACCCTGTTTTGGTTGGTTTGATTCGTGATAATTTGGAAGACCTTGAAGCACACCGCTATAAACCGCTTTTAAGAAAATTTCGTATTGATCTTGAAGATTTGAAAGACTATCTTAACATTATTCAATCCTTGGATCCCATGCCCGGTGCAGCGTTTGGAAACAGCAATCCAACATATGTCAGTCCGGATGTTTTTGTTTATAAAACAAAAGATGATTTTTTAATTTTACTGAATGAAGACGGGTTACCACAGTTATATATCCCGGAAGAATATGATATTCTTGTTGAAAATACATCAGACTCAGAAAAAAGTTATTGTAATGAGAAAATTCGTTCTGCTTCTTGGTTGATTAAAAGCTTGCATCAAAGACAAAGAACGTTGTATAAAGTTGTTGAAAGCATCGTAAAACAACAACGAGGTTTTTTTGAAGAAGGTGCTGTACGCCTGAAACCTTTGATTCTTAAAGATATTGCCGATGATATAGGCATGCATGAATCAACTGTCAGTCGTATCACTACCAATAAATATGTGGCCACCGCATTTGGCATTTTTGAGCTGAAGTATTTCTTTAACAGTGCATTGGCTCTGGATGACGGTACACAGGTCGGTTCTGAAAGTGTAAAAGCGCTTATAAAAAAATGCATCACTGAGGAAGATGCCAAAGCACCACTTTCTGATGAACGGATCGGTGAAATCCTCAAAGAACAGCTTAAAGTCAATATTGCGCGGCGCACAGTGGCCAAATACCGGACGGCGATGGATATTCCATCCTCTTCACGGCGCAAGGCTCACCTGTAAGTCTTGAGCTTTCAGGAAAAACAAGGAGGCGTGTATGCATATTTCTTTTACTTTTAAAAACTTTGAACCCTCTGAACACCTGCGTAAATATGCCCGTCGGCGTATGGAAAAATTGGGACGTTTTTTTGGAAAAAATTCGTCCTTGGATGCACAAGTTGTCATGCTTGTCGATAAATTCAGACAACGTATTGAAATACAACTCTCCGGTGAAGGCGTAAACTTAAGCGCCGAAGAGCAATCCGAAGACATGTATGCCAGCATTGATTTGGTTACAGATAAACTCTCCGGACAAATTAAAAAATTCATTTCAAAAAACCGTGATCAATGGCGCAAAAGCCATATTCCCGCAGAGATAGATGTTTTTAAATTTGAACCCTCAGAACCGGAAGATCCGGCCATTGTTGATCGCGGCGATGCCCATTATTCATCAAAACCCATGTTTCCTGATGAAGCCGCCCTCCAACTTGATGCTCGGGATTATGACTTTATTGTATTTCGTAATGCCGAAAACGAACGCATCAATGTTATTTACAGACGAAAAACAGGCGACTACGGTCTGATTGACCCTGTTGTTTAACATAGTATTACATGTTGGGGATACCTTTTTATAATCCACATACATGACCAAAAAAAAAGGAAAACACTCGAAAGCAAATCCTTCTTGTGTTTTCCTTTTTATATAACATTACACAGTTACTAGGCTTTTTTCTATGTAATGATTTGTATGCAAAAATCATTACCTCATGTAAAAGGAAACACTCAGGAATACGGTGTCTTATGCAAACAACATGTATCCTGCTTGTAGGCCAATCCGGAGCCGGAAAAAGTACCGCCTTGCATGTTTTTGAAGATTTACGAATGTTTACTGCTGACGGTGTTCCTCTGGCTATGCTTCCTGAAATGATTCGTATGTTGTGTGATCCCACGATGTCATCATATAAACAGTTAGCTTTGGGGGTCGATCAACGCTGTAAGCATTTTGTCACAGAGCTTCAAACAATCACACAAATACTGCAAGATATCGGCATTCAACCGCAGCTTCTTTTTCTTCAAGCAGAAAAAGAAGTTATCCTAAGACGCTATGCCACAACTCGCCGTCCGCATCCTCTTGAAAGACAAGCGCTGAGCCTTGAAAAAGCGGTCAATACTGAAATACAGATGCTGGCAGAGGTTCGTCGTCGTGCTGATGTCATTATTGATACAAGTCACTACTCAATTCATGATCTACGGCGTGATATCCAACGACGATGGGCATCGACGCCTGCTTCAGGACATCTTTTACAAGTGAATCTCATATCTTTTGGATTTAAATATGGTACACCGCATGAAGCCGATATGATTTTTGATCTGCGCTTTTTACCCAATCCACATTTTACAGAAGGCTTGCGGCCGTTATCGGGAAAAGATAAACCTGTTTACGATTTTTTGTTTAATCATTCGATAGTTGCTGATTTTCTAGAACAACTCACAGCTTTTTTACTTTTTGTACTGCCACATATGGAAGCTGAAGGACGATACCGCGTATCGATAGCGCTTGGCTGTACAGGAGGCCGACACCGTTCTGTTGCTCTCACACAAGAACTTGTAAAAAGATTAAAACAGCATGGCTACCCTACTCTACTGGAACACCGCCATATGACTCTCGCCAATACAGAAACGTAATGTTTGCTCTTTTTTCTGGGGAAGCTTGGCTCCCCCAGAAAAAAGTCATTTACATTTATGATTTCAGTTCAAAAGTACCGGCTTCTTTTTTGACTTCAATAGCCATTTTCCAAAGCACAGAAATGATTAAGGCACCGATACCGTAAATACCGAGTCCCACGAGGATTTCGGGTACACTTGGCGCGTAGTCGGTATACGTTTCGAAAGGTGTCGGAGCAAAGCCGCCGACAAGCAATCCAAGACCTTTATCAATCCAAGAAGCAATAACCAGCATAATCAACGCCCAAGGGAGCAACGTTTGATTGTAGCGCAACTTGGGTGGAATAAGTAAAGCCAAAGAGAGCAAGGCAAAGACAGCCGCCGTCCACATCCACGAGTTCACCCACACATAACCGTCGTGCCCCATAAAGAGGTAAACGATCGGATGTTGGTGACCGGGCATACCGCTATAAAACGCGGTGAAGAGTTCAAGCCCATAGAAAAACACGTTGGCACACATGGCATAGGTAATGATGGTACTCAGCGTTTTGATGGCTTCTTGCCCCGGTTCAAACTTGGTCAACTTACGCACAACCATGAGTAAGAGAAGCAAAATAGCCGGTCCCGAACAAAATGCCGAAACCAAGAAACGCGCAGCCATAATGGCAGTCAGCCAATAGTGGCGTCCGGGAAGCCCTGCATAAAGAAACGCCGTAACCGTGTGGATTGAAAACGCCCAGATGATCGAAAGATACACCAAAGGTTTCACCCAAGACGGCGGTTTAATGCCATGGCGTTCGGCTTCAAGCGTCACCCAACCGATAATCAGGTTAAGGAAGAGATAACCGTTTAAGACCATCATGTCCCAAAACATGACTGAATTGGGTGTGGGGTGTAAAAGCACGTTCAAAATACGTTGTGGTTGTCCCAAGTCGACAACAATAAACAACATACACATGACGACAGAGCCCACGGCCATGAATTCGCCAAAGATAATCACGCGCTTAAATTTTTCATAATGGTGGAAATAGGCAGGCAACACCAACATAACGGCCGAAGCTGCCACCCCGACAAAATAGGTAAACTGTGAGATATAAAATCCCCAAGACACGTCACGGCTCAAACCTGTGATTTGCAAGCCGAGTGTAACCTGAAAGATATAGACTACAGTCCCAAGCCCAATCAGGGCTGCAAGGAAGGCCAGCCAGAGATAGAAACGCGGCTTGCCCTTGAGAGTGAGTTCAAGCATGGCTGTCCCCTAGATGATGTAATAGACGCCGGGGCCTGTGCCCAAGCTGGATTTACGACGAATGGAATAATGGTCGGCAAGAGCGCGGCGCACGGAAGATTTGGGATCGGTCAGATCGCCAAACAAAATGGCACCTTCCGAAGCTTCCACGCACGCAGGCATTTTGCCTTGTGCCAAACGTTCCGGACAAAACGTACACTTTTCGACAACACCGCGTGTCCGTGAAGGATAGCGCGGATCTTCGTTGGCAATAAAGGGCTTGGGATCACGGAAATTGAAACTGCGCGAACCATAAGGGCAACCCGCCATACAAAAACGACAACCAATGCAACGGTGTGGATCCATAACCACAATGCCGTCTTCTTGACGGAACGTCGCTCCGGTCGGACACACGCGCGTACAGGGCGGATTTTCGCAATGGTTGCACAACAACAGGAATCGTCCTTCCGTAAAACTTATCGGCAACAAATCATGTGATTCATCGGGGAAGGTGTGGGCAAAGGAATCTTTCCAGAGCCATTTCACTTCCTGTAATTTATTTGGAATGTCTGGAACGTTGTGTTCTGTATGACATGCCTGAATCACTTTTTCAAAGTCTTTACCTGTGGTAAAACGCCGTGTATCAATCACCATGGCCCAGCGTTTGGCGGTCAGCTCTTTGGGGCTGACCTCGTAAGAGCCCACAACATCGGGTTTCATCCCCTTAGCTGTCGCGGCGTTGGCATCGGCTACAAGGTTCAGAGCGCTTGCCGAGCCCAAAGCAAAAGCAGAAAGGCCTGCTACTTTGAGAAATTCTCTTCTGCTGTTTTTCATCAGTTGTTCCCCTTCGGCGGCACATGGCAGGTCCAACAATACGGTTCAACGTTGTTGCTGTCGTGGCATTTGTCACAAAACTCAACCTTATTGGCGTGGCAAGCCATACAGGTGTTTTGCAAGCTGACTTCCCACTTTTTGCCGTCAGACGCGACATAGACACGTTTATCGAGGCGTACGGCTTCATCACGCCATGTGTTCAACAAGGTCATGTGCTCGGCACGCATCCACTCGACAGGTTCGATACACGCTTCACCTTGTGCACCTTGCGGCAAAGCCACTTGTGGATATTCATACGCTTCAGAACCAATATTGAGCCAAAACGGTGCGGTAAACGCAATGACCGCCACCAGAAGGCCGGGAATGATGTATTTTGCATTATACAACATGACTACACGTCCTCCTTCTCGGTGTTTGCTTCAGCAGCGGAGGCGTCGGCAGTCGTGACAGTATCGTCTTCAGCGTCATCATTGTCTTCCGGTTCGGGATCGGGATATTCCAAATCTTCTTGGCGCAAGTCCAGAGTTCTTGGAATTTCACCTTTCATGACCAAGGCGTTGGCCACAAGCTCATGCAAGCCGCTGACGGTGACACCGGGAGCCCAATAATCGGCAACAGGCGGTAACGTCGCGCGGTCGAGCGCACAAATGCAGCTCATCCAATTGACATCATGTTGCTGTTGCACATAACGCAGGGCGTTGCCACGCGGCATGCCTGCACGCAAACGCAATTCCATGATTTCTTCAGTATTCAAGCCTGAACCGGAACCGCAACAGAAGGTTTGCTCGCGCGTGGTATTGACAGGCATTTCCACAAAGTTATTACACACGGCCTTGAGCACTTCGCGAGGTTCCTCAAGCAAACCCATGGCGCGTGCGGGGTTACAAGAATCGTGGTAGGTGGTGATGATATGGTTGTTACGTTCAGGACGCAGATTCAGTTTATTGTGTTTGATCAAGTCGGCGGTAAATTCGGTGATATGCACCATTTTGCTTGCTGCCGCGTTTTTAAAGACCGTGCCTGTAATGGGCGACACGGGCGTGATCATGTGTTCGGGCGTCGGGCCGTTGTAGGTCGCCATATATTGATTGACCACACGCCACATATGACCACACTCACCGCCAAGAATCCATTTGGCACCCAAGCGGTCGGCTTCGGCGTACATTTTGGCATTGAGTTTTTTTGCCATATCGAAGGACACAAAAGAACCGAAGTTTCCGCCTTCAGAAGCATAGGTTGACAAGGTATAATCCAAGCCGATTTCATGGAACAACATGAGGTAGCCCATGAACGTATAAATACCGGGGTCAGCAAACACGTCACCCGACGGCGTGATAAAGAGCACTTCGTGCCCTCTTTCATTGAAGGGAGGATTGATGCGAATACCTGTGATGTCTTCAATGTCGTCACAGAGAAATTCAACAATTTCTTTAAAGGCGTGGGGTTGAATACCAAGGTGATTGCCTGTGCGGTTACAGTTGGAGACAGGCTCCATCACCCAGTTGATTCCAAGACCCAATTCATACAAAAGTTCACGCAGAATAGCGGTGATTTCTGCCGTATCAATCCCATAAGGACAGAACAACGAACAACGCCGACATTCCGTACATTGATACGCGTAATAGAACCATTCTTTGATGATTGTTTTGTCCAAAGAACGCGCACCGACAACTTTACCGAGCAGTTTGCCTGCAAGGGTAAAGTCTTTGCGATAAACCGAACGCAAGAGTTCGGCACGCAACACGGGCATGTTTTTGGGATCATTTGTACCGAGGAAGAAGTGGCACTTGTCGGCACAGGCACCGCAACGCACACAGGTATCCATAAAGACTTTCAAAGAACGGTGTTTTTCGAGTCGTTCTTTGAGTCCTTCATAAATGATGGTTTCCCAGTTATCGGGAAGGTGCCAATCTTCTTCATCAGGACGCCAATCATGGGGATTTGGCATGTGCAAACGTTCCATGATGTCTGTTTTGGCGGGATAACAGAAATTGCCGCTGGCAAATTGTGGCTTGGTGTTCATCCAATCCGCATCGGGAAAGGCTTCACGAGCCGCCATCAGCTCTTCGGGTTTAGGCAGTTTGGCCATGGGAGCTCCTTACTGGGCGTCAGCCGTGACGGCAGGTTTTGCGGTCTTGCGTGCTTCGGCTTCTTCAAGGCTGATATCCAAGGGCAAGCCTGCCTCAGCCATGGGTTCGCGGAAGTCGTCTTCGTAAGCTTCGTACGTATGGAAGACGGTCGGCTTGTTCCAAGGGTTGACGTGGCGCACTTCACGCGTATTACAGGGCAGATTTCTTGTCGGAGACAGGAAAACACCCATAAAATGCATCAGCTTGCTGAACGGGAAAATGATCAACAAGGTACTCAAAAAGGCCAAGTGGACAAAAAATATGGGGCCGAGTCCTTCCGGGGATTGCGGTGTAAATTGTACAAGCCCCATAATATATACCTTGGCTTGAGCCACATCAACTTTTTCAATGTAGCGCATACAAATGCCCGAACCAACCAAACCAAGCAACACAAACAACGGAAAGTAATCATTGGCAAGTGAAATGTAGCGCACTTTGGCGTTCACCAAACGACGTCCCAAAAGGAACAACAAGCCAACCATTAACGCCGCGTTTGTCAAATAAAAGTGGGGTGTTCCGACTTGCAGAATGCCGTCGAAAAATTCCAACCATTGCAAACAGATCGGAATAGGCTCAACAAAGAAGCGAAAATGTCTGATAAAGGTCACTAAAAAGCTGTAGTGGAAAAGTAATGCAAACAACCACAACCATTTTGATGAGAAATACGTGATCCGCATGTCTTTAGCGTTGACTTCGGCTTCGGTGTTGCGAAACAGCGAGCGAAAAAGCAACACTTCCAAAAGCATTCGACCCACAACCCCCATAGTAGTGGTGGGTGTGTCCAGTCGTGCAGGGCGAATCCAGTCTAAAGATCTTTGCTGTCCCCCCGTGGTGGGGATGGCAAAAGGAACGGGAGACTTGGCCCAATACACGACCCGCCAGATAATGCCGCCGATGAACACTGCCACTGCTACAAGCGGAAGCGCCATACCGAGCACCGTCTGGAAACCGGACTGTGCGCCAAACCAAGCGACACAGCCGATCAGCAGGGCTGCCACAAGTGAAACTATCATTCCCTACCTCTCCGGGTGTTTAAGGTTATCAGCTTGCCAAAGCAAGCTGTTTTTTCTTTTTTTGTTTTTCTTTTCTTTTCTTTGGGGGGGATAATCCCCCCCAAACCCCCTTGATTCCCGTGGCACGTTTCGGTGCTACGCACCGTACTCGTGCCACGCTTTCAAGTCGCTTGGGGCATTTCTCATACAAAAAAAACAGTAAAACAAGGGTGTTTTCTATAACTTAAGCAAGGCAAGTGTATTTTTCGCACCACATAAACACAACATAATCGTCATGAGATACGTCATATACAAATTTTTTTGAGTGTCTTTTTTTGACAGACAACATCTTCACAACAAACAGTTTTTTCACGGCAAACAAACAATACATTCGCTTCAAACGATATGCTATTTGACAGACGAGTCTGTTACAGGTGTCATGCTGTCTGTTGTGTCATCAAAAGCAACCATACCGCCATGTCGCACAACCCAACGCTCCATTTGCACATAACGTCTTTTTATCTCTGAAATTCTTGTTGAAAAAACGGTTTCTTTATCCGCATTGTACATATTAAAGGCCAACAGAACCAGACTGTCTACACGCGACTCGGCATCAAGATATGCGTCCAACGCGCCACATGTCAGAGCTTCTGTCAACATTTTTTTACGCATTAAAGGTTTAATAAGAAACAATGCAGCCACAGCGCGCGCAGGATCATCTTCTTGAACCGCACGAATACGCATCAACTCTGCCAGAGCCGTGCGTAAATGCGCGTCTTCTACATCGGCAGTGCCGGCAATAATGTCATAGAGTTTTTCACAAGCAAGAGCAGTGGCATGTCCTGTCGGATTGGCAAATTGATCCTTTTGAGTTCGCATGAAACCAACGGTTTCAAAAGGATACAGTGCAAAAATATCACGAATCCAAGCATCGACAAGGGCTTGTTTATTTTTGACAAACACGTTTTCCACAAAAAACTCCTTATAAAAACCGCTATCCGTTGAGCGTGCATACCCTGTTTTTCTAATTTTTACAAGAGAGGAAAAGACAGGACTTTTTTACACTCCAAAAACAACAGAACTCACTCGTCCAATTCAAGACACGCTTTTTCAAAAAGCTCTTGACACGGCAACACACTTTTTTCTTTATAGGGAAACAGCTTATCAAAATCATTGACCGCCTCCTCTTGCACATCAAAAACATCTGACACAACAGCCGTACCGGAAACACCGTCAAAAGCCCCATCATAAAGAGGTAAGGCCAATAACCCTGTATGATATTTTCCGTCGGTATGCATAATGTTGTATGTTTTTCCGCCAACAAAACCATACGGTTTATAGTGATACGGATAACCATATGTAATAATAGCTGAAAAATTCATATTTTTGGCAACTTGTATCGAATGCGTGATCAATGCCCTGCCGAAACCTTGGCGATGATATTTGGGAGAAATACACACAGGACCAAATGAAATCGTTTTATACTCTGCTCCATTCTCCGAAACAATTTTTGAATGCGTATAAAAAATAGCTCCTTCAACTTCACCGTCAACTTCAATAACAAAAGCCAATTCTTTAATAAAATCAGGATGATTACGCATAAGATGAATCACAAAATGTTCATAAGCACCGGGAAAATAGAGATTCCAAAAGGCTTCTCTCGCTATGGTCTCAACACGGCGAAAATCGCCCTGCTCTTCGTTACGTACTATGATATTCATTGGCTATGCTCCTTTTTTGCATGCATTACGTAGGGATTCACATGCACCATGCAATGTTTTACTGTAGAAAATTGTGTTTCAAGCGCGTCATGCAAACCTTCGGCAATGGCGTGTGCTTCATATAGAGACAGTTGACCGTCCAAGGCTATTTCAACATCAATATATATTTTGGATGCAAATTGACGTGTTTTTAACAAGTCGATACGTCGAATATGTGGGTATACGGTAATGAATTGGTGAATTTCAAGAAATTGTTTTTGATCGCACGCTTTATCGATCACTTTATCGCTTGACTCTTTAAAAATGTCCCAAGCGACGTTTCCAATAAAATAACAAATGAGTATTGAAGCCAGGGGATCACAAATAGGAAAGCCCCATTGCGCTCCAAGGACACCTGCCAAACTGCCGATTGATGAAAGCGCGTCGGAACGATGATGCCATGCATCTGCCATGAGTGCGGTTGATTGAATTTTTTTTCCTGCCTGCAACGTATACCAAAACATCAATTCTTTAATAATTAAAGACAAACACGCCGCATATAAGGCAAGATTGGTAGGCGGTACCGTATTGAGATACCTTTTTGTATAGATATTTTCTATACCGGACCAACCAATACCAAGACCTGTTATAAAAAGAAGGACGGCAAGAACAATGCCTGCGACACATTCAATTTTTTCATGACCGTATTGATGGTCACTGTCTTCTGTACTTTTTGCAAGCTTTACGCCGACAATGACAATAAATGTACTCAAGACATCAGAAAGCGAATGCACCGCATCAGAAATGAGTGCGGTTGAATGCCCAAGCCATCCCGCAACAAATTTAATGCCGGCCAAAAGAACATTGAATAAAATAGTTATGGCAGAAACAAAAACAGCATAGTCTATCTTTTGTTGTTCATCATTGTTATTCATTAATAAGGCTCACATAAAAAAAGAGCGTTTATAAAAATACCCCATGAACACAAACCGTTGTTCATGGGGAGTTTATAAGGAGTCAGGCGATAAGCCGGGTTTTGTTCCCTACAAACGTAGGGCAACTGTCATTCCTCTAGGCCGACAGTTACCTATCGGCTCAAGCAACCTACCCGGAAGCGTTGGTCGGGCCAACCCACTTCCCTATTTGGTCTTGCTTCCAACGGGGCATGCCTGGCTCGCCGTGTCACCACAGCGACCGGTGGGCTCTTACCCCACCCTTTCACCCTTACTTATGAGTCATAAGCGGTTTACTTTCTGTTGCGCTTGCCGAAGATCACTCTTCCTGGGCATTACCCAGCGTTGTGCCCTATGAAGCCCGGACTTTCCTCCCCGTGTATATACACGCAGCGACAGTTTGCCCAACTCCAAAAAATAAAAAGACTTCATGGAATATGTTTTACAATAAAACAACCTATAAAAAATAATTTTAAAACGTTTTTGATAAAAAGACAAGCGCAAAGGACATGTTTTAACAATACACACAGCATGATGTCGGCACTGTTCGATAAAAAAGATTACAAATAACGATCTTCTGCTTTAATATAATGACAAACATAATCATACACAGCGTCTTCAAGGCTATGAAAGCGAGTATCACAGCCTTCACGCTCAAGCCATGTCATTTCAGCTTCAGTAAAATTTTGATATTTTCCTTGTAAGTGGGCGGGCATAGGAACATAGGTCAGTTGTAAAGGACGTTCTAAAGCTGTAAACACTGCAGTCAGCAGATCGTTCCATGTTCGAGCATTACCTGAACCAAGATTCCGTATTCCGTTCACATGAGGGTGCTCAAGAAGCCAATAAAGAACGGCAACGCAATCTTTAACATAAACAAAATCACGCTGTTGTCCACCGTCCGGATAGCTGGAATCGTTGGAAGCAAAAAGAGGCATGGTGCCTGTTTGTTCAATGCTTTCCACAGCTTTACAAACCACACTGCGCATGTCGCCTTTATGATATTCATTGGGGCCGAACACGTTAAAAAATTTAATACTCACAAAATGCTGCAAAAGATTTTCGCGATAAGCCCAGCGATCAAAAAGCTGTTTGGAATAGCCATACATATTCAGAGGACGCAAACTCAGCGTCGTGAGCAGACTGTCTGAAAAACCTTTTGATCCGTCACCATACGTTGCGGCACTGCTGGCATTGATCAACCGTGCACCGTTTTCCAAGGCAAACCGACACACATCTTGTGAATAATGAAAATTGTTTTCCATAAGAAAATCAGCATTGCGTTCAGTCGTTGACGAGCAAGCCCCCATATGAATCACAGCCTGCAGATTGTCTATATGCATACGATTTTCACGAATACGTCGAATAAATTCATCTCGATGCATATAATCGTTATAACGCCGATTGACCAAATTTTGCCATTTTTCCGAATGAGAAAGGTTGTCAACAATTAAAATATCGTCAACCCCCATTTCATTTAATTGCCAAACCATAGCACTGCCAATCATTCCCGCACCACCGGTAACGATATACATAATGATCCTTTGTATAGTCTTTTTTATAAGAAAATAAACTGGGAGCCGTATCTAAAGAACAAGATTCTGTGCGAGACAAGCCCTTGTATTCCTCAGGCTGCCGTGATCGTATAACACACTCAAAACGCAAAAACAAAGGAGAACGCAAGCTCCCCTTTGTCATAGAAAAAAGCTAAATCATTATTTTTTTTGAGTTGGATCAGCTTGTTGCAAGTTTTTTGTTGTTGACTGTAGGGTGTCTTTTACAGATGTTTTTTGTTTTTCAACTTCTTTTTTAACATCTTTGGTTGCTGATGTTTTCGTTGCTTCAACGGTTTTGTTTGCATTTTTGGTTATAGACGTTTTCTTTGCATCGATCGCCTTATTTACATCTTTGGTCTGTGTATTGACAGCTTCTTTCACTGTAGATTTATTTTTTGCTTCTTCGGGATAACAAGCGCTACACGCGGAATATCCTTTTCCTTTTGCTTCGGAGAGTGACATTTTATTGATTTCTTTTGAGCGTTTTAAATGTCTGCAATCTTGTTGTTCATGATATTTTTCACCTTTTGGTGTAACATACACATCGGCGGCGATTGCGGTAGAGACAGACATCAGACATAGAAAAAATAAAAAAAGCACTTTTTTCATCACAAATTCCTTAACGACTCAAAGTATTATCAGGGATACCTTTGTTGTGTAAAAAAACACCGATTTTTCTTAAGCAGGGTGTTGTTTCCAATGAAACACACCCCGTTTATATTTTTTATTCTTCAACAGTTTTACTTGTATAACTTTTCCAAAGCATAAAGGCAATAAGGACAGCAGCAATGCCCAACAATGAAAAAGCCAAGATAGGCCTAAAACGAATCCAAGCAACAGCAATAATGATAAAGGCCCAGGCTGTACCCAAAAGTCCTGCAATGAGCCCGGTACCCATACCAACAAGACTCCCCAATAAGGGCAGAACATCGGCAAGAACAACAAGCGGAGCAAAAATCATGTTAAAACCGGCTACAGCAATAAAAATACCCACGATACGCAGAATCCATGTCATCATGGAATTAGAGTCTTTTGCATCTTGGAACATGATTTCTTTTGAAGCTTGTTGATTGGAAAGTTTTGTAAAACGTGTCCCGTTAGCGGCAATGAACGGTTCAAAGGTGTTGTTATTGACTTTGGCAACCAAGGAGATATTGGTATCGATTGTCTTTTCAAAAGTCACCATTACATCGCCGATTTGCGGCATTGCAGGATTTTGTCCTAAATAAATTTGATTGCTTTGGACATGAACTCTTTTTTGTTGTGGTTCATTGAGGACAGGCGTTGTCGGCAGGTATTCCATATATGGTGTTTGCTCTGCCGGAAGCGGAGTCAATTTGTCATTCAAGACTTCGCGTTGTTGATCTGTCAGCGCCAGTTCTACCGGTTGTTTGTTTGAAATACTGCTGATAAAAAATTCAGGCAAAATATAAGCGCCAAATGACACGTTTTTAGCTAACCACCGTTCATTTTTTACCGGCATTGTAAACAAAACCGTATTTACATGTGTTTCAGAGCGCTTAAAATTATTTGAGTTGACAGGTGAAGCAACCCAATTTTGTTCATATGTATATGTTGTCGTTTTTTCTTCACTTCCGCCAAGTTTTTTTTCTGTTTTTGTTGAACTTTTTTCGACCCATTGATAGTATCGAACTTTTCGTTCTAACCCTATTGCAGTGACAGTCACGCCAAAAACAGGATCGGTCAGGCTATCAGTCGTTTTTGCAAAACCTTTTGCATAGACAAGCTTACCGTTAAAGCTGGGATCGATGGTTTCTATTTGCGGCAAATCAACAGTCAAAAGTTCTGCTTCTGCAATAGCACCTGCGGAACGCACAGAACGTCCCTCATTCCAGTACAACAAAACAGACGCTGCAATAATAAGCAAAAGACCTGTAATGATTCCTTTCAATGAACTGCCGAGTCGTTCTGTCCAGCCTGTAGATGTCACTTCCGTGTACTCTTGATTTTCTTCTGACATGTGTTTCTCCTCCATTAATCAGTGTGTTGTCGTTATGCATTGCAAACAATATTAAGAATAATCAATAAAGAGGAACTGGAATTCATACTTATTTTGAATACAAAAAAAACAAAAACTTGCTCTATATAATAGACATATAAATAGTTAGAATGAATACACATCACTAAACATGTAAAATCATGTGTGTTCATAGTATTTATAAAATAACCTAAAAAAAAAGAGAAGTAAATATTCTTTTTTAAACAGCATTAGCACACAATAATACGCTGTTATTATGTGATAACAGTAAAAACATAATAAAGAGCGTCTTTTGATTCTGTTACACAGAGTCAAAAGACGCTCTTTAAGAGGACAAATAAAAACAATCAGTTATAGCATTATCCTAAATGGTTAAATGCGAGCTGTGATTTCAGGAAACACCTTATAGAACATAATCCAAGCCATCAACAATGTCAGTGCCAAATTGAAGCTTTGACCACACACATAAAGGATTAACGGTTTACCTCCCTTAAAGTACTCAGCCAAAGCACGGAAATTTGTCGAAAGACCTATAGCGGTAAAGGCCAACACAAAGAACCATGTCCGTGCGCCTTTTTCAAAACCGTTGATCACGCCCTTATTAATCAGGGCGGCACCGAGATCCGGCCCCAAGGACGTACTCATGTACGAAAAGACAATCGATACAAGCAAGAATCCAATAACAAATTTAGGGAAACGGTTCCATATTTCAATGGCTCCGACCTCACGCCCTGCCGTATTATCAACACTGGTACACCAGTATACAGCCACACCAAAGGCCGTCACACCAATAAGCACATTTTGAATCATTTTAATGGTTGCAGCCACATACATGCCTTTATCACCCAAAACAGCACCGGCCGCCGCAACAGCACCCGTGGCGTCAATCGTTCCGCCAATCCAAGCACCACCCAAAACAGGAGGTAAACCCAATTCAA
The DNA here is from genome assembly GCA_964369685.1 of uncultured Desulfovibrionaceae bacterium. Classification (GTDB taxonomy): domain Bacteria; phylum Desulfobacterota; class Desulfovibrionia; order Desulfovibrionales; family Desulfovibrionaceae; genus Avidesulfovibrio. Next base: position 65,020 of record CAYJFB010000004.1, on the reverse strand, counting down.
GAATAATAACAGGCATGACAATCATCATAATTGCCGTAAAGGTCAACGAAAGACCGAGAGCCAAAGTCAATTCTTCTTTTTTTGCACGGCAAGCGGCAGCTGTGGCAATAGCCGCGGACGTTCCGCACACAGACATATCTGCAGAAACGGTAATATTCAATGTAGGCGAAGCAATTTTCAACACTTTTTGACCAAAAATAAACGTGGTGATCAAAACAACCGGTGTAACAACCCACGCAACAAAAATACCGGGAACACCAATAGCAATAATCTTATCAAAAAGAATTTCCGCACCAAGCAAAATAAGACCCGTTTTGATATAATATTCAACCTCGAGGCCGCCTTTCATCCATTGCGGTGTACCGATCGTGTTGGCAATAACCAAACCGATAAGAATGGCACAAGGTTCAACACCCAATCCGTAATAGGACAACGTGGATTGCTTCCCAAGCAACATGCCCAAGACCGCAATGGCAAAAACACCGACAAAACCAATCAAAAACTTGGGCAAACTTTTACCCATAACAAAAATACCGATCCCAAACATCAAACCCATGCTCACCATGAGTACGATCAAAGAGAAAAAAACATTGTGAGGTTTGGCGGTTTTTATTTTTTTCAAATCAGCTTTGGCTGTCTGCCAATCGGCAATCGCGTTCTCTGCTGCCGTGTTGAGTGTTGCAACTTTATATTGAGCTACGGCGGCAGCGGTTTCGGCAACTTGTGCCATTTGTAACGTAGACGCTATCTTTTCTTTTGCCGCAGCAATTTTTTCTGCATTTTTGGCATTTTCGACATCAACAGAGCTTTGACTAACGTAAAAAGAAGAAACAATGTCATTTGACCATTTTGCAGGCGTCGCCAAAAGCCAACGAATACTATCTGAAGCAGGCAAGCTTGTTCCAACTACTTTGGATTTTTCTTCTTGCGCATTATAATATGCAATTGTTTTAAATGGTGCTTTTGTCGCTTCTTCTTGCAAAATTGCATTTGACTTAACTATGGTTTCTTTAAATTGAGGCGGTGCATTAATAATATATACAAAAACAGCCCCCAATAACATAATGAATCCCAACCATATGGCCCAGTAGTCTTCTTTTTTCCATAAATCAGACAACTTTGGACGTCCGTCATCAACAACGTAAGTGACATTCTCTGCCATAACCCCTCCAAAAAATAGCATACAGCCTGCTGTTTTTCTCGTATATTTATGCTACATCTGAATACAAATCCACACAGTCAGGCATACTTTATTTTTTTTATCACAAACAGAAAAAATATGTCAATCAAAAAAGTTTTCATAAAAGCAGGACAAATGAAAAACAAAATCATTTTAGCTAATTTCGTTTTTTCTATTCACGTTATCTATTTCACATGAAAAATATGTTTATTTTATAACACAAAAATATTTTTATACATATTTATATAAAAAAATACAATATTTTCAAATAGTATCTCTCTTTTTTTGTCTCGTTCAAGTTTTCTGTACGATTAAAAACAGAAAAAAAGCACAATCTCCATATCCAACACCTCTCCAACCTCATCAGGCATCATGTATAATGAAGAGCTATTTGACAGAAAGATGATTATTGGGCATGTATTTTAAAACCTTTATATCATCTTGATGTGTTAAACATTGTGGCATGATCTTGTTTTTTTTTGTTATCAATGTTGACAATATGCCTGATGTCTTTCTACAAGTTCTGCGTACATCTTGTACATACTGTTAGCCTGAGTGCCTTTTGTTCTGCGTTGTTCAAAATACAAAAGCATAATGATGGCTTGTCTTTTCTTGTGAAACGCATACAGACAATCTTACAGTTCTTCTTTCACCTCTTCTTTTTCTAACGGAGATTTTTATGAAATCATTGTGGAATGTCTTTGCTCCTTTGGCTGTTTCGGCGTTGTTGGTCAGTCCTGTTTGGGCTGCCGACACCATTAAATTGGGTGTTCCCGGAGCACATTCCGGCGATTTGGCCTCTTACGGTCTTCCGAGCCTCAATGCCGCTCAGCTTGTTGTGGATGAATACAACGCCAAAGGCGGTGTTTTGGGAAAACAAATTGAAATCCTTGCTGAAGACGAACAATGTAAACCTGAATTGGCAACAAATGTCGCAACAAAATTGCTTTCTGACGGTGTGGACGTCCTCATGGGGCACATCTGTTCAGGCGCGACGAAAGCCGCACTGCCCATTTATACAGACGCTAAAAAAATCATCATCTCGCCTTCGGCAACAACACCACCTCTGACCCTGAGCGGCGAAAACCCTTATTTTTTACGCACCATCGCCAATGACCAAGCTCAAGGACAATTTGCAGCCAAATTCATCGGAGATCTCGGTAAAAAGAAAGTCGCCATCCTGCACGACAACGCCGACTATGGTAAAGGATATGCCGAAACTGTGAAAATGTTTCTTGAAAAAGACGGCAAAGTCGAAGTGGTGCTGTTTGAAGCGCTGAATCCCGATGCCGTGGATTTTTCGGCGTCCGTCCGTAAACTGCGCCGTACGGGAGCAGACATGTTGGTTTTTGGCGGGTATCACCCCACCGCTTCAAAGCTGATTCAACAAGTGCGTCGTGACCGCATAAGCATTCCCCTCTTAGGCCCTGACGGGCTGAAAGATCCTTCCATGATCGCCATGGCAGGCACCAGTGCCGAAGGCATGTATGCCTCGCAACCCCAAGACACCAGCAAATTATCGCTCTATGCAAAAGCTCGCCAGCAACACCTTGACAAGTTCGGCAATGAACCGGGGGCGTTCTTCTATAACGCCTATGCAGCAACTCAAGCGTTACTGAATGCCATCGAACAAGCAGGCACCGCCGAAGACAGCGATAAAATTCTTGAAGCCCTGAGAACCAAAGCCGTCGATACGCCCTTAGGTCCTATGCTTTTCAATCAACAAGGCGATGCCACAGGCATTGGCCTCTCCATGTATCAAGTGCAAAACGGAGCATTCGTTGAACTGACAGACAGCAGAATGATGCTTGAATAGTACGTGTGGAATAGTTCTTGCTTTATTGCATCGTAGGAACATCATGTCGTAATGCAAAAACGTATTGCTGTTGTCGTTTCGCGACATGGTGTTCCGTCACTCTCATTATGATGACATGCACTCTTGAAATGTTGTTTATAGAAATTTTTATAGCACAGCTCAAAGCCCTTTCAGGCGGAACTCATTATGCTGGATGAATTAATCTATTTTCTTGAACTGTTTTTTGGCGGTTTAACCAGAGGCAGCATTTATGCGCTTATTGCCCTTGGATACACCTTGGTTTATGGGATCATTGAATTGATCAACTTTGCACACGGTGAAATTTATATGATCGCGGCCTTTACCGCACTGCTTGTTGCCACTATTCTTGGCATGTACGGTTTTCCTGCGGGAGCGATTTTGATCATTGCCGCACTTGTTGCCATTTTATGGGCTTCGGCCTACAGTTTTACTGTAGAAAAAGTGGCTTACAAACCGTTACGCGGCGCACCGAGACTTTCACCGCTGATTTCTGCCATCGGGATGTCCATTTTTTTACAAAACTATGTACTTTTAGTGCAAACATCAGATTTTTTGCCTTTCCCACAACTGATTCCGGACATGCCCTTTTTGGCATATGTCGGATACATTATGGGTCCCAGTGATTTTTTAATCCTTTGTGTCAGCACGGTGGCTATGATCGCATTGACAGTATTTATTCGTTGCTCGCGCATGGGCAAAGCCATGCGCGCCACCGCACAAAACCGTACGATGGCGCTGTTACTCGGTATCGACGCCGACAAAGTGATCTCATTGACCTTTATTATCGGTTCGGCTTTGGCGGCTGTGGGTGGAGTGCTCATCGCGTCACACATGGGACAAGTGAATTTTGCCATCGGTTTTTTGGCAGGGCTCAAAGCCTTTACCGCGGCCGTGCTTGGCGGCATCGGATCAATCCCCGGAGCCATGGTCGGCGGCTTGGTACTTGGTTTGTGTGAAAGCTTTACCACAGGCTATCTCGCAGGAAATTATGAAGACATGCTTGCCTTTGCCATTTTGGTGGTCATTTTAATTTTCCGTCCGGACGGCATTCTGGGCAAAGCCAAAGTCCAGAAGGTGTAAACGGTATGCAAAAACGTGTTTTAAGAGCCTTATTGGTTGCACTGTGGTTCATGGTTCTGTGTTTTCCGTTGATGGGAATAAAAATCAATTATGCCCTAAAAACCATTCATTGGCGTTATGAATATGTGTTTGGGATTGGTGTGGCCACTTTTCTTTTGGCACTTTTATGGCATTGGAGCTTTGATCGTAAAGCCAGAGGTGTGCCGCTTGTCAAATGGCCTTCGGTGATCACTCGACCGCTCACACAACTTTTTCAAGAAAAAAAGACACAATACACCTCACTGGCAGGATTGCTTGTTGTTTTGGTGTTTATGCCGTGGCTCAGTTCCATCTATCAAACCAACATCATGATTTCTGCCATGTTGTATATCATTTTGGCATTGGGTTTGAACATCATTGTCGGTCTGACGGGACAGCTTGTTTTGGGATATGCGGCATTTTATGCTGTCGGGGCATACACGTACGGTATTTTATATCAATTTTTTGGTATCGGTTTTTGGTTGGCCTTACCGCTCGGCGGTTGTGCGGCCATTCTTGCGGGATTGTTGCTTGGTTTGCCCGTACTGGGTTTGCGCGGCGACTATCTTGCCATTGTCACATTGGGTTTCGGCGAAATTGTGCGCTTAGTTTTGCAAAATTTTGCAGACATCACAGGCGGACCGCGCGGTATTTCAAACATTCCGCGTCCGGACTTGTTTGGCCTTGAAATGGAACTGACGGGCACAACCATATATATGTATTATCTCGTATTGATTGCGGTCATTGTGACCATTCTTGTCATTTCACGTTTAAAGCATTCTCGTGTGGGTTTGGCTTTGCAAGCGTTGCGCGAAGATGAAATCGCCTGTGAAGCCATGGGGGTCAATACGACAAAACTCAAACTGTCGGCATTTATGTTGTGTTCTTGCTGGGCCGGCTTTGCAGGTGTACTTTTTGCCGCAAAAACCACCTATATCAACCCTGCGAGTTTTACCTTCATGGATTCGGCAATGATTTTATCGATGGTTGTGCTTGGAGGTATGGGCTCAATCACAGGTGTTGTTATTGCTGCGGCGGTGTTGATTTTGGTGCCTGAATATCTTCGCGCTTTTTCGGAATACCGCATGTTGATTTTCGGTGCAATCATGGTATTAATGATGATTTTTCGTCCGCAAGGATTGGTTACCGGAGAAAAACGTCGCTATCGCATTTCGGCGTTACACCCGGAACAACCTTCACTGAAAGAGGGGGCAGAATGAACAGTCCTCGTTTACAACCTGTGCTTGAAGTGTGTCAGCTTTCCCGTTTCTTTGGAGGACTCCGCGCGGTAAACGCTGTTGATCTAACGGTCTATCAAGGCGAAATCGTAGCCTTAATCGGGCCAAACGGTGCAGGAAAAACAACCTTTTTTAATTGTGTGACAGGCATCTATGCGCCAAGCCAAGGTGACATCTATCTACACTCACAAAAAGGTATCAAAACCCGACTCAATGGTAAAAAGACACACGCCGTCACCGCCTTGGGCATGGCACGAACCTTTCAAAACATCAGATTGTTCCCTGAAATGACAGTGCTCGAAAACGTCATGATCGGGCGCCATTGCCGCACTCATGCGGGCATCCTCGGTGCGCTCCTACGTGACAGAAAAACCCGTGCCGAAGAACAAGACTCTATCGACCGTGCCTACGCGCTCCTTGATACTGTAAAACTGCAACACGCCTACAACGCCAAAGCCAAAAACTTGCCCTACGGCGCCCAACGCCGTCTTGAAATAGCTCGTGCCTTGGCGACAGAACCGCAGCTCTTGTTGCTTGACGAACCGGCTGCGGGAATGAACCCTTTTGAAACCAAAGAACTTGAAAATTTGGTCTGTGCGTTACGCGAAGAACACCATCTTTCTGTATTGCTGATTGAACACGATATGGGCATGGTCATGTCCATGTCTGATCGCATTTATGTGATGGAATATGGCACATGTATTGCAGAAGGCACACCGGAAACTGTCCGTAGCAACCCCAAAGTCATTAAAGCTTATCTTGGAGAAGACGATCATGTTGAGGCCGAACCTTCTTGAACTGATGAATATTGATACGTTTTATGGCTCTATTCAGGCCTTGCGCAACGTCAGTCTGAATATTCAACAGGGGGAAATCGTTACGCTGATTGGTGCCAACGGAGCAGGCAAAAGCACAACACTGATGACCGTCTGTGGTGTACTCAAGCCGCGCTCGGGACAAGTATTGCTTGAAGGTGAACCCATTCAACACTGTTCGGCACACAGCATAGTCAGCAAAGGTTTGAGCCAAGTTCCCGAAGGCCGTTTGATTTTTCCCGATATGACAGTACAGGAAAATCTGGATTTGGGTGCCTTTTTACGCAAAGACAAAACCGCCATCAAACACGATCTTGACTATGTCTTCAGTCTTTTTCCTATCCTCGCCGAACGCCGTAAACAACAAGGCGGTACACTCTCAGGCGGAGAACAACAAATGTTGGCTATCTCGCGTGCGCTTATGGGACGTCCGCGCATTCTTCTTCTTGATGAACCTTCTCTCGGTCTTGCGCCCATCATCATTCGTCAGATTTTTGAGATTATCAAAAAGGTCAATGAAGGCGGCATGACTGTTTTTCTCGTGGAACAAAACGCACACCAAGCCCTGCGTATCGCACACCGCGGCTATGTGATGGAAAACGGGCGTATCACCATGACAGACAATGCCGCCACACTCCTTGAAAGTCCGCAAGTGCGTAAAGCCTATCTTGGTATGTAGGTAGCATTGTGCGCCGCAATAATGGGGCAATCAGTGTTTCCATGTTTTCATGAAAAACCTTGCCCCAAAAAGAGGTATTGATATGGTTGAAGAATTGGCAAAACCTCTTTTGTTATTTCTGTTTTGTTTGGTAAGACCGCTTGCCGCCTTCAGGACGGCACCCATTTTCGGTACAACGGTCATTCC
>CAYJFB010000004.1:53216-57887 GCA_964369685.1 uncultured Desulfovibrionaceae bacterium | reverse complement strand
TAAGACCGCTTGCCGCCTTCAGGACGGCACCCATTTTCGGTACAACGGTCATTCCGCCGCAAACACTCAATGCGTTTGCCATGACCTTGGCTATTTTATTTTTTCCCATTGCCGGCATGACAGCTCCGGAAACAATAGAAATATCTTGGGTGTTGTTGCCTTTGGTTATTAAAGAACTTTTCATTGGCTTGTTGATTGGTTTTTTCCTCGGAATTCTTTTTTGGACAGCACAAAACTTGGGTTCATTGATTGACAACCAACGCGGTGCCAGTATGGCGATGGGTCAAGATCCGCTTTCAGGAGATCAACTTTCACCGTTTGCTTCGTTGTTTTTTCAATTTACGGCCATGCTGTTTTTTTCAAGCGGTGCGTTTGCTTCGTTTATCGGCATGTTGATGGAAACGTACACGATTTGGCCTATTTTTGCGCCCATTCCCAACTTGACGGGCACAGCCATACAGAACCTATTGCTTTTACAGGCCGATATGGTTTTACGTTTGGCGGTGATGTTGGCAGCACCGATTATGGCTTTATGTTTTCTTGTCGATTTTGGTTTGGGCATGGTCAATCGTTTTGCACAACAGTTAAATGTGTTTGTGTTGGCGATGCCCATTAAGAGTGCCGTGGCGTTAATGGTTTTGGTTATTTATGCCGCAACCATGCTTGGTGTGTTTCAAGAAGGGATTCAAGGCATGGACATCTTGTTTTTGAACTTGAGGGAGACCTTGCAGTGAGTGAAAAAACAGAACTCCCTACCCCAAAAAAGCTGCGTGACGCGCGCGAAAAAGGACAAGTTGCCAAAAGTCAGGAAGTCGGTTCCGCAGCGGGTATTATTGCGGTTATGGCTGTTTTTATCATGCTCTTTGAGCGCAATATGGAAGAATTGTTTGCCCTGTATAACTTTACCATAGAACGAATGCACGATCCGTTTGTTGAAGCAGTTTTGGAAATCAGCACCGCTTCCTTTGACGCATTTCTTTTTATTAGCGGCCCTATTATTGCTGTGGCCATGTTGGCAGGTATTGTGGCACATACGTCACAAGTCGGCGTGTTGCTTGCTCTTAAAGGCGCGATGCCCAGTTTGGATAAGTTATCTCCAAAACAATGGTTTAACAAAGTGTTTTCAAAAAAAGCCCTTGTTGAACTTGTCAAAACACTTTTAAAAGTGATTGTACTCACATGGATTCTTTATTCGGTTGTGCTTGAAAATGTTGATCCGTTATTGAAAGCCGGATTGCGTTCACCGTTATATTTTCTTGATGTATTCAGCTTGGTGATGTTTGACATTTTTCTTTGGTGTACGTTGGTTTTTGCCGCTGTGGCGGCTGTTGACTTTATGATCCAAAAATACATGTTTACCGAAGAAATGAAAATGAGCAAAGATGAAGTCAAACGCGAATACAAAGAAATGGAAGGCGATCCATTAATCAAGTCACAACGCAAACAGTTGCATCAAGAAATGGTGATGAACGACACCATGCAACAAACCAGAAAGGCATCGGTACTTGTGACAAACCCAACCCGAATTGCTGTGGCCTTATATTATAAGGAAGGAGAAACGCCTCTGCCCGTCATCAACGCCATGGGTGAAGGCGCGATTGCCAAAAAAATGCGCGAAATAGCCGAAGAGGAAGGCATTCCCATTATGGAAAACGTTCCTTTGGCGCGAAATTTGCTAGAGCAAGGAGACGTACACAACTATATTCCGTCAGATCTGATACAACCTGTGGCTGAAGTCATGCGTTGGGTTCAAGATTTGACAAATCGGAGATAAGCTGATGGATCAACGCATTGAAAGTCTTACCAGCCAACAAACCCTTCTGCAAAATCATGAAAGCGCAACACCTGCACAAGCAGAAGGACGCTTGAGAGGGGAAACGGTACGTGTCGAGCAAAACGCGCTTTCGCTCGTACAGGATGCGGCCGAAGAGTTGTCTTTTTCGGCCTCCGAAAATGTAGAACGTAAACTTTCCGAACGTAAAGAAGGCAAGGATAAAAGCCGCAGTATTGAACAAATCATGTTCTATGTGGAGCAAGTTGACGATATTAATAAAGAAGACCTCGATCAGCTCCTCAAACAACTTTCTGCTCTTAAAAATATGCGCGGCAGTGCTCTTTTACAACTCACACGACAAAGCTTTAAAGATCCAACCAACCAACACGCAGCACTCAGCTATGCCCAAGCCAATATTGACACGCTCAACCTGTCTGAGTCCGAAAAAATGGGTTTACGTTCGGCACTTGGCGAAGCCTTACGCGAATTGGAATCAACAAGCGGTCGAATGATCAATGCAGGGTATAACATTGCGGGTGTTCAAGCACCTGAATTGGGTTTGCCGTCTTCTTCATTGCGTGTTCTTTATCGCGACATGGTGATTGACTTTGAAAACTATGAGAACACGTTTAAGTCTATGTTGGAAAAATTTGGTTCCGATGAATTTCCAAAAGCGGTTAATTACCTGATAAAAGCCTTAGGAAACGACATGACAGCCATGACCCCTTCAAGTCCCAAAGCCGCACTCAAAGAGGTTTTGGACGGTTTATACATGGTAGAATCTCTTGGCACAATCTATAAAGAAACCGCAAAATTGCTTGAAAATATCGCCAATCATCACGGTAAACACAGCATTACCGAACGCGAAGTGATCGAGCCGCTCTTACGTTTTAAAGATATGACTCATATCGTGTCAGTACAGGTATCCAATGAAATGCGTTTTCTTCTTTCAGAGAACCCTGCGCAAGATGCCGAATTAACACAAGGTGTGCGTGAACTGACACGTCGTATACCGCATAAACTCTACGTTTCCAACGAAAGCCGTCAGATGTTGTTAAACGCCATGCAAGAGCTGTTGGACGACGCGGTTGATCGTGAAGAAATGGCGATGGAGGAATAACGCATGTCTCTTGTCGATACAACACTTGCTGAAATTGCAAATTCTTTGGAGCTTCCGAGTCTTTCATTTAATGAAAAGGGTGTGGTTGCGCTTTCTTGGGGCGATACCGATTTAATTTCTCTTGAACGGCGCGATAACGGTGTTTTGCTGAATCTTGTACGCCCTTTGAGTCAACACCGCCAAGGACAAGCAGAAAAAGCCCTGCGCCTCTGCGGCACAGCAGGAGGCTTGCCTTTCCCCACACGCGCAGGACTTACCAAAGACAACAAACTGGTGTTTAGTGTGTTCTTTACGGAACAACATTTTATCCTCAATGAGGTGTTGCATTGCCTCAACAGCCTCCGCGATGCACACAACGCCGTAACTCATGTATAGTTTTTTCTTTTTCTGGGGGAACAACACTCCCCCAGCCCCTTTTTTGCCGCATACTCAATAAGCAACATAAAAGTTTTATGTTGCTTAGGGACTGTCTTATGCCACGCAGAAAGGTCAAAGAAAAAAACAAAAAAAGTCATTTGCGATTTTTCTGTTTTTTTGATAAAAATTATAAGCTTATTTAAAAAATTTTATTTTCAAAAAAATAAAAGGATTCTTTAATGAGTAAAAGCATTACAAGTGGTGCATTTAGTCCACATATCGGTATAGAACACGTCTTTCGTTCGGGGGACGGCCCCGGTGTGACGGCACTGCCTGATTCCACGAAAGTTGTACCTACAGACGCAATGACCAGCATGGAAAGTTTGCATGACCTCTATGCTTCTTCGTGGGACAAATCCATGCAACGTTTTTTACGTCCACATATTGACGCGCGTGAACTGTTGATTCAAGGTGTGCTCGCAGGGCGGATTCGTCAAGCCAGAGCCGAGCTCTTGGAATTGGCACGGAAAAAGAAATCCAAAGCCTTGCGCAGTGCCGCCGTACTGTTGGAAGAAGATGAAGAAATGAAAGAATTGTTGGATATTTATAAAAATTTGTTGCTACAAGGGTAACATTTTTTATTCAACCTTTTTGTGGGCTATTTTTTGGCACACATAAAGGTTGTACAGATGTATTGCTTCAGCGAACGCTTTTTAGCCACGGAAAAGATATGAAAGAAAGTTCATTGGAATCGTTGCTTCTTTTGAGTACCTTGTTTGTCTTGCATGAAAAAACAGCCAAAGCACTGACATTACTTGAAGGATTATATGAACTCGCACCGCAGGATCCGCGTATTTTACGACTTTTGGTACATGTCTTGATTGCTGAAAAACACTTTGAACAAGGTCTTGAAAAAATTCGAGAACTTTTTGACGTCTCACGAAACACAATGTCTTCGGAAGACACGCTTTGTACGTTGCGCTTGCAAGCATCGGCTTTGTGGAATTTGAACCGACATGAAGAAGCACGAGCCATTCTTGAACAAAGTCTTATGTATCTGCCAAAAACATATCCTACAAATGATAAACAATCACCTACAAAAAAATCTTCACAAATAAAAAAAACTCGTACCCCTATATGATTCGTTTATTTTATACACATAACGCAGTGATAAAAAACGATATAAAAAGACTCCCTGAGGCGCCTTGACCGCGCACCCAAATCGTGACTGCAGTCTTTGAAGCAAATACAAAAATGTTTTGTCGCGATTTGGGTGCGCGGCAAAAGGGGGGTCTGGGGGGGCAATGCCCCCCCAGATAAAAGCAAAGCAAAAAAAAAAAGAAAAAAAGGGAGGGACCTAAGGCGGTTGGGGAGTTTGGGGGGGGCGTAGGCCACGGCCAGCAATTCCGGGGCCGTGCGG
>CAYJFB010000004.1:24565-53206 GCA_964369685.1 uncultured Desulfovibrionaceae bacterium | reverse complement strand
TTTTTTAAAATATTATTTTGTTTTTGCTGGTTTTGGGGGGGGGGTAATTGGGGGGGTTTGGGGGTGATATGCCCCCCCTGATAAAAGCAAAGCAAAAAATAAAAGAAAAAAAGGAAGGTACATATGGCGGTTGGGAAGTTTGAGGGAGCGATAGTCAAGCTCAATCAATTCAGTGACCTTGCGCTTGCGGGGTTGGTTGTTGCCATCCTTGGGGTTATGATTTTACCCTTGCCCACACCGCTTGTGGATGGTCTTATTGCCACAAACATGACCATTTCTATCATCATGCTTGTGGTCTCCATGTATATTGCTTCGGCCATTTCCTTTTCTGTTTTTCCTGCACTCTTGTTATTTACCACCTTGTTTCGCTTAGCACTTTCCATTGCCACCACACGACTTATTTTATTAGAAGGTGATGCGGGACAAATCATTTTCACTTTTGGTAACTTTGTTGTCGGCGGTAACTTTGTTGTCGGTTGTGTTATCTTTTTGATTTTAACCATCGTCAACTTTTTGGTCATCACCAAAGGTGCTGAACGCGTTGCCGAAGTTGGTGCGCGTTTCACCTTGGACGCCATGCCGGGTAAACAAATGAGTATCGACGCCGATATGCGTGCAGGCACCATTGATATGGAAGAAGCACGAAAACGTCGCTCATTGGTGACGCGCGAAAGCCAACTTTATGGTGCCATGGACGGTGCCATGAAATTTGTTAAAGGCGACGCCATTGCCAGTTTGATCATCACTTGTGTCAACATCATCGGCGGTGTGTCAATTGGCGTTTTACAGCTTGGAATGACTGCAGGAGAAGCGTTACAAACCTATGCCATTTTGACCATCGGTGACGGCCTTGTTTCCCAGATCCCTGCATTGTTGATCGCCATTTGTGCAGGTATCGTGGTCACACGTGTTGCCGACGATGACGGGGGACACCTCGGCGGACAAATCGGTGGACAATTTTTGGGACAACCCAAGGCATTGTTGGTCGGTGCAGGCATTGTCTTTTTATTTTCTTTGATACCCGGTTTTCCAAAACCGCAATTTATGGCTTTGGCTGCAGGTGTCGGTATTGTAGGGTTTGTGTTTTACAAACGCACCCAAAAGCAAGACGGTGAAACAGATGCCGAAGCCCAAGAACGACTGCAAAAAGCCTTGGCTCCCGCAGCAGAAAAAGAAAGCACAGCCCCAATAAAAGATACAGAAACCTTTTCAATAACCGTCCCGTTATTGATTGACCTTGCAGAAAGTGTGCGTGAATCAATCAAGCCGACCTATTTAAATAATGAAGTGATCAAAGTACGTCGAGCTTTATATTATGATTTGGGTGTACCTTTTCCGGGAATCAACTTGCGTTTTAATGATAAAATGGAATCGGGCACCTATTCTATTTTAATTCACGAAGTGCCATTGAGCAAAGGATGGTTACTGCGTGACAAGGTGTTGGTGCGTGAACAAGCCGCAAACCTCGATATGATGGGCTTTGATTATGAAAAAGGTGAGCAATTTTTACCGAATATGCCCGCATTATGGATGTCTGCCGATGCTGTGCCGCGCCTTGAAAAAGCCGGTATGACATATTTACATCCCGCACAAGTGCTGACGTACCACTTGTCATTTTTGCTCAAACGTCACGCGGGCGATTTTTTGGGTATGCAAGAAACACGTTACTTATTAACAAATATGGAAGAACGCTTTTCTGAATTGGTGCGTGAAGTACAACGGGTCATGCCCATTCAAAAAATTGCAGAAATCTTTCAACGTTTGGTACAAGAACAAATATCTATTCGTAACCTACGTCAAATATTGGAAGCGTTGATTGATTGGGGTCAAAAAGAAAAAGATTCTGTCTTACTCACAGAATATGTGCGTATCGCTCTCAAGCGTCAGCTAAGTTATCAATACGGAGCGGGTTTAAATGTGTTGTCTGCATACCTTTTTGATCCCAGCGTGGAAGAAAGCATTCGCAGTTCTATTCGACAAACGTCTTCCGGCTCATTTTTGGCTTTGGATCCGGATACGTCACAACGCATTATTACCGCAGTCCGTAATGAAGTCGGTGAATTGTCTACGGCACCGCCGCGACCGGTACTGCTCACTTCTATGGATATTCGACGCTATGTGCGTAAAATGGTTGAACCGGATTACTATGAATTGCCTGTTCTCTCTTACCAAGAATTGACACAAGAAATTTCTGTTCAACCATTAGGACGTATTACTATTTAGACCTTTTTTGAGGGGGGATCATGCCTACAAAGACAAGAACTCCCCCCTACTCCTCATAAGACAATGCCTCTCAATAGTTCGTCTGGACATGCTCTCATGCTATAGCGACAGCGCCCTCTGTAAAAAAGCCCTCCCCTTCTTCAAAAAAAAGCAATATCACTTCTATACGGTCCAACCTAATGCGCGGATAGTCGCCATCAGTGCAGGAATACTCAGTAACCCCAACGCTGTACTGATCACAATAGCGATCGATGTGTCATCAGCCAACACACCATGACGTTCGGCAACCACATAGGCCATCATCCCCGTAGGCATCCCTGTAAGCACAATACCAACTGCCAAAGGCAACCCCGTAAGTCCCGCAACCCAAAGACAACCTCCCACAACCAACGGTTGAACAATCAGCTTCAGACTATGTACAAGCACATGCCAGCGTATCCCCATATGACTTTTTCCGCTAAAACGTGACATCTGCGCAGCAAGAATCATCCCCATACAAAAAAGTGCACACGGTGCCGCTGTAGAACCAAGCATCCCTGCTGCAACAGCAATGGGTTGAGGTACACCAAGTCCCGTTGTCCCATAAACAGCACCGACAACCGTTGAAACCAACAACGGATTTTTTATGACTGTATGCACAAAACGCTTACAACCGGAAAAAAAACCGGAACCGTCCTGATGCGCCGTCACGCCCAACATCATTCCAATATCAACAGCAATAACCACGCACCCCGTCACCGCTGCACAAACCGCTGCCAACGGCAAAGCCAAGGCTTCATTGGGCCACAACAAATGCACCACAGGAAAACCTAAAAAAGCTCCATTCGGAAAACTGCTCAACATCGCCGTGATTGAAGCCTTGCGCGACACTGAACCGACAAAAAAATAACACAAAGGCCAAGCCAAAAGAAAACTAAAAACACACCCCAATGCAATGCCAAATGTATAATGAATGCCTATTTGCCCTGCTTCAAGACCTGCCAATTGTTCAAAAAGCAACGTGGGTAAGGCTATCCAATACACAAACTGATTGAGACAAGAAGCCATCTCCGCAGGAAGAAGCTGACGACGTTCAACCAACATCCCAAAAACAATAATCCCAAAAACAGGCAAAACAGTCATAAAAATGCTAAACATGAAAAACTCCACCATTGTAAACGGTTTGACTCCGTAGACAATATCTGAAATAGTGAATAAAGTTATTATATCAAAAACATGTTAACAATACGTCATTAAGCAACACACCTGCTCAAAACATAAACAACGGCCTTCTGTTTTATGATTTTTTTGAAGGAGATGATACCCGATGACCGGATCTTTATTGAAACATACACACATTCTGATTGTAACCTTGGCTTTGACAACCGGATTGGCTGGCAATACATCTGCCGCAGAAAACGATATGCTCCTTCCGCTTGACGAAGAAATGCGTATGGTTCAACAACAAGGAATCATACAGCAAAAAACACTGCATGATGGGTTATTTCGCTTGCTGAGCGAAGAAGAATGGGCACGCTATTCACGCCGCCCAAATGCCTTTACATCATCAACAAACATTCTGTTTCAAAATAAAATTTATACAGATCCCGCACAACTTCCTGAAGTCCATTTTAAAACCACACCCTCACAGCGTACAAAAAAAACAGTAAGCAAAACAACCGCCTCGACACAACCTGTTCAAACAATCAGCCCTTCCATACTGGCTCCTTACTCAGGTACTGCACCGTCTGTTGCACCAAAACAAGATCTCCAACAAACACAACCTTCAAACACTTCACAAACAACGGTACCGACAGCCAATACAGGATTCACCCCGACAACACAAGCATCACAACTGACACCAACCTCACCTCCTTCTTCACCCGCCACACCGCAAAACAATAACATCATTGCCGGTGCACCGCGAAGCCTGATTGTACCCGAAGCAGGCATCACGCTTGAACCAAATAACGGACGAGGTTCCCTCATTATCAGTAATCCCGAAGAATAACATCTTCAAAATATTGATGCCCTTGTCTGTTAAAATACAATTTTCTCCAATTTCAACATTATCTTGAACTTCATTACGCCAAATCTGAATTTTTTGTAGCTCTGAACACGTTTAAAAAAATATTTATATCAACTTGTTATAGACTCACTCTGACAAAAAACAGTCAGATATTGCCCAGTAAACGCAATATCCGACTGTTTTTTCTTCTTTATAACATAATGCGATGTTTCACAACACAATCTGTCAAAAAACGGGATCATGCCTATTTGACAAATAATATTATATAATTATAGCATAAGCTCTCTGTTGTTTCAGATACCAATCGTGCGCAAAACTGTATACCACTCTTTTTCTAAGAAAAACGTTTTATGTGAACACGATCTCATTGTTTTAATATTCTACTCTAAAGGTTTTTGACTTCTTGTCGATATAATATATATCTGACAAACAAAAAAAATAATCGTATGGATTCATACCTAAAAAATATAACCATTTTACATATACACATTTTTCACAGCCTTGGAGTCAATACTTATGCATACCAACAACACCATGCGTAAAGGCAAACAAGCTTATATGCAAACCCAATTTACAACAGCAGGTCAAGGTGAACTCTTGATCCTCCTTTATGACGGAGCTTTAAAATTTTTAAAACAAGCGCGCGAAAAAATGTTAGAAAAAGATTATATTACAAAAGGGAATCTTATTTCTAAGGCTTTGGATGTGGTCGCTGAATTGCATGCATCAGTCAATCAAGATCAAGGCGGAGACTTGGCACAAAATCTAAATAATTTATATTTATTGTGTTCTGCCAACCTGTTGCGTGCCAATTTAGACAATGATCCCATTAAACTCGATGCAGCTATGAACATCTTATCCGGCTTACGCTCTGCCTATGCCGAAATTGTTTCAAATCCCGAAGCCATACAAGCCGCTGAACAAATTGCTCAAAAAAGACAACCCATGTCTGCAAGCAGTTCTGTGCGCCATGCAACAACACCAACCCAATCTTCAGGAATAGGTCAAGCACAAGCCCGTGCCGCTTATGGAACATCTATAAAAGTACCACACAATTAATTGTTTTTTTAAAAACATGTACCCCAATTCCCTTTATATTGTGGTACATTATACTATAAAAAACCTCAATTAAGTGTAAAGCTAAACACAATATCTCTGCTATACTTTCTATTTTGACAGAATCATTATATAGGATAATGATTCTGTCACTTGACGTATTCTTTTTTTGTAAAACACATGCTTTTTATAATGAAGTTATTGCGGCATGGGTCTTCATTGTCTACCCATCGTTCGTATTGTGGCATAACCGTGCTCCTCTGAAAAAAAGGAACACCCTCTCTTAATCCACGCTAGATACAATAGCCTTTCGTGCCGAATAAAGAATAAATGGTGGACAAACTTTTTGTTGCTCAACATAGAAGCCCACAGCATTCAACGCGGCTTCCTGTCTGTTTTGTGCATCACAATGAACAATTGAACAATATAAACCACCGTTGATAAGTGTTTTTGCTGCTGCCTCAGCGAAATTGTGTAAGGTCTTCTGCTGTCCGAACAGTGCATCACGACGCAATAATGAACGCGAAGGACGTGCGGCATGAAGTAAACGCCAAGGTGGATTTGCCAAAACCAAATGTTGACTGTTTTCAGGCAACGGACAGTGTGTCACATCGGCTTGAACAAAAGCGAACCGTTTGTCGAAACCCAAAGAAACGCTATTGTATTGAGCTGCATGTAATAAGGGTGTGTGTATATCCAGGCCAACGCCGAACCAATTGTGTGCTGTCTCATGACTCGACAAAAATGCCAAGCCCACGACACCGCACCCCGTTCCCAAATCAAGAAATCTCCATATTGGTTTTATTTCTAGCAAACAAGCCCTTTGTTGCATACAAAAAACAGCAAATTCAGCCAAAAGTAAGGCATCTGTACTAAAACGAAAACTCCCCATAGGTTGAAACAAGCTGTGCGGAAAAGGAAATACAACATTCATGATTGGCTTTGGTGTTGTGATTATTACAAAGTCAAATTATGTATTTTTTCTGAAAAGAAACGCTCAACATACACACTTTGCCCCTCATACTAAAAGACGTTCTTCTAAAGTGTGATCTAATTTGACAGTAAAAGTGCTTTCCATTTTATCAATACGCACGTTACCGGATCCGCGAGCAGACCGCAGTGGTTTAATATAACGTACTTGTGCACACCATATTTCTGAATGGGCTTCATCTCTGCGTTCGCTTTTTAACGCAGCCAATATGCCTGCTTGTTCGAGTGTTTGTTGCGGCACATCCTGTGCGGCATGATCACGCCGAACAATCACATGAGCGCCTGTAACTGCCGCCGCGTGTAACCACAAATCTTGCGCTGAGGCCAATTTTAACGCAGTTAAATTGCCTTTCGCATCCCGCCCTCGCAACAATAAAAAGCCGTCTGCACTGCGAAACGCTTGGACATTTTTCGGTAAAGAAAGATCTTGCTGTATTGCCTTGGAATTTTTTGTATTTTTAGAAAGCGGCGTGATGCTTTTTTGTCCTACAAGTGTTGTCCCTTGTGCATTGTGTTCGGCTCGTGCAAGCAAAGATTGTTGTTCTTCTTCAAGCAATTGCAACCGTTTTTCCGTCATCATCAAGCCACGTACACCGCGCGCCGCATGGTGAAACAAGAAGGCCATATTTTCACGCACCGTCAAACGAGGATTTAATTGTATTTCTTCATCGGGAAAGGCATGTAACAACACCGTATGACGTTTTTCATCGCTTTGAAAACGATAAAGCTCTGCTTGCAAAGCCAAGGCAATCTTCTTTCCTGCGGCCATGTCTTGCAACCGTTCACGTTCTTTACGAATTTTGTGCAAAAGTCGTCCAAGTCGTTTAGCTTCATCACGCAACGGTTTAACAGCAGCTTGAGCGGCTTTATGCCCCAAGTCATTTAATACGGCAACGTCTCCAAACATTTCCATGGCATCAATGCTTGAAGAAAAAATTTGTTCGGTTCGTCCGCGTCGTAGTGCCGTCGGTAACGGCCACGCACTGATTTCAATAGAAGATATTTGATTTTCCTGTTTTTTTTCTGTTTTTTTTTGCAGAGAGCATCCATAAACAAAAAGATCGCCGCCGCCACAACGCAGATCTTCCAACAATGCAGCGCGTTCGCCGTCGTCTTCCAACAAAGGCAAAGTACGGCGTAGTAAGGGAGAAAGCACGGGACGCTCACGCCATGAGTCGTCTGCCAAGAACACTTGGAGTTCCTGACTGTTTGGCCAATCTATGTTTTCTGGTTCTGTTTCAGCCGAATCTGTATTTGAGGGATGGGTAAAAAGAAGCCGTGGGCCTTCACGCAAATTCAAATCCAACCAAACCGCCGCACCGTCAGTACCGACACCATACGGCGTACGAAACAGAAGACGGCGTTCCAACCAACGCACTTGACAGGCGACAAAACGTTGTCCACTCAAATATTTACGTAAACGCATGACAGAAGCAGGAGGCTCACTGCCGACAGACAACTTGTGTTTCGCTAAAAAGAGGGCAGGATTATGACGACTTGAACGGAGAAAAAGAAAACGCTTGCACCCACCACCATACAAAGTAAACATGGTAAGTTCGGGAACAGGTTGATGGATTTTTTCCACTCGTGCCCCTTGAAGTAAAGGCACCAACTCATCACAGAAACGACGGAAGACATGACAATCCACAATTTCTCCAAAAAACTCGCATCGTAATATATATTGTTTACGGGGAACAAATCCCTCATTTGACTCTTCATCTCAGCATACAAGAAATGACCTCAGTATACAAGAAAACGCCTCTATTGCCCTTTTGCCTTACAGAGCCGTGTTCTTGTATACTGAGGTCACCATGCCTCAGAATGTTTCATCCTCACAAAAAACAATCTTTTATGCCACTGCACTAAAAATTGCATTTTTTGTTTTGTCGAGCGGTCTTTTCAAAAGAACACTTCTCGTACAAAATAACTTATTGGCTAAAGAGTGCTTGATCCGTTTGGATAAGTCTTTCTGCAATATCGTAAGGATCAAAATTGTACGTGCCTGAGGCCAAACGTTCTTGAATTTCATTGACTCTATCTTGTCGCACATCAGGTGCGGCGGCAGCCACTTGATACGCTTCTGTGCGCAATACAGCATTGGCAGACACACTGACTTTATCTGTAGAGGTTTGAAATTCACTTTTTTTTGTCTGTTGTGGATTTGTTGAGCCTTTATCAACAACTTTTTTGGCAGCACCGGATTCAAGTTGTGTTTGGTAGGCTCCCAACTGTCCAAGGTGATTGATGTTCATATGCCACCTCCCCCGGTGGATTCCCAAGATTCGCGAAATGAAGGAATCATTCCTCTCAAAAAATGATTCACATAACGCAACCATCACGGATTACAACATGGTATCGTTGACTTTATCAAGCGTTATTTGCCAAGCTTTATCAAGGATGTCTTCACGCTCTTGTTCAGGGATTTCAACCAAAGCACCATTTTCGTCTTCACGACATAGCACCAAATCAAGGCTCCCCGGCGGATAGCGAAAAACAATACGATTCCCAAAGTTTTCTGCCAGTGCATTACGCACTTCTTCAACCATAGGAGCATCGCTTCCTGTAAACAAAAGATTTTCAAACAATTCTCGAGCAACGCGTTCGACCATGATTTTTCGTTTCGCCTCCATAGAGACGGTAGATTCTTCACCTATAGCCGCACGAAGCGTCTGTCGGTAACGAGCCAACCGTCGCGCTGTCACCAGTTGTCTGTCATACTGATGAAGCATATTACGGATATAAAACGAAGTGGTATTCACAATTTTTCCCTCTCAGTATTTCTATCGGCACATAAAAAAAAAACTTTAGGGGAAATGCTCTCTTATTTTTATCTTTCTATTTACAAAAAAATGAGCAAGCCAACACACTTAAAATATTATTTTTTTTAACACACTGTACATTATGGCAACAAGGGTGCCTGCATCAAACCGACTGTTTGAGGAAGATTGTACATAATATTGGCATTGGCCACAGCCTGCCCTGATGCGCCGCGGCAAAGGTTGTCAATGACTGAAACAAGCGTCAAGCGTTGTGTGCGTGAATCAAGAGTCAGCCCAATATCACAGAACATGGTACCTCGCACATTGCGCGTTTCGGGAAGATGACCGAGGGGAAGCACTCGAACCCAAGGAGAACCGTTTTCTTTCCAATATTGAACCATACAGTCGTGAATCTCTCTGTTGTGCATGGGCTTTTTCAAACGAGTGTATATTGTACTCAAAATGCCCCGATTGATCGGCAACAAATGTGGATTAAAAGACACATGCAATGATTCGCCTGCAAGCATACCCAAGAGTTGTTCGATTTCCGGCGTGTGGCGGTGTGTGCCACCGAGTCCATATGCACGGAACGAATCGCTCGTTTCACAGAACAAGCCGGAAATACTTGCTTTGCGCCCTGCGCCTGTAACGCCTGATTTAGAGTCAATAAGAATGTCATCAAGTTGGAGCAAGCGGTATTGTAAAAGAGGAGCAAGCGCCAAAATGACAGAAGTCGGATAACATCCCGGATTGGCAATAAGGGAAGCGTTTTTAATGCTTTCCCCATGCAATTCGGGCAGACCGTATACCGCAGTGCTCAGGAGTTCAGGATAAGGGTGTGTTATATTGTACCATGTTGCGTATGTTTCAGGATCTGTGATTCGAAAATCTGCAGAAAGATCAATGACTTTTAAACCTTTTTCAAGCAACATTGCAGCCATGGGTGCTGCTGTTCCGTGTGGTACGGCCAAGAAGGCGAGTTCACACATTTCTGCCAAACGATCGGCATCAGGCTCAACAATACGAATCTCACTACTCGGCAAGCCTTGTATAAAAGGATATAATTCTCCGAGAGTTTTACCGCATTCTGTTCGTGATGTTGCTGCTGTTAAACGAATATGAGGGTGTGCAGCCAAAAGGCGTGTCAATTCCATGCCTGTATATCCCGTAACGCCCACCAGCGCAGCACGTATGTTTTTTGGCGGCATTGTTTCTGTCATATCCTATCCTTTATTTTTTTAAGCAAGCAGATTGAATGTATATTCTTTATATAACAATCAAGGCACATTTATTGTCGTTTTTTCATCACAAATTTTAAACGCAATTCATAAAGGAGTGCATCCAACATTTGGGTTTCTTCAGCGGTCAAACACCGACGGGTTTTTTCTTGCAACATAGTCAGGACATCTATTGAATGTTTGGCCAATACCAAATCTTCGGCATATTCATTATTTTCCGGATTCGGTACTTCGCCCAATTGAACCAACGTTGACGAAGCCAACGACATAATGAAAGTAGCAAAGGTCACTTCCGGCATGGCATTGGAACCACATGTGCATTGCGAGGCGGCATGGGTGCTGTTCATATACTATCCTTAGAATAAATTTTCGTTTACTTTGTAAAAAAATGAAACACTTCTTGTTATTTCAATCAGCTGTAGTTTTCAATATGTTTACATTCAGAAGGCAAACGAAGGTCTGCTTTTTAAATAAGCGTTATGCTCCCCCCTGTCCAGTACCTCTTATCCTTAGTGTACAACTTTTTGAATATATTTTTTATCTGATAAACAATCATTCTATAACATTCGTTCATAATCAAAAAAACTGTCAATTCAACAATCGTCCGTGTTTTAAGTGAATAATGCGTGTGGCAACAGTCTCCAGCCAATCTTGATCATGCGAAACAACGATTACTGCGGTATTGTTTTGCTGTGCATTGCGTATGGCGACAGCTATGCGTTCGACACTTTCCGCATCAACGCCTGTTGTGGGTTCATCCATAAGCAATACACGTGGTCGCAAGATTAAACGTGCTGCCAGAGCGACTCGCTGTGCTTCTCCGCCGGAGAGTTCATGACGACGGCGTTGTAAAAACGCCTGGGGTTCAAGTCCCACACTCTCCAAAGCCGAACAAATTCTTGCATAACGTTCTTGCTGAGCCACGTCTTCTCCTCGAGCCAATAAACCAAAGCCAACATTATATTCTACAGAACGCGCAAGTAAATATGGCTGTTGCATAAGTAGAGTCACTTGACGTCGTAACGTCGGAAAATCATGTTCACGGCGTGGAACAACGGGTATTCCATGATTATACACTGCAGGCTGTGCAGGCTTTTTGGCGATCGTTTGTCGCCACCAAGCACACATTTTTTGTCGCAGTGTTTGCGAGGGAGGCACACGGACAGGTTCATCCCAAATTATTGTATTGTTAAAATGCACAATGCCTGATGACGGTTTTTCGAGAAACGCTAAAATCCGCATAAATGTTGATTTTCCGCAACCGTTATGGCCTCTTATGCCGACAACTTCATGCGACAGCAAACTGAAATGCTCCAGATCCAACGCCAACCGTGTGCCATAATATTGCTGAACATGTTGTGCATAAAGAAGGGGGTGTGTCATAATTATTTTTCAACGAGTGTCTTATAGCAATGAGGACGTCGATCGCGAAACAATCCCCACGACAAACGTTTTTCAGTCAACGCAGTCAAATCAAAGTCAGCGTATAAAAGTTGTTCCTGATCGCGTGAGGCCTCGACAAGCAAAGCGCCTGTCTCGTCAGTAATGAACGACGAACCATAAAAAGCCAATTCTGATTGTTGTCCGCCATTTTCGGTGGAAGGTTGCACCGTTTCAAGGCCAATACGATTGGCTGTGACAACAGGCATCAGATTTGCGGCAGCGTGCCCTTGCATGACTCGTCGCCAATGGGGCATGCTGTCATATTCCAAAATAGGTTCAGAACCGATTGCTGTCGGATAGAACAGTATCTCTGCACCATTCAAAGCTAAAGCTCGAGCCGTTTCCGGAAACCACTGATCCCAACAAATCCCAATCCCCAAAGAACCAAAGGCGGTTTCCCACACACGAAAGCCTGTATCTCCGGGTGTAAAATAAAATTTTTCTTGATAGTAGTGATCATCGGGAATATGTGTTTTACGATAAATACCCAAGGTGCTGCCGTCAGCATCAAGCACAACAACAGTATTAAACAAACGATTCCCGTCACGTTCATAAACACTCAAAGGCAAAACAACACCAAGTTCGCGAGCCACACTGCCAAAACGCCGTATTGTAGGATTTTCTCCTATTGGTAAGGCATACGCATAGAAATCATATCGCCGCTCTTGACAAAAATATGGGCGTTCAAACAATTCAGGCAGCAAAACAACTTGTGCTCCCTCTGTCGCAGCTTGGCGTACCAGTTGTTCGGCATTGTCTATATTTTTTTCCACAGCGGGCACACAACGCATTTGCACGGCACTCACTTTTACTCTTCGCACAAAGACCTCTTCTTTGTTTAGAAACAACATCAGAGAATTTCTACTATCATTTTTTGAGTAAAAAGATTCTCAGCGTCGCTGAATTGCAACACCGTCTCTAATGTCTAATTGTATAAAACAACACCTTTTTTACACAAGTATAAACATCATTTTTCAGTATACGTATAGTTGTAAAAGTAAAATCGTTATTTTTTACAATTAGACATTAAAGCAAAGAGTGTTATTCAGACTGCATACTCCGGCGCAGAGCCAATGTGCCCGTACGGGTCATTTCTTTAATACCAAATTTTTGTAACAATTGAATAATTGCTTGCACCTTATCGTGTGTGCCTGTGACCTCCAAGGTCAAATCTGTAAGGCTCACGTCAACAACTTTACAGCGAAAAATATCGGCTATACGTAAAATCTCACCGCGTTTGGCTTCTTCTGCCTGTACACGAAGAACAATCATTTCACGTTCAACCGTAGCCACATTGTTAAAATCCACAACCTTGATAACCGTCACCAGTTTACGCAGTTGTTTAATAATTTGTTCAATCAGCTGAGCTTCACCGCTGGTCACAATGGTCATGTGCGAAACGCCTTCTTCAAGCGTCGGCGCAACCGTCAATGACTCAATATTAAAACCACGTCCGCTAAATAAACCCGCAACACGAGACAACACGCCCGGTTCATTTTCCACCTGCACGGAAAGGATGTGACGCATGATGTATTCCTCCAAACTTGAAAATCTTGTTTACGACAAGAGCATTTCGTTCAATGCCGCACCACCGGGAACCATCGGAAAAACGTTCTCTTCCCGCTCCACATGCACATCAATAATTGCCGTACGCGGTGACGCCAACGCTTGAGGCAACACGTCATTCAATTCTTGCTCTGTCGTGATTCGATACCCTTCCGCACCATAGGCCTGAGCCAACAACACAAAATCAGGTTGGCGTTCCATATTCGTCGCCACATAATTACGACCGTAAAACAGTTCCTGCCACTGTCGCACCATACCCAAATGCCCATTATTAAGAATCAAAATTTTAATCGGTAATTCATTTTCAACCGCGGTCATCAATTCTTGAATGTTCATCTGAATCGAACCGTCACCGGCAATATCGACAACCAAGCGTTCGGGCATCGCCATTTGTGCACCCACCGCCGCAGGCAAGCCATACCCCATTGTCCCGAGACCACCCGAAGTCAAAAATGTACGTGGTTTGCGGTATGTGTAGAACATCGATGCCCACATCTGATGCTGACCGACTTCTGTTGTCACAATCGTGTCAGGAGGCGTACATGAGTCAAATTTTTCAAGTACTTGTTGCGGTTTTAAACAAGCCCCCTTTGTCCACGCCAACGGATGTTCACGACGCCATGTTTGGGTTTGTTCAATCCACGTTGCGTGCGCATTTGACCAATCTTTCGTTGAACTGCCTGATTGAAAAATCGTGAGTAAGGCTTCTAAAGCCATACGGCTGTCACCAACAATCGGCACCTCAACATTGACGTTTTTCCGAATCGAAGTGGGATCAATGTCAACATGAATGATTTGAGCCTTTGGAGCAAAGGCTGCGATGCGTCCTGTAATTCGATCGTCAAAACGCGTTCCGACAGCCAAAATGGCGTCTGCTGTTGAAATAGCCATATTGGCTGCATAGGTTCCATGCATCCCAAGCATACCCAGCCATAACGGATCGTCACCCGGGAAACCACCCAAGCCCATCAAAGTGCCGACAACCGGCAATTGCATAGCGTGTGCAAGCTGCTTGACCACCGCGTCGGCGTTAGACATAATTGCACCGCCGCCAATCATCATTAACGGGCGTTCGCTATGCTCAAGAATTGACATTGCCCGTCGCACTTGGTTCAAATTGGGTTTATAGGTGGGATTGTAACTACGCATCACAACATCAGCAGGCCACACAAATTCAATCTTGCCCTGCTGAATGTCTTTCGGCACATCAACAAGTACAGGTCCGGGACGCCCTGTGCGTGCCAAATAAAAGGCTTGACGTAAGATCGGTGCCAAATCTTCAAGCCGCTTCACTAAGAAATTGTGCTTCACACAAGGACGAGTAATGCCCACAATATCCACTTCTTGAAACGCATCGTTGCCAATGAGCGGTGTGCCGACCTGACCGGTTATGATCACCATGGGAATGGAGTCTGCATAGGCCGTAGCAATACCTGTTACGGTATTGGTGGCTCCGGGGCCTGAAGTGGCAAAACAAACACCCACTTTACCGGATGCTCTGGCATAACCGTCTGCGGCATGCGCGGCACCTTGTTCATGCCGCACAAGCACATGTCGAAGCTCGGGATGACGCGAAAGCTCATTATATGTATCAATGATCTGACCACCGGGATACCCAAAGATCACATCAACGCCTTCACGTTTCAGACACTCCATTATAATACATGCACCTGTCATTTCCATAACATTTTAGTCCTTACAGCAGACATTCATCAATGTTTTGAGGGCTTCTACTCATTTTTCAGAATAAAACCGCCTGAAACAATATTCAGGCGGAAAAACATACTCAATCGAATGCGTCTGCATCATTCAATTTCATGTGTGTTTTAGGCTTTAGGCGTCAGTTGCGGCATGTTTATCAAGCAGTTCATGCAACAATGTTTTGCCTTCGAGTTTTTGTTTTTTCAATTGTTTCAGGGTTTGTTCCTCGGTAGGTGTCCGATATGCTTTACCTTCCAATTTATCGACCTGTTTTTCATAAATAATGTGATCGTCCCAAAGTTCTTTCAGTTGGGGGTCGGTAGCGGCATACTTTTCCAGCAAAAGGATTTCGTGCTGTTCCATAACCGGAGACTCCTGATAGTTGAAAGGTTAAGAAAAGCCTCTTCAAACAAGAGGGGTATTTGTTCGATACCAGTTCACAGCGTTTTACGATAAACACACGCTGTAATTTCGCCTCAAAAACACGATTTGTATTGATACAAACGTTGATAACGCGTTGGTTCCGTCTATTGATAAGAGCGTTCTTTTATGAATTTATAAAAAGTTTACACAAGAATATCATAAAAGGAAACACTTTTTGGAGCGTCTCACCAAATTATGCATGTTCTGTGTTTACATAATTCCTGTTGTACGAATCACAGCAGCCCACTGCACCAACGAATTAACAATAACAACTTGTAATAGCTGAATAGCTATCAACACGACAACCGGTGAAAGATCCACACCGCCAATCAAGGTGAACGGCAACCATTTGCGAACACGATAAAACAACGGTTCTGTCAATGCCGTCAATGTCCGTACAATAGGATTATACGGATCGGGTCGAACCCAAGTGAGCAGTGTGGCTATGATGATAATCCAAAAATACATGGTCAACAGTGTTGAAAGAACCATGGCTACACCGGAAATAAGGTTACCGAGCAAAATCATAAAAAACATCTCCAAAAACGTAGTGACAAATCCATGTCGGTTGTCTTGTTGTTTAAATAGGCATCCACATCTGTTTGACAATATTTGGTATATTTTGTTGTCTTTGGACTCGGAGCATGTCAAAGGTGCTTAGGCAGGTTGTGTTCCCTTTTTTGTTGTAGAAGAATCAAGATATTCAGCAAAAACGGTTTGCAAAGCAACAAACGAATCGACATGCCAAGCACCTTTGAGCATGGTATTTTTGTATGCCGCCAAAGGAACACCCGCTGCATGAGCGGCACCTTCATCGGTGACGCTGTCTCCGACAAAAACAATTTCGTCGGGAGCAACACGCCAGTGCCGTAAAATGTTCAACAATCCTTCAGGATTGGGTTTCGGCTCAACATCATCGACGCACATCACAATATCAAAAAAATGTTGAAGATCAAACATCTTTAAAACATCATACACCCCTCTGCCGCGATTGGTAAAAATACCAAGACGAATGTCTTGTTTTTGCAAATACATAAGTAACGATTTCAATCCGGGCTCTAATTGTAAATGCGGCAAAGAAACATTTTGATACGGATGTCGTTGATACAGTTCAGGTAAACAATCCAATTCTTCTGTTGTCAAGACCTGGGCTATGGCTTGATGAGCTGTAGCCATTTGTGCATAATCTTCTTGAACTTTGGTCAGAGGGTGCTTACCGAGTTCATGTAACAACAAGTTGTAGTATCCAATATTGGCAGAACGGGAATCCACCAACACCCCATCACAATCAAAAACAACGCCATACAAACCGTTTGCCAAAAGTGGTGTGTTGTTCATTCCATAGACTCCGCTATGACGGTGGAGGGAATAACAAACGAAAACACGCGGTCTGTGTGTTTCGGATCTGCCATCACAGCCCACATACCCAAAAGCGGACGTAACGGGCATGTCCACAGCTGTTCTCCATCCGTGAGTGTTTTTATTGTTGCAGGTATTTGTGCAGATTGCCCGTGTTCTTGCAAGCTATCATATAGCAAAGGACTGCCGACAACAAGCAACACGTCATGCGGTAAAAACCAACTCAGCTGTGCCAAAACAAATTCCCAAGGAAATAATAACGTTTCAACATCTGTGTTCAAGCTTGAAATCGTTTGAAGTTCTTCTGATGCTTTTTGAGCATCGGGTTGTGGCAACGTTTGATCAGAAAACAATTCAGCCAGTTCGATGGCTTCTTTTGTATAGTTTTGTGCTAATTGTTTAATTTCCAGAACGCGTTCTTCTTGTACCCAATCCATCAACAACAAATGCTGTGCTCGCAAACGCAAGGCATTTTCGTCTTGGCCTAGAATGTTAGGAGCGTGCTGTTGTGATGTAGGGGGGTGAGCACTGTTTCCGTGTGTGTTCACGAAGGCATCGAGCGCTTGCTTTTCGTTTTGTGTTGTCGTTTGTTGTTGTGCAGTGAGTGTCTTATGCATATCGTTGACAACATGACTTATGGCTTGATTTAAAAGCGCACTGTCCATGGCTTGTAATTCTGTCAATGTGACACGAACCTCGCGTTCTGACATGACCAAACCACAAAGCCGATGTGTCCATTGTTCCGGCGAATCCAATACGTTTTCAGCATGGTTTTGTTTTGCATACAAGGCTTGGTGCAAAAAAGGAATTGTTATTTTAGCTATTTTACCTGTTGTGCTCATGCTTTTGCTCCTGCACCGTTATTCAAACATTTTTCATTTTTTTACCCTGATGCGTCACAATATGCAAGAAATACTGAAACAGATCTCCAATTTCATATAAAAAAGATACCCTGAGACGCCTTAAGCATGTATCCTTGTAAGGGGGACTGTGCCTTGCAGGCTTTGTCCCCCCAGAAAAAAACTTATTCGACAACCAGTTGTGTCGATGCGGTACGTGCGGTTTGTGTGGGTGCATACATCGCCGTCACCGCAGCCGCAGGCGCCGTAAAGCGTCCCGAAGCCACAACTCGCGTTGTATACGTCAACGTTTGCGCTGTTGTGTTAACATCAAGGAAAAAAATTCCGCGGTCTTCTTGACGCTCAAAACGTGTATATGATCCTGTAACTGTTTGATTACCTTGTGTCGGTAATAGCGGTTCCAAGGCACCGGGCAACATATCTACAAGAACAGCATTCTTTATCGACCGATCTTGTGCGCGTACAGTCAGCAATACGGTTACCAGTTCACCGAGTTTAAGTGTCGTTTCGGGTGTAATTGTTTCTCCTGCAACATTGACATATCGGCGTTCAAGCGTCATCCCCGACACATACGCAGGAGCCAACGTCCGATCAAATCCGTCGTTGACAACATGCCAATACACCGGCGCCGTACTTGTGATGCCATAACGAAGACAACCCGGGGCATTCAAACTGACAAGACCGTCCAAAACACTGAGTTCGGCTTGATCGTTTGTAAAACCTGCGGCATACGCTTCGCATTCGATATCTGGCACTGTGCCTGAGTCTATTGTATCCGCAAGATGCAGTGTTTGTGTTGCGGCAAGCAAGGCTCGTACGGTCAGTGCGGCAGACGTGGTGTTACTTTGTCCGTTGGCAAGGTTTAATATGGCTTTTTGTACAAGGTTGGCTATGGTTTGACCGTCTTCTAACCTATTCGGAAAATGACGCTGTAACACCAAAATATACAAAGCTTGCGCACCAAGCTCAGAGAGCAACTCGTCGTCTGTCACCAACATTCCTTTTTGAGGTAACAATTGTTGCGCCTTTTTATCCAAACGCAACAACGCATAGCTGCCTGCCATGAGCGCCGCCGTAATATCATTGTGCCATGTTTTGGTGAGCTTCGGTAACACGTTTTCAAGCTGTTCCAATTCTTGTGTAGTGATCATTCCATAACGCGTTGCAACCCAAATGGCATACGCCAACGCACGGGCTTCTTCAAGCGATGCAGGCGAACGCCCCGTCATCCTATCCAACGACTGAAACAACCGCCTCGATAAAGCTTCCGAAGTGCCGTTACCGGCTTCGTTCAAAGTGAGCAAAAAGTCACCTGCATACGCCGTCAACCACACAGAAGCCTCTGTATTTGGCCAAAGACCGACACCATTCCCATAAGACAAGGAAGCTTCCAAACGACTGAGTGTGTCTGTTTGCAATTGGGCGACATGTTTTGCTTGTTCACTATCAGAAAGATTGGGATGTGAATCCACAAGCTTTTGTAGTTGAGGCAAGGCTGCCAAAGCCGCGTGTGGCATGCTACGGCTGATCAGCTGTTCGGTACACCCATACGGATAACTGTTGAGTTGTTGCATAAACGCACGCAACATCGGTAACGGTGCCGTTGAAACACTCATTTGTCCGACGGCTTCATACGGGTAGAGTTGACGTGCTTGTTCAACGATGATTTTACCGTTACTTTGACCCGCTTTTTCGGTACGCACTTTCGGTGTGACAGGACGGATTGACAATGACATCACACGTTCTTGTGTGGCTTTACCGTGACGCACAAGAAAACGCACGACACGTTCACCAAGTTCATCTTGCGCCTGCAAGACAAAAGGCAACGTTTTTTCAGCACCGGCAGGCAACAACAATGACTCTTGAATCGCTTTTTCGGCAACAAACGCGCTGTCGGTGTCCATCATGATATCTACATTCATGTCTTTTTCGGTGGTGTTGGCAAGCACCAACGCACCGTCAAAGCGATCTTTCGGCAATACAGCAAGCGGTAATTGCGGCGACAACACCAAATCACCGCGCACTTCAACAAACGTTTCGGCACTGCCACTCATGGCAAAGAGCGTCTCTTGCTCCGCATCGCCGAAAATTTTAAACGTTGTTTGCGGTGCCGACAACGCAGACCCCACAACCATAAAACGAATCCGACTGTTAATGTGTGCAGGCACCGTGAAAGGAATGTCCACACCTTGCGGTGTCACATCAACAAGCCCTGTCCATAACGTAAACGGTGGTTCGGCACGGCGTTTAAAGGGATTGGAAAAACGTCCGCTTGCCGAGGCATCCATACCACCGCCAAAAGCAGCCATGCGCCCACGCAAACGCGTGTGTTCAGGCATCAACAAATCATAAATTTGTCTGGTTTCCACATCCAAGGCACGATCAGCCAACAAATCACGTAAAGGATTCGGGGTTTGGAAACGCGTCAATTGCAACACACCCTCATCAACGGCAAAGACAACAGCTTTACCCGCAACCTTGGACGACACACGGACAGAAGCGCGTTGTCCCGGATAAAGGCGTTCTGGTAATTCAAGACGCAACCCCATATCACGCCGTTCCATGCCAACTGTAAACGGCTCAATAGCAACACTGTACGGATCCATATAAATGGCTTCAGAATCCTGACTGCGTACAAAAGACAACGAAACATAACCGCGGCCTTCAAGCTGTTCAGGAATACGAATACTGTGTACACTGTCACCGGCTTTGGCTCGAATCCACTGTTGAGCCAACACATTTTCACGTTCAATAGTGAGCAAGCCATAACCATCATAGGGTGTTGAAAGGCGCACGTTGATTGTCTCGTCGGCACGATAGGTACTCTTGTCCAATCGTATGCGCATGTTCCCCGCCACAGGATTTGTGGACACGATATCATTCGGTGTGGCAAGGCTTTGTCCCGCAACAGAGAAGGGAACCACAGCAAGCGTTGTTCCTTCTGTGTTTTTGACAGTTAACAAAAAATCACCTGTTGTTTCACTGGGAATATTCCATAAAAAACCGTCTGCACCGGGGGTTATCTGTGTTTTACTGATTTCGTTGTCTACGGGGGTTTGGTCATAACGGTATTCACCGCGT
The DNA here is from genome assembly GCA_964369685.1 of uncultured Desulfovibrionaceae bacterium. Lineage (GTDB taxonomy): Bacteria > Desulfobacterota > Desulfovibrionia > Desulfovibrionales > Desulfovibrionaceae > Avidesulfovibrio. Next base: position 32,499 of record CAYJFB010000004.1, on the reverse strand, counting down.
GCATCGGTAACCAAACTGTTCACAAAACGCCGTGCAGACAACGTGAGTGACAATGTTCCCGCACTCACAGATTGCAAGGTGTTGTCCAACGTTATAAAATGTAACGCCGTTTGCATATTTTGCGGAATATAATTGAGATTTGTGCCCGGCCCTTTGGGAATCCAACCTGTCAGCGTTTTGGCAGGAGAAAACAAGGCATCTTTTTGTTGAATAACAACACGTCCGCCTGCCGCTTCTTGAACTTCGACAAACACTGTTCCTGTCTGGGTTCCCAAACGCAAGCGATCAAGAGGTAGCGAAACACTCGCTTCCCCTTTTTCATTTGTGCGTTTTTCGGACAATGTCAATTCAGTTTGGTTATTCTGCATCGGTGCATTATCAAAAAACGTGTATTCTTCATAACCTGCAAAATGTAACCGTGCAGGACGACTTGCATACGTTCCGCGCACAAGACGGTCAACAGCAGGCGCACCATAAAGGTTACGCACATGAATGCCAAGATCGGGAAGATTGTCTTCCTGTCCTGACGGAGGCGTCACAATCCAACCTTTACTGAGACTTTGATCATGCGGTCTGAATTGCATCCCCACAGTCATGGAATCGGGTTGAAAGGCTTCAAGTCTGACATAAACAGAACCCAAAAAGCTGTCTTCACGAAACCGTTCGCCAAGCGTATTGCCTGTCAAGAAATCGAGTCTATACCGCCCTGTAGGAGAATTCAACGAGGATTGCCAATCAAGGGTTACAAGTCCGTCAGCACCGACAGTGACCTGTTGACGTAAAACAACTCGCCCCGTCGGATCGCTCAAGACCGCCAACAACGGTAAACGCTCAGGCAACGCGTTCCAATCACTACGGCGCAAAACACACCCAAAACGCAACGTTTCACCGGGTTGATACAGACCACGCTGCGTAAAGACCGAAGCCAACAAATCATCAGCCACAACATGACGACCCGCAACGGCAAAATTTGCATGCTCCACACGACGTGTGCCGTCTGAAAGCGATAACCACGCCAGATCGGCCTGTTCACCGTCACCTTGTACCGCGACCACAGCCACAGGATCTTTTTCACGCGTAAAACCACGCAATGACGGCAGATCGGCACGGCCGTCTCTATCGGTACGCGCTGTCGCTACGGGTCGTCCGTTAGCACCGAGCACATGTACTTGCACATCAGCCAAAGGGCCGCCTGCTTGTAAATCACTCACAAACGCCGTCACCGCACCGTTTGGCAATTCTTTTAACATTAAACCAAGATTGCTGACCAAAATCAAACGCGAAGCGTGTGTACTGCGATCATAAGTTCCTGCATTGGTTGCACTGCCGATTTTGTCTATCCCTTGCAATTCTACAAACAAAAGACCTTTGGCCGCGCCTTTATTGTTTGGTAATTGGGCGACCATTTCATCCAATTTCAGAGCTACAAATTGCGGCTCACCGACCGCTTTACTCGGTACACTCAATGTTCCTGTCGCCACATCTGAAAGCAGATCAAAATCGGTATACGGCGATTCAAAATTGGCCTGACGCGCTAATAAGGCCAAAAACGGATCACGTACGCGTGATACACGCCATGAAATTTCTTGAATATTTGTCGCGTGCAGATCCAAAATTCGCTCGCCGCTCAGAGACAGCACATGACCAGGCTGCAACAAATTTAACTCAGGATGAGCAACAGGAACTTGCATCACATTGAACCAATTTGTTTTTAGTTCCTGACCGTTTGCGGCTTTGGCGCCCGCTCTGAGGCGTGCAAAAACATAGCGTCCCGATGTCGCAGGAATGCGAAAACGCAACGTGTCTGTCGGTTCATCAAGCACTTGTACCGCTTCGGGTGTAAGGCGTTTACCGCGTTCCAAATCGCGAGGATCGATGTGATCGGGCTTGCGCCAGTCAAACGGTTCTTGCGCTTCCGAACTGACAGACAAAGGAAGTTCTATAATTTGTAAAAAATTCAAGGCCTCTTGAGGGCGCATGTGTAAAGATGGCTTAAACTCTACATACCAATACCGTGCCAAATCAGTATCATAGTCTTGTTGCAGTGTTATTTTACGCAGTACAAATGTTTCGTCACGTCCGGGTACGGTAAAACGATGACCGGCTGTAGGATTGTTGTATTGTATCTGCACCACATCGTTTTTTTCAAAAGCCAAGGGGATGCCGTCAACCATAAGTTGTATGCCTGTTTTACTGACACCCAAGCGATGTATAGGTACAGACAGCAAGGCCTCACGCCGATCTTGATTCCATGTGATTCGCGGTGTCCCCAGCACAAGACCGTTATCGACTTCAGGCTTGAGAGAAAGCCGTTTAGCAAAATCTTTTGCATCTATAGGCCATGTAAAACGTAAGGGAACAGAAAAAGCATGCTCCTCTTTGCTTGAAGGATCGATCCACACATTCTCTGTCTCTATAGTCACTGCTTGCGGGAGCGTGCGTACACTCACTTTTTTGTGTTCAATATGTACGTTATTCGGCAAAGCCAATCCGCTTACATCAACAGTATATATGCTATTGGGTTTGAGAGAGAGTTCAGGTTCAAAACGCAAAACGCCTTGGTTTACCCAACGCCATTCTCCTGCAACGGCAGGCACCATGCGCACTCCACGAGCAAGTTGTCCGGGTTGACCGCCGATATCCGCAGAACATTGCTGGAACCAACGCTCGCCATACGCCTTACGACAACGGGTTTCATCCATAAGAAAATCGACACGTAACGTTGTATCCCAACCGCGTGCCGATGTTCCCTGTACTGTCCAATAAGCGGATTCGGCATGCACCGTACCGACGAGGACAATACTGCATAGTAAAAGAAAAAAAATGCCTATACAACGCTTCATACTATCCTCGCTGATGATTGTGTTTGATGTAGTCGAACTGCGGCGCATTCAAAACGCGACAACGCTTTGACCACACAGAAACACATCTCTTTTTCGCATTTTAAGTACACCGCAGAGTCAAGGGGATCTGGGGGAACTCATTTCCCCCAGAAAAAAGAACATTTAATTTTGTCCGGGGATTTGAGCTCCATAGCCGAGCACTGCACCGAACAACTTCAAACCGTCATCAAACGGATATTGATTGGCATACATGCTCACTGTGGATTGAATCGTACCTTGTTGATTTTGCCCAAGCATAGAACGCAACTGGTTGGCAGCCGAATTCGGATCATGGCTGACCTCTTCTTTATAGGAAGCAGCCAAGAAATTTGAAGCATACTCTTTGTTGATGACATCGGCAATGACAGCCATGTCTTCAGGCGCCACATTGCCTTCAGCACTTTCCAACTCAACATCGCCAAAAAGATCAACTGTCACAGGAAACAGTGTGCCGCTGTATGTGATTAATAAATCGCCCTGCTTATTAAACAAAAACATATTATTATCGATGGATAATTTACGATTGGGATCGTCGTGTGTCGAATCAATACCACTCCATGCGTTGAATGCAATCAGATTATTGTGAATATTATAATCCATACCTCGTCTTGCACGAACGCCGTAGCCCATGTCAGACATTTCGGCCGTTCTTGTCCAAGTGAACAAAACCGTGTTGTTGGCAAACTCCAACAAGCCTCTCGAATTCGCTTTGCCGCCGTTTAATTCTACGGCAGACATCACATTGCCGACAAACACACAATTTTGAATCGTCACTTTACCATCGGCTTGAAAGCGAATGCCCGCATTGTTACCGTTCAAAAACATACAGTTTTGAATCAACAAATCGCCTTCAAAACCGCCTGAACTCGGCCCTGCGATAAGTGGCATTTTGGCATTGGGAATGCTTGTTGTCGTCGCTTTTGTCGGAGGATGTAAAAGCATGCCGCCAAGACCTTCGACAACGCCTTTTGTCATATGATAATTGTTTGATTGACCTTTATCAAACAACAGCCCATCAAGTACGACAGTACCTTTTTTCACCATAATGCGTAATAAAGGATGATTGAGTCCCGATTTGTTTGATTTGTTGTCAGGTTGAATTTTTGTTTGGTATTTTAAGACATCTCTTGTTGAAAAATCTGTTGCATAACCGCCTTCAAGAGTAACTGCTTTTTTCAAAAGAATATTACCGACATTCATCAATCCATAATAATTGCCTTGAGCAATTTTGATGACGTCTCCGTCGGCGGCTTTATCAATGGCTTTTTGAATATTTTTAAAAGGAGTCGTTGCTGTTTTTCCGTCCTTGTTATTTTTGCCAACTTCTTGCGACACAAACCATTCTGCAGCAAAAGACGGAGTAACTATAAAAAGTGACAGAACTGACAACACCCAAAAAAGCTGTTTTATTCTCATTGCAACTCCTCAGCGTTTGTATAGCCTGTATTTTTACAAGCTATAACATTTTATAAAACATCGCCGTATGCAACCATAGACTCTCAGCAAACACGCATTAATCATTGTCTGAATCATCACCGTCATCACCGTCATCACCGTCATCATCGTCATCATCGTCGTCATCGTCATCATTGTCGTCGCCATCACGACGATGAGCTGAAGCAGAACGGCCATGACCTTTACGTGAGACGCGCTTTTTACGTTTTTTCGTAGCTTTTTTCATAAAAAACCATACTAACCAGATAAAAGCGCACATGAAAAGGCCAAGAAGGATGACACCAATACTGTTTCCATTTCCCTGACCTTGTATGATGCTCATTACGCCAACAAAGATCATACATAAAAAAGGCAATAAACAGATAAACAAACATCCTGTTCGCATTTTAGACATAGTCTATACCCTTTATTACATTGTTTACATTTCGCTTAATAGGCATTCTGAATAATACAACTATACATGAATAAAGATTGTGCTTCAAGTCGCTGAAACAATCCGAAGAACGCTTTTTTAAATCATGATACCATGAGAAAAAGATTCATTAATAAATAATATTGTTGTGTTATCGATATATTTTAAATAATAACATGTTATTTTTCATAAAATGCTATTTTCTTTTAAAACGCGTGAAAGTTTCCAAAACATTTGAAATGTTTTGCGGTGTTTTATAGAGTGTTGAAACGAGTTTCTGTGCGTAATGATGGGCTTTTTCAGGTATGTTTGGGTTATTCTGCGGCAGCGTTGTTTGCACATCACACAACATTTCTTCAGGAGAAGAAGCCCAAGCGACTTCGGGGACGGTGACGACAATATTTACGGCAGGAAGACGGTTTTTTTGATAGGTTGAAAAGGTAAGTCTGTTGGCTGTGTCGCGCGGCAACAGTTTTGTCAGACACGCGAGCCAATACGGCGCATATTCCTTTTCATCAATAATGACAATTTTTTGTGCAGGCAAAAAAAGCCCTGCCAACATGTACTCAAGCCACAGCACGCGTTCTGATTGTTTATGCAGAAACATTGCTAAATTTTCCCAACTGAACATGTCTGTGATTTCTTCTGTCGTCGATGGCAGTTCAACGACAGGCAAGGACGGTGTATGTGCAGAATCGGTAAAGGCGTTTTGCCAGCCTGACCACAAAAGACAATCAATCATCCATGTTGAAACACGTGGATAAGGGGTTGTACTTATGAGACTGTGTGTAAAAAAGTTGCCGTCACGCCCTGTGTCATCGAGTCCCAAATAGTGGCTTTTTTGTAAAACATATCGTGTGCTGTTGAGTTTGAGCCAACGGAAGGCTGTTGGGCATTGCGCGTGTGTGGCATCGAGATTGTGCAAATAAAGAGGAGGACGGTGTAATCCGTAGCGCACGATTTCATCCAGATCGTCGGCAGAAAGTCCCTCAGACTGAGCACACACTTTGAAACCACCACAACCATTGATTCGACAAGATGTGTAATAAGCTTGATACCAAAACATATTATGTAATTTTTTTCGATTGGTACAATAACCACAAAAAAGGATCTTCAACCCGAATGGGTTTCACTGTGCTGATTCTTGTGCCGTCGGGAGCACTACCCAACGAACTGATACAAAAAAATGCACTGCTTTGATAACGAACTTTTAAAAGATTGAGTAGCCCTGCATGCCCCCAATTAAAAAGCATGGCCTCAACCTCACCTTGAATCGCTTCGCAATCACGAATGTCAAAATGGCCATTGTGCGCGGCTTTGTGCAACAGTTGTGAAGAAGGATCCATCAACGGATATAAAGTGTCAAATTTAGAGTAACATACCGCGACAGGTGTTGTGATTTTTTTATTATTCTCAGTACCGCATTGTCGCAAGAATAGGTTGGTCAGGCGTTGCATGATATCAAGCGGGTTGGATTCTTTAGGCGGTAAGGGAATGTTTGGCAGTTTTTCACGCACCGCATCAACTTGCAAAGGATCAAGCAAGAGAATGATACCGTCGGCATTGAGAATATATTTATTCAAACGTTGAATGGTATCCAAATTGTCGAGATCTTCACCGGCCGTATCAAAAAACGCTAACGTTCCGAGTTCTTCAAGTGTGTTTGCATGATCGCGCCGTGAGAGTCGATACAAGAGTGGCGTGCGTACAAGCGGTGCCGTGCGTGCGCTGGGGGTTGCTTCAATAGTGCGTTGATCGCGAAAAATCGGTGTATAGAAGTGTTCCATATAGCGTTGATGGGTGTCTTCATCCACAAATTCAATGCTCATGTTGAAACGCAAACCGACTTGTTGTCTGATGTGTTCAATCAACACCGCCAAGAAATGACTTTTCCCAACATTACGCGCACCAATCACAGCGATGATGAAATCGTCTTGCAAGCCAAACGTGTCCGGTAAGGCTTTATGACAATGCGGACAAATGCGGACGTGACTTTTTTGCATACATGTCGGACAGGAGGCAAAGAAGCGCGCTTTGTCAACCGCAAAGGTGCGTGCAAACGACTCTTCGTTCCACACTCTTGCCAATACCGTGTCAGGTTTTGGACTGCGACATTGACTGTTTTCACAGCGAAACACCAGTTCTGTCAAACGGACGCGTTCAAAGCAAAAAGGACATGTAAAACTGCGCCAACCGCGTCTTGCACAAAATCGTTTCCAACTCCGCCGCACATTGGGGAAAAAACTCATCTCGTCGCCTCACTCACACGTTTTGCAGGCGTCATGCTGTGCGAGCCATTCTTGCAGGATTTGTAATTTTTCGGACATGCCATGGCCCAAAACAAAAAACGGTTCAGGCAAGCCCCATTGGCGCAAAAGGCTTTCCGTTTCAGCGACATCAGCATCGGGCAGATCCGCTTTGGTGATCACACAAGCCACAGTGATATGACTGTAAATACTCAAAAAACCCGGCGGAACACGGCATTCTCGATCATCAGCAGCATGAACATAAAGCAACACTTCGGCTTCTGCCGTGGCACTGAGCATGGCAGGGTAAAAATGGGGATTAGAAAAAAATTCACCGGGAGTGTCAACAGAGCCTGCCAAATCGTAATCCATGGCTTGGGTTTTACGAGCTTCATTGGCTGTACGATCATGTAACAATTGGAAAAGAGTGCTTTTACCGGCACCTACGGCACCAAGCAGAACATATTTGGGCATGAGTTACGCCTTTGTCAGTTTACAACCTGTAAAGTCTAAAATCGTACATAACGACTCTACCGTTTGACGTAAGGCCTCTTCAACACCGCCGACAGTTCCTTGAATAACCAAGGCGCCCGTAAAACGATCCACAAAACCGATTTGTACGGCAGCGGCTTTGGTGGCAAAGTCGCCTGCGATCATGGCGGCTTCACGCGGTGTTAAGGTTAAAATACCGATGGCTTCCGCACCGGGAACACCGATCTTTTTTGCCAGTTCTTCATCGGGATGCGCGATGAGGTGTGCCAACGTCACTTGTTTTCCGGGGACTGTTTCTTGAACGATGCGTACTTTATCATCAAAAAGCAGGGTGTGGTTCATGATTGACTCCGCTTTGTTTATAGACGTAAAAAAACTGTACAGCTATCAAACTGTGAGCTGTGAGCTGTGAGCTGTGAGCTGTGAGCTGTGAGCTGTGAGCTGTGA